>CAJTTI010000003.1:21336-199906 GCA_910579225.1 uncultured Lachnospiraceae bacterium | reverse complement strand
TATTCAGGCAGGTGAGAAGCTCAAAGGTTTCTGCCCCGCGGACTTCACCTACGATATATAAGGAATACTTTTTAGTGATAAAACTCTGTTTATTCTGTACAAAATGGCTGTAAAAAGAGATATGGTAAACCCTGTGAACTCTGTATAAAGTAAGTAAATATCTAGGAATGAAGGCATTTTTTAAATAGCCAAAATACCACTCCTCCAAGCCCACTTTCTTAAATCATTCTGCCAGTCTATTTCCACCAGAATAAATTCATGCCTCATATAGACTGAAAACATCTTTCCCCAATCTAAAAATTAATGTAAAATAGACATATCAACGAACAGAGAGAGGGAACGCCCATGCCAAAAGACCACGAAAGAAATACTTCTCCTATGTTAGAAGCCAGACAGAAGATCATTCAAGAAAAATACAACACCTTAAAAACTGTCTTGGAGGATATGATACATAATGACGAACTGATCACTGCTCCCAGAGTCTGTGAACTCTCTGGACTAAGCAAAAGCTATCTCTATCATAATGAAAAAGCCAAGAAATTATTTAATGAAGCTAAAGCTCTGGCAGAAGAGAAAGCCAGTCGCATTCCTATAAGTTCTTATACGCTGGAACGTACTGATTTAGACATCAATCCTCATATGCATCACAAAGATATGCTCCTACAATACGAGGAAATAAAAAGAAAATTATACGAAACTTATATGATTTCTTTTCAACTGCTTAAAACAGAAAACAATCGTTTAAAAGGAGCAATCAGAACCAGCCGAGAGAAAATAAAATACTTAGAGAGTATTCCAAAAATCAAATTACATATTATTCCTAACTGCTTGAATAGAGGCTTCCTATCTTACTCCATAACAACATCTAAAGGCAAAAGACTTTATAATGGCATTGGAGAAGATACTATCAAAGGAATTATTTGGGGTACATATACTCTATTTGCAAGATATTTTTCTTTTGAATTGGCTGCTCCTATTGATGGCGTTACTATAGAGAAAAAAGATGATGCTTACCTGCTGACCATTACGGATAAAGTTAAAGAAGAGATTACGATAGATATTTTAATGAACGTCATAGATTAAAGGGAGGATATACATGGCAACGAACATCGTCTGTTCCGATACATATATAGACGCATTTTCAAGACTGGATAAGAAAATACAGAAAAAATCACTTGAAACTATCAGACTAATGCAAAGAAGCCTAAGAAGCGACAGCCTGAAAGTCGAAAAGCTCAATACAAAACTTGATTTTAAAAGTGCCAGAGTAACTCAGGATTTCAGGGCAATATTCACGCAATCGGGGAATACTGTGCTTTTAGTATACATAGACCACCATGACGATGCTTACCTTTGGGCAAGCAGAAGATTACAAGGATTTGATACCGCAAACGCCAAGCCTGTCTATGAATATTTTGAACAATCTAAACTGGCATTTGACCCAATAACAGGTGAAGATCTCAGGTCGCCTGATAGCAGGGAGCCTGTCAGACCACCTAAGAAAGAAAAACTCAAAAAAGGAAAAATAGATCCATCAACGGGCTTGCCGATTGGTATTTCTGGCAAGCCTGTTCATGATAGCACTAATCATGAAACACAAGGCAATCTTGCTTCACCAGCTTCCAAGCCTTCGCTATGGCAATCATTAAAAAAATACTTGTTTCCTTTATTTTTCTTTATTCTTGGCTTTATCATAGGTGTGATTTATACAATCATGTATTTCATGTAGCAAAAAGCCATAGGAAAAAGTCATTTCTTAGACCTGTCCTATGGCTTCATCACATCTAAATATACATTATCAGATTTTTATTGACAAGAAATGATTTCCTACTCAAATGATTCCCTTATCTCTCTATCCAGCTCCTCTTTATTCGCATAGAGTGCACTTATTTCAGATGTCATTTCGTCATCAATAACTTCTCCAGATGCAGTAGTTTTAAGATTATAAATTGTAAAATATCCAGCTACATCGTTGAAGCTTTTTACAAGTGGTTCTTCATAATAATCAGTACCCCACCAATTAAATTTAGCATCTTTAATATCCACCGTAAAAGGAATGACTAATGCCTGCCTGTCTTTATAAAATTTAGATTCTTCATTCAGAAACTTTATATCTCCATAAGAACATCCAGAATCAGGCGAAAGGCTTATATCCTGATCTTCTACAAGAAAGCTAATCCAGTCGCTTGTTGTATCTTTGAATAAATCATTTAATTTTGTTTCGACATTGTTTCTATCTCCTTCATTTAATTCTGAAAGATTTAATACATAGCTTTCTAATCCTTCTACTGTAATTTGTGTCTGTTCTTCTTTAAGCACATACCCTTCTTTAATAGCTTGTTCAGTAAGGCTTGCTGTAATAGTGATAGTATCTCCATTGCTTATTTCATATGTTTTATCAGGCACATACTCCACAAAACGCTGCGCCTGTCCATCCCCACATCCATTTTCAATAACTATACTTGCCATAGGGGATATGCCTTCATAACTTATTTTGACACCAGTATCCGTATCAAAAATTTCTGGATCAAATGCATCTAAAGTAATAGGCTCTTTCAGTCCAGACACTTCAAATTCTTTTGTTGTGTCGCCTTTAATCTTTATCTTCTGTTCTTTTGCTGAATCCTCGTTATATGTAATAGTGAGTTTTACTTTATCACCATTTGAGAGGGCTTCTTGTTTATCCAGCTCCCATTTGATTGACATTTCAAAGGACGCAAAATTCACTAATTCCTGTGCTTCTTCCTGTGAAATGTTTCCATCGTCATCACCCACAAAATCTTTCTCAAGCTGCGTCAGATCATAGTTTACAGTTGCTGTGCCTTTCCCATCTACTCCTTCAAAATTTACAGTTGCATAATCTGTTAAGTTGATTGATGCCCCGCCGCCACAGCCCGTTAATAATCCTACGCTTGCAATTCCTACTGCAAGCATCAATAATATTTTTTTCATGTATATCATTCTCCTTTGTTTTTTGATAAATTATAGTTTACTTGAAATATTTACAATAGCGTTTGCTGTATTAGCAATAGCGCTTACTTTACTGCTCTTTCTGATGCTGTTTAAGTTTGCTGTCTGAGCCTTTTGCTGTGCGACAATCTCAGCGTTTGCTTCTTCAATCTTCCAGCGGTGTAACTGCTCGTCAAACATTGACAAGGCTTCTGCTAAGCTATTTGCCCTATCTGCTTGGACTACTTTTACAAGGTACTCTGTGGCAAGAGGATACCAATAATCAACAGGAAGAAAAGCAAGATCATTTACATTGTTGTCAAAAATCTGCTGTGCGGCAGCTTTTTCTTTTTCTATAGCTTTTTGTCTTTTAGCTGATTCAGCCTTAAATTCACCTTGTCCTTTTTTGTATATGCTATATCCAAGGATAATTCCTAAAGCTAGTCCACCAAATTGGCTTATACTATTTACCATCATGACAAAAATTGCAATATTTCCCAATAAAGAAACCAATACATTTCCAATCGAGCCAATAACAAACCAAGCAGCAACACCAGCGATAATTCCTTTTATTTTAGCTGATTTTTTTGTACTCGCCTGCTGTTCCATATCCTGTTGCTCCAGCTTAACGGCTTCTTGATAGTGTACATTTGCCTGTTTACAGATTCTGTCTGCATTTATAAGTTTTTGTAATAATTCGTTATTCATATGTATTTCTCCTTATCAAATTGTTTCACTTTTTAATTGTATAACATAAAATTTTTATACGCAAATTTTCGACTTTTTACCAAATATTTGCCGTATGGATTTTCCTGTTGTTCTTGATAGCATTTTTTTATATGCCTTCTATCTTAACAAATCAGGCTGTGGCATTTGCATAGGTTTTAAATACTATTTAAGAAGAATCATCTCTCGCTGTTTTGTCTATTTGTTGCAATCGTCCAAAATGCCCATAAACCATTGTCAAGATTTTTCTCATTCCTTTTCTCCTCTGTTTTGTGCTTTAGATTATTTAGGGGTATCCTCCTGGATATTCTTCTGTTTCGTCATATCCATCGTTTCGTTCATAGACTCCATTATAAAAATCTAAAGCTGAAAATGTTGCTGTAATAGAGCCATCGGCATCTAAGATAAACGTATCTGTTCCACCTTCATTTGTAGCTTTCAACTCATCCCCATTGATAGAATACTCTGTATAGCGATCACCCATCCATCCGCCATGATAGCTGTTTCCTGCATTCCAATATAACAGCCCATCTTCTTGAACCGTTAAAATCAATGCTTCTTTATAGCTCCCTAAATCTTTTGTATAAGTACCAAGAAACCTGTTAATCTCATCCGATGCTTCTGCCTGTTCTTCCTGTTCTGATATTTCCCTTTCAAAAGCAAAAGTCATATTCAAATGTCTTAAATCTTCATCACCAAATTCAGTTGTTAAACTGCCATCCTCATTTAAAGTAAATGTATCTGTATATGTACCTGTTACATCCTGATAAGTTGCTGTTATGATATTGCCATCTACCTCATAGGAAGAATAAGATTGATATATGCCATTTCCTTGTCTGAAATACAATGCGCCTTCATCATCTAACCCTAACTCTGCCTCACTTACATCTCCATATTCATTCTCTGTACTGGAATATACTCCAAGAAAATCATCTACTGTATGAGTTTCGTCTTCCAATGCAAAAGGCTCATCCGCTATTTCTACCTGCACAAATTCTGGCACATCTTTATATGTAAGTTTCTTCACTTCATAGGTAACATGATCGCCATCCTTTTTCACAATAAGGATTTCTTTTGCATTTACTCTAACAGTTTCTTCTTTTCCATCTGCTGTAACAGTACATTCCACTTTCCCATCAAACAAGCCGACATAGGTAGTATCACCATGAGCTTCTACCCATCCACAAGTGCCACGAATACCACAGATTGTTGTAGAAGTGCGAATATCCATACTTTCATCATCTTCCAGCGGTTTTGTTACATTGAAAAACAACCCTCCAGAATTTACGACCAGTTCTAATTTCTTGCCATCTTTTTTGATGTCAACATCGCTTTTTTCATCCATTTTGGTTAGCTTTGTATCATCAAGATCAATCCATGCAAAACTTTTTTTCTGTGTGCCTATGCCATAGCCATTGTATAACCCAAGGTTCTCAATCAGATCAACAGACTTTCCTTTTTCATTTTCCACGCCAACTTCCCCATCTGTTTTTATCAGTTTCATTGTAGTTGCCCTGTTCCTGCCACATGACGAACTAAGTAGCATTACTAATATCAATAATAAAAACAGATATCCCCGAAACAGTTTCTTCTTCATGCTATCCTCTCCAGTCCAGATTATTTTTTCCAACAACGGCTCTTTATAAATGAATCCGTCAGTGCCTTATCTAATTTTCCTTCTTTTTCTGCCATATCTTTTAATACAGACAATGCCCTTTCGATTGGCATCCCTGGCTTATATGGTCTGTCATCTGCCGTTAATGCGTCAAATATATCTAAAATAGTAAGTATGCACACTTCCATAGGAATCTCCGCACCTGACAAATGTTTCGGATACCCATCGCCACTTAAATATTCATGGTGGGCAGAAGCCCATTCCCTGACATGGGATAATTCCTTGCTGAACTGAATCTGGGAAAGCAGCTTATCAGTCAGCACGACATGTGACTCCATGATTTTACGTTCTTCGTCCGACAACGTGCCTTTGCGGATGGAGAGCATTTTGTATTCATCTTCTGTAAGCCAATGTCTTACCTTGCCATTTTTATCTGTGCAGGTACATTTTGTAAGCTGTTTCAGGGCTTTTATGTCCTCATCCGTAACATAATGCTTTGCATCATTTATGGATTCCACAAGTTCCTCTGCTTTATTTATATCATCTATTAAGCCATCCAGATTTCCACATTTTCCAGACAATGAATCAATTTCACCAAGTAGCCGCAAGACTTCCATTCTATGTAAAAACTCGCTGTGCTGTTCTGGCAAAAGCCTTGCTGGTTTATCCATGATCTCAAGCGGAATCACAAGTTTCCCAACATCATGAAGCCAAATGCTCATGACAAGCTCTTCCCGATGGATGGAATCAAAAGGCATTTCCTTCCCTTCTTCCTGCGCCTTAGCGTTTAGATAGTCTACAAACTTCTCCCCATAAACTGCCATATGCTTTGTATGATTGCCATTATAGGGGCTGCGCTCATCAATAGCTGAGGCAAACACACGCACAAAAGAATGAAATAATTCTTTGATTTCATCAATATATCTGACATTCTGGATTGTAATTGCCGCCTGTGAAGCGACTGACTGTAACACAAGAGCCATCTCATCAGGGAATGGACAGATGTTCCCATCCGCATCCATGGCATTTAGAAGTTGTAAAACTCCCAACTTTTCGCCCTGACGATTTTCCATGGGTACTGTAAGCATTGATTTTGTGTAATAGCCTGTCATAGAATCATATTTAACTGAACCTGACAAATTATATTCACTGCAATTTCTTACATCAGCTATATTGATTGTCCTTCCATCCATCAATGCCAAAGCGCATACATTCTCCCTTGATAACTCGACTGGCGGAATGTCTGGACGTCTGCCGTCACCGCCTGAATAGGTTTTCATAGTATTGTTGCGCATAATGACAAAATGTAATTTCCCCTCTTCTAAGAGATACAGCGTTCCTGCGTCACAATTAGAAATCTCCATTACAGAAATAAGGATCTTTTCCAAAAGTTTATTTATGCTTCTTTCGGATGAAAGCAACACTCCTACATTTAATATTTTTTTGACTTCATCTTCAGTCATATCCTTAACCTCATTCCTTCCTTTGAAAAGATACAGATTCTATCTTCACAGGCAATTTTTTCCTGTTCATACAAAAAAGAATCTGTATATTCACTGTTATAATGAGCCATCAATATATGCTCTATATCTGCTTCATGGGCAATTTCAATCCCTTGTTTCCATGTGGAATGTCCCCATCCTTTTCTGAAATCTTCTTCTATGAAATAGGAATCCCAGACCGTCAAATCACTTCCATAAGCAAATTTTGAAAGCCGTAAAAAAGTTTCTTTGTCACATTCACAATCTAGCGCATAGACAAAACTCTTTCCATCACCATCCAATCGGTATAAAATGCTTCCGTCTGGATGGTTGCCCTTTATTGCAGACACTATAAACTTGCCAAGATGGAAGCACTTTTCTGGCTCTATTTCATGGAAATAAATTTTTGCAAAAAAATCCTCTACTCCTAAAGGATACCAAGGCGGAGACAGCAGCTTTCTTATATCCTCTTCCAAGCCAATTCTCCCATATAAATGTATTTCTGTTTCAGAGCAAAAAAGTGGCTGAAATGAAAATAATCCTAATAAGTGATCGATATGCAAATGGCTGAGAAGAATATCAAAACGCACGTTTTTTTGCTTTGTAAGCTCCCTGCCAAGAGCCGTAAGCCCTGTCCCCATATCAAATATAATGACATGATTTTCTTTCTTTACTGAAAAGCAGGAAGTATTTCCGCCATATTCCATAAATTCTTTTGACGGGACAGGCGCAGAGCCACGCACACCCCATACTGAAATCTCCCAATCCTTCACGATACGCTCACCTCACAAAATCTTATCCAGTGTCAATATCTCAAAGCCATCCTTTTTCCCTTTTAGCTTAGGTGGGTTAACAAGCGGCGTTGCGATGATTCTTTCTTTTAAGGAATCTGCTACCGTTTTTGAAATATAAATTGTTTCCCCAGGCGCATTTGCTTCAAGTCTTGCCGCTGTATTTACTGTATCTCCAATCGCTGTATAGTCCATCCTTCTGGGTGAGCCAATATTGCCGACAACAGCCTTTCCAAGATTTATCCCTATGCCAAATGCTAATTTCTGCCCATATTGCTTTTCAAGTTTTAGGGATAATTCTCGTGCCCCCGAAGCCATATCCATTGCTGCTTTCGCTGAGTTCATAACATAATCATCCTGCGGCAGTGGCGCACCCCAAAATGCCATAACAGCGTCTCCGACATACTTATCCAACGTCCCATTGTATTTCAAAATACATTCTGATATAAGTGTCAGATACTGATTTAATATTTCTACAACTGTTTCTGGTTGGAGTTTTTCACTCATAGTAGTGAATCCCCTGATATCTACAAACAAGACAGCTATATTACATGATTTCCCACCTAATTTTAGGGCTTCATCTTCTTTGTCTATCAATTCTTTTACGATCTCTGGCGCAACGTACCGCTTGAATGTATCTGTAATCTGTCTGCGTTTCATGTTCTCCCTGACAGCATTGACGGCTACGCTTCCTATATAAAGAATGGTTACGCCTAACGGAACATATATAACGTGTAAGATAAACCCTTGCTCATACAAAAATTTACACGTTGCTACCCATCCGAAAGCAAGCAGGAGCCAGGGAATAAAGGAAAACTTAGTCTTTATTCTATAAAATACAATACTGGCAAGAAAAAATAGGATGAACATTACAATAAGCTGTAAATTGTCGCTGACCTTCTTTTTAAAATTACCATCCAGCAATGCCGAAATCGCATTCGCCTGATATTCCACCCCATACATTTCTTCTGCATGGTCGATTGCTGTTATGTAACTGTCCTGCAAACCAGATGCCATCGGACCAATCAAAACTATTTTCCCTTCAAAATAATCTGCCGATACCTTACCATCCAATACATCCAAAATAGAAATTGCTTCAAAATCACTTGGCTTTTTACTGTATGGAAGATACCAAAATCCGTGGTTGCTTACCTCTGGTAACTCCAGATTTTCATTATATTTAAGAGCCACTTTTAATGCCATTGATGGCACTAATGTTCCATCTGCTAAATCAAAGGACAGGAGGTGGTGGCGGAGAACGCCATCGGAATCCCTCATCGCATTGATATGTCCTGCTTCTGAAACAGATTTCAGCTCATCAAAAGGATCTTCATAAAAAACGATCTGAAAACTGTTATGTATAAAGCCTGTGCCATCCTCCACAAATCCTGAGTCAAATGCTGCTGCGCAAGCCATCACGACGTTATCTCCCATAGCGCCTACTAAGGCTTCATCTGCTTTTGGGGCTGTTTTTGAACTATAGAGAATATCTACCGCTATTACAGCAGGCTTTTTGTCCTCTGATTGATTCAGTATTTTAATTGCTTCCGCAACCTTTTCCCTGTTCCAGTCTTGATAAGAACCAAAACGATCTAAGGCTTTTTCATCTATTTTAATGATAACGATATTCCCATCAACTGCCGCAGGCTGTTGATATAGCCTGTCCGATAAAGAAAGGTCAACCGCATTCAATATTTTCCATTTTGCCAGCAAAGTCAAAAAAGCTGAAAACAATACGAAATAAACAATCAAATGAATGTGCTTTCTCATATGCCTGACCACCTCAAATCCTGCATACACACCTGGTCGCTATGTCTGCTTATTCTTACCTATCCTCTGATTCTGTTTTTTCGCCAAACAAAATTTCCAAAATCTTCTGTAATATCTGTTCAGCTATTTCCTCATCAAGTTTCCCTTCTTCCACAAAAGCACAAAACAGCTCCCGAATCGCTTCATCATTCATCCTTATCACCTCCTTTATGCCCCCTAGACGTAAAATCTGATGATAAGGTTTTTAAATTCCCAAAAAATCTATTTTTTTGCCCATATTCATTATTGAGCATACTATGCTTGATACTGCATTTCAATCTTAGCATATTATGCCGTAAAATGAAATACGCAACATAAAATTAATTTCAGGAAGGGGGCATATTTTATGGATAAATTATTTAATGCCACCAGATTTGGTGAAAAACTAAAAAAATATCGGCTTAAAAAGCATTTATCGCAGATGGAATTGGCAGAAAAAATAGATTTACAGACTTCTTCTGTTAGTCATCTTGAGAATGGCACGCACTCTCCCTCCCTCGAAACGCTGCTCCGATTGTCCTCAGTCCTTGAGGTCGGCATAGACGAAATGCTTTATGACAGTCTGCCCGCTGTCAGGGAGCATCACTTAGACAAAGATATACAAAATCTGTTTGTTGGATGCTCTGCTGAAGAAAAGGAGCTTCTTTTACGAATCCTGCAAACTGTAAAACAGACACTCAAAGAACGCAGATAAGGACTGCCAGTTGTAAGCAGTCCTATTTTTCTATACCGCATCCTTCCCATATCTTTCCTTTACCTTTGCACGAAACCTCTGCCAGCCTGCTTCTAATTCTTCTGGTGTGGATTCATGGATTTCAATGTCACTGTCCGCCACTTCTTCCTCAATCTTCCTTACATATTCATTTGCGAAATACGAAAACTCGTTCAAAAGGCAAGTCAGCCGAAAATATGCACCAATCTCCACACAATGCCCTACGCATTGTTCAAAAAGCTCCTGCGTCATAGGTATCTGATGCTCAATGGCAGCATTTTCTTCCTCAGTCAAGTAGATCGCTTCCCTGACAAATTCGCCCAGCCTTCTTTTTTGCCTGTCTGTCAGCTTTTCAATAGTCCCCATCCTTATGCTCCTTCTATGTACGATAGCAGAGTGTACGCCAAATGAGATTGTCAGGTTCCACGATTAAGGCTGTTGGATGGCGAATTTTATCCAGCAGCTTTAATTTTTTTCGCCTATCCCCTTTATCAATCCCAAAGAAACAAGCATCTCTACAGTATTCTTGATACCACACATATAAGCAATATCTGAATAACGATGATTAACTGTAGATGTACATGCAATGTAATCATTGATAATTATTCGCTGTTCTCTGGTCAAATCAAGGCTTTCATATCGCTGTTCTAATTCATTCTCAGCTTCACGATCTGCTTTGTATGTCTTGTCTGCCATCGCCATCTCATCTCTGCTTTCGTCCATGAGCCGCCCCATGCCCATAGATATTAACTTTTCAATCAACTCGTTCATTTCTCTCTCCTTTTTATACTATATGTCACATTATGACAAATACATTATTATATAATATCACAATATGCCATACAATAACAATACAGTTTTAAAAAAATAGGAAAGGGGGATACCTGTGGAGCTTGATTATAAGAAATTAGGAAAACGGATTAAGGAGCAGCGTCTGAAACAGCACTTGACGCAAGAAAAACTGGGAGAAATTGTAGGCGTGAATACCAGTAATATCAGCCATATCGAAAGAGCAACTACACAAGTAAGCCTTTCCTCACTCGTTAGGATTGCAAATGCCCTGAATACAACGCTGGATCAACTTGCCTGTGATAGCCTTTATTCTGTAGCCAATCTCTATATTGAGCAGGATATATCAAGTCTATTAGAAGGATGCAGTCTGGCTGAAAGGCAAATTATCAAAGATATTGTTATTGCTGCGAAGAAGTCATTGAAGGAGCATAGATAAAAAACTGCTGGATACATAAATCCAGTAGTTTTTTTATTATGATTTTATAGCTTGCCAGAATCCTCTCGGATAGTCAACCTTTAAACTCGCTACATATGAATACCTGCTTTTTAGGTATTCATATGTAGCGAGTACACTGGGGGTTGGGGGAGTAGCCACCATCAGAGAATCATATACGCTTTTTAAAGGAGTTCATTTCTACTCTTGCCCTTTAACACCGAAAAGGGATTCCAGATGTTACTCCAGAATCCCTTCCCAAACTAAAAACATTAAGAGAAAAGTTTTTGCTTACTTTTTTATATGTACACAGTACCCACTCCGTAAGCAAAAGAGTGTTCATTTATATGTATAGAATTGTAAAAATTCTGTACAATCATTTTTAAATGCTTCAAACAGCTAAGTAGTCACTTAGAAGAAATAAAATTCATTCTGCCGAAATTTTATCCAAAGAGCCACATTCCCTCTGGAAGAATTGGAAACATATCCACTGCCAGAATATTTCCATACTCTATTTCATCATAGACTGATTCTGGATCATCCTCATACATTTCAAACACTTCATCTTCATCAAAAAACAATTCAATATAATCAAGCTGGAATTTCGCATACTTTTTCACCATGCGCCTTATTTCCTTTTGTGCTTCTTTGTCATAATCATCAAAATGTTCTATATCAAAAACAAGGCTTTTATGCATCAAGTTGCTATATGCCATGCCATCACAATCCCAAAAACCATCCTCAAAATCTCCTATAGTCAGTTTATCTGAGGAATCTACTTTACTATTCACACCAATACTAATCAGAAATTTTTCCTTTATTTCCTCTGAAGCCTTGTATCCTGCATCACTATCATAGTTAAGGACACACGTCATCTGTTTACAGTGATACTGGTCAAAAGTAGTATCCTCCATGAGTTCTTCCAGCGGTTTTCTGAATAAATCTTCGCCGTCTGTATCGTAAAGCAGAACCATTAGCTCCTTATCAACTTCCCTTAATATATTCTTCATTCCTTTTATATTCATCCGTTATCTCCTTTCTTTCTAAAGCGTTACACCCTCAGTCACATATTCTTCATCCGTTTCCTCATTCTGAATCCAGATATAAAAATCTTCGCCATATTCAAGCAGTTCATCCCAATCCTCAGATAAGCAATAGCCCGTTATTTCCTCTACCACATCCTCGTAATCATCGCTTTCTGTATCAAGGCAGTAGTTAAAATGCAACTCTATATAATAGTCATCTATACCATTCATTTCCTCATCATAACCACGATACTCAAGCAGTGCTGCCAAGTGGCTTTCTATTGGAAAATCTGCATCAATCACTGAAAAGTCTTTTTCAGTCAAAAACTGCAATAAATCATACGCATTATAAATAGCTATCGCTTCTTTAATAAATTCTTTAACTGTCATGTCAATATCCCCCTTTCAATTACGCCACTTCGTCAGTTTCATCATCAAATTCTTCCCCAGGCTCCCACCCTAAAATGGATTTTGATAACTGCCTTGATTCTATAGTATTGTCTGTCGGCTCATACTCTGCTACAACCTCACCGCCTACGAATGTATATCTTGCAGTGTTATATCCAAAGTTCTCATCCGCAAATTCATAGTCCATCGTCACTTCTGGAAACTTTTCTGACACCATAAGCATCAGATATGGCACTCCATCCCAGGGTGTTTCATAGATAAGGATATTCCCCTCTCGCCTTGCGTCACAAGCGTTCCATTTTACGCCCCAATATTCTAAAGACCACTCATACCAGTCATGGCATCCATAAAGCGCATCCAATCTATGCAACTCCTTGCCGTACTGATAAATATCTGGCATTTCTCCTAAAAGGTGGTCAAGCAATTCACCCCTTGTTTTAATGCCTTCTCTTTTCACCCACGCATATCTGAGCATCTTATCTATCTTTGCAAAATTTCCAAGCTCCCTTGCATGGTAATATGCCCACGCATCATCTGCTCTACTTCCTGCTTCTGTGTTTCTAAGTTCTATCGGCATTGGAATAATATTGTTAAAATCAACCTCCGAATCCCTGCTTCTTAGAAAATCAATCACCTCGTTGATTTCTTTCTGATCTGCTCCATGTAATGTAACTCTATTTGTAATCCAATTTGGCATATGTTTTTCCTCCTTCTTTTCTAATATTTTAAGGAGTTCAGCGCTGTTGTCCTTTGATGTGACCATTATATCTAACAAATCAGAATCTGTTTATCTGTAGTTTTCAAAAAATTTACGAGTGGATTTTGGGGACTGATTTTACAATATATAGTATTATATTTGTTTTATAATAACACTATATACTATTTTTACGTAAAACACTAATAAAAAGTGTTTTGTGTTGATTCAAAAAAAGAAGCTGAGATTTCTCTCAACTTCTTTACCTCTGGTAATACATTTCACATGATAAAGATACTGGATAGTTACATTTTCGTTATTTCATTATCGCATATTGTATAGTCACATTACATTCTACCCCATTTTTCAATATTTAAGAGAACTACTTTTCACCCTGCTCTTGCATCATTCTTTTAAACCAATCAGGCTTTGTAGTAATAAGATAATGCTCTTTCTTTGGAATCTCTTCTGGATTAACTTTTCCATAAGCATAAACCAACACTTGAACTATTTCAGAATCAACATCATATTGGTACTGTCGATAATATGCGTTTTTATCTTCACTTACCAAAGAACTTTGTAACTCCCACACCCAGTCAAATAACATTGCTTTATTAACTCCATTACCTTCAAAGTGTGATTCAAAATAATAAATTCTCTTTTTGATTTTATTTACTTGTTTGGTCTGTTTTTCATAAAGATTTTTAAAAATATGTTGTCTAATCGATTTATTAGCAAAAACAAAATCCAAATTGCCATACGCAGCAGTAATTTCTTTTGTTCTAATATCTTTAAAAGCGATATATGATTTCATCACATCATCTAATTCTTGAGCGTATTTCTCAATTTTCTTTTTACATTCTTTATCCAGATATTCTTCTTTATCTTTAGAATCAGTAAAAATCTTTTTTAAATTATCTTCTGTATGTTCCCAAAGATATTCCTTGAATTTTATTTCTGCTTTATGCGAAATCGGCAAACAATAAGCATCATACATTTCTTTCGCTTCTTTAGGATCTTCTATATTTTTAAATTGTTCTCGAAAGTATTGATTAGTTTTTTCAGAACACTCATTACCGTCTATTTCACCAAGCAAATCACGTACTAACTTTTCAGGCTCATCTGGAAATATGTATTTTATTTTCATAAATGCTCTCTGTAATTCCTCAGATTCAAGATACATATTTTCAAGGGATTTTCGCCGTTCATAAAGATAATCCCCTCTAGCAATTAAAAAGGTAACAAATGCGCTTGTAAATAAGCCACTGGAAATAGTCTTTCCATATCCATCCCATTGAGATAACAACTCACTATTATTTGACGCCCATATCTGCAATTCATGAGAATATTTCAAATAAAAATCCACTACACCATTCACAATCAGATTCACATATTTATATAAATTAAATTGCAAGATTGTAAACATTATTATTCCAACAATCGTTAAAATAGCGGAAATAATAACTGTTGATTTTTTACTCGTCATTCAGTTCACTCCCTAAGCTACTGTAGTCCCACCTCAAAAGGTAGAGCTATACTCTATTATTAGTTTTAATACTTCCTCATAGGTATATTCGATTTCCAAATCTTTATATGACCCAAGTTTTGCTTTTGTAGCCAATCCCTCAAATCTGTCTTTATCGAATCAAAATCTCCATCAGGATTTATTATAATATTAGTGATACTTTCTAAATCAAATGGAATATCAATACAAGGAATAACAGTATTTTTTCGCTTAAAAGTACCTTGTCTATAACCCACTGGTAATTCATTATTATTTATAATTTCTTCTGGCACTATTAATGCTGCCCTATATTCTTCTTCTGTTTTAAAGTCTTTATGTTTTATAAAAATACGCATATTATTTATAACATTAACCAACACATCCTGAACCATTTCTTTTCTACATTTTTTGTCTGGAATTTCCGAAAATAATATTATTACATCTTCTAAGAGTGCTTCAACACATTGGCTCTTATCCTCATCAGTATACCAGGCCTTTTCCCAAACAATTTTAACTTTTTCTGTGGTTTTCATATGATCTTTTAACTCTGTAAAATTAATAGACACTCCATCCTTTTCCTGTACATAATAATTCCACATAGGGCGCAAATCGCCATCCATTGAAAATGAGCAGGTATATATATTACAAACTGGCTTTACACTATCAATCCCTCTGTTTTTATTTATTGGTGGATTAAAAGGATAGCGCTGAAAATAACTTTCTATTTCTCTAAGTACATCCTTATCAGTTAAAATATCATATAGCTCTTTGTCCATAGAAGATTTTTTTCTTTCAACAGCTATTCTTAACATTCTGACTGCTTCTTTAAATTCTGTCGTATCATTCAAAAAACGAACATCACTAAATCGCAATCGCTTACTATTTATAATATCTTCCAATATATTTTTTCGGCAGTAATGAAAAATATTGTGTCCCCAGTTTGCAACTCCATCTACTGAATAATAGTCTGAAGCTAATTTATGTTTGTTTGAAAATGGCGTTAATAAATAACTCTGTCTCATATGCGCTAAATATTTCGCATATATCTTTGCACCACCCATTTTATCTATATCCATCTTTTCCTCCAAAATGATAATTAATATATAAATTCAACATTGCTGTAACGCATTTCCCTCTTTCACTTTGACATATTTACTAAAATTCAGTCGAGCAACACATAGCTAAATAGGCATAGGTTATTTCTCTGTATATAGGATAATCTCCCTCAGTCAATTTCCTAATATATACTTGTTTCCCTTCACCATATTTTTTCATATAGCACAACTCTTTTCGATTCTATAAACGCAAACATATCTAATATCGTCATCCGTCAATGTACCATTTGCCTTTCCAAAATCAATCACACTCTGCGGAAGTGCTGTTTTTTCTGCTATAAGCTGACCGCCTAACTTCTCAGCTATGTGTCGGCTTGCATAGTTATCTTTGTCGGCTTTCCAAATAAAATAATCCACACCATAATGCTTACTGGCATAGTCTATCAAGAGCCTTACAGCTTCTTGTGCATACCCTTTGCCCATATAGCCATCCCTCATATCAATACCTATATAGGGAGTAGGCGTATCTATCTTATCCAACTGACAAAACCCACATATTTCCTTGCCAGTCTTTTCAATAATGGTACACACAAGAATATCTTCGGCATTTGCCATTTTCCAAATACATTCTGGAATAAAGAGCGTGAATAATTGACTTCTCTATATACTGAATAATCTTCTTCACTCAATTTTCTGATATATACCTGTTTGCCATCGCCATAATTTCCCATTTAATTACTTCTTAAATCCCACCTGTCCATTCATTAATAGCGGTAAGAGAAAATCTCTAAATGCAATAAGCTCTCGATTCTCTTTTATAAGTTTGGACTTTGTTTTATGAATTTCTTTTATTAGCAAAGAAAATTTTCTTTGTAATTTTTTACATGGGAAACATACTTTAAATCCCTCTATTCCATCTGTGTTTAAATGCAATACGTTTGTACCCGTTGCAAATCCCTTTATATAATTGTGATAAGTTTCTGTTCGCAATGTCATATAAAGATACATTGGATCTAATTCATCTGTTAGTGGATTAAGTTTTACTAAATCCATAGAATAAAGATACTTCTTTTCAATATTAGGCACCAAGATAGGCGAACCAACAATATAAGCATTTCTCGTCAAATCCGTACAAGCTATTAACATTTCCTCTGGATAAGCTTCTTTCGCTTCGTTATACTCTCCATCATAAAATTTCAATTTATCAGGTTTGTAATTACGATTAGTATCTATTGAAGCTAAATTTATCATAGGCACTCCTTTTCCTGATTTAATATTTTTACTCGTATAGGATATACCTTTAGTAAGCTTTATGTACTTTTTAAGTGCATCACATCTCCACCCCTCTGGAATCTCGCTCTTTAGTTCATCATTCCAAACCATTTTTCCACCAGAAGATTTATAAGGCTTTCCATCTTTATCAGGAAATTCAAATTGCAAAAACCAATAACTATAAATCAATTTTGCTACTTCTTCCATTTCCTTCATCATTTTTATATTAAGTTGAATTTTATCGTCAAAGCCTTGTAATGATTCTGCAATTTCTATTTGAATATCTCTATCTGGTAAAAAGACAGGTACATTTCCAAGAATACTCGTATTTATATTCATCATATTAGAGCCAATAGCATGCTGAGATAACCACCGTTTTGTTTCAGGTCTACTCAAAAATAATGAAAGGTATCTTGGATAAACTTTTTCTTTATTTGCTCGAACCCTTAAACATCCTGTCCCACACAAATATGGTTTGTCACCATTGATAAACGCATGTTTCTCCACATCTCCACGTCTACTATATACAATATCCTCTTTCTGTGTCTGATATTTTTTTAATCTTTTATAATCACTTTTACTGATTCTTGCTATCTTATCTTCTAAGATTATCCTATCCCCAATATTTTGTGGCATAATAACAGCAATTCCCTCATCTACATAATCACTCATATGAAGCTGACTTCCAAATGGGCCTGTAATAATATCTGCAATTTCTCCAAGTGTAGTACTAATCATTTGCATTATGCTCTATCCTCTTAACTTGTTTTATTATTTCTTTTTGAAGTTTTACACCAGACAAAAACATTTCTTCAAGCACATTTAAATGGTTTGCAATCGCTTCATCAAATTCATTTGCTGTTAGTTCTTCATACATCATTTTTACATCAAAATATTGTCCCGCTGAAAACGAATAGCTATTTTGCTCAATATCTGAATTATTTACTATTACAGAAAAATCCTCTATGGCTTTTCCATCTTTAAAAGTATCAATTATTTTTTTCGTATCATAATTTGAAAGGATTGTTCTTTGTCCATCTTCTAAACTGATTTTTTCACCTAATTTAGAGGCATCCATCAAAATAACTTCGGCATCCTCTAATCTACTCTTATCTATAAAGATCAATGCCACACTTGTTCCTGTTGTAGCAAAAATATTAGACGGCATAGAAATAACACCTTTAAGCCAATTATTATCTATAATTTCTTTTCTAATTGCATAAGCAATTTTAGAAGAACGATTAGTAGCAGTCAAAAAACCTGCTGGCACCACTATGGCAGCCTTTCCATCATTTTTTAAAGACATTAATATATGTTGTAGAAACATTAAATAAATAGGCATTTTCTTCTTGTCTTTAGGCACATTCGGAATCCCTGCGAAAAATCTCCCATATTTATCTGACTTCATTGTTTCAACATCTGCCGAAAAATCCACAGTAAACGGAGGATTAGAAACAATAAAGTCAAACTGTTTTAACTTATCGCCATTCAGATGCATTGGATTAGTCATTGTATTCCCCTCAATGACATATTCCAAAGATTGCGCCAAATTATTCAATATCAGATTAATCCGCAAAAACTGTGTAGACTTCTGTGAACGATCTTGGCTATAAATAGTACAATTCTTTGCACCCACCTTAGTTGCCATTGATAAGAGTAAAGTTCCTGAGCCTGCCGCTGGATCATATATTTCCACTTGATCCACAGGAGTATCATTATACAAAATATCTGCCATAATAGCTCCTGCAAAAGCTGGTGTATAATACTCTGCATACTTTCCAGAATCCTTATTGTAATCCTTAATCAAATACTCAAATATTGATGAAAAATAATCCCACCCTTGTTCAAATATTTCTCCGCCAAACTGATACTTGCAAAGAATATTAATCGCTCTCTTCGCAAGCTCCACTTCCTTGTCAGGATCTCTAAGATATACAGACAAAGGCTCAAACAGTGGCTTTTTTGTTCCTGTAGATGTTTCAATAGAATAAACATCCTTATTCAACTCACTAATTGCTTCCAATGCCTTATCAAAAGTTTTGTGAAATTTCTTATCATTCTGCTTTTGAAACAAATTCAGCAAAAGATATTCTTCTTTTATTCTGGCTGTATTTGAATCGGCAAAATCAATAAAGTCATCAAAGGAATCCTCTATATCTTCCCGATGTTCAAAATTATAAAGGAGCTTATCATTCAAGAATTTGTATGTAAATAATTCTGAAATAATCTTATACTCGTCACCCGTATTCGCAAGACCTAAATCTGCAGTCATGGCTTTTAAGTCATCAATCATCTGTTTTACTTTATCTAAGTATTCTTCATATCCCATGAGTTTGTTGTCTCCATTCATTATTTGCTAAATTTGTCATCAATGAAAACATTAATAACATTCTCTACCTGCCGTCTGGAAGTATCAGCAAATCCTTGTTTTCTCAAAGCGTTTCTTACTGGTCTGAGTAGCTCTCTAATAACAACATTTTTTGTTGGTCTACCCATATGCCCTAACAAATCATCAATGGCAGCAATAATATCCTGCATCAACTTAAATGTAGTCATATCATTTAGATTAGCGGAATAGCTCTCCAGAAGCCTTTTATGAATCCGCATATATTCTTCACTACCTTTATATCTGTTGGTCAGACTATTATTATTTTCATTTAGAACACGCATTTCTTTTGTCAAAGCATCTAAGTTCCCCATAAATGCCTTTACTTTTTCAGTCGTATCTCCATCTTTCTTAAATGACCTGATTAACTGTTTGTAGCGACTGTAAATATCCATATACACAGGATCTTTCTTATCTGTATTGGAAGAACGTGCATTATTGAATTTAGAAATCAGCTCCATAATATCCTGTTCGCTAGTAAACTCTAAATCAATCTCACCACTCTTTAAAAACTCTACAATCAAATTTGTAAAATCATAATCGTTATCATCTGGATCATCTGAATTTAATAGCTTCTCCGCAATAATCAAAGATATTCTATGTGCTGTCTCATGTTGTGCTTTTATAATTCTATCAATAGGAATATTGCTCACGTCCTCATGCGACATTCTGAGTTCGTTATAACACTCTCTGTATTCCATCAAAGCTCTGTTTATGCTTCTTACTGTTTCCTCATCCAGAGGCTCTATTTGCTTTCTGAAAGATTCCAGATTATTCTCAATGTTGCCCATGTATATAAATAGTGTATTTTCCAAATCAGCAACTTTCTTCTTTACTGCTGGAACATCCACAAACATATCCTCAACATCTGATCTCCCGTCCTCATCCTCCAGATCGGAGCGCAGCTCTTCCAAATAACGCCTATTAGTTTCTTCGTATTCTTCTGTTATATCTACAAAATCAACTACATAGCCATACTGCATTTTTCTATATGGTCTATTTACTCTAGCAAGTGTCTGAAGAAGATTATGCTCCTTGATTGTCCTTAAAAGATAAAGCCTTTTCAGTCTGGGTGCATCAAAACCAGTTAGCAGCATATTATATACAATAACGCCTTTATACTTAATAACTGTCTTTCCTGTAACGTTATCTTTCTTGCCCCTAAAATATTCTTGTTTCTCTTTATTTTCCTCTGTATCGTGTAAGACTAATGCTGTACTAATATTGCTATTATTCTCAAACCATTCCTGCATAGATCTTGCCTGTTCAGATGAAGAAGCAACTATCATAAATCCCATTGAGTCATCGTTTTGGACTTCTTCAAATACAGAAAAATCATCTATAACATAACGGCATAACTGTTCGACATATTCCTCTGATTTAGTTACATCTTCCCACGTTTTCGCTGGAATAGCCTGTCCTTCAGGTATACCTACCATTGCACGAATATCGTTTCTAAACTTTGTATCTATATTTTCTTTCTTGATTTTCAGCGTATATCCATCTGCAATACTCTTGTTATAATAATATTTGTGAATATACTCATGGAAAATATCTGTTGTCTTAAAATTTCTCTTAACTCCAGTGTGTTTAACTTTTTTGTCGGAGCCATCTTCTTCGTCTCCAAAATCAGAATCAAGAATCGGCGTACCTGTCAAACCAATAAAAATCCCATTGGGATCTGCTCCTAAAAGATTGCCCAGGAATGTTCCTTTCGGCTTATATCCACGATGTACTTCATCTAAAAAATAAATTCTTTGTACGTCAGTATCAGGATCAGGAATTACCACTGATTTGTCTGAAAACTTTTGAATATTAACAACATTCATTGTCTCCTGATACTTTCCTCGTTGAGAGCTACTATCATTTATTATGACCTGCGACTGCATATTCTCTATAAAATCTTCCTTAGAATCAATAACTGCTATTGTCATTCCTCTGGCTGAAAACTCTGCCGTTGCCTGTCTAAGCAAGTCCAGTCTGTCCACAACAAAATAGAACTTCGTGATTATATCCTTCTCCTGATAATAGTCACGCAGCATATTCGTAGCAAAATAAGAAAATGCAGTCTTTCCAGAGCCTTGTGTATGCCACAAAACTCCCTTCTTCATTCCTCTATCCAATTTATTTCTCAATGCCTGCAACCCAAAATACTGCGGATACCTAATAATATGCTTATGAAATCCATCTACAGGACTATCAACATATACAATTCCATATTTCAAATAAAAGATAAATCTTTCCTTAGAGAATAACGATGTAATAAACTTATTCGCAGGTGTATCTGGCTTTAGATTCTCTCTAAATTCCAAGTCATCTTTTATTGACATGATATTATTGTCCGATAAAACATCATCGACATCACTATCTGAAACATATTCACTTATGGGCAACTCTTGTTCTTCTCTGAAATGATTATACTTTGGTTCATCTTTACCATCTGGCGTTGTGTAAAAGCTCCCTTGTCTTTGAGTTCTGGCTTGGTCATTATATACTTGATTATTCGTAAACCCTAATAGCTGAAGCTGATTGAAAAATGGAATCAATTCATCCTTACATATACGTTCTTCTCTCATTCTTCTAAATTCTGCCTGAATGCCATCCTTATTGTTTGGCTTCTTTGCTTCAATAAAAGCCATCGGAATACCATTAATAAGCACTGTAATATCAGGGCGAAATCTCACATCTCTTTCACCTATATATGGCAGCTCTGTAACAACTCTAAAATCATTTTTGTCTGGCTCATCCAAATTAACCAGCATCATATCTCTATAAGCCTTGAGACGCTCATAGAATCCTTTTCCCTTATCTCTTTTATTTTCCGTCAAATTCTCAATTTCTTTTATTGCATCGTCAAGCTGCTCATCCGAATAGTCTTTCCCATTAATCTCTCGGATAGCACCCTTAAAGACATCTACAAAAATATTGTTATGCCGCTGAATATTCTGATTCTTCTTAGTCTGATAGGTATATCCTAACCGCCGAAAATGAAGTGTAGCTGGAATCTTAACTCTTGAATCTTCATTGAATACCATAAAAATTTCCTCCCAAAAATAACACGTTCTCTATTTATCGTCCTTTATTTGCTTCCAACATAGTAAGCAGTTTCTTTGCTTTTGTTGTTAAAACATATCGCCCCCGACTATTTTTATATCGATCTATGTACCCCTCTTGGCGCAAGGTCAGCATTATGGCATTTACTTTCATTAAGCTGAACCCCAAACCCTCTCCGATCTCCTGCTGTGTCATTGGGCAGATATAGGCTTTATTTATCTTTACTTGATTATTATATAGTAAATCAAGCACCTTGAAATTGTCATTTAAAAACAATTCCATATCTTCTTTCCCCAATGTCTCACCACCTTATTATAAATATTTTAATAATTAAATCCCTATAATTTTACTCAATTATATATTATTTATTTAATAATAACAACCACTTTTTCATATATTCTCCTTTGTATTTCAGGATTTTTCCCCTTCAATAATGCTGTTTGCCGATCCATTGACTTAAGACCTCCAAAAATTATACAATCCAATTGACACAAAAAATAAATAATACCAATGCAGAGCATTGAGATCAGCTTACGAGCTACTTCTCAATGCTCTTTTTTTGTGTCTAAAACCAAACAAAGAAAGGAATTTAATATTTATGGTAAAGAACAAAAATTTGAATGATTCAAAAAAGAGGAAAAATGACGAATTTTACACATTACTCCCAGACATAGAGACGGAGCTTCAACACTACAAGGAACACTTTAGAGGAAACGTCATTTATTGTAACTGTGATAATCCAGAGTTTTCTAATTTCTGGAAATACTTCAAGATACATTTTGAGGAATTTGGAATCAGGAAACTAATAGCCACCTACTACGATTCTGGAAAGCCTACATATAAGTATGTATTAAGCTCTGGAGACAATGAACCAACGAAAACTCCCCTTACTGGTGATGGAGATTTCAGAAGTGATGAATGTATCAACATTTTGAAAGAGACGGATATAGTAATAACCAATCCTCCGTTCTCTCTGTTCAGAGAATACGTTGCACAACTCATCAAATATGAAAAAAAGTTTGCAATAATTGGAAGTCTTAACGCTGTCGGCTACAAAGATGTATTTCCGCTTATAAAGAGCCGCCAGATCTGGATCAGTTCCAACAATCCACACCAACGCTTTAAAATCCCTGATGATTATGATATAGGCGTAACTTGTGTTGATTCGGATGGTCATAAATATGCTACTATTGGAAATATTGCATGGTTTACCAACATTCCTACAGAAAGAGAATTTCCCAACTTAGCTCTAACAGCTCAATATTCTTCTGAAAAATATCCCCGCTATGATAATTATGATGCAATCAACGTCAATAAGCTCTCCGACATCCCCTCCGATTATGATGGTGTCATGGGCGTTCCTGTTACCTTTATCGCCAAATATAACCCAAGACAATTCAAAATCTTAGGAATAACAACTGGATCGGATGCGTTTGAGGCTGTTCCTACAAAAAAATATATCAACCCTATCCGTATGACTGGAACTCATAAAGGCGGTAGCAGCACAAATACTTCTGCTGTGCTTTTGCTCACCGAACCGCCAGCAGATGGAGCTTATTACACCGCCGATAATGTGGAAGGATTTCTAAAAGTCTTATACAAACGAATTTTGATTCAAAAAAATAAGCCATAGGTTTTTACGCCTACGGCTTATTTTAATTAGTTTTTGAAGAAGTTTGCAATTCTTGATAACAGACTTGCTTCTTCGCTATTTTCATCAGAAGTCCAATCGAAAAGATTTACCCTCTCTTTTTTATCTTCGTATGGTCTATCTGACTCTATTTTGTTGTTGACTTTGATTTGTAGCGTTTCTTCTTCGGAGACATTTTCTGTTATGGTTAAAATATAATCAGAATCCACCTTTTCAAAAGTTATTCCTTCTACAGAATTAAGAGTCTCCATAGACACAAAGTCAAAATACATATCATCTTTTTCTGTAATTACATATGTCCCAATAGGAACTTCTCTAACAGTAACAGTGTTTTTATTATCTATTTGAACAGAAATAATATCCCCTGTTTCTATATTTTTCATGAATACTTGGAACTTATAAGTAGCATCTTTATCAAGCTGCAGCTTTTCAAATGCTTTATCTGTTCCGTTAATGGCTTTTACAAAACTAAGATTAACAGAATCTACTCCCTCATAAGTATTAACTATATTGAATAATCCTTCTGCTGGCACATCAGAGGATAAGGTTCCTGTATAATGCCATAACATATTTACATTGTTTCCATAATTGCCATGATTAGGTGATTCTGGATAATCTGTTCCTGTTAGTTCTGTTGCTGTATAATTAGGTAATGTTGCCACAGTTCCAGTTGCACTAACTTCTGCCGATTCTATGGAATCAATACTAAAGCCATAATAAGAACATTGTGAACCATCTGTTCTCCAATAAAGGTAAAAATCTTTTGTAGGAACATTCACAGTTTTACCTGCAAGCGCTGTTCCTCCCCATTTACCTAATTTAAAAGTCTGTCCGTCTTGCTTGTAATATATTTCAACATAGTCATAGTTTGCGCTTTCTGTTCTACATTGGCTATTAAATTTAATCGCCAAACCATTTCTGTTATCAGTTCCGTTTCCATTTGTATATTGAGTTGTATATTTTTCAATAGGAATTTCTTCTACAGAATAAATACATCTTGTTTCATCTGCATTATAAATAGGCACTTTATCAAATGAATATTTCCATTCTTTATCTGCATTTGTTGTTGTGGTTCTATAAACCTTTCCATCTTTTAAAAGGTTAATAGTAATGCTTTCTGGACGTTTGGATTCAGTATCTCCCACCCAAGTTTTAGTTCCTGAAATATCTGTAAACGCATCATCTTTTAGAGTATTTGTGACTTCATAGCAATCGTCTAATTCGTTATACTCTATTGATGCTTCATAGTTTAAAGAAGGTTCTTCCTCAATACTGTATAACTTTGAATCATCTATTAAAAGATTTCTAAAAATCACCGTTGGATTATCTTTTGTAATCTGTTTTCTTTCTATTTCTATGCGTGATTTTTTGAGAATAATATCAATACTATCAGGACGTAAATCCCATCTATTATTCTCATCATCCCAAGTCTTATTAACCGTTAAATCATAATAATCAAAAAGTCTTACACGCACTATATTAGAATTAATACCTGTAACAAAATCCACTTTTGTATTAAGGACTTCATCAATAGGATTCCATTGTGTCCAGCAATTATTATATGTGTAGGTTTTTATGTCATTCTCTAAAGGTCTGGGCAAGTCTTTTATTGAATCATCACCCTCATATGGATCATCAGGAGCTTGCATCTTTACCAAAACATAAAGCAAGCTATCAGCAGGAATAACGGCAGGTTCTCCTGTCTCTACATCCAATAATTCAAATGCCAAAGATTTTACTGTTGATTTATCTACAGAATCTGTATATTCTTTCCAATTAGTGTTTTTAAGAATATTTCCATTGCTATCTGTTTTGAAAATAGTTTTGCTTACTTCTTTGCCATCTTCTTCTACTATTGTTTGATCCGAAAGATAAAGATCCGTTTCTTCTGGATTTGTAGAATAATATGGTTTCACGACTACTTTTTTCGTAACATAGCCTTCTTCATCTGCATTTTCGTTTTTTGGCTCATATACTCTCCATGTTTTATTTTCAATATAGGATGTATCTATTCCCAGAAAACTTCCTTGCCAATGATCCTTGTTTCCATAAGCCATTTCTATATTATTAGCAATAACCATATTAGTAACAGCATTTTGTCCTGTACGAACTCTTAACTTGTAAGTATATTCTTCAGTATACGCAGAAGTTGCTTTATCCGTAGTAAAATTACTTTTACTGGTTTGTACTTGAGTCTGCACATCTTGGTGACTACTAATTATAGAATTTATGGTTGTCGTAGCAGATGAATAGCACAATCTATCATTGGTTTTTCCATTTTCATTAATATCTACTGCATCTTTATCGTAATAACCACTATCACTTGTGGAAGATGATTTATAATTACTATCTGAGATTAAAGTTTGCTTGCTGCTTGGATTTAAAAATTCAGCATATACATGATTTTTATAAACATTTCCATATTCCTGATAGGAATCATAAGAAATTTCATAGTCATAATTAATTACTGGACCAATACCTAAATACCATCTTGAATCATTATATGTCTTGCACCCAATTATAATATTTTCATCTGTGATATCTATTATTACTTTTAATAAAGTTCTTCCTGTATTATTCCAATTTTTAATAATTTCAACTTGAGTATTGCGTTTTAGTATGTCAAGAAATTCTTTGTATGTATATGCAGTTCCATTTAAATTGTACATTCGAACATCCCCATAATTAACTCCTCTGTCATTTTCAGGATAAACATCCAATGCATTTATTGAAGCAATACTAGAAGTATTTTTTCCAGAGCCGCAAAGCGATAAGTTTTTAATAATTTCTTCTTTTGTAGAAGAAAGCTCCATTCCTTTCGGCAGCAAATCATAGACTTCTAATCCTTTTATAGTGTCATCTTCATCATATTGATCAAGATATACTTTACTAAAATTAGAAGAGCCTTTTATATCTAACCTAATATTAAAACTACCTTTAAAAACTTCATTCTTTGCATCCTGTATATTACTATAGCCGCCTGCTTTGGATGTAATTAATCCATTATTTCTATTTTTTACAATATAATAATCCCAAGTATGTTTACATACTCCTCTTTGCATATATGTTCCATAAGTTTCTAGATCATAAGTTGCAATGTTGTCATATGTAAAAATATTTCCATAAGAATCTGCCCCAGGTTCATTTTGAAGAATTAAGTTACCTTCACCATCTTTAAAATATACTTGCAGATAGTTAAAATTGTATAATTCTCCTTGTTGTGGTATATCCTTTCTTAAAAATCTAACACTACAAGTAAAACTTCGATAATAACTACTTGGTTTTACTAAGCTTTCTTTCATATCTTTAATTATGAAATAAAATCCCACAACTTTATTTGTTTTTGTAAATGACCAACTTTTTTCGGAGGAAGAGTTTTTAAAAGAATCATATAATGTATATTCTGAATTTTCTGCATATCTAACCCACAACTCGCAATCATATTTATTGGTAGAAATTTGCTGACCATTACCATTATAAAGTGTCGGAAAACCTATGGAACCAAAATAATATTCATTATCATCTAACTTTGAATATCCACCTGTCTTATCTGTAGCATATAGAAGATCATCACCAATTTTTAAAGTCATTGGATTGCCTGTATAATAGGCGGTGGGATAAGTTGTATATGAACAATATGAATATTCATCTTCTACCAAAATATCTTGATACCTTAAATATCCTGTTCCAGATTTATTTATCCCATATAAATTTCCAGAATAGTGAAATTCAAATTCATTTAAAGCAATTTCTACTGTTGATGAATCCAATGGTTCTTCTTCATCTCTATCGGAATATGTGCCATACAAATCAGCAGTATTTCTAATGATTAAGTTACCATTTTCATTAATATATTCATTGTCAGATAAATTTTCTTCAATGACATTACCAGCAGAATCATAGTATTTATCTCTTGGATAGCCAACATATACGCCAAGATCATAATAACTTCCTGAAGCAGTATATTCTGCATTTGAACGTGTAAATTTATATTTTCCGCTTTCTGTTTCTACTGGTTCTATAAGATTCCCCTGAAAAGAAAGCACTTTACAATCAGTTGGAAAAACATCATATACAGCATAGTTTTTTAAACTTATATATGGATAATAGACACTACTAACATTGCTTGGATGAAATTTATAAAATACCCAAATATATTTTTCAGCATTTTCTCCTAAACCATCATATGATTTTTGCAACTTTAATGCTGATTTTTCAATAGTAGGAATTACTCTTTGCCATGGATGAATGTATGTCCTTGTATAGTCAAAAACTATTTCATTACTTTCTATATCTTTATAGCTTTCATTTTCTATATTAGAAATTAACGTGGCTTTGAGATTTTTTAATAGGGTATGTGTACATTCATCTTCACTTACTTCCCCACCCAATGTGGTAAAGTTTTCTGAGGAAGGTGTCATTGTGTAAGATAATTTTATACTCCCTTCAAAATTTGATTTTTCCTCAATCGTATTTGCATTAGTTAAAACCAAATTTTTAACATAAGAAGGACTATAAATTGTTGTCACACGATCATTACTATCATACATTTTTATATCCCAATCATAGCCAGAATGAGTTGCATCATTAGCTCCAAATAAAACACTGGTATTAAGTTGAGGAGCTCCACTCTCATTAGGGTATAAAAGATTTGGAATTACTATTTGAGCTTCCCCAGGTTGATAAGTCGTCACAGTATTTGTATTCTTATAATTTATCTGTACTGTAATTACTCTTGGAGTGCCTTGTCCATATCCGCCATCTGATGCATCCCAACCAATCTCTGTAAGTGGAGTTTTTCCATTATCTACTGTTGAATCATAAAATACAAGTCCAAGCTCCCAGTTATCGGTGGATGGTTCTTCACCATCTTCTGTTTCATCATTTTGTAATGATATTTCATTATTCAGTTTTTCTTCAGAAGAATCTATATCATTAGAGGATATGTCTGATATAGATGTATCTTCTTTTGCATTTGAATCTGTTGCCACCTCTGTAGAAGTGGCATTAGATTCTTCCGTACTTGCTATGTTTTCTGTGTTTAATTCAT
The DNA here is from genome assembly GCA_910579225.1 of uncultured Lachnospiraceae bacterium. Lineage (GTDB taxonomy): Bacteria > Bacillota > Clostridia > Lachnospirales > Lachnospiraceae > Hominiventricola. Next base: position 170,499 of record CAJTTI010000003.1, on the reverse strand, counting down.
CCAGCGTTTGCTGCTCTGTGAGCGTATGCTCTGCACCTACGGTGTTCGATTCTCCTGCTGACAAAGCATTAACAGGCACAGATGTAAATAGGACACAGGCTGCTAAAATTGCTGAAAATACTTGATTAAATTTTTTTATCAATTCAATTCTCCTTTCAATCTATTTCTTGATATTGACTTTTATATATGAGGATTTTATATAAGAGGATAATAGAGACAATACCAAATAATTTATAGACTGCAAGAGAGGTTTTATTTGTATATGTAATATACAAATAAAAGAGGATATCCTCTTTTGCTTATGATTTAGGCAACAAAAAAAGCATAGATCTGTCCTTTACAAAAAACTTAAAAAACAAAATCCATACCTTTTCTCTACCTAAAATAATTCTATTATAGAAATAGGTTTTCGTCAATATCTTTTTTAAATTTCGTTAATACATTTCGTATAATAAATTTATTTAAGCTCTTATATATCATTTTTTTATTACAACGGAAATGAAAAAAATATTTTTAATTTTGCTTCCATTGGGAAGATATATATTTTTAGCTTACTAAAAATATATGTTGACCTTTGGAAGCAATAAAGGGCGTAGTAGGCGATGCTCTTGTTGTTGGTTATTTTTTAAGGTTTGGGCTGACAAGCACAAACTTTAACAAAATAAACAACAACTAACACATGTGGGAGCGTAAATTCATAGCCAACACGCTTTCGGCTGCACAAAAAGAGTCTTTTATACATGTGCCATGTCTGGCACCCTATTATGGGCGTTACCGCCCCTTTGAAGATTTTTCTTGATATTTACTATATTCCGCTATATAATTGAGCTGATTTTTTAGAAAGGATGGACTACTATGCAATTTCTCAATCGTGACTTTTATAACAACAATAATATTCTTGGCTATATTGATTCTTCAATACAGACGCTGATAAATATGAACACTACTATCTTAGGAACAAAAGAATACATGCTCTTTTTTTATATCAAGGAAGATTTTACTGCAAACTACTTTTCGTTATACACTACTGACATTGATTTAGAATGTCTGGGTTTTTCTGTCCTTCAGCGGAATACCCGCCATTCTATTGAAGCATTTCTGGATTTGGTGAATCTCTGTAACGATCCAGACTATTTATCAGTCATGGAACACTGTGCTGACAGGAATAAACAATACAATACAAAATACCATTCCATACTCAAAGGATCATGCAATATCCCCAAAAAATATAAGATAGCAACCCAAATGTACAATGCAAACATTTCTAGAGATTTATTGACTATATCATCAAAAACCAATAGTTATACACATCCTAATACTTTTGTAAATATTCTGAATTATAATGAATATGATAAAAAGTTGGAAATCTTAAGAGATTTACTGAGTGCCAACCTCTATACATTGACCACCGCATATAAATTAATACTTAAAAAATTCAACAACAACATGACACCTGTGCTAACATGCTCCACCTGCCCTTTTCTTAATCCTTTGCTAAAAAATTGTAACCAATGTTTCCTCAATGAAGAAGCAAGATTCCAAAATCTAATAAAAAATGCATTGATTACATACACAAATCCTTTTCAAAATTCATATTATCAATAACCCACAACCAGTAGAACAATCTACTGGTTTTCTTTATTTCGTTTATAATTTATCATAATATTGTATATTTTGCATAATATAATTTTAATTTTTCGATATATTTTTATGCATACTTGACAAAAACGTATTTGCGTAATAAAATTAAATCATAAGTTAATTAGATGTTTCTTTTCAGAAACTCAAAGTAAGATAATATATCCCTAACCAGCATGTAATGGTCATGACAGTAGCCAGAGGGATGACGCAGCGTGAGAGGCTCGTCACTTTTAAGTAATAAGTATTCTTTTTTCAAGAATCTAAAGTCAATGTCTATATCCTTAAACTAGCTCGTAACAGTCGAGACGGATGCAAGAAGGATTTTCAGTCTAGGCAGGATTACAGATCTAAGAGCTTAATCATTTTCCCTGATTTTCTCAACTAAATATCTGCAAATGGCAAACGCTATTTGAAAACATCCTCTACAATTTAACGAGGTCTTTTTTGTTTTACACAAAATTAGATTCTCTTTATATAGATAAAGAAGCCAGGTAGCTTCTGGATGTTATGTTCCATGTTTCTTTGGTGAAATGTGTGCATATAAAGTAACTCGTAAATTTTATTTTTTCACAAGCCTGTCTATTCCCATGGTAATAGGCAAAAAAGGCTCACCCTGACCATGCTTTAGATTTTAACGAATCTAGGGAAATAAAAAACAGGAGGTAAAGAGGTTATGAGTAAACAGTATACTCAGCGGTCGCTTGAAGAGCGGCAACAACAAATGAAAGAGATTTTACAAAATCTCGAAAACGGCGTGAAAGAGGTATTCACATCAGAAAACTACATAAGGTATTTGGAGACTTTTAGCAAATTTCATAACTACAGCTTCAATAATACCATTCTTATCCTGATGCAATGCCCAAAAGCCAGTTTTGTAGCGTCTTATAAGGACTGGACGGAGAAGTTCAACAGAATCGTAAAGAAAGGTTCTAAGGGCATCCAGATACTTGTACCTACTCCCAAAAAGTATTGGGAAGAGGAAGAATGTACCAGACCTGACGGAAGCAAATACAAAAGGAAGATCGAAAAGCGTAAGCTCTACTTTAAAATTGGACACGTTTTCGATCTGAGCCAAACAACTGGTGATGAACTGCCGAGGCTTACACAGAATTTGGAATTTGATACACCAGAACTGAATAAGCTGCTTAATTCTTTACTCGCAACATCAGAGGTTCCAATCCGTTACGATTACGACCTCAAAACAGACACAGATCCAAATGGCTATTATAGTCTTGTTAAAAAAGAGATATGTTTAAAGCCTGTTCTTTCGGCTTTACATAAGCTAAAAACCATTATCCACGAATATAGCCATTACTATCAGGAAACACTTTTCAAAGAACACACGAAAGACTTTGATCGTGACACAAAAGAAGTTGTTGCTGAAAGCTGTGCCTACTGCGTTATTGAAATGCTGGCGAATGAAACAAGTATGGAAAAATTATCCTCAGAAGAGTATTCCTTTGGGTATATAGCGAGCTGGGGAAGTAAGGATTTAAAAGAATTAAGATCAACTCTGGAAATGATTTCTAAACTTTCTAACCTGATATTCGATTGGGTTTCTAAGCAATTTGTTGTTTCATAAAAACTTTTACTCATAAGCGCTTATCTCCAAGATTGGAGGTGCCAAATGGGTAAAAAATCAAATATTACACACCAATGTTTAAAAGAACTGAATAAGCAGAAAAAGTTTGGCGAATCCAAATTTGAAGCAAAACAGGCTGCAAGAAAAGCTGGTAGAAATTCTGCAACTGTAAGAGGCATCTACAGCACTGTTACATTTAATTCTTATGTAAGAGTATGTAAACAATTCATAGCTGAGACGATTGCAAGCCACAAGGAAGTCAAAACCTTTAAGGACTGCAAAAAGTATGTGCCTGAATTTCTTCAAGACAAAGAAGATAAAGGACTTTCAGCTTGGACTCTTGCTCAATATGGTTCTGCTCTTGCTTCTGCCTATAACTGCAGGAAGAATGACTTTGGCTATGATTATCCTGTCCGTCACAGAGCAAATATTAAGCGTTGTAGGGGCGTTAATTCTTCCGATTACCGTTCCCCAGAGGAACGCTGGGATACCGCTAAAATGGTTCTTAAAGCCACAGGATGCCGCAGAACGGAAGCTCTTAGACTTCGTATGGAAGATTTCAGAGAAGCTCCTGACGGCAATTTAGAGGTCTTTAAGCGTGGCAAGGGCGGCATTGAGCGTTGGTGTTTAGTAAATCCAAAATACGTTGAGGAACTAAGAGAATATTTAAAAACTGCTGAAACACATCCTGTAAACGGAGAAAACAGGCTGTTTTTAAAAGCGCAGTTGCCGAGTGGCTCAATTCACGATATGAGAGCTGATTATGCCAGGGACTTATATCAGTATTTTGAGGATCGTGGCGATGTTGCTACTGGCAAAATATATCACTGTAAAGGGGATATGCTTGGGAGATCTTTTGATAAAGGCATACTTTCCGCAGTGAGCTATAACTTACAGCACTCCAGGGATAACGTAGTTGTAAACCATTATCTTTGGAAGTAGGTAAAGAAAAGAATTAATAAAAAGTATAGATTAAGGAGAATAAAAAATGATTCAAGTAGATAAAAAAACTCTCAGCCAGCTCCAAATCGCAATGAAGCTTGACGAGTACAAGTACGAAAAAAGTAACCAACAATATTTTGAGAGTATGCCCACCATTGGCTTATTCGATTCTCAGATTATATTCATCAATAATTACATTGAAATATTAGAGAAAAAGAATGACGAAAAAGCCAAAGAGTTTGCAGAAATGTATGCAGACATCAAAAGGGAAAATGACCGCTATCAGGAACTTCTTAAAGGCGGCTCCAAAAGCTCTCTTATTAAAAAGTATGCCCGTATGACTGGATACCTTATCCGTCAGATGGATAAATACAATACCCAATATTAATTTATGGAGGACAAAGATATGTATGAAAAAATGAAGAAAGAATTATCAAAAGCATTAAAAGACATGCTTGCAGACAGCTTTAAAGTTAAGACTTATACAGTCTTTAAAAACGGCAAAGAGGTAGAAGCATTCCTTATCACAGAAGAAGATTCAGCAGTCAGCCCTACGTTCTATTATAAGAACTATCTGGATGATTATATGAAAGGTGTTTCTGTAGAGGATTTGGCAAAAGAAATTGTCGCAGCTTACTTTTTTGCATCACAACAGTATAGCTTTAATGCCACTGATTTCAGAGACTTTAACGCTCAAAAAAACAGGATTGTTTACAAAGTTGTAAATGCAAAAGAATATGCCGATCAGCTTCCAAATATTCCCCATGTTGAGTTCTTTGATTTGGCGATTATCTTCTATTGCATCATTAACATAAGCAAAGAAGAAAGTATAAGCTATGTTATTACAAATAGCTTGCTGGAAATATGGGGAATTTCAAAGGAAGAACTTTATGAGATTGCCCATCAGAATTTCCCAAAGGTACTGCCTTTACAGATTTCCCCGATAACGGAAACAATTTATGAAGGCTTTAAGGACAGAGGGCTTATGGAAGAAACTATTGAAACCCTTCCAGATGACTTTATATATGTAGTGACAAATAAATATCAAAAATTTGGTTTTGCGAACATTTTCTATCCTAAGCTGCTTGAAACCTTTGCAAAAAGATTTGGTTCTTTCTACATCATCCCCTCATCTACAGAAGAAGCATTGCTTTTTCCAACTTCAACAAATATGGGAGTGGATGAAATCAAATATATGGTAAGGACGATTAATGGAGACAAAAATATTATCCAGCCAGATATATTCCTTAGTAACAGCATTTACCATTATGACGCTGAAACTGGAAAGATTGACGCATATCTTTAAGCCAAATGATTTAACAAAAAACTAAATATAGAAAAAATACCCTAACAGAGAAAAGGAGAAAAAATTATGATTAAAACAACATTGAATTGGACAATTAAGAACCTGAAAAGTATGCATGACAGCAAGGAGACATTGAATTTTGATCACCCTATCCAGAGGCAGTCGTCACAGTGGACTAATCTTCAGCAGAGCTTACTCGTACATAGTATTTTGGCAAACTATCCTGTTCCTGCGGTTTATGTTGAAAAGACAGATTCTGCCGAAACAGACGATAAAGGAAAAGCAATCTATAAGTATTCTGTACTTGACGGTAAGCAGAGAATGACAACTGTTTTCTCATTCATCAACGGCGAGTATGCCTTAAATGAAGAAACGCCTGCCGCTGAAATCGAAGGCGAAACCTATACACTTGCTGGCAGAACCTTTGAGGAACTGGACGAGGATGTTAGGCAGGAATTATTACGCTTTAAGTTTTCCATCTTTGCGTTTGAGGATGCAACGGATGACGAGATCGAAGAAATTTTCTTCCGTCTGAATAATTCGACACCACTTAGCAAACCGCAGAAGGCAAGACCTCTTATGGGTACTGAAAATGCAAGGTTTATCAATTCCATTCTGACTGGCAGCTTTTTCACAGAAAAATGTAATTTCAGTAAGCTCCAGCTCAGGAAGTCCGATGACATGTGTACCCTTTTACAGAGTATGATGCTTTTGGATCATAAGTACAATAATTACGAATACGCTTCCATTTCCGCTGATGAGGTCATGAAGTATAGCGCTGCTATCAAAGGCAATTATTCCGAAGAACAGAAAGACCTGCTTCTTGAGATCATTGACTATCTGGATGAGGCTTTTGATGAAAAAGAAAAGCTCCTGAAAAAAATCAATGTTCCGATGGTAGTGATTATGGCAGATATTGCTATAAAGGAAGAGATTGAACCTGACGAATTTCATGATTGGTTCTTATACTTCTTTGTAAGCAATAAGGAATACAGCCAGTATTGCTCTAGCGGCTCTATCAAAAAGGAAAAGGTTTTGGGAAGGCTTACCACTATGGAGGCACACTTCACTAAGCACTTCAAACTGGATACTCCTGCCGAGGCAGAAGAAGATTCTGAAAGTGACGAAGAAATACCTGAGACAGATTCCACTGGCACCTCCAATCTGGAAGAAAATGAAATCTCTACAGAGGAAACCGCCGAATCTGAGGATAATGAAACCTCTGCCGAAGAAACTTTTAAATCTGAGGATAGCGAAATCTCTACCGAAGAAAACGAATCAGAAGAAGCCGCACAAGAAGAGGCGTATTCTTTTATGAATCCTCCTACAGATGCTGAAACAGAAGAAGCTCCTTTGCACGAAGGATTGTATCTGGTGGAACAGGGCGCATAAAGCTGTACGAAAAATCCAAAGAGTTGTTTTTAGGGGTATTATCACTTTGATAATGCCCCTTTTATTCTAAAAAAGGAGATAACTACTATGAAGCATAAAGTTTTTAAGGCATCACAAAACGCATATATAGAGGTGCTTGAAACAGAAACTGAAGAAGAAGCCAGAGAGTTTTGCGAATCTCATAATTGGGAATTAAAAGACGAAAATGAATTTGTCTGGGATCTGTATTATGAAAAAGCATAACTCTTAGCTAATGATTTCAAGAAAGGTAAGAGATACGTAACTAATATGGATATAAGATTATCAGGAACACAAAAAGAAATAGATAAACTAATTGCAGATTTTGAAAATTACTATGACGTTGTAAGCGTAAGCGCTCCTTACGCCAACACACGAAAACAGGTAAAGTCAAAAGAAGTCAGAGTATATGTAAAAATGAATATGACCTACATTGACGAAAACGGAAGTCTGCAAAAGATTTAAGAAAGGAAGAGGAAAAATGATGGATTTAAAAAGTACAGAAGTAAAAGAAATAGCAAGATACTTTTCTGGCGAAGTGAATAACTTTCTATTCAAGCCACAGCTTATTGCAACGGAGCAGAAAAATTCCAAAGACATGCAAGACTTAGATTTTTGCTGGATTAAGATTTTAACAAGCAATGAATACAGAACTGACTTACGAAATGAGCAGTCGGCAAAAGTTGGACGCTTACTGGCTACAGTTCCTTTTATCAGAAAAAGACTAGAATCTGTAGATAACAGCAAAATGATGAAAGTGGCTGAAATTATGTCTTGTGACCATAGGACACTGCAGCAAACCTTTTCTAGTCTTATCTTCTATCACCTGCAGCTTATCTCTAGTGAAGAAGATACTGCCGAATTATCGCAGGTACTTGGCGATAGATTTTATATGTTGCCACTTATCTAAGCATAAGGAGAATATATGAGGATTACAAGCTATAATGTAAAGATTAACAGAGAAACCAAGCGTAGCGAGCTTATAAAGGAAAAAGCTGTAAATTACTCTGCATATAAAAAATTGCAATGTGCCGAGCATATAGTAAACGCTCTTAATGACCTGCTAGATTTACAGAACATGGCAGAAGAATATATGTATCTTCTTACCTTAAATACAAAAGGTGATATAACAGGGATATTTGAAATATCCCATGGCACTGTATCAAATTGCTTAGTTTCTCCACGAGAGATTTTTAGCAGAGCTTTGATGATTGGTGCTACTGGAATCATTCTTGTACATAATCATCCGTCAGGCTATCCTGAACCTTCTTCTGATGATATAGCTATCACGAAACGCATAAAACAAGCAGGAGAACTGATAGGAATAGAATTATTAGACCATATCATTATTGGCGATAAATGCTTTATCAGCTTTCACAGGGAAAAACTTTTATCAAATTGTTAAGGAGAATATGAATATGAGCAAATTATATGTATCAGTAGAAGTTATAGAAGATGTAAAAGCATATTTTAAGGAACATCTCCCCAAGTATGCTGTTCTGAAAGTTAGAAGAAAATCGTATCATCCAGACGATTCCTATCTTTATATGGTATCGGCAAAAAAGGATGATGGTACATATGCAGTTTGGACTGGTTGGAACGAAACTACAAAGAGCCTTAACTACGGGCATTATGACTTGACCAGTGAAGAGGATTGCGAAAAAGTAATGAATGAATTTTACTATAGCAAAGATTCAAACTGATGTATACAAAATGGGATAGAGCTTAGTTCTCTATCTCTATCCCATTTTCCAAAGCAAAAATCTTTGTCTGAAGTTTCATATATTGAGTATTTAATCTATGATTTTCCTCTATAAGCTCATCCATCACTGGCTCCATGCCTTGGAGTGATGGCATATCCGCAAGAAAACGGAACTTCTTCATCCTTTCTTTTGCATCTTTTTCAGTTTCCCCTTTATAGCTATCAAGCCTGTGCTGGCAGTACTCTTTGTAATATTCGATCAGTGACCTGATCTCTTTGTCATTGTAAAGCGTCTGTCTGGCTATGCCTGTCATCCTAGAAATATTGTAAATGTCAATCGGATAGCGGTGTTCCAATGAATCGCAGATTGCCCTCCGCACCCTGTAATTAAGGCTTGCAGAGCTTTCTTTGCTTATATCTACCAGCTTTGTAGCATATGGAGATTTTTTAACTTTCATCGAAAAATACCCCTTTAAATGTTTAATGTAATTTACACATATATTGTATGTATGTTGTATCTATCATACCATAAAAGCCATTTAGAGGCAATAAAACCATTCACGATTCCAACGCCATACTACAGATTTATGAAAATAAAATCTTCTGTTACGATTTTTATATAAAGATTAGCGCTATTCTTTTGCACCTTGAAAATTAAGAAAGGAGGAACCAGCATGGAAGTCAAAAGTGTAAAAAAGGCTGTCGGCACTATCTATTTTCTAGTTGACGATAACAATAGACCTATCATGCCAGTCTACCGCTTCATGCTCCATATGCTCAGTAATGGCTTTAGCAGTAATACCAGCAAAACATATGCGCAGCATTTAAAGCTCTATTATGAATGGCTTTCCCTTGTAGGACTTGATTATCACACAGCAGTCGGTGTCGGGCAGAACAAAAAATCAGTGGTTTTGTCAAACCTGTCAACATTTAAGTTCTGGCTCAAATATCCAGACTATGATGAAAAACTTACTCCCATTAACGGATATGTAGCCAAAAGGCAGGCAATCACTGTAAACCAGATCATGAATGCTGTCCTGTCCTTCTACGATTTTTTAGAGTTCGATGAAGGAATAGACACGCTACATCTTTATAAAGAAACACGAAGCAATTCTCAATTTGGCTCTTTCCTATCAGAAATGATTTTGAAGAAGGAAAAGAAACTTACCTCTATTTTAAAGGAGAAAGTTCCCAAAAAGAGAATTGAATATGTCACCAGAAGTCAATATGAACTTCTTTATGAAAAAGCAACAAATCAGCGCAACAGGATAATTATTGGACTTATGTTTGAAGGAGGACTTAGAGTCTCAGAAGTAATTGGACTTAATATTGCAGACCTAAGAGATATTGGCAACAACAAAATCTATATCACAAAAAGAAACGATCCAAATAATCCTGATTCTGCTGTGAAATATGATTCAGAAGGCATTGTATTTGTATCAGATGCTCTTGCCAGGGAAATTAATAACTACCTGATTGAAACTTTATCAGATATTGATACAGATTACGTCATTATCAATCTATACTCAGACACAAATAAATATAAACCCATGAGACGTGACACCATTGAAGATATGGTTTCTAAACTTGGTAAGAAAGTAGGTATCGAAGGACTTCACCCTCATATGCTCAGGCATGGCTTGGCGGTAGATATGCTTCAAAAAGGCTCTGATATGGTGGAAATCAAAGACACCCTGCGACACAAAAATGTCAATACCACCGCTTCTATCTATGCAAAAGCAGATACACCCACAAGACAGGCTGCTATGAAAACATATTACGATAAAGCAAATAAAGAATTTCACCCTGATGGTATGAGTACCGATGAACTCGTAGACTTTTTATTACAAGATATGGAGGATTAATACTATGGCGAAGATTATAGAATTAAAAAGAAAACCCAGTAAGCTGCATAGCGCAGATGCAACTAAAAAAAGTATAACTTGTATAACACCATTAGAAAGCAGAGTAATGGAATTATTAAGCGATGATATTGTTGAACTGAAATCAATCCCCTTTGAAGATGTAAGCAAACGCTTTTATAAAGTAGTGATTGATTTTACTTCAATTAAAAATGATACCTCAAGACAACAATTTAGAGATTTACTTTTTTCCATCTTCTGTCGTGAAGTCCCTTACAAAAGGGCTTCTGACAGAATATATTATGTTTTAAGACTGGCAAAATTTATGTCAGACCTGAATGGTATTACGGAGATTCCTGACAAAGAGCTAAAGGAACTTTTTGACAGGTATTGTAATGAAAATCATTATTACAAAGATTGTAAAAAAATCATTATCACCTGTAAAAATGCCTTGCTTGAAATGTATGATACAAGAAAAGGGTTCGAGCGAGATACTTGGGATAAAAGTATATTCCAGTTGCCTGATGAACGTGTCAATAAATCTTCAAGTGAATATACATTCTATTTCAGACAGATTGAAAATGTAGAAAATAGAGAATATGCAAAACTATATATAAAATATCTGCTCGGTAATACAGAGCAGGCTCTCTCAACAGCAATAAACTATTTTTCACATATCTGTAGATTTTGCGATTTTATATATCCACAAAGCATACTGGATGTTACAGATAAAGATTTCAGAAAATACTTGGTTTTTAAAAAGAATTTATCTGATGATGCCTATAACCATAATATTTCTCGCATATATGGCATGTATGAATACCTTGCAGTAAAGGGAATTATGAAAAATCCTATTCCTGTAAATTTAGGAATGTGCAGAAAAAATGAACGTAAAGCCTGTGATGAAATTGTATCAGAACATGTAATATTACAGATTTTCAATCATTTACACAAAGCTCCATTTAACTATTTGCTTATGTATTTGATTAACTATTGTACAGGTATGAGGCTCTCTGACGTATGCCAACTTAGAACAGACTGCCTGTATGAAGATAGCAAAGATGGTTATTATGTTAGACCTTACAACTGCCAGAAAATGCAAAAAGCAATTATGAATTTAATTCCTAAAGCGTTGTTTGAACTGATCCAAGAGCAAATTAAAATTATAAATGCTCTTGATTACGAGGAGGAATATCTCTTTCCATCTGAAGAAAAAAAGAATTACCCATATAATGCACTTACTTTCAGAAATAACTTCAAAAAATTATGCAATGAGTGGGGCATTAAAAATGAAGATGGCACACTTTACAATTACACGACACACAGTTATAGGCGCACAATTTCTACTGACTTGTATCAAAATTATAATGTGCCAATCGTCACAATACAAAAAGCTGTCCTTTGGCATAAGGAGATACAAATGACACTTTCCTATGTAAAACGTCCAGAAGAGTTTAGAAAAATGAAAGCTGATAAATATTTTTCAAAAACTGGAGAAGCAGAATTAGCTGAATGGCTGAAAGAAAATCTACAAAATAATATATTACCAAATGGTGTATGTGGACTTGCTCCGAAACTTGGCACTTGTCCTGCTGTAGATGCTTGTCTTTCATGTCCACACTTTATGACATCAAGGAAATTCCTGCAAATTCACAAGGATCAGCTTGCAACAATTAAGTCTAGGCTTGTGATATATGAAGCAAACGGCTGGACACCAAACATTGAAACAGCCAAAAGACAAATAAAAGAACTTGAAAACATCATTCAAATACTAGAGGAAAAGGAGGGAGATAATGCCAGCGAAACAATTAAAATTAATACCAGCACTACCAACCTTTGATATTCCAGATAAATACAAAGACGATGAATGGAAAGTCAAAGAGTGGGATATTTATAAAAATGCTCCTGCAAAAAGAAAATCTGACTGGAATGCTCGCTCAAACACCACAGATAATATTTTTAAATTCACTCTCTGCAAAAATCCATTTATTGTAGAAGAGTTCAAATACTTCATGTATTACATAATCGAAGTTAAGCAAATCAGAATCAATACATTTGCCGAATACTATGATCGCTACAAAATTCTTGCTGAATATGTCAATACATATATGGTCAATAGTGAGAGTATTCTTGAGCTGGAGGACTTATCTATATTTGAGTTTTTCCTGTCAACACATAAGAAGAATAAAACAACCATTGAAAATGGCACTCAGTTTGTTGGTCAGGAATTTAAGAGAGCAAGCAGAAAGAGTAGATTTACCACATTCATCACTTATGCTCAATCTATAATAAGACAATATTATGAAAAGGATATTCCAGAAACAGAAAAACTAATCTGGCATCCTAAGAAATTGTCTTTCTGTAAAGGCTTAGATTCTGATAAGGTTTTGGATTTTAGAGAAATAAAAAATCCCGCTACTCTAAAAAATGTACAGGCTTTTTGTTTATTCAAACTACGTGATATTACCTTTGGTGCTGTATATGCTTATTTATTTGATATAAAACTATTTATTCGTTGGCTGGATGAAAACAATCCGCTTAAAAGTTTAGCTGATTTAACCAGAGATGTCGTAGAAGAATACTTTACTTGGATAAGGACTGCAAGTGGATATAATTCTCACAAGGCGAATGTTGCCATACTCAATCTAAAAGTATTTTTCGATTGGGGGCAGCTACTTGAAAGAGATAACATGCCACAGCAACAGCTATTTTTGAGTAATGATTATGTTCTAAAAACCAAAAAAGAAAGCAAATATCTTACAGATAAAGAAATAAAAGGATTACTTAATGTCCTTCCACAAATGCCAAAGCTCTATGGTCGAATGGTTTACTGCTTATTATTTCTTGGTATGCGTTTTTGTGAGCTTGCAAAATTAGATGTTAATGCTATTAAACAGAATGACGATGGCACATACTATCTTGATTTATGGCAGTACAAAACGCAAGCGGTTAATGAAAAGCCAATATTTGAAACTACAATAAAGATTATGCTTGCAGAAATTGAGCGAAATAAAAAGCGATTTGGAGAAGAAAATGTGAAATATGTTTTTGTTACGGAAAAAAATACACCTGTCAATATTGGAACAATAAATGAGAACATCAATAAGGTACTTGTTAAAAACAATGTTTTAGGCAGGGATGGAAAGATACTCCACGTTACCACTCATAGATTTAGAGCTACTGTTGCTACGAATCTCATCAGCGAAGGTACAAGTGTTGATATTGCTGCACAATTATTAGGGCAAACAACATTAAGCTCATTAAGTCACTATGCAACTGTTACTACTGATGTTGTCAAAGAACAATTAAGACCACGATTAGAAAAAGATGAAATGCTTATTCGTAACATTGGAAAAGGAAAAGATATGGCAGAAATAATTCCAGAAAAATCTGTTGCTCTTTGTAATGGATATTGTGGCAAAAATCCACTAACTACTCCATGTGCAAAAGCAAATGCATGTTTTAACTGCTCCATGTTCATTCCAAGTTTTCAGTTTCTCAATGCTTATCATATACAGTTATTGGAGATTGAAGCAACTATTAAGATAGCCGAGGCTAATGATTATACTATGATGCTCAAAAAGGCTTTAAAGGAAAAAGAAGCTCTGGAAAAGATTATTTCAAAATTAGAGAAAGGGGTTAAGAAAAATGACAGCTAAAGAGAAAAAAATGGCTGGCGTTAAAAAGCATAATGAAGCCGTTAAACAGAAAAAAGCTGATGATGTGAAGAAAGCCATCAACAAGCTAAGAAAAGAAGGAGAATTTACTCTTGCTGACCTTTGTAGGGAGGCAGGTGTAAGCAGAACTTACTTTTCCAAACACCCAGATATGAAAGAATTGGCTGATAAATACATAACTCCTACTGGATATTGCAAAAACAGAAGTAAAGATTCAGCCGATACTTATATTCAAATTCTCAAAAGAGAAAATAGGGATTTAAAAAAAGCTCTGGATAAAATAAAAAATGACATTGTTTCTGAAAATAAATACAAAGACAAATATGAAGAAGCTTTAGAAGAAATCAAAAAGCTAAAATCACAATTAGAAGAAGCATATAATCTTAATTTACCAGACCATTTATAATGGCTCCAACTTCACCACAAAAAGGCAAGTGACTCAGGTTACTTGTCTTTTGCATTTAAAAAGCCTTTAAACAGAGGCTTTCCTACAGGAATTATATAAACCCTGTAATAAAGACCGAAAATAAGGGATTATAGGGGCGGTTGCTCCATATATTCCGATGATTCTCGATGGACGCATCCTCAGAGATGCCCGGATCAGATCCCGAATCGTAACCTCTCTGCAGTCTTCCATCCCGGATGTCCGGGTTTCCAGCCTTACCAGATTCTTCACTTTTTGGATCTGAAGTTCTGCAGTGTCTTCTATGACCACCACCCGTTCATCCTCCGGAATATACTCCGAAAGCGCATTTAAAAATGTTGTCTTGCCGGAGCCTGTCCCTCCTGCAATCAGAATTGAATACCCGGAACGGACAGCCCCTTTCAGAAAAAGTGCTTCTTCCAAGGAGAGGCTCTCCAGTTCCAGAAGTCTCTCCATGGTGATCGGGCTTTCCGGAAATCGTCGTATTGTGATAATTGGCCCGTTCACAGCCACAGGAGGAAGGACTACGTGTACTCTGTCGCCATTCGCAAGCCTCGCATCTACAATAGGCTGGGATTCATTGACCACCCGGTTACAGGCGCCTATCATCTGCTGGATTACATCCAGGATCCGCTCCCGGGAATAAAAATTTTTATCCCAGCGCATAAGTTTTCCGCCTTTTTCCAGAAAAATACCTTCCATGCCATTGACCATAATCTCCGTAACTTCCGGTTCATCCAAAAGTTCCTGCAAAACATCCATCTTCCGAAGTGCATGAAACAATTCCTTCTTCAGTCGACATTTATCATTCAATGTGAGCTTTTGTTCTCTTCCGTAAGACAGTACAACCTCGTCAATCAGGTCCTGCATCTCCTCATCGGGCACTTCTCTGCTTAAATCCACCCGTTCCAATATCCGTCTTTTCAGCTCCAGAAATCTCTCTGAGTTCCCTGATGCCTGTTCCATGGTACCTCCTGTTCCAGCTCTGCAGTCCTGCAGCTTACTGTTTCAAAGGAATTATTCCTGCAGCAGTTCTCTGACATAATATCCCAGTTTCTGCTGCGGCAGCATACGGAGGTCTTCCTCCCCACATAATTCCGTTATACAATTCGGCAATTCCAGCCTCTGAAGTTTTTCCAGAATATCCATACCGTCTGATGTCCGGATATGACCTTCCCACTGTTCAACTCTGCCTTGGGAAATAATATCCCGTTCTGTCAGCACATAAATCCCGCTGCATTGTCTCAGCAGATCAGCTTCGTGCCCTGTAAGATTGCCAAGATCCAGTATTATGAAATCATATGCACTCTGTGTGCGGATCAAATGTAGCAGACGCTGCCACTCTTCTACGGTAATCTGACAAAAATCCGTATAAGACTCGCAGGGTGGGATATAGTCCAGACGGTCCATCTTGCGAACCATGCTGTTCAGGCGATACAGAAACGACGTTTTATTTTGCCTAAGGTAATAAATTAAGTCTGACAAGTTCCAATGACTTTCACAAAGAATCTCAGAAAATCCGGAGCATTCCTCCAGATTCAGATATAAAACATTCCGGTCCTCTGCAAGGATTTGCCCTAAAGTAAGCGCGAACTGATTCTTCCTGACCCCTTCCGACGGGGAATACACCCCAATCACCTGGTTGTCTCTATGCGTCTGTGTATAATACTCTTCTTCGTCCTGTTCCGAGTAATAATACATAATTTCCCGAAGAATATTCTCCGAAGACTGATACTTGTACACGGTTGGATAACTGCCCAGTTCTTTGGGAACGCTGCCCTCAGATAAAAGGATCACACATTCATTCCGGATGAAGTCTTTCAACATTTCAAACCATCTTACTGATATCAGCAGAATTTCAATCTCTTCTGAAGAAAGCACTTTTTCAAACTGTTCCGGTTCCGTACACATTTGTACCTGAAATAAATGACTTTTTCTCAGATTTACGTATTCTCTGAAAGCATCTGCATAGGATACTTCAGAATCCGCAATCCATAATCTTGTGTTTTTCACTGTTACCTCCTGCAACACAAGATCCGGTTTCTTCATGCTGCAATTTTTAATGGAATCTGGCTCGGAAATACTTGAGCCTATGGCGAATGCCACCTTTCAGATAAACGTTTATCACATTTTTTATTATAGAGAATGCCTTTAGAAAAGTAAATGCTGTTTACAGTTTGTTCACAATTTTTGGCAGATTCTTACAAAAATTGAAAAGCCGCAACTGCATAAAGCAGAGAAACCCCGCTGAATCCAAGGATTCCGGATGTCAAAAGACTGCAGAAATTTATCCCCACCGAACAGGAAATTCCCCATGCTGCTAAAAGCAGATTGATCCCATAGATGGAGATTCCTCCCATTACCGCCCGCAGGCAGAAATTTAAAAAAAATTCGATCCTGCGCTTTACCAGCACCATAAAAAGCACCAGCATACACGCTCCCGCAATCACAATAACCCCCATCTCTTTCTCCATTCCAGCCGCCTCCTCTCTGGTCTACTATATGAAAACTGCTGAAAAATATTCCCGTTTCCGTATAATTTTTCCAATTGGCGACTATACTGATAATAACCAGTTTCCCAGCACAGGAAGGAAGATGCAGATGAGACGCACAGAACCAGATACAAGCGCGGATTCCCGCAGGCAGCAGCTTTTAGAAGATCTCAAAAAGACAAAATATGCCCTGGACTGCGCCTATTCCACTTTTGAAAATGTAGTTGATCCAGATCTGATTGACTGCTCGATCTACGAACTGAAGGCGGTACAGATGCGCTATCGGTTCCTGCTGAAGCAGGCGGAATTGTTGGATCTTACTACCTGAAACGCTTTGGGGAAGCGATGATTTTCATCAGCGCTTCCTTAGAGTTTTTTAATAAACCGGGCCAGATCGGCGTCGCTGCCCATAACCATCATATGATCATCCCCTTCAAAACGATAATCCGCATCTGGCATAAACAACGATCCATCCTTTTCGCGAATTCCCAGGATACTGATATTATAACTTACACGCACATTCAACTCTTTAATGCTTTTACCCACCCAGTTTTTCAGCGGCAAGACTTCATAAATACCATAATCGCCCAGGTCCACAAAGTCAAACACATGGCTGGCACTGGATTTTTTGGCAATTCGTTCTGTAATATCACGTTCCGGATACACTACTTCATCCGCACCGTTCCTCAGAAGAAATTTTGCCTGCACATCCGTACTGGCACGGCTTACCACCCATTTGGCGCCGGTCTCTTTTAACAGGCTTGTGATCTCCAGGCTGCTCTGAAAGTTGGTGCCGATACAGACAAAACACCGGTCAAAATTACCGACCCCAAGCTCCTTCAACACCTCCAGTTTCGTACAGTCCCCGATCTGAGCGCTTGTAACCATGGAAAGGCAGGGAGTCAGGCATTCCTCCTCCATATCCACTGCCAGTATTTCATTACCCAGTTTGGAAAGCTCTCTGCAGAGATAATATCCAAACTTTCCCATCCCAATAATTAAAAATGATTTCATAACTCCTCCTGATTAATGTTCTGTGCCGGTCCGCCCCGGCTTTTGCTGTATTAAAAGTTCTGTTTCATCCAATATTAATACGCTCCATCGGCTGTCTGAGACTGGACTTCTGCTTTTTGTCTGTAAAAGCAAGAGCAAATGACAAACTGCCAATCCTTCCACAATACATTAGTAAAATGAGAATCAGACGGGAACATGTACTTGTCTGCCGGGTGATCCCGGTGGTCATCCCTACAGTATCCACTGCAGAAAAAGTTTCCAAAAGTACATCAGTCATCGGAAGCCCGTCTATGGCACAGATAAAAAAGGAAGCAGTCACCGCCATGGATAAGGTCAGTGTGAACACAATAGCCGCCTTTTCAATCATCCCGTCTTCCAGCCTGCGCCCATAGATATTAACCCCGTCTCTGTGCTGAATCATGGATACAATATAGAACAGAAGCACCATGGTCGTGGTGGTTTTCACTCCTCCGGCTGTGGATCCAGGATTCCCACCAATCAACATCAGCACCAGTGTTAACAGCTTTCCTGCATCCCCCATCCCGGCCACATCCGTGGTATTAAAGCCTGCCGTCCTGGGCGTTACAGCTGCAAAAAGCGCGCCCAAAAACTGTCCCGGACCATTAAGCCCTGCCAGCACACCTTCTCTTTCCAATATCCAGAACAGCAATGTCGGCACCACGACCAGAACGAACATTGCTGTAAGCACCATTTTAGTATGCAACGTGTATCTTCGCACCTGAAGCCTGTTTTTATACAGATCCCTCCATACAACAAATCCAAGCCCGCCGATCAGAATCAGGCTTATGGTCGTCAGATTCACAAGCCAGTCATCCACATAGCGGACCATGGATGAATAGGCCTCAAAACGTCCCATCAGATCAAATCCTGCATTGCAAAATGCCGATATGGAATGAAAAATCCCATAATAAATTCCCTCTGCCAGACCAAATTCCGGCACAAAGCGAAGTGACAACAGCACCGCCCCGGTTCCTTCCACTAAAAATGTTCCTTTTACAATCAGTTTTGCCAGACGCACAATCCCCCCAAGCTCCAGTGTATTTACACTGTCGCGCAGAAGCCCCCGGTCCGCAAGCCCGATCCGCTTTCCCATCATCAAAAGAATTGTAACGCCAATCGTTACAAATCCAAGTCCGCCCACCTGTATCATCAAAAGGATGACAAGCTGGCCGAACAGTGTCCAGTGCTGATAAGTGTCTACCACCGCAAGTCCTGTCACACAGGTAGCGCTGGTCGCTGTGAAAAGAGCTGATAGAAAATCGGTCCCGCCCGCACTCTTGCTGGAGACAGGAAGCATCAGAAGACATGTACCGCACAATATAATAATCAGAAAACCCACTGCAATCCACTGCGTACGTGTCAGACGGTTTCGTATATTTGCAAACATTGTTACTCTCCCTGAAGGAAACTTTATTTTTAACTGCCTTTATTATAGTATCTCCCTTTTCCTTTGTCTACCTACCGGAACCATAAAAACTTTTAAATTCCTCCTACCTATTTGGGGAAAATAGTGTTATGATAAGTATGATCTTCCTGAGAAATCACTGCGTGATATGGAAGGTTTAGAAAGTATAAAGGAACTGTATGGACATTAATAAATTAAGCGAAGAGCGCGCCCTAATTGCAAAAGAGGCGCAAAAGGAAAAAGACACCCTTGCCTGTATTCATAAAGAAATAAAAAAAAGAAAAGAATTTATCCGTTCTCTTCATCTGCTGGAGGAGAACCGTTACGACAATACGCAGGCAAGAAAACAATATGGCAGTCTGATGCACATATTAAAAAAATATCAGGTAGACATGGCATCTGCTCCTGAATCGTTTCAGCAGATGAGCCGGGCAGTTCAGGACGCAAACCGCGGTCTGGAATTTGGACAAAAAGGTGAGGAACGCGCCGCTAAAGCCATAGCACTGCTGGGCAATAGGGTTCTGTCCCTGCAGAACCTTCGTCTGAAATACAATAACCTGGATATCGAACATGATCTGGTCATTATTGCGCCTACGGGTATTTTCTCTGTAGAAGTAAAGAATAAGCGGCATAATGGTCTCATATCAGAGAAAGGTATTTTAAAAAGCGGCTCTCATTCTGAGAATTTGATTGAACAAATCAGACGGCATACCAATTCTCTGAGCCGGTATATGGAGGAAATCTATAAGAAGCAACCGCAGATGAAGAAAAAACTGAAGGTCTATCCCATTATTTTGTGGGCCAATGATCACTCCGATGTCAAGGACCATTTTCGGGAGGTTCCTGTCTGCTATATCAACCGACTGGAATATGAAATATTTAAAAAGGATAAATATACAGCGCATCTGAGCAGAAGCGAAATGGAAGATATCTGTACCCGGCTTAAAAAAAGAAAACAGCAGAATCGTCTGTACCCCCTTTGTGTGGACAGAACCTATCTGGAAGAACTGACAGAATATTGTCTGTCAGACCTGAAAAAACAAATGGAAGATGCCACGCGCCGGCTTCGGATTCATGAATATGATATTCGCATGCTGGATAAAAAAATACAGCAGAAAGAAAAAGGATTCTTTACTAAAATCGGAGAACTGTTCTCCAGAGACAGCATTTGAATGAAATCATATAATTACAAATAACAATGGAGCTGATCACACTGCCTGCCCAGTGTGACAGCTCCATTGTTTCAAGATATCAGCTCGTTCATTTTCCACAGCCTGGCATTTTCAAAAGCCTAGAAGGTATCCATGCCTATTCCTGACTGCAGAAAATAATGCAATGATTCTATCCAATGGGTGCCTGGTAAAAGCTTCCGTAAAAGTTCTGAGTTTTCATCACATTGATGATGATATGGGGATCCTCAGAACGCATCAACTCAATGATTTCCGATGCCTCATAGGAGGATACCACTGTGTGCAACAGATACATCTTCTTATGACTGTAGCCGCCCACTGCCTCTACGCAGGAGATCCCATGACGATATTTCTGCACATAGGACTTCATCACCTTTTCCGCCTGCCTGGTGGTGATCTGCAGGGTCACTCGCTCATACCGGTGATGGAAAGAGGAGATCGTTCGGGTGGAAATAAACTGGAACAAAATAGAATATCCTGCATAAATCCATCCGAACATAAAACCGAAAATACACAGAAGAATTACATTCCCAGCAAATACCTGTTCCCAGATTGATTTTCCAGTCTTATTGGATACATAAAGAGCGACAAAATCTGTTCCCCCTGTGGATGCATTGCCCTTCAGCGCAACAGCCGTGCCAATGCCATAAAGAAATCCGCCGAAGATCACATTCAGCATTGTATCGTCAAACAGGGGCTGAAACTTGCAGACTTTCAAAAAAAAGCTGGCCAGAAATACCTGCATCAGCGAATAGAAAGTAAACCGTTTGCTGATGCTTCGGCTGCACAAAAGCGCCACCGGAATGTTCAGAACCAGCATTCCAAGAGAGGTAGAAAAGCTCCCCCCATATAAAGATGCAATATCGTCGATCAGGATGGCGATTCCCGTAAAACCACCGGACAGAAGTCCCGATGGCCGGATAAACACCTGAATCACAAACGCCTGCATAAGCGCGGATATAGCGACGGCGGTGACCGTAATAATCCTGCGCATGATCTTATTCTGTTTTAATTTTACCCACATATTGTTTCTCCCTGTCTTCCGGCTATTTTACCTGTCTCTGTATCCGACCAAATATTCAGATATCCATTCTGATACCATACGCTCCCGCTCACAGCATTCCCTTTCCCCTGAACGCACAGCAGCCCTGACATGCAGGGCACTGTGATTTATATTTCCTGGTGTACTGTTCTTATGATATCTGGCAAAACTCCACAGGATCCGTTTCCATCAGCCAGGTGGAGCAAGTTTCGTCAGCCTTTCGTGCTACCACTGACTTTGTCCACCAGTTTCTTAACCAACTCCGATGAGACCACATCGTATTCGAACTTATGTTCTCCACCTGCAATACTGTAGGAAATCCCGTTCTGCACCGTCGTCGGATCCGTCTCCCATGCCTTGCAGGAACTGTGAACCTGATGAAGCCCGGTATATTCCATCAGTTCTGCCGCATTGTCCGCATTGACTCCGCTGCCCGCCAGAATCTGGATGTCTTTCCCGTAATCTGCCTGCAGCTTTTTCAGCATCTCTCTGCCTTCTGCCGCCTTTGGCTTCAGACCGCTGGTCAGCACCCGGGTCACGCCCATGGCAATCAGCCGTTCCATGGTGGAAAACGGATCCTTCGAGCAGTCAAAAGCCCGGTGAAATACGGCTTCTCCTCCCATATTCCGGATCTTCTCGGTCAGTCTCAGATTACGCTGTTCATCCAGAGAGGCATCCGCCTGAAGACATCCGAAAGCGATCCCGTCCGCTCCGCACCGAAGCAGGCTTTCACACTCCTTCATCATCACCTGAAACTCTTCTTCCGTATAACAGAATCCCGCACCTCTTGGCCGCACCATGGCAACCACCTTCAAAGACGGAAATTCTTCCTTTACCATGCAAAGCGTACTCTCTGTGGGCGTCAGTCCGCCCAGCATAAGGGCGCTGTTCAGTTCGATCCGCTCTGCTCCCCCAAGCGCCGCCTGTTTTGCATCATAATAGCTGCCGCAGCAGATTTCTACAATCTTTCCTGTCATCTTTTTACGCCTTTTCTCTTTTTTATAAAATCAAAGACCCCGCTGCAAGCAACGGGGTATCAAACTTGCAGCGCTGCAGAGCAGCGGGGTATTTGACCCTCGCGGCAGTCGCCAAATGTCTGCAAGCAGCAGCCACTTGGCTCGTTGCTCGCGGGAATAAACGGCACGAAATTTCTGCCCCTGCAGACGAGGATACTGAAAAAGTCCTTTTATGCGGAAATGACTACTTTTTCAGTGACCTCTAATCGGGGGGCGTTTATCATGCATTTCCGGCAATTTTCATACATTAAACTATATATACTACAAAAGTCCCAGACGGTAAAGCCCCAATGCATAGATTTTTGCATTTTTTATCAGGTCCGTCTCTTTCATCCATTCGTTGGGATTGTGTCCGATACCTTTTTGTCCCGCAAAACTCGGACCAAATGGCACGATCCCGGGCATGGCCTTGGCATATGTGCCTCCGGTTGTCGTCACCGGTGTCCCGTCTTCTCCAGTCACCAGCTCATAACATTCCTTCAGTGCCTGTACCATGGGACTTTCCTTATCAAATACCACCGGATCATAGTTCTGTACAAGCGTAACCTTCTGGTCCCCCGCTTTTTCCCGGATCCTTTCCAGAATTTCATCAATGGTATGGCCGGCCGGATAACTGAGCGCCGCTTCAAAAGAAAGCGTCTGCCCGTTCATCCACAGCTTATAATTGCGCATCTCCATAACGCCGTATTCCGGATGGGAAAAATCGATGCCCAGCCTGTCTCCGGTATTTTTTGCGCCGATAAAATACTGTGTCACAAAATCACAGAACGGTCCTGCCTCTTTTGCTTCCACACGGATCACGGCGCGTCCCCGCTCCGCATACACCACCGGAAATTTGCAGTCCGGCGTAAATCCGTATACCGGAGGCTGTTCCTTCGACAGATAATAACACAGATCCTCAAATCCCGACTCTTCATCGCACCCGAAGATGATCCGCACCCGATGCTTTGGTTCATACCCCAGTTTCTTCAGCGCGTACAGCCCGTACAGGCAGGCAAGAATCGGTCCCTTATTGTCCAGAACCCCCCGGCCATACAGCACACCATCCTCTGCGTATCCTGCAAAAGGCGGCTGTTTCCATCCGTCTCCGGGAGGAACCACATCCACATGGCCGATGGCGCACACATAATCGTCCCCTTTTCCGTACTCCACATAGCCCATGTAATTGTTGAGATTCACAGTCCGAAAGCCCAGACGCTCCCCCATCTCCAGCGCCTTCTGAAGTGCCTTTTTGACCCCTGGCCCAAAAGGTGCACCCGGCTGCGCTTCCGTCTCCACACTGTCAATCCGCACCAGTTCCAGGATATCCTCCATCATCTGTTCTTTCAGTAACTCTACTTTTTTCAAAATTCTCTGTTCCACAGATCTCTCCCCCTTTTTCCCGGCCAGTCTGCAAATCATGAGTCTGTCTGTATCTTTGCGCAGCACTGTGTAGCTTTCAGCTGCTGAAAAACCGGGATGTCCGCCTCAGACGGACTTATGAGACAGACAAAACCCGTTTTCTCTCCAGATCCGTTCACGCCGGATGCTGCGCAGACAGACCAGACATGACAACGGTTATCTGCCCTTCCCGGCGGCAGCCGGAATTGTGACAATTGTCCCGGTATCCTTACACCTCGACAACCGGCGCCATACGGGTCCGCATATATTCCTCCATCCATTCCTGAGATGCAGGCGCATACGTACAGCGGCCGTCTTCCTGACGCTCCACCAGATACACCTGAGGGTCTTTTCCTTCGGTCACCACCGCAAAGGAAAATCCTTCGATGTTCGTTGCAACGCCCCATTCGCCTTCCTTGTTCATGGCGATCAGCGACAGATCCCCCGCTGCGCCGCGCCGCTCCTTCAGTTCTGCGTCCAGACGGTTTACCGCCGTCTCACAGGCCTCCTGCGGATGCATGCCCTCCTTCATCAGCCGGACAATCTCATAGGAAATGCAGCCCTTCATCAGGTCTTCCCCAAGACCTGTGGCACTGGCACCGCCCACTTTGCTGTCCGCATAGAATCCGGAACCGGCGATGGGCGAATCCCCCACCCGGCCTTTTTTCTTCATAAACAGACCGCTGGTGGATGTGGCCGCCGTCACTTTTCCGGCGCTGTCCAGACAGACCATGCCGACCGTATCATGTCCGGAGTAAGGTTTCAGCTCCAGCTCCCGCTGCTCCTTCACCCGGTTCCGATAATGGGTCTTCGCCCGGTCTGTCAGCATGTTCTTCCGTTCAAAACCTTCTTTATGGGCAAATTTCTCCGCGCCCTCTCCCACCAGCATGCTGTTTACCTTTTCCCGGCTTAAGCGTCTGGCGATGGATACCGGATTGGCATAGTCCTTTACTGCCGCCACCGCGCCGATATCCAGCGTATCTCCGTCCATATACGCCGCATCCAGCTCCACTTCCATCTCTTCATTGGGCAGTCCGCCGTAACCCACCGATTTATAATATGGAAAATCCTCCACCTCCCGGATGGCCGTCTCAATGGCGTCTCCCGCATTCTGTCCTTCTGCCAGCATATGCGCGCCCTTTTCCACGCCTTCCGCCGCCATTCTCCATGTTGCGATCATTCCCCACATGATCTTATCCCTCCTGTCAAATATTTACAACTTTCTCTTAATATTTCCGAAACCCGGGTGGCAAATCTGAATTTCAGATTCCAAAGCAGCCCCGATCATACTCTGTTTCGCCTGCCAAAACCCGGCCGCCGGAAGGGAGCGGATACCGGCAGGCAGGCGTTCAAGGGCGTTCTTGGCAGGAATAAAGTCCACCTCTTACACAGACTCAGGCGCGACAGCTCTTTGGAGCGTCTTAGTCGAAGTCAGAAGTTCGTTCAGTCCTGCGTTGCCCGCGCCTGCCAGACAGCATCCATTCCTTCCCGGCGGCGTCCTCTTCGGCATCCTTTACAGCATTCGGCCCTTTTAGAAGCAGACGCTCTGCTTCAGCGCTTCCAGTCCCGGATCTCCATCCGCCAGCGCCTTTGCCACCTGACAGATATGTTTCAGAGAATCATTGAGTCCCATGCCGCCCTTCTTCGGTGTCTTCACGATCATCACCTTATCCTTATAGGCAGCGATGGTCTCCTCGTTCTCCTGAGACATGGCCGCAAATGCCTTTACCTCCGTAGTCCGGTTGATATCGTCCGCCACCCGCGCACACATGGCAGCATAATCTGCGTAGTTAAATGCCGGTCCGCAGATCACAATGTCCGGTTTTACTTTATTTACCATGGCACACAGCTTCCGGCTCACTTCGTCCGGATCTGCCAGATAGGTTCCGTTGCCGCAGCACAGGCACGCCATGACCCGTCCGCCGGTCTCCTTCAGAAACGGCTGCATCATCACCGCCGGTCCCACTGCCTCCTTTTTTCCGGTCAGCGGCACCATGGTGTCATCCTTCGTCCCAAGTCCGGACTGGATCTGGTCAAATATCATCACAATCTTCATGGTATCCCTCCATAGTCATTGTACTTGTCTTTCTTACATATCGTCAAAGGACAGATCATCCAGTGAGAAATCGTCCTCATCCTCTGTCTCGTCCGTTCCCCTCGTCTCATCCGCCAGATACTGCTTATCCATCATCTTGATAAACGGCATATACAGGAAGACTCCCAGGATCAGAAGCAGCGCCTGCAAAACTGCGCCCTGCCATCCGGTGGACAAAAATCCGGAGATGATAACCGGCATGGTCCAGGGAATCGCAACTCCGGTACAGATGGGTACCAGACCAATGCTCATACAAATATAGGAAATAATAATATTAATCGTCGGCACCAGCATGAACGGAATCAGCATCATCGGGTTCAGCAGGATCGGAAGTCCGAAGATGATCGGCTCATTGATACCAAAGCATCCCGGAATAATCGCCAGTTTACCAAGCTCCTTGATCCGCTTGGACTTGCAGAAGAGCAGCATGGCGATCAGAAGCGAAAGTGTGGAGCCGGCTCCCCCGAAGGTTGCAAACAGGTCCTGAAACTGCTGACAGATAATGTTCGGCATGGCATCTCCCGCCTGGAATGCCGCCAGATTCTCTGCGGACAAAGTCTGCAGAATCGGGTTGAATACTGCACCTACCACGGAACCGCCGTTGACGCCGAAGAACCAGAAGAAGTGCAGGAAAATGTATGCAATCACCATGGCCGGAAGGGTATTTCCAAGAGCCAGAAGCGGTGTCTGCAAAATCTCAAATACGAAATCAAAGGCATTGCCGTAAGGCGTCATGGCAAAGACCACGTTGATGATGAAGAACACCAGCACGGACATTCCCGCCGGGATCAAAGCCGCGAAGGATTTTTCCACGGTCGGCGGCACGCCGTCGGGCATCTTGATGACCCAGCCCCTGCTGTCCACCCATGCATACACATGGACTGCCAGAAAGGCACAGATGATGCCCACAAAGATACCTTTGGAACCGACCCATCCCAGCGGGATACCGGATACCACGGACTCTTCAAACAGAATCTGATACGGCATGATCAAAAACCAGCACACCAGCGAGATGGCTGCTCCGAACAGCCGGTCCACCTTCATCTGCTCTGCAAAAGAATATCCGATTCCCACCACTGCCAGAATGGCCATAATGGAGAAGGTAGCATCTGTGGGTTTTGAAAAATAGGAGGTCCAGTTTTCCCCGAAAAACTGTCCCCAGAATTCAGCCCACCCCGGAATCGGGAAGTTGGCGATCAGCAGGAAAAAAGATCCTACGATCAGCAGCGGCATGGATAACAGAAAACCGTCTCTGACGGCAATCAGATACTTATTCTTTCCGATTTTTTCTGCCAGCGGCATGAAAAAACTCTCTAATTTTTGTAACATCAACTTTTCCCCCTGTTATTGTTCTGCAGCTATTTTGCTGCCTTCATCATTTTGATGGCTGTTTTCAGTACCTTTTCCCCATCCATCATTCCATATGCGGTCTGGTCAATGACAGCAATGGGAATGCCGGTGGAACCGAATTTGTCCACCACCTCCTGATAACGGTATTTCACCTGAGGTCCTAAGAGGATCACGTCGGGATGCTTTTCCTCCACGATCTGTGCAATCTTTCCATCCGGAAATGCCTCCACTTCAATGGGAAGCCCGTGGTCTGTCGCCACCCCCTGCATCTTGCTCGCCAGCATGCTGGTCGACATCCCCGCACTGCAGAATAAATACACTCTTTTCATAAAACATGCTCTCCTTTATTTAAG
Source organism: uncultured Lachnospiraceae bacterium (assembly GCA_910579225.1). Taxonomy (GTDB): domain Bacteria; phylum Bacillota; class Clostridia; order Lachnospirales; family Lachnospiraceae; genus Hominiventricola. The sequence goes on along the minus strand of CAJTTI010000003.1, from coordinate 142,595 downwards.
TTCCGCATCTGCCCTCTCTTCTCCCCACCGTCTGGAAGTATTTTCCTTCACTCCGTTCCGTAAAATCCTTCCGGGGATGCTTTCGGTCAGATGCTGTTTTTCATTAAGTTCCGCATCTGCCCTCTCTTCTCCCCACCGTCTGGAAGTATTTTCCTTCACTCCGTTCCGTAAAATCCTTCCGGGGATGCTTTCGGTCAGATGCTGTTTTTCTTAAACTGCCTGGCACTGTCTCCTTCCGGCTACTGTGCCAGCTTTTTTTCCAGTTCGTCAATTCGTCTGTACGCTGCGATCATCTCTTCTGCAATGATCTTAAAACCTTCGGCACTCATAAGCTGATCCTCCGCATGGATCAAAAGCAGGGAGCCTCCCACCATCTCACCGTTGGTCTCCTTCTGAAGCAGTCCAAAATGTGCTTCATGTCCTTTCAGGAACTCCTGCTGCCCTGCTTCCAGACAGTCTTTTGCCCCCTCAAAATCCCCGGCCTTTGCCTTCTGGATCGCCTCAATGTAACTGGAACGTGCCGTTCCCACGCTGGATATGATCTGAAAACAGGTCATCTCTAATCCTTCCACCCGCATGCTCCTCCTTTCTTTTATCTGGTCTTAGTATAAAACAAAAATACCGGACTATGCAGTCAATCCGTTTCCTAGCTGTTAGGAAATTTGCCCGTTTCCTCAGTAAAAACCGTCCGGAAACCGGCAATTTTGACAAAGATCACCGCCCCTGCTCCAGAAAAAGCTTCCTGTCAGCCTTACAGTCCCCCCTTGTCAGACATACGCAAAAACGCAGCCTGTCAACCGAAACCACAAAGACCGCCTGTTCCGTCTCGCCTTTCAGGACCGAAGGAATCTTCTGGATCTGTACAACGCACTCCCCTTCCCTTTCCCAATTATGTAGTATTCTACAATGGAAATGCAGAAGAGCCTGACGAAACCATGCTTTGTCTTTCAGAAGCTTTTCTGCTTCCGGATCAGGACTGCACTCCGGCCGTAGAATGCCGGGTCCGGGTGCTGAACATCAACCAGGGACACAACCGGGAACTGATGGAGCAGTGCCGTAGACTTTGGGAATATGCAGAATTTATTGAATGCATCAGAAACAATCTGAAAGACGGGATGCAGATCCACGGGGCTGTCCAGTGCGCCATGGATACCTGCGAAAGGCAGGAAATCCTGTCGGACCTGCTGGCAAGATGCCGGACGGAGGTGCTTGAAATGTTGCTTGCAGAATATGACGAACAGAAAACCATGGAATATATTCGAAGAGAAGAACGGGAAATCGGAAGAGAAAGAAAGCCGCATGGAAGATGAAACGCTTCTGTCCGAACTCTTGAACCGCCTGCTCGCAGATCACCGGCAGGAGGACGTCCATCTCGCTATATCGGACCAGACTGCCCGGATGAGGCTGTACCGGGAATATGGACTGCTGGAGGACGTCTGATCAGGGCGGCCGGGTACCGGCGAGCGCTTGGCAGTCTGTGGAAATGGGCGCTGAAAAACGGGCTGCCGTGATATCTCATCCGGCAGCCCGCCTGTTCATTCCATAACCCGTTCCGTAAATTCCTCATAGGAGCAGCGCTCCGTCAGCTTTGCCAGTTCCTCCGGGCGGCTGACAATGTCTGACACCCAATCAAAGAAAATCTTAATCATCCTCTGATCCCCTTCATTGATGGCAAAGAGCATAACCAGCCTTACTTCAAACGTTCCCCACGGAATTGGACTGCGCAACTGTGCCACTGCAATGGTGGACCGGCTCGCATACACCTGAAAGGCATGAGGGATCGCCAGTGCATTGGCAAAGGAAGTGGGTGTCATACGCTCCCTTTCCAGCACAATATCCTGAAAATGCTTGTCTACAATCCCTTCTTTCTCAAGTCCTCCACAGAGGCATCGGATCACTTCTTCCGGTGACTGCGCATCCAGATCCGAATAGTAGTGTTCCTTTCGTATCAGGTGTCCCATATGTGAAGTAAATTCCAGCCGAAAGCGCTTCTTATCCAGGAGATTCAGCGCCTGCAAGATACTTGCCTCTGTCTCCGGATCCACAAAAAGACTGATGGATACTGTAGGGATATCCAGTTTATGCTCAATAGGAAACGTCGTCAACACCAAATCGGGTTCCAGCAATCGGATCTCTTCCTCTTCGAAATAAGAAGATTTTTGGACGATCTCTATCCGCTCCTGATAAAGCTCCAGGATTCGCCTTTCACACATTTCCGAGAAGACCTGATTGTGGGGCATGATCATAACCACCCGGTATTTCCTCACCGAGTTCATCCGCTCACTGGCTGCCCCCAGATGAAGGGCGATAAAACCGCTCTCCATATCCCCAATCCGAATGTCCAGCTGTTCTTCCAGATAACTCACGATGCAGACACCCATCTCGAACACCAGCGGATACTTCTGCTTGATCTCCTCCAGAAAAATATCTTCCAGAATCACCTGGTTTTTCACCCGCTCCACCAGACCATGAAGATGGATCTTCAAACCTGCTGCCAGATCTTCATCCCCACTGAAATCCACGCCGAACACTTCTTCCAAACGCGTCATTGCTTCCTCCATAAGCCTGCGGATGTTCAGCCACCTCTCTCCAAGGCGAATATGATCACTGGCATAGTTGGACGCCCGGCGCCCCATAATCACAAGGGCGAACATACCAATCTCCCCCTCCTGGATCTCCAGATGAAGCCGGCTGGAAATCCGCTCGAAAAAAGTCCGGGAGATCTGGTATTCAATGGTATCCTTCAGCCCCTGCTGCTCTTCTTCCGGCTGAATATAATGACAGGTCCGGATGCGCTCGATGCTGGTGCCCGCATGAAGGATCAACATGGAAAACAGGGATTCATGGATGGAATAATCGTATTCCTCCAGCACTTTTACAAAGATATCCTTCACTTCAATCAGGTCAAAATGCCGGTAGAGGTGCGCCAGACGGTTCAGATTCAGAAAATTTTCCTGAACCTCCGCCACCAGAAGTTCCCGGTAAAATCTTCTTTTGCTGATCTCATCCCCCTGAAGGGAGATACACTCCCGGCTACGCACCAGTTTAAGGCCCGGATAAGGTTCGATCATCTTCCGGATCCGCTTCAAGTCATTCTGGATGGAAGAATCACTGACATAGATCTGTCCCTGCAGATCCGTCAGATTCAGTTCCCGGCTCTCAAAGAGAAGCTTCTGGATAATATAAATACAACGGGTTCCAGGCGTCTGCGGCATTCCCTGAGCCTGTGCATCTCTCGGTTCCTGCCTGGCATTCTGAATCATACGATAGCCCTTCCGGACATTCGATTCGATCAGCGGACGCTCTCCCTGCCGGTTCACCACATCCACATCGGAACGGATCGTACGGTCTGTCACGTGGAGATATCCTGCCAGTTCCCGACTGGTCATCCATTCTTTTTTCTCTGTCAAAAGTTTGATCAGCTGCTCCTGTCTTCTGTTCAGCATAGCTCCCTCCTGCAGTATTTTCCTCTGGTGATCATCCGCAGACGGTGAATGCAAACGGCTTCCACGGGTCCGCATAATCCAGAAGGATGTGCTCATACTCCGGCAGGCGGCCGATGACATTCTTACGCCCGTCATTCGGCATATCCTTTAATACAATATGCAGCTCTCCTTTGTATCTGGAATAACCGTCATTTAAGATCACCACATCTCCCCGCACCAAATCTCTGGTATTTTCTGCCGGGATAGACGCTTCCGCAAATGTTACCCTTGTCCAGGTGGAGCGGAGCATATATTCGCTCATATCACCCCTAACCACATGTCCCTGCGTAAAGTCAAGGACCGCCTGTTCCGTCTTCGTCAGTTCCTTTTCCAGCAGAAGTCCAAAGGTCAGCACCGATGGGTTGACATCAGCACATGCTTTCAGTTCTTCCTCCGTCGCATACGCATTGGCAATCAGAATATCATCCACATTTCCAAGGGCAAAGAGATGCCGCACCTGGAAGTCCAGCGGCAGGCCCCGGTGCATCTCCAGCGTGCAAAGGCCCTCATTGACCGGCCAGGGTCCGTATGCCCCTTCTGCATTGCTGGACACAAATGCCGCCACCGTCAGGCTGTGCTTTTTCATGAATTCATTGCAGCGGTTAAAATGAGTAAGCCCAAGTCCTGTATATTTCTGGGGATAGAAATTGTGGCATGCCACGATCTTCTTCCGGTCCGGATGATGCGTCATGACATTCTCTATAAATCCCATCTCCGTGCTGGCGTTCAGTTCGATTTTGAGCCCCTGCCGGTTATAGGTCATGGCGCTGGTCTGCACTCCGTTAAAGCCCTCATCCAGGCGGATCCCGTCTGCATGCATTTCCACAAAAGCATCCAGCTGATCATAAGAGGTCCCAAGCCTCTTAAATACGGCCGGACTGACATCCAGCATTACCTCCATCCCCTCTTCATGGGCTGCATCAATACGGATTCGGAAATCACGGATCACTTCCTCCTTCGTATGGTCCCACACACTCAAAAGACAGGTGAATATACGTTCAAACCCATACTTTCCCGCCATGCGGATATAATTCACATCCTGCTCTGGTGTCGAATGTTCCGGATAGATTGAAAATCCCAGCCTTGCCATAATCTTCTCTCCTTTTTCTTCTATGATGATTCTATCATATCCTGCATAGAAGCACAAAACATGCAAAGGTGTTTCCTAGCTGTTAGGAAAAACTTCGTCTATCTGCACAATTTTTTATGCCACTGCCGGAATATAAAAGACTTTTTGTCCAAACAAAAAACAAAACAGGGATACCCCTCTTTACGAAGTGTATCCCTGTTTCGCTGAGAATATTTATGCATGAATTACCTTGTTGTCAAACCCCCGGGCACATTCCATAATTCCTTCTGACAAGGTTGGATGTGCATGAATCATATCTGCGACTTCCTGCACATGAATACCTTTCCATGCTGCAAGTGCCAGCTCATGAATCATCTCCGTAGCTCCTTCTCCAATAATATGGGCGCCAAGAATCTTGCCCCTGGAGTCGGTTATAATTTTTACGAAACCTTCGCTTTTATTGATCGCAACGGCTTTTCCTATACCGCGGAATGAAAATTTAAATGCTTTTGCATCCTCATCCACAGCTTTTGCACTCTCCTGTGTTTCTCCGAACCCGGCCACTTGCGGCTCGCAGTACACACATCCAGGTACGAAAGAATCAAGTTCCTTCTTATGTTCTGTCCCGCCGGCTATAAACTCGCTGGCAAACTCTCCTTCTTTTGAAGCTGCATGCGCCAGCATCGCTCCAGGGATCACATCTCCGATCGCATATACGGAAGGAACGTTCGTCTGATAGTTTTCATTTACCATGATAAAGCCGCGGTCTGTAACAATACCCAGTTCTTCCAAGCCAATCCCCTCTGTATTCGGCATACGTCCGGTTACTACCAGAACTTTCTCTGTCTGCAGCTGTTTTTCTTTGCCTTTTGCATTCGTGATTTTGACCGTTACGCCGTCCGGTGTATTGGATTCAATCTCTGCTTTTGACTGCAGCTGCACGGAAATCCCCTTTTTCTTAAAGGAAGAAGCCAGTGCTTTCGCCACCTCGCCGTCCTCATTGGGAAGCAGATGATCTGTCATCTCCACCAGCGTCACCGTCACTCCAAATGCATTCATGATATAGGCAAATTCGCACCCGATGGCGCCTCCTCCGATAATACAGAGACTTTTAGGAAGCGCATCACACAGAATCATATCTTCCGAAGAACAGATGTTTGCATGGTCATATTCCAGCCCTGGTATCGTCCTGGGGCGAGAACCGGTGGCAATGATAATGTTGCCCGCCTGGATCTTCTTCCCGGAACTGGTAGTAACTTCATGGGTTCCTGAAAGCTTCCCTTCTTCTTTTATTAATGTCACACCGTTTTTCTCCAGAAGATACTGCACTCCTTTGGACAACGTAGCTGCTGCTTCTCTGGACTGCCCATGTACCTTCCCGTAGTCAAATCCTGATAAGTCCGTCTTCACGCCCATCCCTTCCAGACGTTTTACCTCTGAAAATACAGATGCGCTTGAGATCAGACTCTTTGAAGGAATGCAACCTGTATTCAGGCATACACCCCCTATATTTTTTTTCTCCATTACTGCTGTTTTAAGCCCAAGCTGCGCCCCGCGGATCGCAGCCACATAGCCTCCCGGCCCGGCTCCCAGCACCAGCAGGTCATATTCCATCTCCAATGCTGACACCACCTTTCTCTTCTTTCACTCTACTTACCCGTTTCATTCAATTCTTCCAGCAGACAGGTAAGGACAGGATTCATATCCATCACCGCTCCATAATCAGCCACCTGAAATACAGGCGCATCTTCTGCCTTATTAACAGCCAGGAACAATCTGGTATTTTTTATCCCTTCTGTATGCTGGATTGCACCGGAAGCACCAAAAGAAATGCAAATCTGCGGTCTGATTGTACAGCCAGTCTGGCCAATCTGATGATCGAATGGAATCTTTCCCATATCCATTAATGGTCTGGTACCTCCGATTGCCGCTCCCAGTTTTTCCGCAAATTGCTCCATCAGCTGGAAGTTGTCCTTCTCAAGCGTTCCCCTTCCGCCAACCACGACCACTTCCGCCGACTGCAGACTTCCTGCGCTTTCATCTAACGGCAGCATTTCCAAAAGTTCAATCCCTGATTTTCCGGATGCTTCCACATCCATATACCGGACTTCTGGCCTCTTCTGCCCTTCGGACGCTTCACATGCCTCATATATCCCTTCCCGGACCGTCATCATCTGCGGATAGCGGTTTTCTTTACAGCAAATGCATACCTTCGTATTCTCTTCAAAAGAAGGTTTGATCTGACGGATATAGAACGTACCGTCTTCTCTTCTTGCCGCTTTCAGCTCTGTACAGTCTGCCGTCAGTCCCGCTGAAAGCCGGTACGCAACTCTCGGAAACAGGGAACGCCCCATGTCGTCTGCCGGAATCAGAACACAGCCAGGCTGAATCTTTTCCAGCATCTGCGCATATACCTTAGCCAGTACATCTTCCTGAAAACAGATATCTTTTTCCAGTTTTACTGCATAGATCTCATCTACTGGCATACCGTTCATTTGTTCGATCAGTGTATCACAAGATGCAGATGCCAGCATGATCTGAATCGGTTCCCCCAGCTGTTCTTTCAGCTCTTTGGCAGCTGTCAGCAGTTCAAAGACAGCAGGACTGATCTCACCGTTCCAGTGCTCTGCAAAAATACATATTCCCCGCGCCATCAACTGTTTCCCCTTTCTTTTTCAATCAACGCCAGCATCTGACGGGCAATTTCCTTCGGATTTCCTGTCATAAATTCACAGGTATTCACAATCTCCGGACGGAAAGACTCTGTAACCACAGTCGGAGAACCTTCTGCACCAATGGCAGAACGCGGCAGACCAAGTTCCTCATTGGTATAAGTGACGATTGGCTTTTTCTTGGCTGCCATCCTTGAACGCAGAGTGGCAAGTCTTGGTTCATTAGCACCGTACCTGACTGTAACAAGCGCCGGCATGGAAGCTTTGAGCTTTATCCTGGTTCCATTCATTTTCTTTACAGCAATCAGGCTGTCCGTTGCTGCTTCCATTTCCTGTACCATGGCAATATGAGGTATGGAAAGTCGTTCCGCAACCATGGGCCCCACCTGCCCGGTAGCTCCGTCACTGGATTCTGCACCTGCAATAATCAGGTCATAAGCTCCGTATTTTTCAATCCCTGCTGCCAGCACCGTTGCCGTTGCAATTGTGTCGCCCCCGGCAAACTGTCTGTCCGTAAGCAGGCATGCCTCATCTGCTCCCATGGCCATTGCTGTCCGCAGAACCTCCTGTGCATCCGGAGGACCCATGGTGACCGCCGCGACCTTACAGTCCGACCCACTCTCTGACAACTGTTCCCTCAGAAGGAGCGCCGCCTCAATGGCATTATAGTCCGACGGGTTCAGCATACTTCCCGCTTTCTCACGAACCAGGTTATGAGTAACCGGGTCCACGGTAACATCACCAGAAGACGGTACTTGTTTTATACATACTACAATCCGCATTGTTTCCTCCCATCCTGTGATCTTGTCTTTTTCCTTATGCTTCTTTGGCCAGCCTCATAAACGCCCAGTCTTCCAAAAGCGGCGTCTTCTCTCCGGTCATGATAAATTTGGCCAGATCCCTGCTGGCTGCAGGCGCCTCAATGACTCCGTTTCCGCCGTAGCCGGACGCCACCAGATATCCTTCCACCGGCGTCTCGCCCAGGATCGGAAGAAAGTCTTTTGTCTCCGCCCGGTAGGAAAGCCAGGAAGATACCAGGCCGCTGTCCACAATCCCCGGAACTGTAGCTTCCAGCTGTTCATAAAGAAATTCAATAAAGTAATCGTCTGTCCCGCCTGTAGCCGGAATCTCATCAGGATTCCAGTTTCCTGCATGCATAGGATCATTCAGATCCATAGACAGATGCGCCTTACAGATAAAGATGTTGTCGCCTGCCCGCAGCGCATAAAACGCAGGATACTTCAATACAGGAAACGTGTAGTTCAGTTTCTTGCCCGGAGGGCTCAGGAAAAATGCTTCCGCCTTCGTGTGCCATACAGGTTCATTCACGTCAGCCATCTCTCCGGTCATCCGGCTCCAGGGTCCGGTACAATCTACCACATAGTCAAACATATGCCAGGCCCCGTCAGCTGTCTCGAGTCCGGTTGCCTTATTTCCTTCTTTTAAGATCTTTACCACCTTCGTCATGGTATGGATCTTCCCGCCGTTTTGCTTAAACTTTTTAGCAAATGTATTGGATATCATGGTTCCGTCAAAATATCCGTCGTCTTTTGTATAGCCGGCGCCCAGAATATGTTCCGTACTGATATCCGGAAGGATCTGCTTGATCCGTTCTTTATCCGTGATATATTCTCCTTCATATCCGGCAGCTTTTGCCAATGCAATTCCTGTCTTGATTACTTTCTCCACTTCCGGAGTCGTAGCCACCACCAGAGTCCCTGTCTTGTCAAATCCTGCAGAACCTTTTTCTTCCTGTTCCATTTTCAGGTAAGTTTCAAATCCATACAGACGCACATCCCAGTAACGGTTGCTTAAGGAATCGTCAAACAGGCATACCGTCCCGGCTGATTTTGCTGTGGAACCGCAGCCAACACGGTCTTTCTCAAAGATACTGATCTCAGCATTATCATACAGACTCAGGTAATATCCCAACGCAGTCCCTGCAATCCCGCCTCCTATAATACCAATCTTTATTTTCTCCATATCTCACCCTATTTTCTTGAAATAATCACTTCATCCAGTGTCCGCTTTCTTGGGGTTGGTTCCGGCGATTCATCGCTGTATCCCACCGGCATAACCACCATCATATCGTACCGTTCCGGATCTACGCTGCATTCAATTGCCACCTGTTCTTTATTTTTGCGGATTTCTGCAATCCAGACTGCTCCCAGACCCATGGCATGAGCAGCCAGCAGCATATTCTCTGCACAGGCACCCATGGTGTTGGCATCTTTCACCACATCATAGCCTACTTCCGTATCCATAAAAAGACAGATCAGAGCATCTGCACTCTCCAGCACTTTTGTATGCTTTGTCAGCTTTGCAATCCTGCTTTTCACATTATCCTCTTTGACAATTGCAAATCTCCATGGCTCATTGGCCATACCGGAAGGCGCTCTTGTCCCTGCCAGAATAATCTGTTCCAGCTGTTCGTCAGTCACTTTCTGTTCTTTAAAGGAACGCACGCTTTTTCTTGTCATGATCGCTTCTATTGCATTCATAATGATCTTTCCCTTCCTTTTGATATTAAATATGTTTCACTGCATCCCGAATCACTTCAAGTGTAAAATCAATATCTACGTCTGTATGAGAATAGGACAGGCAGAAAGGCTCTCTCGGGTCTTCGTCAATCAGAACCCCTTTCTCAAATGCTTTCTCTGCTATTTTCTTATACAGTTTCCCGTCTGCTTTACACCAGTCTCTTGCATCCAGATTGCGTTCAATTCCGAAACTGATGGTAAAGATAGAAGGCAGAGAACTGATCAGACACGGAAGTCCTGCCTCATCAAAGATTTCCTTCATGCCTTTTTGCAGCTTTGTACCCACAGCATCTATATGTTCATGAACTTTTTCTCTCTTCATGATGTCCAGAGTCGCTTTGGCGCCTGCTGCTGCCACTGCATTTCCTGCATAGGTACCTCCCTGGGTAACGCCCTGGCCTACAATACTCATGATTTCTTTTTTCCCGCCGTAGGCCGCAACCGGATAACCGTTTCCAAGGGACTTTGCATAAGTGGTAAGATCCGGCTTATAACCATATTTCTCCTGAGCCCCGCCTCTTGCAATCCGGAAACCAGTTTTCACTTCATCCAGAATCCACAGAACTCCGTACTTGTCGCAGAGACTTCTCAGGCCGTCCATAAATCCCGGGACCGGATCTGCAGAACCAAAATTACCCAGCATCGGTTCTGTAATCACAGCTGCCACTTCATGTCCATATCTTTTAAATGTAGCTTCCAGAAGCTCCAGGTCATTAAACGGAAGGGTTATGATCAGGTCATTCAGTGCAGCCGGTATTCCTGAGCTTGCTGCCACGGAGATCGGACTTCTCCGGTTTCCGTAGACTGAAGGCGGTGCATAGGTAGAGAACAGCATATAATCATAAGAACCATGATAGCCGCCCTCAAACTTAATGATTTTATCCTTTCCGGTGTATGCCCTGGCAACTCTCAGGGAATGCTGCGTCGCATCGGAACCGGTATTGACCAGACGTACCATCTCCGTAGCCGGACACATCTCGATGATGCGCTCCGCCACCTCAACTTCCAGTTCGGAAGTAATCCCCGGAGTTACCCCGTTTTTAATGGTCTCAATAACCTGATTGTCCACCTCATCATATGCATATCCCAGGATTACAGGTCCAAACGCCAGACGGTAATCCACATACTTGTTCCCGTCCACATCCCATACACAGGAGCCTTTACCTTTTTTAAAATATGGAGTAATTCCCTTCCCCCAGAAACGTCCGTTCGAATTCACACCCAGGGGGATGCTTTTTTGTGCCCTTGCCTGCAGCTCGGCACATTTTTCCAGTCTTCCCATAGAACTGTCTCCTTTCAAATTTTGTCATTATAATAATCAATCACTGCCTGCACGGATCTTTTCCAGGTTTTGTACCCTTGTCCGTCGTCTTTCCTGTCTGGACGGATCTCTTCCCCTTCTGTCATGTCCAGGGCGTGGAGCCCCGGCAAAATCCCTGTACTCAGCGCGCACAGGTATGCGATTCCCATGAGTGTACCCTCTTTTTCTTCTGCCTTCCTAATGGATTTCCCAAGTACATCTGCCTGTTTTTTCAGCAGATAATCATTTGCTGTCATTCCTCCATCCACTACAAGGCGTTCAAACTCCGGCATGCAGTCTATAATGTCTTTGATTGTATATGTAATTGCATCCAGCCCTGCCCGCAGAAGGTGCTCCGGTCTGGTTCCGGTTGTTATACCGAACAGGGTTCCCCGGGCTTCCTTCCAGTAAGGAGCTGACAGCCCCTGGAATGCAGGGACAAACACCAGCGACGGTTGATCGTCGTATTTACAGGCAATATCGGAAAGTTCTTCCAGAGGCCACCCTCCCGAAAAGCGATCCTGAAGCCAGGTGATGATACTGCCGGAAGCTCCACCTTCCGCCGCCAGCGCATAAGTCCACTCTTCTCCCAGTTTCCATGCCACACTGGTGGTAAGCCGGTCATCCAGAAGAATCTCCCTTCCCAGGTTCATCCAGCAGGCACAGCAGGTACCATAAGTTATTTTGGCTGTATGGGGTCTGATACACCGCTGACCAATCAGCGTCACCGATTGATCTAACCCGCCCGCAATCCACGGAATCTCCCTGCCGATCCCCAGGTCCATTCCCTCCAGATGACATACATTATCCAGAAGCCTGGGCCATAGCAGATCTTCTCCATGGAAAAATTTTAATAGTTCCGGATCCCAGTTTCCCTGACGCAGATGGTAAAATCCGGTCCTGCAGGCCGTCCCATGATCGGAAGCAAGCTGCTTTCCGCCGCTCAGTGCATAGATAAACCATGCATCCAGCTGTCCGAAGATCACATTTCCCGACTGACAGAGCAGATCCAGCTTTGGATCCTCTCTGCGCATTTCATACACCTTCAAAGCCGGCCACTCACTGGACAGATGCAGTCCTGTCTTCTGATGAAACCAGGAATCATATCCGTCCTCCTGAAGCTTACTGCAAAACTGCTCACTCCTGCTGTCCTGCCAGCTGATCACCGGTGTCACCGGCTCTTTTGTCTCCCGGTTCCACAGAAGAAAAGATTCTCCCTGATTGGCCAGTCCGATTCCTTCCAGTTTCTCCAGATATTCCGGATGCCGGGCCAACAGCTGCTGTGCGCCGCTTTTCACAGATTCCAACAGTTCCCATGGATCATGCTCCACCCATCCATACCGGGGTGTTTGAACTTTCACCGGAATATCAACCCAGTCTATCATCTCCAGCTTTTCGTTAAACAGTGCCGTCATGGTGCCGGAAGATCCCTGATCTACCGCAAGAAAAACTCTGTCAGCCTCCATATGTTCTCCACTCCTTATATTGTCTTACAGAGAGAAATCTCTGTTTACATTTTTATATAACAGGTAACGCAGAGGTTCCGGACCATAAGAAACTACATAATGAGGTGCAAATGGAGCCATATAACAGAAGTCATCCTCATGAACCTCATAATTTACTCCATTGATCCAGAAATTGCCACGTCCATCCAGGAAATATCCACCATGTTCAAACACATGCGTCTCCGTAAACGGGAACGTAACGCCGGGATTGAAGGTCAGCATATTCATCGCCATATCAAAACCAAAGTTTTTCTCAAATGGCAGGCACTGCTGCTCTTCCTCTGCCGGGCTGTGAATTGGTTCAATGTCCAGTACACTGGAGACAATCATATCGGGTATGGAATAGAATTTGGTTTCTTCATACTGTTTTCTCACCCACAAAATCTCCAGATCTGCTTCCTTTTTGTTCTTTACTTCAAAATCCACCATCGGCGGCAGCCAGAAGTATCCTTCCTTCTCCATAGTATAAGTCTTACCGGATATGATGACTTCCGCCTCTCCGCGAATGACATACATAAAGTTCTCATACCCGTTGACAATACGCTCTTTGCTTCCTCCGCCCTGACGGATAGCCAGCTTACACTCCAGAAATTTGGCTCCGATAGCCGGCGTAGCATAGATATATGCTTTGGTCGCTTCCCATTCCGGCAGAAAACTGTCCAGAACGAATGCCTTCGGAAGTAGATTCGCAGAAAACGGGGATACACTTGCCCTGGTAATGCTCAGGTGATTTCCTTCCACTAATTTCATGCCGGGGTTCTTTGCAACTACACTCATAATTATTTGTTCCTCCTATTAGAAGTTCCGCATCTCCTCTTCCAGCTCCCGGGGGGAGATGTATTCGTGAACGCTTCTGCGTCCACTCATACATCTGGGTGCTGGCCGATCCGATGCTGTTTTTTAGTTCTGCTTCGACCTTTGCGGTATTTTTATTTCATATAGTCCCAGACGACTTCCAGATTTTCTTTGAATGTGCCGTCTTTGAATTTCTTCACAAACAATGCGGAACCCATGGTCATACCTGCCGCACCTGTGCCCGCCACTTCATCAATTCTCTTGAAGCTGTCAATACTTCCTGCAGAGATAACAGGAATCTTTACTGCTTTTACCACCTTAGCCAGAAGCTGGATTGCATCTCCTGTATAACGATAGGAGAGCAGGTCGATCCCGTCTACGCCTTTGGCTTCCAGTTCTTTTGCATGAGCTACCACTTCTTCCGGCGTCCCATCCAGAATCGAAGGATGTCCATATACTTTACCGCAGAACGGATAATATTTTACTCCTGTACCCTTCAGGTAATCCCGGATGGAATCATAATATACAGTTCCCATCAGTACGTCGAAACCAGACTCCACAGCGATCTTCGCTCCTGCAAGACCTTCTTCTTCCGAAAGGGAAACCACCTCCAGGTTAGTGACAGCTCCTGCAGCCTTCATGGTCTTAACCAGGTCAATCATCTCGTCCTTCGGAAGTCCCACATCCTTGAAACCCCACTCTTTTACACCCAGGTCTTTGCATGCCAGGAAGCACTCCTTCGCATCTTTAACAGTCTCATCATTGTTTGTAAGCATGACAATCAGTTTCTGTTCCATTTTTTCATCCTCCTAGAATTTCATTATTTTCTTCATATTTTCGCCGGTGATCTTATGATAGGTATCCAGATCGCCTTCCGCTGCCAGTTCCACCTTTAAAAGCTCCATCTGGAAATCGTTGCCGGGCCAGTCAGTACTCATGACGATCTTGTCTGCCCCTGCCTTTTTAATGGCTGCCTTTACAGAAAAAAGCTCCGCCGTTGAAGTATCCAGATAAATATTATCGTTTCTGCACGCAACCATAATGGCATCGTCACAGTAGTTCAGGGCACACATATGTCCCAGAATCACGGTCACATCCGGAAACGCTCTGGCAAGTTCCTCAAAATAAAACGGATGGTCATTTTCCTCTGAACCGCCATGAGCAAACATTGGCACCTGATACTCTCTGCAGACTTCCATCAGAGGGTCCATAAGTGTATGATCGCCCAGCTGATATCCATGAAGCCTTGGGTGCAGCTTCAGTCCTTTTAAACCTTCATCCAGATATCTGCGCAGAGTATCTTTTGCCGCAGCATCCCTTGGATTGACCATACAAAATCCAAACAGACGATCCGGATGCTCTCTCTGTGCCTTTACTACATAATCATTGTCCATGGACTGTGCGACGGTACAAACCCCTGCCATATCGACTCCTGCCGCATCCATCCTGGTGAGTATCTGCTTCACGCTCATGCCCTCATCCAGAAATCCTCCTGTGGACTCACCTTCCCACACATGGTTGTGATGGTCTATGATCATTGTTATCACCTCCTGTTGAAAGTTTTGTTTCTACCAATCCTGTTTGGGGTTGACCAGTTTACCTGCGCCGGGTTGTCCTACAATTTTGCCGTCCTGCATGACTACCTGTCCCATGACAATCGTTGTCACCGGTTTTCCTTTCAGCTGGAACCCATTATAAGGCGTATATTTTGTCTTGCTGTACATCTCTTCATGAGTGACCGTCCACTCTTTTTCCATATCTACAATCGTAATATCCGCATCTGCTCCGGGGGCAATCAGTCCCTTTCTTGGATACAGGCCAAAGATACGGGCAGGCTGCGATGCATAGCAATCCACAATTCGATTTAACGTGATCTCTCCTTTGTTTGCTCTGTCAAGAAGGATCGGAAGACTGGTCTGAACGCCGATGGTTCCCGGCAGAGTATCCCACCAGCTTCTCTCGAATTTCTCTTCATTGGAATGCGGTGCATGATCTGTAGCCATCACTTCGATGTCTCCACAGGCCAGACCTTCCCACAATGCATCTGTATCATTCTGATAGCGGATTGCAGGTATAACGCGGATACCGCCGCCGTATTTTTCATAATCCTCTGCGCAGAAAGTAAACCAGGATGGACCCACATCCGACGTGACGGGGATTCCTCTGCGCTGATATTCCTTGATCAGCTCCAGGCCTCTTCTGGAAGTCAGGTGCGTAATATGTACTTTGCATCCGGATACCTCGGATAGAACAAATGTTCTATGCAGGGCGGACAACTCCACAATATCCGGCCTTGCTTCCACGTGAGCCAGGAAGTCCTTCTGGTCCCGTCCTGTCTCTTTCAGATGCTCTGTATAGTTTTTCACCAGTTCCATATCCTCTGCATGTACGGTGACCACATATCCGTGCTTTGCAATTTCCCGGAAAATATCCGCCGCCTCATTATTATCCGGCAGATACCATCCCTCGGGTAATTCCCAGTCAAAAGTACTGAGATCCCATTTGAATCCGCACACGCCAGCCTCAATCAGCGGCGTAATCTGATCCAGATTATTTACCAGATAAGCATAGATACCATAGTTTACATAAGATTTTTCTTCGGCAATTTTCTTTTTAATCTCGAAATTCTCCACATTCAGAGTAGGGGGTTGTACATTCGGCATATCAAATATCGTAGTAATCCCGCCTGCCGCAGCCGCCATGGAACCAGTACTGAAATCCTCTTTGTAAGTCAATCCGGGATCTCTGAAATGTACGTGAACGTCCACTCCACCGGGAAGAACATATTTCCCTGCTGCATCAATTACTTCCTTTGCCCGGAAGTCTCCCTGCTCTTTTGAAACGGCCGCAATTTTGCCGTCCTTAACCAGAATACAGCCCTCCTGCGTCGCATCCGGACCTACAATTCTGGCGTTGCTGATCATCAAATCATATTCCATCATTTACCTCCTTTGGAAGTCTGAAAGTATACCTGTGGTGTCGGATAACTGTTTTTGCCGGTCTTAAGTCCCATGGCAACAGACATATATGCCTGATAAGCAGAGATTTCAAAGGGCTTAAACAACACCACATTCAGATTCTGCTGCCTCAGTCTCTCTGAAAGCTCCGGGGCCACATCTTCAAAGTCCGTACAGCCCAGGATATAACCATCACATCCCGTTTTCTCCGCAATTCCGGCAATCTTTTCATACAGGGCATCCACCACGTCCGTTGCCCCGCCGCTCAGATGTTCAAAGGCAATTTCCACGGAACTTACGCAAGTCAGTCGGTGACTGACGCCCAGATCGAAAGCAATCCGTTCAAACCGGCTGTTGATCCTCTCTGAGAATGTCAGTACGCTGAAATGATCCACAAACTGAGAAGCATACAGCATCGTGCTTTCCGTAGGGCCGATTACCGGAATGGATACGGCCTCTCTGCAGGCCCGGAGCGCCGTGTCTGCACTGCAGTTGATCACTACTGCGTCCATTCCCCGACTCTCGCAGTCCACCGTCTTCCTGATCAGATCAGGGGCCGCATATGCATCGTCATATGCATTCAGTATCATTGCCGGTCCCTGGTCAATATAATGAAATTCAAATTCTGCCGGGATGCTCTCACAGTCTCTGCGCCGGTATCCCGTTCTGTAATCCTCTGTTTTCGGCGCCAGAATCGGAGAGATAATCGCTATTTTCATGTTATTCCTTCCCCCTTTCCCACGCTTCATAATAGTCGTGAATTGCCCCAAGCAATTCTTTGCTTACCGGCCGGCTTTCTCCTGACCGGATATTATCCAGGGCTTTTCTGAGCATCCTTCCGGATGTCTCAATCTTTTTCCCGGCGTCCTCCCGGTCTCCTATGATCGGATGTCCGCCGCAATAGACTGCTGTGACCAGATCTCTGTTTCCTTTCTGAACTACCATCGAAAGTATTTCTACTTCAGGGTCTGCATAAGGGAACGTAAGCTTCTGATAATCCAGGCAGACAAAATCTGCCATTCCTCCCGGAAGAAGGTATCCGGAAGAAAGCTTCTCTCCTGTCACCTGCTGTCCGCCTTTCAGCGCCATCCGAAGAACCTCTTCATAAGTGACAGCTCCGTCCACTCCGGTCTGTTTATTATTGTATAAAGCCGTGCGCAGTTCTCTGCCATAGTCCTGGTCGTCATCATATCCGCATCCATCCAGGCCAAGGGCGCAGACCACGTTTTTATCCAGCGCTTTGCGCAGCGGCATCGTTCCGCTTCGAAGCCGCAGATTGGAAGAAGGATTATGTACGATAATTGTTCCGGTACGGGCCATCCGCTCCAGGTCTTCATCCGACAGCCATACTCCATGGGCACAAGACAACCAGGGACCCAGAAAACCAATCTCATCCAGATGAGCCACCATGCTTTTCCCCCATGTATCCCGGGCATAATACATCTGGTATTTCGTCTCCAGCAAATGCATATGAACTCTCATTCCATGCCGGCATGCATATTCCTTCATTGCCAGCAGTGCACGGTCGCTGCACCATTGCCCTCCTACAGGATGAAGCTGGATGTCTGCCATATGATGTTTTATCCTGGAGCTTAATCTGCTTTTCAGGTTTTCCACCAGATCAAAATAATCATCCAGCGGAAGAGGTGTATCACACACCATCCTGCCAAATTCTTTCTGAAGCCTGTCCGGGAGCGCTTTCTCAAACTCTTTCCTGCGGCTGTAGATCAGGCTGTTCTGGTCCGTGTATGGCGGACAGACGACGACTCGTATCCCTGCATCATTATATCCGCGCACCGTATCCAAAAGCTCTTCTTCCAGCCGGGACATATCAAACGGATTGTGACAGTGCACCACAGTGGTCACTCCCGAGGAAGCAAGCATCGTTCCGTCATACAGCGCCGCTTCATAGACCGGCGCTGATGCCCGTCCCAGATTCGGAATCCACATCTCAAGACTTTCATCTTTTGCCCCGAACCAGAACGGCGAGATTCCCCTGCCGTGGTCATGAGCATCCACATATCCCGGAAGTATCAGCCAGTTCTGTTCTTCTCTGACGGAAGCATCCGGATATTTCTCTTTCAGAAATCCGGCAGGACCCATGTCTTTTATCCTGCCCTCTTCCACACAGACTGCATGGTTTTCATATGGCTTTGGCGAGACTCCGTCCCAAAGCCATCCTGCACAGATCAGATATTCCATCTCTTACAGCGCCGCCCGGTACAGTTCCATAACTGCTTCTCTGTCAAATTTCTTCAGACTGTTATTCAGTACTCCTCCCATGGTCTGGAATACAGAATCCGTCATCGGACCGATCATATCTTCCGTGACGCCCAGATCTCTCATGGTCATATCGCAGCCGAATTTCTGAAGGACACCTTTCATTGCCTCCGGACACATAGCAGCCAGTTCATGTTCAGACATACTGTCATCTCCGTATCCGAATACTCTGGTAAGCGCTGCATATTTCTTCTCATCGGCATCCCAGGTTCTCTCTATGTATGGAACTGCCAGCGGGCACATGGTAAATCCGTGGGGTGCATTGGTCTGACCGCCGATGCTGTGTCCCAGCGCATGGATGGCAACGGTTCCGGAATTGCCTTCTCCGATTACGATTCCGCCCATGGTGTTTGCCCACGCCATATATTCTCTGGCTTCCTGATCATTGGCACCGTTCTCTATAGCCCGTCCCAGATACTTCATTACCAGACGCATTGCCTCCATCGCCAGCGCATCGGTAAATGGATTGGCACAGGTTGCGATATAGGCTTCCATTGCATGAAACAGTACATCAATCCCGCAGGAACGGGTAATCTGCGCCGGCAGCGACATCATAAATTCCGGATCTACGATGGATACGGACGGCATCAGAAGATCATGGCCAACTCCGGGTTTGTCATGATTCAACGTATTGGTTACCACAAACCACTTAGTCGCCTCTGAACCTGTCCCTGCAGTCGTTGTGATACAGATCACCGGATAAGGCTGTTTCACATCTTTCAGTTCCGATTTGGAGCCTCCTGCCAGATAATCTCTCACACTTCCGTCATTCTGCGCAGCCAGGAAAGCTACAGCTTTTGCCGTATCCATGGCACTTCCGCCACCCAGGCCCACTGTAAAATCACATCCCTCTTCCAGGAAAAACTTCACCTGTCTGTCAATATCCACATCTCTTGGATTCGGCTGCACATCATCAATAATGGATACCTCTACTCCTGCCGCCCGCAGAAGCGCTTCCACCCGGTCCAGAAATCCAAACTGGCGCATGGTTCCTTCTGCCGCACAGAGCATTGCTTTCTTCCCATATTGTCCTGCTATATCTTTTAATACTTCCACCTGCCCGTATCCGACATAAAATTTTGTAGGCATGGTAAAATTAAATGCATTCATGAAATCTGTCCTTCTTTCTTATCCAGTCTCAAAACCGTATCAAGCAGCACCTGGCATCCCCTCTCTATATCCTCTCTTCCGGACTTCTCCATAGGACTGTGGCTGATGCCTCCGATGCTTGGTATGAAAATCATTCCTGTAGGGAATCTCCCGCAAAGCAGCAGCGAATCATGGAATGCCCCGCTTGGAAGAATTTCATAATCAATCTGACCTGCCTCGCATACACTTTGAATTGTCTCCTTAAGCTCCGCGTTCATATTTCCGGGAACGTGAGCATCATACAGCCTCATGGAAAAATCCAGCCCTTCTTTTCTGCAGTTTTCCTCCAGCCTGTCATGAATCAGACTTTCCAGCCTGTCCATAACCGATTCTTCCTGGTCCCGGATCTCCAGCTGGAACCTGCACATACCTGGAATCACATTCACTGCATTGGGCCAGGCCTGAATATATCCCACAGTAGCCACCGAAAATTCATTACCATGTTCTCTCACAATCCCAGGCAACGACGAGATCAGCCCGGCTGCTCCCACAAGAGCATCCTTCCTGTGGCGCATCTGCGTACTTCCAGAGTGGTTGGCCTCTCCGGTGAGCGTGACTTCATACCGTCTGACTCCGGCTATGGAACTCACTACTCCCAATGGCTTCTGGTGATCTTCCAGTATCTTGCCCTGCTCCACATGAAGTTCCAGCATACAGTGGACTGTTTCCGGCATCCTCTCTGCACGTATGGCGTCTTTTAGAACCACTCCATACTCTTTTAGCACTTCCCCTCTTGTCCTGCCGTAAATATCCATATCTTCTTCTGAAAGTTCTTCCATGGGAACTTGACAGAAGGCTGCACTGCCAAACATACCGTTACCAAAACGGATTCCTTCTTCGTCAGTAAATACCACCACTTCCAGAGGATGCCGAAGCTTCCTTCCTGCTCTTTTAAGAGTTTCTGCTACTTCCAGTCCTGCCACGCACCCCAGTGCACCGTCATATTTTCCCCCATCTATGACAGTGTCCAGGTGAGAACCGATCAAAATGGATGGAAGCTCCTCTTCCCCTTCAATGTATGCAATCAAATTGCCTGCCTCATCCTGTCTGACCGGTATCCCAAGACTGCCAAAATAATCTGCAAAAACCTTTCTTCCCCTTTGATCTTCCGGAGAATATGCTACTCTTGCATGTGTCCCATCTGCCTGTCTGCCGCATTCATAAATCTCTTCCAGGCGGGAAATCACTCTGTCAACACTGATCTTCATGGCTTTTCCTTTGTCTTATCCGGCCTTAATAGTACAGGCACGCTTCCGTACCACCGTCGATCACAATCCCCTGGCCGGTGATCGCTTTTGCATCTTCCGTCGCCAGAAATACTGCTGTATCCGCGATGTCTTCCGCCTTAATCTTCAGTTCCATGGGCTGATAGTTCTTTAAGAACTGTTCTCTCTCTTCCCCTGTAAAATCTTTATTCAGCGGCGTGTCCACAAAGCCCGGGCAGATCGCATTGCAGCGGATGTTATCTCTTGCCATATCAATGGCAACGGAACGTGTCACACTCATGGCGCCTGCTTTTGCACACGCATACCCCAGCTTATTGGGGATTGGTTTAAATCCAAAAGTCCCGACTGTATTGATGATGCAGCCGCCATGGTTTTTCTTCATATATGGAATCACATATTTGCTTCCCAGGAATATGCTGTACAAGTCAATGGCAATTACTTTCTGGAAATCTGCAAAAGAAGTCGTCTCAATGGTTCCCACCGGGCTGATTCCTGCATTATTGTACAGAAGATCAATCTTCCCCCATGTCCCTGCAACTTCTGCAAACAGTTTCTGCACCTGTTCTTCATTCGTAATATCTGCCACAAAAGCTGCCGCATCTCCGCCGGCATTTTTTATCACCTGTACAGTCTCTTCTGCATTCTTCAGAGAAATATCAGCAATCGCAACCCGGCATCCTTCTGCTGCCAGCTTCACGGAAATTGCTCTCCCAAGGCCGCTGCCTGCTCCAGTCACTACCGCAACTTTATCTTTTAGCCTCATGTGTTAGTCCTCCATTAATAACTTTTCTCAGCAATGCGTAATCTGTCCGCCATCCACAAGCAGTTCAGAACCATTGCAATAAGACGCCTCATCAGAAATCAAAAACAATATTGCAGACGCAATCTCTTCCGATTTTCCAAATCTCCCCATAGGAATGGATGCAACGGACTTTTTGTGCATCTCGGGATCATCAATAATCCATGCGTTCATAGGTGTCTCAATAGTTCCCGGTGCAACCACATTGGAACGAATACCCTCTGCGCCAAATTCAAGTGCAATCGCTTTGCTCAGCTGGCGGACGGCTCCTTTCGTTGCACAGTAATGAGCCGACTTTGTAAATCCAATAAACCCGCTGATCGAACTTAAGAACACAATGGAAGCTCCTGTTTTCTGCGGCAGTACCCGTTTAATAAACTGCTGTGTGCATAAAAAGGAACCCTTCAGATTAATATCCACCATTCTGCACCAGTCCTTCTCCGTAAGCTCCAGGAACGGAATGCTGGAAAATATACCTGCGCAGTTCACAAGGGCATCAATCTGCCCAAAAGCCTCTGCTGCCCGGTCCAGCATGGACAAAATGCTTTCCATATTGCACACATCCACAACGCAGCTAATAGATGTTCCCTTTACATTTTTTATTTCCACCTCTGTCTGATCCATTGCCTGTTGGCTGATATCCGCCATGACAATTTTCGCTCCGGCTTTGGCTGCCATAATCGAAACCGCTTTCCCAAGCCCGGAACCTGCTCCTGTAACGATCACTGTCTTGTTATTTAAATCCATCGTTTTCCTTCCCTTTTACCCCTTCGATTTTTAAAGGCCATGGACCGGGCACCGTGCCTGCGCAGGCGCCCGGCGACTGCCATAAAATCTTATACTGTTCAGGATAATCCTGCGTTTATTTTGTTCCGCTTGCTGCGTCTTCTGCCGTGTAGGAACGGATCGGATCCGCTGCAAACATATCTACAACTTCTGTCTGGAATTTTCCTGCAATATCTTCGGTAACTGCAGCCGGATTCCAGCCGTTGCTTTCGTCATAGTTAAACACGAATCCCGGAGCGTCCGGCGTATGGAATCCGTAGAAGAATGCTCCTCCGGATACACCGTTTTCCATATATTTTTTAACAATGTCCACATATTTGGGGCCCCAGTCAAAGACGGTATAAGTCAGAAGCTGCTCCGGCGCATACTCTACGTCTGCCTCAGTTCTTCCAACCGTATAGATACCGTTTTCCTTACATACATCCACCACGCCCTGGAAACCTGCGTTCAGCTCAGGAACAATCACGTCGCATCCTGCCGCTTTCAGAGACATTGCAGCTTCTCTTGCCTGTGCAACATCACCCATATCTGCAATATAAACAGCGATTGTCTCCAGATCCGGGTTCACAGACTTCGCTCCGTCTCTCCAGCTTCCAACCAGGTTATTCATGGTAGATACGCCTTCCATACCGGTTACAAAACCAATTTTATTAGTTTTTGTAATATTGGCAGCTACCCATCCGTAAGAGTATCCATACTGCCAGGGAGCCGTATCCACTGCCAGCACGTTTGGCTCTGCTCCGGTTCCGCCCGCAATTATAACAAACTGAGTATCCGGAAAATCCTTGCCTGCTTTGATCATGTCGTCTTCATAAGCGCCGCCATGACCAATGATCACATCATATCCTTTCGCAGCATAATCACGAATTGCCTGAAGCTGGTCTGCTGTTGCCACATTCTCCGAAAATGCAACTTCTGCCCCTGTCTCCTGCTCCACTTTCATAAGCGCTTCATAACCAAACTGATTCCAGCTGTTGTCATTGGCACTTCCTGAAAGCAAAAGAGCAACTTTTACTTTTTCTTCTGAACCACTTTCTGCCGGAGTTTCCTCTGCATCGGGTGTTTCTGCTGCATCTGCATTATCTGCAGGTTGTGAAGTATCTGCAGGAGTCTGCGCCGCATCGTCTTTGCCGCCGCAGCCTGTGAGCATGCCAAGTACCAGACCTGCTGTCATGATCGTTGCCAAAATACGTCTTTTCATTGTAAAAACCTCCTGTTAGAGTTCCGCATCTCCCACTTACAAAGCCTCTTGTCCGGAAAATCTTCGGCCACATCCGTGCCTGAAATCCTCCCGGCCCTGCCTGGGCAGATACTGTTTTAGAGTTTTGCACCCGTTCCACAGATGCTGTTTACAGTTACTGCTTTTTATAGAACTTACCCATAGCAGCCGGATGTCTTCTTGATTTTCCGATGAAGAGAATAAACAAAAGAGCCACAAGATACGGAATCATCAGAATCACATAGGATGAAATGTGGATCCTGCTCATAATCTGAAGACGAAGCTGCAGAGATTCCGCTGCACCAAAGATCAGACCTGCCCCCGCTGCACCGGCAGGATTCCATCCTCCAAATGTAGCCGCGATCAGCCCCAGCCATCCTCTGCCGCCGGAGATATTTTCCGTAAAGCTCTGTACCTGAGACAGAGAAAGTACCGCACCGCTCAGGCCGCAGAAAGCGCCTCCTGTTACAATCCCCAGGATTCTGGTTTTAACCACATTGATGCCCAGAGTATCTGCACAGCTCGGATTCTCTCCAACGGACCGAAGCTGCAATCCCCAGGTACTCTTGAACATAATCCACCAGACAAGAGGAATCAGAAAATAAGTTACATAGGTAAGTATGGGCTGGTTGAACAGCATACTGCCGATAAAGGGAATATCTGACAGAATTGGAATCGGTATGGCATTCATAGCCGGAATCCTTGGAATACCTGTCACTCCCCATAAAAGTCTCTGAAGGGAACTGGTAAGGCCAAGCATCACAAAATTGGAACCCAGCCCGCATATGACCTGATCTGCCCCCAGCACTACAGTAAAATAAGAAAAAATCCCCGATGCTGCCATTCCGGATAATATACCAGCCAGCACACTGATAACATGGTTATCTGTATAGATCATGGTTACTACACTGACAAATGCAGCGATCAGCATATACCCTTCGGAGCCCATGGCAAACACACCTGCTCTCTCCGAATAACAGACTCCCACAGCGATCAATATGACCGGTACGGAAACCCGAATCGCCGAATTTAAGTATTCAACCAGAACTGTCATATCCATGCGTTTATTCCTCCCCTCTTTCCTGTTTTTTCTTCAGGGACTTTTTCCTGCTGTTGTTCCTGATATGAATCTTGATTGCATTACCTACTACAATTGAAATCATAATTGCACCTTTGATCAGATCCAAAAGTGCACTTGGTATTCCAAGAGACCTCTGCATAGACTGCATTCCTGCTTTCAAAGCTCCAAAAAACAGTCCCGCCGGTAATACTCCCAGAGGATTTGTTCCTCCAAGAAGTGCCACTGCCAACGCTTCAAAGCCCAGGTTTTCTCCAAATCCCTGCCTCAGACAGTCGCTGCGTCCGATTACTTCGATTCCGCCAGCCATCCCACACAAGCCGCCACTGATCAGCATTGCCAGAATAAACAGCTTTGTGGGATTATTTCCGGCGGTCTTTGACGCCATCGGGGAAAGCCCCGCAGTACGGATACGCAGGCCTGCAGGTGTACACCACATGTAATATCCGGTAACCGCAATTACAACCAAAGCAATAAAGATACCAGTATGCATATATCCCATCTGGGGCCAGTTTTTAAGGAGGAACTGAGACCCAAACGTATCCGTCTGAGGAAAGCTAACATTTGTTTCCGACTTAAAAGGTCCATTTACCATCGCCGATACAAACAACTTACCAATATAGTTCAGAAGAAGCGTAATCAGAAGCTCATTAACTCCTTTGACAAGCCGAAAAAACACTGCGATACTGACAAAAATCATTCCAAATACAAATGACAGCAACAATATGGAAGGAATTCCAACTACTCTGGGCAGGGCAGGCATCATAAGCGCAATCACAGCCGCCGCCAGTCCCCCTGTAAACAACTGCCCTTCCTGGCCAATATTATTGGCACCTGCTTTAAAAGCAATGGCTGTACCGGCTCCTGCAACCAGAAGAGGTGCGGCATTATTCAGAGTACCACCAATCGCCAGGCTGTTTCCAAATGCTCCTTTTACAAGCTCCACGAAAAACGTAGCCGGATTCACGCCCCACAAAGTTACAAATAAGGCCCCGGCCAGAATACCCACGCAGGCTCCAACCACAGGACTGAGTCCCAATATAATATCCAGTATTGACTTTTTATTTTTCATCTTTGCTTTTTCCATCTTTATGACACCCGCTCTCCGGCCATAAGCAGCCCAATCTTCTCCACACTGGCTTCCTTTCCTGGCATGATATCCATTAGAGTCCCTTCATACAGAACTCCAATCCTGTCACTCAAAGTCATTATTTCTTCCAGCTCTGTGGAGATATACAGGACAGCGGCCCCTTCATCTCTGGCTTTTAACATGGTCTCAAACACAAAATGGGTAGCGTCAATATCCAGACCTCTTGTAGGATAGACTGCAACAATCAGATCCACTTTCTCCCCGACTTCTCTTGCCAGCACTACTTTCTGCTGATTTCCGCCGCTTAAGTTGCCTGCCAGTTCCCGGGGGCCGGATGCTGATACGCGGAATTGTTCCATCTTTCTTTTGGTAGTCTGAATAATCTCCTTGTAATTCAGCTTCCACCGACTGCCGTAAGGTTTCCGGTCCGGGTGGTTAATCGCCACATTCAGATACAGCGGGAAATCAAGTACCAATGCCGCCAGATTCCTGTCTGCCGGGATATACCCGATAGGCATCTGCCTTATTTTCTTCGTATCATATTCACTGGCATCTTCTCCTAGTATTGTGATCTTCCCTGCTTTCAGCTTCCGAAGTCCCATAATCAGTTCCGACAGATCCTCCTGGCCGTTGCCGTCTACCCCGGCAATCCCGAGAATCTCTCCTCTGCGCAGCTCCAGAGTAATATCTCTTACTCCCGGAGATTCCGCCACCGGATCCGCACACACATGTTCCAGAATCAGTACCGCTTCTCCCGGTTCTATGTCTTCTTTTTCAATGTTGAGGCTGATATCCCTGCCCACCATATAAGACGCCAGTTGTCTGGAATCCAGGTCCGGTGAATTGGGCAGCGTACGGATCATCTTTCCGTCTCTCATGATCGAAATACTGTCGCACAGTTCCAGCACTTCCGGAAGTTTATGGCTGATGAAAATAATTGATTTTCCGTCTTTCCTCAGCCGCTTCAGGATTTCAAACAATTTTGTCACTTCCTGAGGCGTAAGCACTGCAGTCGGCTCATCCATAATCAGCAGATCTGATTTACGGTACAGCGCTTTTATGATTTCCACTTTCTGCTGTTCACCCACTGTAAGATTCTCTATGACTGCATTGGGTTTGATATCCAATCCATAGCTGTTGGAAAGCTCCATGATCTTCTGCTGTGCTTTCTCCATGGGAAGTTCAATAAATTTCCCTTCTTTTCTCCCTAAAATAATATTTTCAAGAACGGTAAATTTCTCTACCAGCTGGAAATGCTGGTGGATCATGCCAATCCCGGTCTCGATTGCTTCCGCCGGCGAATGGATGGAGACTTTCTCTCCTTTCCATATGATCTCACCTTCATCTCTTTTCAAGAGGCCATACAACATATTCATAAGTGTCGACTTTCCGGCCCCGTTTTCCCCCAACAGTGCATGTATTTCCCCTTCTTCCACTGTCAGGCTTACATCATCATTTGCCACTACATTGGCGAAGCGTTTGGTGATGTGGTGCATTTCCAGCAATGTTTTTCTTTTGTCATCCATTGACATCCCCTCTTCCCCATTGATTCCGCCCGCAGATCAAAGCCGGGACGGATCCTCCAGTAACTCTGTAAAGATCTGTAAGAAATCTGCCGCATCCTTGCCATCCAGAACCTGATGATCAAAGGTCAGACTCAGTCCCATCACTTTGGCCACAACGATCTTTCCATCTTCCACCCACGGAACTTCCATCATTCTGCCCACACCCAGAATCAATGTCTCCGGCGTATTCAAAATTGGTGTAAAGAAATCAATCTGCTGCATTCCCAGATTGGTAAGAGTCGCAACTGCATTCCCTGTATCTTCCGGCTGGAGCGCATTTTCTCTGGCTGCTTTTACCAGACGTTTTCTTTCCTCTGCAATTTGCTCCAGGGAGAGCACATCTACATTTCGGATCGCGGGAACAATCAGCCCGTCATCCAGCGCCACAGCAAGTCCAATATCAATCTTGTCCATTCGAACCGCCCTGGAACCAACAAACTGCACTCTTGCTTTCTCATACTCTTTCAAAGCTTTTCCGAAAGCCTTCACAAGCAGATCATTATAAGAGACGCCCTCAAGGCCTGCCTTATACTCTGCCAGACTGTCCACCCGGACCGTCTTAAAATGCGTCAGCTGGGCCGTATTCTGAAGGCTATTTTTCATATTATCTGCAATGATCCTGCGCATCCTGCTGATTGGTTCCCCGGCTTCTTCCGCTTTTTCTTCCGGCTGAAGCTCCGGCGCCTCTTTTGCAGAAACCTCACCGGATGTTTCCTCTTCTGCCTCTTCCTCTGCCTCTTCCTGCGTGTCAGCTATGTACATGAGGACTGTCCCTACTTCAACTTCGTCTCCCACTTCAAAAAGCGGCTGCGTTGCATATCCGTCGCACGGCGCCTCAATATCCGTCGTAGTCTTCTCTGTCTCTATGGAAAACAACGGGTCCCCTTCAGACACTTCCTCTCCTTTTTCCACATAGACTTCCATTATTTCAGCTTCTACCATTGTCAGGCCGAATTTCGGCATATAGACTGGTGTTTTCGCCATAATCTTCACCCCGTTTCTTTTATTTGTTTATTGAACCATTTCCTTAACTTTCTTGATGATCTCTTCTTTTCCCGGAACCGCATATTTCTGCAGTGCAGGACTAAACGGAACCGGAATCTCCGCTCCAGACAGCCGCGAAGGCGGACATTTCAGATCTGCAAAGCTCTCCTCTGCCACGGTTGCAACCCATTCTGCGCCGGCGCCGCAGGTATGATAGCTCTCATCCACTGCCAGGAACCTTCCTGTCTTTTTCACACTTGTAAGCACCAGCTCTTTATCCCATGGTTTCAGGGTACGAAGATCCACCACTTCTGCGTGGATTCCTTCTTTCTCCAGATCCTTTGCAGCTTTCAGACAGGTGTTGACCATCAGCCCGACTGCACAAAGCGTAATATGATCGCCTTCCTTTTTGATCTCTCCTTTGCCCAGCGGAATCAGGAATTCCCCTTCTTCAGGCACCTCTCCTTTCATACTGCCCAGTGACGTATGATTGAAGAAGACAACCGGATTATCATCTCTTATAGCCGATTTCAGTAATCCTTTTGCATCCTTCGGACAGCTTGGCATGATTACTTTTACAAGAGGAATATTCATAAACAACGGATGCACTGAATTGCTGTGGTGCGGTCCTAAGCAGGAACCCGTACCATTCTGCACCAGATAGGTAACTGGTACGGTTGTCTGTCCACCGAACATATACCGCATGGCATTGGCCTGATTGGACACCTGGTCATAAGCCAGCATCAAGAACTGCCCAAACATCAGATCCACAATCGGGCGCATACCGGTTGCCGCTGCCCCTACGCCGGCCCCGGCAACACCCAATTCAGAGATCGGCGTGTCAATTACCCGCTCCTCTCCAAACTTTGCCGCCAACCCTCTCGTCGCGGCAAAACAACCAATTTTCACATCTTCTCCCATCAGAAAAACTCTTTCATCACGGGCCATCTCTTCAAATAAAGCTTCCTGCACTGCCTTAATATAATATTTTCTCATTCTCCTCACCTCAAACCCATGTATCTGTGTACAGTTCTTCTTTCTCCGGGAACGGACTGTTCTGTGCAAATGTCACTGCATCTTCGATCTTCTGCTGTGCCGCCTTCTCCAGCTCATCCAGCTCCTGACCTGCAGCCATGCCCTGTTCTAATATGTAATTCCTGAGACTTTCAATCGGATCTGTCTCCATGGCAATCTTCTCTTCTTCTGCAAGTCTGTATTTCTGTCCGTCCAGAAATACGGTCTCCCCTTCCGAATGCCCGGATTTTCTGTGGGTTTTTGCTTCAATAATCACCGGACCCCCGCCATTTCTCAGCTTTTCAACCCATTCTCTGGTTACTTTATATACTTCTACCGCATCCATTCCATCCACAATCACACCAGGTATCCCATACCCTGTTGCTCTGGATGAAATATCTTCCACTCTCATAGCTCTGTGCTGAGGTGTAAACTCTCCATATCTGTTGTTTTCCACCAGGAAGATCACCGGCAGCTTCTGGACTGCTGCAAAATTCACTGATTCATGAAAACTTCCTTCGTTGGAAGCACCATCTCCAAAAAATGAGACTGCTACCTGCCCGGTTCCTCTCAGCTTGCTGCTCAGAGCAGCTCCCACTGCGATTGGAATTCCTCCTCCTACGATTCCACAAGCACCCAGCATCCCTTTAGAAAAGTCTGCCACATGCATGGAGCCGCCTTTTCCTTTGCAGTATCCTGTGGTTTTTCCGTACAGCTCTGCCATGATTCGGTTCACGTCTCCACCCTTGGCAATCAGATGTCCATGACCTCTGTGTGTACTTACAATATAATCATCATCATTCAGTGCCGCGCATACACCTGCAGCCACTGCTTCCTCGCCAATATACAGATGAAGAAATCCTGCAAGCTGTCCCTGAGAAAATAAAGTCTGCGCTTTTTCTTCAAATTTCCGTATCGTGACCATACGGTTATAAATGTCTGTCAATGTACTCTTATCCATATGCCGCCCTCCATGTCTTTTTTTGATTCAAATACCGTTATAATGATTAAGAAAATTATAATACAGCCACTCCCGCCAAGAATATGTCCCCCCTGAACAAAACGATTTTATTATTCGTCCATATTGCACACGATACACCCATTTTCCCGGATTTATTTTCAGCAAATGGCACATCATTCCAGTATATTGGCCAGATGATATCTGGCGAAATTCCGAATATTTGGCTGAACAGACATGCCTGCATATCAGATCTCTGTAAACATCAGCCCAAGCTGGAGCTGGAAACAGTAATCCGGATCTGTCAGGTCATTTTCCAGTATTTCCTGACATTTTTTGATACGGTATCGGATTGTGTTCCTGTGCAAAAACAGTTTATTAGAAGTATTGATAATACTGCAGTGATTCTCCAGGTAAACTTTAAGTGTTTTTCTGAGTTCCAGAGACATCTCATCCTGGGGATATGCCAGGGTCCGAAGCATCTGGATACATACCTCCTTGATCTGTGTAGTTGCAATATCTTCCATCAGTTCCAGAATATTCTGCGGCTTGTAGTAGCAGATATAGGACGCCTTTTTCCCGGCCTCCCCATTGTGAAATCCCGACTTTGCCTTCCAATAGGAATTCTCCAGGTTATTCAGATCAGATACACTGTTCCCGCAGGAAAACAGAATCTCCGTATCCAATACTTCTTTCAGCCAGTCATGTATCTTAATCAGTTTTTTTTCTTCCAGGGCATAAGGATTCTCCTGAATGATAATCACATAACTCCATTCCTCCATATCCGGCAGTACAGTCAGGCAGACGCTTTTTCGTCCCTCCAGCTGATGTTTCAGCCAGTCATAAATCATGATATAGTACTCCTCCCTGCGCATAAATCTGGAGGAATTGAAGATCTTTCCTTCCATTTCCGGCAGTTTTGCAATCACCACTTTATAATACGAACTGATTCCCAACCCAAAATTTTTCCCTTCCAACACCATCTGATACATGAATTTCTTATCCTTCTGACCACTTCTGATATAGTTTTGGAAAAAATGGTTTCTCAGGAGAATCTCGTTATAACTCATATAAAATCTCTTATAGAAATGAATACCGAAAATCAGCAGAATCTGCCCAAGCGCAAATCCCAGTACTTCATCCATCTTCTTCTCTTCCTGCTCCAGCACCACCAGGTAATGCGTATTATAGCTTGCGGCCTGTATGGGATAAATGGTAAATTCTCTGTTTTCCGAACCTTTCATTTTGAACGTTTGGGAATATTTCAGTCCTCTGATCTCCAACAAAAGCTCCTGATACATCGTTTCCATCACTTTTTCTTCTTTTTTGCCTGTATTGCTGGAACCGCATAATTCTCCAAAGAGGCTGAAGATCATTACCGGCTGTTTTAGTATCATTCCCAAAGTATGCACCAGTTTTCCCATGGAAGCCCGCTGCAAAATCAAGTCGTAAAATACTTTCTGTACATTCAGTGCATATAAAAGATCCTCGTTTTCATTTCCCCAAATGCACGCCAATACACGATGATAAACTTCTCCCAAAGTCTGATACATGGGAATCTGCAACAACGGGAATCCAAGAGCATCAGCCTGATCAATAACTTCCTGACTCAGCTCATCAATAAATCTTCCGATCTTTACAGCCATACCCGCACAAGGCAGTTGATCCAGACTTTCAATCAGCCTGCACAATTCCTTCTGGTCCTCTTTATATGCCATGGCAGTTGTGATCAACAGCGCATTTTTCGGCAGATATCCTGCAACATCCGGAGTCTCTGTAGACTCCACTGTAGACACAATCCTGTCCAGATCCGCATTTTTATTGATAATTTTCAGATCGCTCAGTTCTTTAGTTTTTAACAGTTCACGTAGTGTCATAGTTTGAACCTCCTTCTGTTTTTTGTTAAAATTTTACTATTGTGACTGTTTTTCCGAATTATACTGAAGCTCCATATTTTCCATTCTTTTTCATATATCCCGCACATTGTTATTTTCTTTGAATTGTCTTATAATAAAAAGAAAACAATCGCAGGGAAACAATGCAGAAACTGAACATATGGTATATGAGCAATGCAGGAATTATCCTCGAGACAGAGGATATAAATATAGGATTCGACATTTTTACAGGAGAAAACATCTCTCCGTACATGGGATTGATGGAAAATCACAGAAATTTGTTGATGGAAGGCTGTTTTTTCCCCATAGTGGAGCTTCTGACCGTTACACACGAACATCATGATCATTTTTCATGTAAGAAAACCGGAGATTATCTCCGCAGGCATGAACATACGTTATTTTGGGGTACAAAAAAGACACAGGAAGAACTGATAAAAGAAGAGTTCATTTCTCCTGGGCGTTTTCTGTCGGAAACCTCTCAGGGCGAAAATCCTCTATGGGAACATGCTAACGTCCGGATCCGCAGAATCCGTTCCAGTCACATGGGAAATGAAGCATTAAAAACCGAACACGACAGCCTGCTTGTGGAAACAGACCAAAAGCATCTGCTGATTACAGGCGACGCCCGTCCCGGGGAATCTTTCTACCGCCGTCTGAGACAGTACACGCAAAAGATAGATGTGCTGATATGCCCATTCCCTTTTCTCGGACTGAAATCAGCCAGAAAATGTCTGGCTGAATCTTTTTCTCCTGACCAGATATTTTTGGTTCATCTTCCTTCACCCGAACTGGATCCCGGAAACTGGATCTCCAGTACGGTTAAGATCTGCCAGGAAGCCCGGGATGGCTTGGCACGTCCTGTATACTGTCAGACAGCAGGCACATGTTATCGACTGGGAAGCTGATCTGTTGCTTTAATCTGCTTATTCCAGGTTTTCCTGAAGAAACCTTAGGATATCTTTCTGCATTTCATATGCGAAGTTCAGTTTCTTCATTTCCGCATCTACCATATCCAGAATATTCCTTCTATTATATAGACACCCTTCCAGTACAGGACCCAGCTGTCCGATTCGCTCTTCCAGTCCATCTGAATATACCGTACATTCGCGAATCACTCCTTTGTCCACCTGCATCTGAAATTCCAGGCTTCCCCATGGATATCTTCCAGACGAGAACGAATGTGTAAACGGAATCTTTCTTCCGTATTTCCAGTCCCATGATCCATTTCTGTCTTCATATTCTTTTATCTGCTTCCAGTCCATCTGCCGGCTGTTCACAGCAGCAGGCTCACCGCCATATTCACCTGCAAACGCTTTCAGCAACTGCTCTTTCATGGTTTCCACTGTGATATCCGAACATAAATCAGAGAGGTTTCCTACTCTCGCACGCACAGAGCTTACGCCCTTGGATTCCAGTTTTTCCTTCGACACATTGAGAAACCGGCTCATCTGTCCCACATCGGAATCAATCAAAATAGTGCCATGATGATAACATTTTCCTTTTTCCTCATAAAAGGCATTCCCAGAAAATTTCCTTCCATTCACGGTCAGATCATTTCTTCCTGTCTTTTCCACAAAAAGGCCGAAGGACGCTACAGCATTCTGAATGACTCTTAACTGTTTCTCCAAATTATAATCTTCTTTGCCTGCCAAAAATGTGAAATTAAGATTCCCCAGGTCATGATACACCGCTCCGCCGCCGGACAGACGGCGGGCCAGATAGCCGCCGTCCTCTTCCAGTTCATTTACTTTGCATTCTTTCCAGCAGTTCTGGTTTCTGCCGATGACCACCGTATGCCGGTTCTGCCACAAATAGAGAATACATTCTCCGTCTTTCACCTCATGCAGAAGATATTCTTCTATGGCAAGATTAAGATATGGATTTACTGTATCTGTAATAAACGTTTTGGTTTTTATACACATACTGCTCACTTTCCTGTCTGTGAATCCTGATACCGCAGTACAGGCTGTCTTGCTGCTCTCACTTCATCCGGCCTGCCCACTGCCGCATGAACCGGTGCATGGTGAAGCTTTTCCCCATCCTGACGTGCCTGTTCCCACAGCTTTTCAAAGACTTTCACTGCATGATCCAGCGTCTCTCTGGATTCTGTTTCTGTTGGTTCCACCATCAATGCTTCATGGACAATCAACGGAAAATACATGGTAGGCGGATGGATCCCATAATCCAGTAATCCCTTCGCCACATCCATGGCACTGACTTTTGTCTCTTGTTTTAATTTTTCCAGACTCATGACAAATTCATGCATGCAATGACTTCCATATGGAAGATCATAGATATGTTCCAGCTTTTTCGCCATATAATTGGCATTCAAAACCGCATTTTGCGATGCTTCCTGTATCCCGTCGTTCCCCAGCGTCAGAATATATGCCAGCGCCTTTACCACCACCAGGAAATTCCCATTAAACGCTTTGACAGAGCCCACTGAGCAGTCCGGTTTCTCGGATACCAGTCTGTCTTCTCCACAGACCTGTTTTCCTGGAAGAAACTGTTCCAGAAAATCTTTGCATCCCACCGGACCACTGCCCGGGCCCCCACCCCCATGGGGTGTGGAAAATGTTTTATGAAGATTTAAATGGACAACGTCAAAACCCATATCTCCTGGCCGTACTAGGCCCATAACTGCATTCAGGTTTGCTCCGTCATAATAATTAAGTCCGCCAGCTTCATGAACGATCCTGGTAATTTCCAGAATATTTTTATCAAACAGTCCGATTGTATTGGGATTGGTCAGCATAAGTCCAGCCGTATCTTCCCCCACTGCCTTATGGAGACTTTCCAGATCCACGCATCCATCCGGCGCCGAAGGAATATTTACAATCTCAAATCCCGCCATGGCTGCGCTTGCCGGATTGGTTCCATGAGCAGAATCCGGTACGATGATCTTCTTTCTCCGGCTGTCTCCCCGTTTCTCATGATATGCTTTTATCAGCAGAAGCCCCGTAAATTCTCCGTGGGCACCTGCAGCAGGCTGGAAGGTCATGGCATCCATACCTGTAATCTCGCAAAGAGCCTCCTCTGCAAGCCGGAATACTTCCAGACATCCTTGCGCGGTATGTTCCGGCTGAAGCGGATGAATATGTGTAAATCCATCAAAAGATGCCGCTTCTTCATTTACTTTCGGATTATATTTCATAGTACAGGATCCGAGAGGATAAAAGCCGTTATTCACTCCATAACTGCGTTCTGCAAGCTGTGTGTAATGACGGCTCAACTCATTCTCCGACACCTGCGGAAGCCGGAGCTCTGTCTGTCTGGAAAATTCACCGAACTCCACCTGCTCTGCATCACAGGACGGCAGGATGGAAAGATGTCTTCCTTCTGCACCTTTTTCAAAGATCAGTTCCATGCCTCACACACCTCCTTCAGCACCTCTGACAGGAACTTTATTTCCTGTTTTGTATTCTTCTCTGTTGCACACCAGAGAATCTCTCTCTCATTTAAAGGCAATCCTCCCAGATATCCTCTCTCCTCCAGCGCCTTGACGACAATCTCAGACGGGACTTTCGACTCTGTAACAAATTCATGGAAAAAACAGGATGGATATTTTAGGGAAAATCCCAGATTTCCCAGTGCTCTTTGCAGTTCATGGGCTCTTGCTGCACTCTGTTTGGCCGCTTCTCTAAGCCCGTCTGCACCCATGGCGGACAGATATACAGCTGCCGTCAGAGCGCAATGGGCCTGATTCGAACACACATTGCTCCCGGCTTTCTCTCTTCGGATATGCTGTTCTCTTGCCTGGAGCGTCAAAACAAACGTTCTTCTCCCCTGTTCGTCCACCGTCTCTCCTACAATTCTTCCCGGAAGCCTTCGCATCAGCGCTTTTGTGGATGCCATAAATCCAAGATAAGGTCCTCCGAATCCCAGTTCCATTCCCAGAGGCTGTCCTTCCCCCACTGCAATATCCGCGCCATATTCTCCCGGCGTCTTCAGCACTGCCAGGGCTATGGGGTTACATCCCATAATATATCTGGCCTTCTGCCTGTGAACCATCTGCCCCATTGCATCATAATCTTCCAGTATTCCGTAATAATTAGGCTCCTGCACATAAAAACCTGCCGTATCCTCTGTCAGCATTGCTTCAAGGGCTTCCATATCTGTATGTCCCTGTTTCTGAGGAACCATCTGGCACTCCATCCCATTGCCGTAACAATAAGTCCTGATCACTTCCACCACTTCCGGATTCGAAGTAGAAGATATCAGAATCTT
Source organism: uncultured Lachnospiraceae bacterium (assembly GCA_910579225.1). Classification (GTDB taxonomy): domain Bacteria; phylum Bacillota; class Clostridia; order Lachnospirales; family Lachnospiraceae; genus Hominiventricola. Next base: position 106,002 of record CAJTTI010000003.1, on the reverse strand, counting down.
ATCTTTCTTCCTCTCCCGGCACATGGCTACAGCTTCTGCAGCTGCCGTGGCACCATCATATACAGATGCATTGGATACATCCATACCTGTCAGTTCACAGATCATGGACTGATATTCAAAGATAGACTGCAGAATCCCCTGACTGATCTCTGCCTGATAGGGCGTATATGCCGTCACAAACTCCTCTTTGGAAGTTACTGCTTTTACTATGGAAGGAATATAGTGGTTATAAGCGCCTGCACCCCGGAAAATATGCGGAAAGACCTTGTTTTTTTCTGCAATTTCCTGCATTTTGGTGCGTACTTCTATCTCGGAGAGCCCTTTGGGAAGCTTCCATGTTCCTTTAAACTTCACTTCCTCCGGAACCTGGGCAAACAGCTCCTCTATCTTTTCCATGCCAATTTCTTTCAGCATCTGCTGCTGTTCTTCTTTTGTAGAAACCACATAGGACCCCATATGTCCTGCCCTCCTTACTCCTGATTTTCAATATATTCACGGTACTGCGCCGCGTCCATACACTCCTCTGTCTCCGTGATCTTCTCAACCAGAATCATCCATGCTCCATAGGGATCCACATTGATCTTCTCCGGATTTTCCATGAGTTCTTCATTTACGGCTGCTACAATACCAGATACAGGAGAATAAATATCAGATACTGCTTTTACCGACTCCACATCCGCAAAAACATCTCCTGCCTCCACTTCATCCCCTACTTCCGGCAGATTGACAAATACCAGATCGCCCAAAGCATCCTGGGCATAATCTGAGATACCAATCCTTGCCTGGTCTCCTTCCACTTTGATCCACTCATGAGATTTTACATATTTTAATTCTTCTGGAAACTGCATATTATAAATCCTCCTACTGTTTTTTTCTCTTATAAAACGGCAGAGATACCACTTCTGCCTCAACTTTTCTTCCGCGGACTTCCACTTCCACTCTGGTCCCCGGCTGTGTATAATCTTTGGAAAGCAGCGCCATGGCAACCGCATATCCAAGGTATGGACAATGGGTCCCTGATGTAGTCTTTCCTACCAGTTTCCCGTTTCCATACACATCCATCTGTTCCCGGACGATCCCCCGCCCGACCACTTTTAATCCGACTCTGAGACGCTTTGGTTCCCCGCTCTTCAGCAAAGCAGATTTTCCGGTAAAATCCTGCTTCTCCATTTTCACAAAACTTCCGAGGCCTGTCTCCAGAGGAGTAATCTCATCATCCATCTCATGTCCGTAAAGAGGCATTGCTGCTTCCAGCCGAAGCGTATCCCTCGCGCCCAAACCGCAGGCCGCCAGCCCTTCTTCTTTTCCTGCTTTCATTAACAGATCCCAGAAAGCAGGCGCATCCTTTCCTTCCAGATAAAACTCGTAACCCTCCTCTCCTGTATACCCTGTCTTTGAAATCCCGCACCGGATGCCCTGCAGGTTCTGATCAAATTTACATGTATAGTATTTTTTTGGTATAGCCTCATCCGGCACCAGCTTTTTCAGAATCTGGTCTGCCTTCGGTCCCTGCAGCGCAATCAGAGCTACCCTGTCAGAAACATCCTGACATACAGCATCTCCAAATATATGAGCCTGCATCCATGCCAGATCTTTCTCTTTATTCGCAGCATTTACTACAATAAAATAATGATCTTCCCGTACCTTATATACGATCAGGTCATCCACCACTCCGCCCTGCTCATTGCACATGGGACTGTATCTGGCCTGCCCATCCTCCATATGACTGTAGTCATTGGTAAGCAAAGCATTCAGATTCTTCCCGGCATCCTTTCCGGTCAGAACAAATTCTCCCATATGCGAAACGTCAAACAGCCCGCATCGCTCTCTCACAGCCATATGTTCTGCCATAACTCCCTCGTACTGCACCGGAAGCAGATAGCCGGCAAAAGAAACGATCTTCCCTTTTGCTTTCACATGTGTGTCATATAACGGTGTCTTTTTGTCCACTTCGTATATACCCTCCTTTATAATTCCATTGTTTTTGTACAAAAAAAGACATTATAAACCTCACAGCCTTGTGATAGTTCTAATGTCTCTGTCCTTTTACCTGAAAGATTGGCCTCTTGGGTGATACTGCGCTCTCCAGAGTTTCGTCCGGATCCGGTCTTTTTACCTGAGAGTTTCCCTTATTCGTTGCCCCTTCGGTGCTGATGATGCAGTCTCTCCCGAACCCTTCATACGATATGGTATTCTTTTTTCTCATCATACCATATCAGTCCTGAAAAGTTTTCGTTCCAAACATACATATTTTTTTCATCATGCACAATCAGATACGCACAATTCCCATGCAATTTTCATGAATTCTTCCATTGCCCTGGTTACATAACGGCTCTGTTTATGGTAAAAATACACATACCTTGCCGCGTCTTCCTCCCTGAGTTTGTAATAAAACAGCGAAGGGTCCGGCACCGCTTTCTGGACAAGCTTATCGCTGATAAATGTGGCCCCCATTCCGTTGCCGGACATATGATACGCTGTAATCTGCTGTTCCAGTTTTAAAACGATTCGGGGCGTAAACCCGCTGTCTTGACAGATTTTATCTGCTCTGCGTCTTGTATCATTGCCAAACCGCAGAAAGATGAAAGGTTCTTCTTTAAAAATCCCCACGTCCACACAGGGCATATCCTCCTGCAAATGTCTTCCTTCTGCGATCTGCTCCGCTGTCATCTGATATTCTTTTACTTTGTCATTACAGGCAAATTTTTTCGGCACTGCCAGCAGCAAATGTTCCTCACAGTAAGGATAGTTGACATAAATTTTCCCGTTAAAGACCGTATTGTCAAGCGCCATGTCCAAAGTCCCGGCCAGCAGCCTTTTCTCCAGCAGAGTAGAATTAGCTTCCACCAGAGTTACTTTAATCAGAGGATACTTCTCCGTAAATTTGGCTATGATCGGCGGTAGAATCAGCGAAGAGAAATAACTGCTGGCGCCAATGGAAAGCTGCCCCTTTTTCAATTCGTCCATATCCTTGATATAATTGGCAAATTCATTTTTAATATCCAGCATCTTCTCTACACATTTGATATATTCTTTTCCGCATTCCGTCAACTGGAGCGGAGTTGTCCCTCTGTCAAAAACAGGCGCACCGATACGTTCCTCCGTCTTTTTCACGGAAGCACTCAGAGACGGCTGAGAGATGTACAGATTTTTTGCCGCCTTTGAAAAACTTCTTTCCCTGTACACCTCATAAATATAATCCATTCCGCTAAACATATAGTTTCTCCTTCTTCTGTTAAAAGTTCCACTGTGGCCTTAGAGCCTTTGCTATAGTATAGTTTTTATCTATAATATTTATACAGATATAAATATTAGACTATAGTATAACTAGCCCTTATAATAAAAGCAAGTCAGATGTGCGCAGATGGACTACAAAAGGAGCGAACAGTAACCTCCAAAATTCTTCAGACAGAAAGGATAACCGGAATGAGTACATACAATCCCTATGATAACGTATTGAGAGTTGTCGACCAGGCAGCTAAAATCTTAGGATATGCACCTGAAGATTATGAGGCGATCAAATATCCCGAGAGAGAACTGAAAGTATCTGTTCCTGTAAATATGGATGATGGAACGGTTAAGGTCTTTGAAGGATTCCGCGTACAGCACTCGACTTCAAGAGGTCCTGCCAAAGGAGGCATCCGCTACCATACCAGTGTAAACATGGATGAAGTAAAAGCATTGTCTGCCTGGATGACTTTTAAATGTGCCGTCGTTAATATTCCTTTCGGAGGCGGTAAGGGCGCTGTGATCTGTGATCCGAAACAGCTTTCAGAAAGAGAATTGAATACCCTTACACGGCGTTTTACCGCTGCAATCTTCCCTCTGATCGGACCAGAACAGGATATTCCCGCTCCGGATGTGGGAACCAATGCCACAATCATGGCATGGATGATGGATACCTTCTCCATTATGAATGGACATTGCGTACCAGGCGTCGTGACCGGCAAACCCATTGAACTGGGTGGTGCCCTTGGACGTCAGGAAGCAACCGGACGCGGAGTCATGTTCACCGTTAAAAACATATTGAATAAGATGGGAATTCCCGTGGAGGGAACCGCCACAGCAATTCAAGGCATGGGAAATGTCGGAAGTATCACTGCAAAACTGTTATATGAAAATAACATGCGTATCGTTGCTGTCAGCGATGTGTCTGGCGGTCTGTACAAAGAAAGCGGCCTGGATATTCCGAATATTTTAAAATATCTCTCCGAAGACAGACACCATTTATTGGAAGATTATAATGAAGACGGAGTTACCCATATCACCAATCAGGAACTCCTGACATTGAATACCACTTTGCTGATTCCGGCTGCTTTGGAAAATCAGATTAATGAGAATAACGCAGCACAGATTCAGGCAAAACTAATTGTTGAGGCTGCCAACGGTCCTGTTACCATAGAAGCCGATGAAATCCTGAGTCAGAGGGGAATCACTGTAGTTCCTGACATCCTTGCCAATGCAGGCGGCGTTGTCGTTTCTTATTTCGAATGGGTGCAGAACATTCAGTCTGTAAGCTGGACAGAAAATTATGTAAATGAACAGTTAAAAGAAATCATGGATAAGGCATTCCATGGCGTATGGGATATTTCAGAGGAAAAACAACTTCCCATGCGAACAGGCGCATATTTGATCGCCGTAAAACGTGTTATTGATGCAAAGAAAGCAAGAGGCAACTGGTTTTAAATCCCATAACTCCAGACCGGAGAGCAGTGAGATCATCCTGCTCTCCGGTCTGAATTTATACCCTTATTGTGATATTTCTTTCTTCGAAGGTTTGATTGACTTCTCTTTCTTCCTGTGCTAATCTGTTAAAAATGGTTTTAGGTAAACAATAAAGGAAAAAAGAGGTAAACAGATGGACAAAAAAAAATATTATATGACCACTGCCATTGCTTATACATCCGGAAAACCACATATTGGCAATACCTATGAGATCGTACTGGCAGACAGCATTGCCCGTTATCGGAGATTTCAGGGTTATGATGTGTTTTTCCAGACCGGAACCGATGAGCATGGACAGAAGATTGAGCTGAAGGCAGCAGAAGCAGGCATCACTCCACAAGAATTTGTAGACAATGTAGCCGGCCAGATCAAAGAGATCTGGGATCTGATGGATACATCCTATGACAAATTCATCCGGACCACAGACGAGGATCATGAAGCACAGGTACAGAAAATTTTCAAATATATGTACGATAAAGGAGATATCTACAAAGGATATTATGAAGGAATGTACTGTACTCCCTGTGAATCATTTTTTACGGAGTCCCAGTTGGTAGACGGAAAATGTCCTGACTGTGGCCGGGAAGTACAGCCTGCAAAGGAAGAAGCCTATTTCTTCAGGATGAGCAAATATGCAGATCAGTTAATTGAGCATATCAACAGCCATCCGGAATTTATTCAGCCCGTATCCCGCAAAAATGAGATGATGAATAACTTCCTGCTGCCTGGTCTGCAGGATCTGTGCGTATCCCGGACCTCATTCAAATGGGGAATTCCGGTAGATTTTGATCCCAAGCATGTGGTCTATGTATGGCTGGACGCCCTGACCAACTACATCACGGGCATTGGTTATGAGTGCAGCGCAGACAGCAGTGAAATGTTTCAGAAGAACTGGCCGGCAGACCTGCATCTGATTGGCAAGGACATTATTCGTTTCCATACAATCTACTGGCCTATTTTCCTTATGTCTCTGGATCTGCCTCTTCCAAAGCAGATTTTCGGACATCCCTGGCTGTTGCAGGGAGACGGCAAGATGAGCAAATCCAAAGGAAACGTACTCTATGCAGACGAACTGGTAGATTTCTTCGGCGTGGATGCTGTACGTTACTTTGTGCTTCATGAGATGCCTTTTGAAAATGATGGCGTTATTACCTGGGAACTGATGGTTGAACGATTGAACTCAGAGCTGGCCAACACGCTTGGGAATCTTCTGAACCGCACGGTCTCCATGTCCAATAAATATTTTGGCGGTATTGTGACAGATACAAAGGAAGTGGAAAAAGTAGACGAAGATCTGAAGGAAACCATTCTGAATACCCTTCCTAAAGTAACTGAGAAAATGGAACAGCTTCGCGTGGCAGACGCTATTACTGAGATCTTCAACCTGTTCAAACGCTGCAACAAATATATTGATGAGACTATGCCCTGGGCACTGGCAAAAGATCCGGCAAAGAAAAACCGTCTTTCCACAGTTCTCTACAACCTGGTGGAAAGTATCAGCTATGGCGCTTCCCTTCTGGAACCGTTTATGCCATCCACTTCCGGAAAGATTCTGGAACAGCTGAATGCCGAAAAACGTACCATCGAAGAGATGGACGACTTTGGTCTCTACAAATCAGGAACCAAAGTAACTGACAGCCCGCAGATTCTCTTTGCACGTCTGGACATAAAGGAAGTTCTGGAAAAAGCCGAAGAACGAAAAGCTGCCGAAACGGCAAAAGAAAAAAAGAGCGACCCAGTCATTGACATAGAACCAAAGGAGAATATTTCTTTTGACGCTTTCAGTAAACTGCAGCTGCAGATCGGAGAGGTTCTTTCCTGTGAAGCGGTACCCAAAGCCGATAAACTGCTTTGCTCCCAGGTCAGAATTGGAAATCAGGTGCGTCAGATTGTCTCCGGTATCCGCAGCGCCTATACTCCGGATGAAATGGCAGGCAAGAAAGTCCTGGTCCTGGTGAATCTGGAGCCCCGGAAGATCCGCGGCCTTGTGTCTGAAGGCATGTTGCTGTGTGCAGAAGATGCAGAAGGAAATCTTTCTTTGATGACTCCCGAGCGTTCCATGCCAGCCGGTGCAGAAGTTTGTTAAAGAATCCTCATCTGGAGGTTGCACTGTGAAACTCACACTTATCCAGTTTAAAAGTAGAGATATTAATCAGTACGAGGATACATTTACTCATATCCTGCAGCTTGTGGAAAGCTGTTGTCAGACAGATACGGATCTGATTCTGCTTCCCGAATGTGCTTATCCCGGATATTTTATCGGTATGTCCCGGGATGACACATGGGCAGACAGACTATCGGAACTGAAGCAAAGGCTGTCCCTGCTGGCTAAATCCAGCCGAAAATATATTGCTGCAGGACTGGCAGACAGAGAAGGTAAAAAATTCTATAACAGGCTTCTGGTCTATGACCGGGACGGCCGCCGGATCTGTATTGCAGATAAGTCCAATCTGTGGCATTTTGATTCCAGCTGGTTTGAAGCAGGAACCGAATTTCCAGTATTCGATACAGAATTCGGCCGTATCGGATGTATGATTTGCGCAGACGGGCGGATTCCGGAGATCGCCCGCTGCCTGAGGCTTCAGGGCGCCGGACTGATTCTTGATTCTGCAAACCTGGTGTCAGCTGCGCCCGTAAAGGACCAGCTGACCAACCAACAGTATACTTTTATCCTCCGCCAGCGGGCCCGAGAAAATGGAGTATATATCGCCGTCTGCAATAAATGCGGTATAGAAGACTGTTCTGTCACCATGCTGGGCAGAAGCATGGTGATCGGGCCGGACGGACGGATTCTGGCAGAATGCGGACCGGAAAGCGAAGAGATACTTACCTGTGAGATTAATCTGGACAAAATATCCGAATACGCACAGGTACTTTCTCTGCGTCAGCCAGAATATTATCATATTCTCACTGCTCCTGCAGAGGCCCTGCCCGTATATCAGCGCAGAAGTCAATCCTGTCCTCTGTCACTGCTGGAATCTTATACCGGATTTGTCCGCTATTCATTTCAAACCCCGGAAGAATATGTGAAAAAAGCGCTGCATTATATGAATTTATGCCGCAAGGCCAACTGTCGTCTGGTCCTTCTTCCTTATGCTAAAGGACTGGATCTGTCCATGTGGATTGAATCGTTGAATCAATTGGCAGATGAACATCTTACAGCAGTCATCGGTTATGGCGTACAACAAGCCGCCATATTATACGGGCATACCTGCGAACTGTTTACCAAAACGCCTCTTACGAAACGTACGGTGGAGATACACCCCGGACTGACCGTCAGTCTGGTCTTTGATCAGGAAGCCGAAGTTCCGGAAAATATCAGAGTCTGTATGCTTCAGGGCGCGGATTTGGTTATCTGGTATGACCACCTGCCATCCGCCGATCTTCAGCAGCTTATGCAGACGCGTGCGACAGAAAACAGACTCTTTATGGCCCGGCTCACCACCTCCGGTGAACAGGACCGGACATTTGCCTGCAATCCGGACGGCGCCATCCTGACCACTACTTTTTTCTGTGAGGAGCAGGTCGTATTCGGTATGGTCTATACAGCTCTGAGCAGATTCAAAACCATTGTTCCCGGCACCGATCTGATTACTTCCAGAATTCCGGAAGCCTATACACTGTTAATAAAATAAAAGCTTTCTGAGCAGGAATATCCTCTTATTTTTTCCCATATACTTTCCTGAACCAACAGGTTTGGAAAGGGGTATAAAATGCACAGATTATGGTTCTCCGGGAGGTTTTTGATCACTGTATGTTCATTAACTCTTGCTTTTCCTTTTTCTATAAGAGGTTATTCTTTCGACCGGTTTACCATGGACATTTTCCGGCATGAACTTTCCGGTAATACCATCAATCTCCACTATACACTGACGGACCCAAAAGCATATGGAATCAAAGAAGACGCACCTTCTTTCGGAAGTTTTAACTCCCAGGCAGCGGCAGAAGAACTGGATTATCTGAAAGAATGCAAGTCCAGACTTTCCAGTTACCTGCGTTGGGGCTTAGACAAAGAAGATCTTTTTACTGCCAGAATCATAGACTGGTGGCTGGACGGACAGCTTATGGCTGGAGAATACTACTACTATCAGGAACCTTTGGGACCCTCTCTCGGAATCCAGGCACAACTTCCTGTGCTTCTGGCAGAATACCCTTTCCGGAATGAAAATGACATTCGGACTTATCTGAACCTGCTTAGTACGCTTCCGGAATATTTTGCAGAAATTGCAGATTTTGAGGAAGAAAAATCCCGTCAGGGACTTTTTATGACCGACGAGATTCTGGACCGGATTCTGGAGCAGTGCCGGTCTCTTTTTCCTGCGGATAACTCCGATTTTCTTACAACAACTTTTCAGGAACGTTTGGAAAACTGCGACTTTCTGGATACCGATCAGAAAATTTCCTATGAAGCCGAACATCTTCGGAATCTGAACCGTTATGTAAAACCTGCCTATATGGATCTGTGCCTTGCTCTGGAAGAACTCCGCGGAACGGGAACCAATGCATATGGACTCTATCATACACCGGAAGGTATCCGCTATTATGAATATCTGCTGTCCTATTCTATCGGGACAGACCTCAGCATGGCTCAGATTCACCGGATTCTGGAAGAACAGATGGAAACAGACTATGAGATCATTCTCTCTTCTCTGCAGCAGAATATGGATCTTCTGTACCTGGAACAAGATATGCCGGCACCCGAATCACCGGAGGAAATTCTTCAAAATCTTCAGAAACAGATACAGGAACAGTTTCCGGATACTCATGAAATCTCCTGGCAGATCAAGACGGTTCCTGAATCTCTTGCCGGCTTTCTGAGTCCTGCTTTCTATATGACGCCTGCCATTGACGCCCGCCAGCAGAATATCATCTATATCAATCCTTCCCGCAGTCCGGACCGGACCGAACTGATCACCACGCTTGCCCACGAAGGGTATCCCGGGCACCTGTATCAGAATTCTTTTGAAAATACAGACGATTATGCGCCTGTACGGAACCTGTTCTACATCGGCGGTTATACGGAAGGCTGGGGATTGTACAGTGAATATTATGCCTATGATTTTCTTGGTCTTACTGATACTGAAAGTGCTTTTCTCCGCGCTGCCTCTTCTCTGAACTTTGCCGTCTGCGCCACTCTGGATCTGGCAATTCACGGTGAAGGATGGACAGAAAGCGACTGCAGAACCTATCTCGCCTCTTTCGGAATCAATGATGAAGCACAGATTCACGATCTGTATCTGAATATTCTGGAGGAACCCTCTAATTATCTGAAATACTATCTGGGTTATCTGGAAATCTGCAGTTTAAAAGAGAGCGCCTTCGCACTCTCCCCTGATCTGTCTGTCTGTGATTTTCATACCTGGCTTCTGGAAACAGGCCCTGCCCCGTTCCCTCTTCTCCGGGAACAGTTAGACGCCCAGATCTCTGAAGTATCCTCTCAGCTTTCCAAGCGCCCTGGTCAGGACCTCCATCTCTTCGCCTTCAAATCCGTCCATAACGGTCTCGACCATTCTTCTGTGAAACGCCGCATGCTTTTGGTAAGCGGCAATCCCCTTTTCAGTCAGGGAAAGAAGCACCACTCGCTTATCCTCCGGACTTCGGACACGGGAAACATAGCCTTTTTTCACCAGATTATTGACAGCGGTAGTCAAGGTCCCCACCGTAACCGATACAGCTTTCGCCACGGTGGACATGTTTTTTGATTCCTGCACGCCAATCGCATCAATGATATGCATATCATTGATGGAGATCTCCTTAAAAGTACCTGTAATCAATGCTCTGTTCTCCATATCCAGCACCTCATTGAACAACATCACAAGAAGATCATTCAGAAGTTCCTCCCTTTCCAAACCGCATTCACCCCCATAAAAATCATCTGCGTCTCAGTATAGCACATTTTACCCATGGGCGCAATGAAACTGTACAGTATCCCATCCTCAGGACCCTCACAACCGGTTTCAAATCCAGGCAGGGATTGCATTTTCATAAGCTTCTGCATTATAATTAATATCATATAAATCAGAAAGGCGGATGATATTTATGAAAATTACCGACCTTGACATTCAGAATTTTAAATCCATTCATCATTTGCGCCTTCAGGGCATTGAAAATGCCCTGATTCTGGTGGGACAGAATAATACAGGTAAAACTACCGTATTAGATGCCATCCGCGCCGTAAGAGGCGATTATCAGATTGTTCCGGAAGATTTCGGAGAAGACGGCGCGAATATCGAGATCCGTGTCTCTCTGGCTTTCACAAAAGAGGATCTGAGGCTGCTGCATCGAAGAGGAGTTGTCAGCCAGTATCGGAAATGGGACGCCTGGCACCCGGATTTCCAGAAGAAACTTCCCTCCTACAGAGAAGGCACCCTTTCCTTCACTATGACTGCCAACCGAAGCGGACGGATCCGGCTGAAAGACGGTATAACAAAGCACAATCCCTACATACAAGAAGTATTTCCCAGGATCTACTATGTGGATACCGAACGAAAACTGGAACAGCTTCAAAGGGATCTGCTGTTGCTGCAGGAAAATGAGATTCTGCAGCACATGCGCTCCGGCTGCTGTATGTTTGATCAGGCCAAAAACTGCAACCACTGCTTTAACTGCATCGGACTGATAGAGAAGAAATCCCCTAAAAATCTGAATGTGCTAGAAACATCCAAGCTTCTGGATTATAAGCTTTACCATCTCAATCTGGATACCTTCGCAAAGAAAGTCAACGAAAGCTTTCACAGAAACGGGGGCCGGGAAGAGATTCTCTATTCCATGAACAGAGATGTGGAAAAGATCCTGCAGGTTACAACAGAAATCTGGGATCCGGCTCAGAACCTGATTCGGCCTATCTCCCGGATGGGAAAAGGTATGCGTTCCATCTATCTGTTTTCTCTTCTTGAGGCTTATACAGAGATCGAGGAACACCTGCCAAGCATTATTATGATCGAAGATCCGGAAATCTTTCTGCACCCTCAACTTCAGAAAGTGTCAGGAAAGATCCTCTATCGGCTCTCTCATAAAAACCAGGTCATATTTACCACTTATTCTCCCAATTTGCTGCCTAATTTCAGCAGCAGACAGATCCGACAGGTAATCACACTCAAAGACGGCTCTTCCGGCATCCGTGAAAAAACAGACATCAGCATGATTCTCGACGATCTTGGCTACACTGCCGGAGATCTGATGAATGTGAACTTTGTCTTTATTGTGGAGGGAAAACAGGATAAGAACCGCCTTCCCCTGCTGCTTGGGAAATACTATTCTGAGACCACAGACGAACAGGGAAACCTGTTCCGGATTGCCATTATCACTACCAACAGCTGTACCAATATCAAGACTTATGCCAACCTGAAGTATATGAACCAGATCTATCTGAGGGATCAGTTTCTGATGATCCGGGACAGTGATGGTAAGGACCCTGTAACGCTTGGAAAACAGCTCTGCCGCTATTATGAAGAACGGAATCTGGAAGATATGGATCGTCTTCCCCGGGTACGTCCGGAAAATGTGCTGATTCTTCGATATTATTCCTTCGAAAACTATTTTCTGAACCCGAAGATCATGGCTCAGCTTGGTATCCTTTCGTCTGAAGAAGCTTTTTATGAGATTTTTCTGGAGAAATGGCAGGAATACCTACACCGAATCACAAGCGGCCGTCATCTGCAGGAAGTCCTTGGGCAAGATCTGAGAACCATTGAGGATGTGAAAGCCCACATGGAGGAAATCAAGATCTACCTGCGCGGACATAACCTTTTTGACCTCTTCTATGGACCTTATAAAGAGCAGGAAACAGAGCTTCTGGAACGTTATCTGGAACTTGCGCCCAAGGAGGATTTCCGGGATATTTTCCAGGCACTGGAACGATTCCCTTATTTTGAGAGCAGGAGAATACACAACTAACAGACTAATAATTTCTGAACATACATGATGGTCAAACCGTCCATGTTCCATCATCCCCTCTACATTGTCCCTGCAAGCATCACACTGGCCCCAATGCCGGCAAAAGTGCTGATGAGCGCCCCTGCCAACGTCCATCTTGTCTTTGTCACTTTTGCCGTCAGAAAATAGACACTCATAGTATAGAAGACGGTTTCCGTGCATCCCATCATGATTGATGCAGTCAGCCCAACATAGGAATCCGTTCCACAAGATTTGTAGATATCCAGCGCAAGAGAAGTAGCCGCTGATGAGGAAAACAGACGAACAATTGCCAGAGGAATAAGCTGGACCGGAAAATGCAGAAGCTCTGCTGCCCCTGTCAGATATTCCGCTGCAAAATCCAGAAACCCGGACGCTCTCAGCATCCCAACTGCTGCCATCAACCCCACCAATGTTGGCAGAATCCGAAGCACTGTCCGGATTCCATCTGCTGCTCCGGTAACGAATTCATCATACACCGGAACTTTTTCTGACAGCGCATAGGAAACAATATAAAAAATCAACAGGGGAATGATAAAATCTGAAATATAATAAAAGAACGTCATGAAATGCACCATTTTGCATATTTATATCCATTCTATGCAGTCCGACAGGAATATATCTCACTTTTCCATCCTCTCATTGACCCGCACCTTTCATGATGATAAAATATTCAGGAATACCCTCAGTAAACAACGGAATCGCATAAAACAATAGAACTTTGAACAGGAGAACACAATGCTTTCATTTGAAAATGACTACGTAGAAGGCGCTCATGAGCAGATACTGAAACGCCTGACAGAAACCAATATGGAACAGTTATCCGGATACGGAACAGACTACTACTGTGCCCGGGCAAAGGAAAAGATCAGAGCCGCCTGCGCATGTCCCGACGCAGATATTTATTTCCTGGTAGGCGGCACACAGACAAATATGACTGTCATTGATGGCATGCTTGCTCCTTATGAAGGAGTGATTGCCGCCGTCACAGGACATGTGAGCGTCCACGAAGCAGGTGCTATTGAATATACCGGCCACAAGGTACTCACACTTCCGCAACATATTGGAAAGATTCGTGCAGATGAGCTGGAAACATATCTACGCACCTTCTGGGAAGACGAAAATCGGGAACATATGGTTTATCCGGGAATGGTATATATATCCCATCCCACGGAATATGGAACCCTCTATACCCGCACAGAGCTGGAGCACCTCTCGTCTATCTGCAGGGCCCACCGGATCCCTCTGTACCTGGACGGCGCCAGGCTCGGTTACGGACTTGCCAGTCGGGAAACAGACGTTACCCTGCCAGTTATCGCAGACTGCTGTGATGCCTTTTATATCGGCGGAACCAAAGTCGGCGCATTATGCGGAGAGGCTGTAGTATTCACGCATCACAACACCCCAAAACACTTTCTGACCATCATCAAACAACATGGTGCACTGCTGGCTAAAGGGCGCCTGCTCGGTATTCAGTTTGACACACTTTTTACAGATGATCTGTATCTGAAGATCAGCCGCCGCGCCATTGAAATGGCTGAATCCATGAAGCAGTGCTTTCGCGAAAAGGGATGTACCTTCCATCTGGAATCCCCGACAAACCAGCAGTTCCTTCTTCTGAAAGATGAAGAGCTTGACCGTCTGAAGAAACAAATAGCTGTCAGTTTCTGGGAGAAACCCGATAAAGATCACACCATCATAAGATTCGCCACAAGCTGGGCCACAAAGGAGACAGATATCCTCCGGCTTCGGAAGATCCTGGACGAAACACTCTCTTCTGTCAACCAGGATTCCCCTGCCCTTTCTCCATAACAGATTTCAGAATCTTGTTCACTTTTTCAATATCAAAAGGCTTTGCTATATGTTCATTCATACCAGATGCAAAAGCCTCCCTTTTATCCTCATCAAACGCATTTGCCGTCAGGGCGACGATGGGAATCCGGGCCAATTCCGGATCCCCCAGATCCCTGATCTCTCTGGCTGCCTGATAGCCATCCATACGAGGCATCTGAATATCCATCAATATCAAATCGTAGTATCCGGGTACAGATGACGAGACCATCTCTACTGCTTCCACCCCGTCTTCCGCACATTCCACTTCAAAACCCTCCTCTGACAGAAGAGTCTGCGCCACTTCCTGGTTCAAAGGATTATCCTCGACCAGAAGCAGCCGTTTTCCCTCAAAACAGTATATCTCTTCTTCCTGTGCCTCCAAAAGTGTTTCTTTCTCTATGGCTTTCAACTTTATCCTGACAACAAACTCTGTACCTTTTCCTTTTTCACTGTGTACTTCGATGGTTCCCCCCTGAAGTTCCACCAACTGCCTGGTGATAGCAAGTCCAAGACCAGTCCCCTGTACACCGCTCTCCGTGGCGCTCTTCTCACGCTCAAATACACCGAAAATATTCTGCTGGAATTCCTCACTCATCCCAACTCCGGTATCCCGGACATGAATCTCCAGGTGTACATATCCCTGCTCACCTGCGTCTGTCTGATATACTGCATATAAAACACTACCGCCTGCATCCGTATATTCCAATGCATTGGACAACAGGTTCAATGCGATCTGCTTCATGCGCAGACCATCGCACAGTACATCACAGTTCTTTGACCGCTCCAACTGAACATCAAAATGAAGTCCTTTTTCTTCCATCCTGGAGCGGAACATCTGATCTGTCTCTTTTACTGAATCCTCAATATTAAAAGGGAGCATCTCAATTTCCAGGTTCCCTCTTTCAAGTCGTGCCATATCCAGCAAATCATTAATCAGTCTTCTCAGATGATTACTGGAGTCTTCCATCTTATGCAGATAATCCTGAAGCTGTTCTTTCTTGTCCACATGATCTCTGGCAAGCCGGATAAATCCGACAATTGCATTCATGGGAGTCTGAATGTCATGAGAAATATTAAACAAAAATGTAGTTTTAGCTTTGCTCGCAACCTCGGCATCGTGAAGAGCCTTCGCAAGAATCTTTTTTTGCTCATTCTGCCGTTCCATCACTTCATTCACATGCCGGAACAGCATTCGAGATATAAAAAAGGCAAGTATTGTAAATAAAACTGCCGCTGACGGAACAAACAACTTCAGCTTTTTATAGGTATCATATTGGTGGGACGCCTCGAATTCTATCCCAAGAACGCCGATTACCTCACCATTGCTGTAAAGCGGAAGATAACAGATAAAAATATCCCCCCAACTCGTACGTACAATCTCGTCCGGGTAGACCTCTTCTCCTCCCAAAGCCCTGTCCATATCTTCATGGATCTCTTTCTCAATCAAATCTCCCGGATAGCGGAAATCATCACTGGACGGATCCAGACCGTCAATTACATAAATATAATTCCCCTCTGCATTTTTCTTCGCCGTATACAAATATCTGGTACCTGACGCCTCTTTTACAGAACTGAGTATTCTGTGAATATACTCATATTCTTCTTTCTGCATATCCTCCCTGGATTCAAAATCAGAAAAATAAGACAACTCCATCTTGTTTTCCAAAAAATTCTGTATATATTTTACACGTTCTCTCAGCCCAAATTTCATATCATTATAAGTAATGCTGTATGATACTGTAAAACAGCTCAGCGCCACTGCGGCAACAAACACAGCCAGCAGTATGGATACCTGAAGATCTACACGATTTCCAAAGCGTTTCATCTGTCCCTCTCCCCCAAATATATAGGATAATCATACCATATCTGCCGCCTGTTTCAAAGGATTTCTTTCATCTTTTACAGGCTTTCTTGATCAGAACCGAAGAATCTAAGAACGCTTCCACTCCAGGATCTTTTCCAGACGTTCTTTTACTTTCTTCTCCTGCCCCTCTTCCGTGGGAAGATAGTATCTGCGCCCCTCCAGGCTCTCGGGCAGACATTTCATCTTTGAAATCTTCTCCTCTGTATCATGAGCATATTCATAACCTTTCCCATAATTCAGTTCTTTCATAAGGCCAGTAGGTGCATTGCAGATCTGCAACGGCACCGGCTCTGCCGGAAGCTCACGCACATCCTTCCTGCAATATTCACAGGCCATATAGAGTGCATTGGATTTGGGCGCCATGGACAGATAGACCACTGCATGAGTCAGATGAACATTACATTCCGGCATTCCCAGAAAATGACATGCCTGATAGGCGGCTATTGTGAGAGGAAGAGCCTGGGAATCTGCCATCCCTACATCCTCACTGGCAAAGCGCACCAGCCTTCTGGCAATATATAAAGGGTCTTCCCCTCCATCCAGCATCCGGCAAAGCCAGTAGACTGCCGCATCCGGATCACTGTTCCGCATGGATTTATGCAGTGCAGATATCAGGTTATAGTGCTCTTCCCCGTTTTTATCATAGAGCAGAGAACGGCGGTTCATACATTGGGCCAGCACCTCCTCATTTACATGAATCTTCCCTTCCGAATCCATCTTTCCATTCAACACCGCCATCTCCAGCGTGTTAAGCGCCGTCCTGGCGTCTCCATTGGCAAAGCGCGCAATCATACTCAAATGCACTGCTTCTATGACAATCTCCATATCTCCAAACCCTTTGGGGCTTGTCAGAGCATGATTCAAAAGCCCTTTCAAATCCGTTTCTTCAAGCGCCTTCAGAACAAATACTTTGCACCTGGATAAAAGAGCTGAATTAATCTCGAAAGAAGGGTTTTCTGTTGTCGCTCCTACTAATACAATACTCCCCTTCTCCACATAGGGAAGAAATGCATCCTGCTGGGCTTTATTGAATCGGTGTATCTCATCTGCAAACAACAATGTGCGAAGTCCCATCCTTCTGGCCTGTTCTGCCTGTGCCATCACTTCCTTAATTTCCTTGATTCCGCTGGTCACTGCACTAAATTCCAGGAAAGATGCCCGGGTCCTGTTTGCTATGATCCGAGCCAGAGTAGTCTTGCCCACGCCAGGCGGCCCCCAGAAGATCATGGACGAGATCTGGTCTTTGTCGATCAGCTGCCGCAGAATCTTACCTTTTCCCAGCAGATGCCCCTGCCCCACATAGTCTTCTATGGTTTCTGGTCTCAGTCTGCTCGCCAGAGGCGCTGTCTGATCTCTGTCATCAAATAAACTCATCTGCTCCATTCTGTCTTCCACCTCATTTCCTAAGTTATGTGACGGCAGAATTCAGATGTGATCCCGAGACTGCCGGTCAGGATTATTATAGCCAGACAAAACAGTTTTGTCTATTAATTGTAAACTGTTGCGCTCTGTGGAATTGTAAGAACTGGTGGAAATATTATCGAATTTCTGGTATACTGATCTTCGAAACGGACAGACCCTGCTTCTCATATGTCTGTCAAAAGGAGGAATGATCTATGATATATAAAACCAAAGGTACCTGTTCTCAGGCCATCAATGTGGAAGTAGAAAACAATATTATCACCTCTGTACAGTTCATAGGAGGCTGTGCAGGCAATACCGCAGGTATCTCCAAGCTTGTGACTGGTATGAATGCAGATGAGGTCATCAAAAAACTGGAAGGAACTCCCTGCGGTATGCGTCCGACTTCATGTCCTGATCAGCTCGCCAAAGCTTTAAAACAGCTGAAAGCAGAACAGGCATAACGGATATTCGTAAGCAATATTACTTCACTGCCTCAAACGCCGCATCCAGCGCCGCAATCAGATCCTCCGCTTTCTCAATCCCGATGGAAAGCCGGATGGTATTCGGCCGGATGCCCTGTTCCAGCAGTTCTTCTTCTGTACACTGGCTATGTGTGGTGGTTGCCGGATGGATGACCAGAGATTTCACATCCGCCACATTAGCCAGCAGGGAGAAAATCGCCAAGTGGTCGATGAAAACCTGCGCAGTCTGTGTATTTCCTTTGATCTCAAAAGTAAAGATAGAACCCCCGCCCTCCGGCAGATATCTTTTATACAGCCCATGACTCGGCTCGCTTTCCAGAGATGGATGGTGGACCGCTTCTACCTGGGGATGATTTGATAAATATTTAACAATTTTCAGAGCATTGCTCACATGACGTTCTACCCGAAGAGACAAAGTCTCCAGCCCCTGCAGGAACAAAAAGGCATGGAACGGAGAGAGGGTCGCTCCGGTATCCCTTAAGAGGACTGCGCGGATATAAGTCACGAAAGCCGCCGCACCTGCCGCATCTGCAAAGGATACCCCATGATAACTGGGATTCGGTTCCGAGAGCCATGGATATTTCCCGGATGTTTTCCAGTCAAAACGACCACTTTCGATAATTACGCCGCCAATGGCGGTCCCGTGGCCGCCGATAAACTTTGTAGCTGAATGCACCACAATATCTGCCCCATACTCTATGGGCCGGATCAGATAAGGAGTCGCAAAAGTGGAATCTACCACCAGCGGGATCCCGTGCTTATGGGCAACTGCCGATAACGCCTCCAGATCCACTAAGTTTGAGTTTGGATTCCCCAGCGTTTCCACGAAGATTGCCTTGGTATTGTCACGGATAGCAGATTCAAAAGAACCTTCCTCTTCCGGATCTGCGAAGGTGGCGGTGATGCCGCTTGTCTGAGGCAGAGTATGGGCCAGCAGATTGTAAGTCCCTCCATAGATTGTCTTCGATGCCACGATATGCTCTCCGGCCCTCGCCAGTGCCTGGAACGTATACGCGACAGCCGCCGCACCAGAAGCCACTGCAAGCGCCGCTGCACCACCTTCCAGGGATGCAACCCGCCGCTCAAAGACGTCCTGAGTGGGATTTGTCAGCCTTCCGTAGATGTTTCCCGCATCCTTCAGGCTGAAGCGGTCCGCCGCATGCTGCGAATTGTGAAACACATAAGACGTGGACGCGTAGATCGGAACCGCTCTCGCATCCGTAGTCGGGTCTGCCTGTTCCTGTCCAATATGAAGCTGTCTGGTCTCAAAAGCCCAGTTCTTAGCATCTCTGATATCAGTACCTGTCATTTTTATTTCCTCCTGCCATTTCTTCTTTGTAATGTTCTTGAGTTTCTGTAAACATCCTACCACGGCAGTTTTTCTTTGTCTAATACACAAAAAAAATATCTGGTTATAGATTAAGACTATACCTTCCCGACGTTCTGAGCCTCATGGCACGCCCAGACATCTCTTTAATTCTTCCGCATACATCTCTCCGATCCGACTTAATATGGTATGTTTGCGCACCACATATCCGATCTCCATGGTACTGTTCTGGTTCCCTTCATCCGCCTCAAAGGGCACAGTCAGATAATCGCTTCCGTTCAGTTCTTCGCAGATAATCCCGGAACACAGAGTATAGCCTCCGAGTCCTACCATCAGGTTCAGCATAGTGGCCCGGTCATTGGCCCGGATAGTCCGTGCATACTCATTGGTGGACAGGATCTCTTCCGCCAGATAGAAGGAACTGTCATCCCCCTGTTCAAAGGACAGGCAGGGATATTCTTTCAGCTGTTCAAAGCAGATTGATTGCTCCTTCGCCAGCGGGTGGCCTTTCCACAGATATACATAGGCCTGACATTCGATCAGATGGTGAAACTCCAGGCCGGCAGATTTCAGAAGCTTCTCCATGGATTTTCGGTTAAAATCACACAGATACAAAACACCGATCTCACTTCTCATGGTGCTTACATCGCTGATTACCTCTGCTGTTCGGGTCTCCCGAATGGCAAATTCATATTGGGACATGTCAAACTGCTTTGCCAGATCCACAAACGCTTTGACTGCAAAGGAATAATGCTGGGTGGATACCCCGAATTTCTTCCTGCTGGAACCGCTCTTTCCGTACCGCTCCAGGATTTCCTCATACTGCCCGTAAAGCTGCTTTGCATACAGCAGGAACTCCGTCCCGTCGCCGGTCAGTGTGACGCCTCTCCCGCTCCGGTAGAACAACGTGATCCCAAGCTCCTTTTCCAGCTCCTTCACCGCGTTTGTCAGGGAAGGTTGTGATACATACAGCTGTTCTGCTGCTTTGTTAAAAGATCCGGTCCTTGCGATAGTCATCAGATAGCGCAGTTGTGTTAAAGTCATGGATTTCTCCTCAGATTTTTCCGAATATCGTGTTCCCTAATCTTATCACTACAGTGAACTATTGTACAGATACCAGAACAACAAACTGCATATTACTTGTCCCAACATCGGCAGAGTCAATGCCAACCCATGCATTTACTTCTCCGCCTTCCGAAGCCTTCGCTGCTCCTCTTCCAGCTGATCTGCTTCCTCTGCCCGCTTGAAATCAAACAGGCGGACCAGATGAAGTGAACATAAAAAGGCAATCCCGCCGGCTCCCATTGTAAAATAAAAAAAGAGGATCTGACCAAAATAATATGGAAACAGAAAAATCAGAAAAAACGGAAGCAGATTCATCACCATGATAAATACCGTAAAGACTCCGTTACTCATGGATAAAAAATATGCCTTCCGGATACTTTCCCTGACTCCCATGTCAAAATACATAAGAACCGGAAACACATGACTCAAGACCGCAAGATAAAAATAACACACAGCCAGGATCACGACGACGATCAGAAAACGCATCTGCACCTCCCATTGAAATGCACACCAAAGATCAAGCACCAGGAAAAGTCCGGCCCCGACAAAAATCAAAAATATTACGGTTGCTTTTTTTAAGCACCTTCTGAATGCCAGGAAAAAGGTACGGACCACCGCAGGGTTCTCATGAAGTGCATATCTCATGGTCACCTCATACATGGCGCAGGTAGAAGCTCCCAATGTAAATACTGGTAAACTGCACACAAACCACAGCACATTCAACAAAATCAAATCCATGAATCTGTTTAAAAAATCTGCAAGTATGCCTTCCTGTAATACTTTCATAGTCATTTCCATCCTTCCTGAATGTTCGAACAGCATCATGTGGGGACACAAGTCACAGATTGCTGTGCCGGCATGACATTCATAAGCTTTTAGTCCTGGTATCATATCATCATAGAACGGGTTCCGCAATATTTTTTTCTATTTTTATGATTTTTCTGTTTCATTTTTGTTAAACTTGCATAAATTTATTTGTTTATTTTTGTATATATTCCCATTTTTTCATTCAATTTCCAGGAAACTATAGACATGTTTTCAATAAAGTGCTAACATGTATTTATCATAAATGGAATGGGTTCCATATAAACAAAGTACCACAGGGTGTATCCTGTGGTAAAAAAACGCCGAAGATGGAATGGGTTCCATAAATAAAAGGAGGAAACCTTATGAACATGAAAAAAGTTTTGAACATGCTGCTGGTATCTGCTATGACCATGTCTCTGACCGCATGCAGCGGCTCCGGCGGATCAGACTCCCCGGCGGATGCTTCCAGTGATGCTGCGTCTGCAGACGGTGCTGTCAACATCACCATCTGGAGTCCTACGGACAAAGAGGCAGTGGAAGCCTGGTGGACAGAAAAGCTTGCAGAGTGGAACGAAGCACATCCGGAGATCCAGGTCAGCCGTGAAGCCATCGACCGCTCCGATTCTTACGCCTATGAGAACAAGATCACTACAGCTGTCACCTCCGGCGATCTCCCAGACATCTTCTATGTGGACGGCCCAACTGTCTCCTACTATGCCGCCAACAAGATTATTGTACCAATGGATGATTATTTCACCCAGGAAGATTTGTCTGACTTCGTGGATTCCACTGTCGCACAGTGTACCTATGACGGAAAATTATATGCTATCTCTGCCACTGAGTCTTCTGTAGCCCTGTACTACAACAAGGATTATCTGACCGAGTGCGGCGTGGACGTGGCAGACATCGAATCCCGCACCATAGACAATCCGCTGACCTGGTCCGAGCTGGAAGAGATCGCGAAGAAATGTACCACAGACAATTATGTAGGAACTCATATTATCATGGATCACGGCGAGGGTCTTCCCTATGCACTGGAACCCATGTTCATTTCCAATGGAAAAGATTTCGTCAGTGAGGACGGTTCCGAGGCGGAAGGATACATCAACAGCAAAGAATGCGTGGAGACAGCAGAATACCTTGCAAACCTGATTGCAAACGGCTATGCCAACATCGATCCGATTCAAGATGAGTTCTTAAACGGCGCATGCGCTACCATGCTGGGCGGTTCCTGGGATGTATCCATTCTGGAAGCAAGCGCAGATTTTGACTGGGGCGTTACTTATTATCCGGTATCTGACACCACTAAAAAAGCAGTCTCTCCCTGTGGTGACTGGTCTGCAGCCATCAGCAAGGATTGCAAAAATGTAGACGCTGCCGGGCAGTTCCTGCAATGGCTGGTCAACAGCGAAAATACTGCTACTTATGCTGCAGCCATTGCCAAACCGGCAACCCGAAATTCTTCCTATGAGGATCCGTCCATGGCAGAATATGCCGATGGTCCCCGGGCCATGTTCGTAGAGCAGCTTCAGAATACAGCAGTTCCCCGCCCGAGAACTCCTTCTTATTCTGTACTCTCTACCAAATATGCAGAAGCAATGACCAACATTTTCTCTGAAGCTGCCTCTTCCCATACAGTAGATGCCGCTTACATCCAGTCCGAACTGGATGCAGTTGCAGCCGCTTTTAAAGAAGATTACGATATGTATTATGCAAATTAACAGATAGTTTACATAATACTCCATCTATTCAATTCCCGCCAGCCTATGGCTGAAGCGAAATCTTAAATCAGCGGAAGCCCGAACAATACCCAAGTAGATTTTCAGACACCTGTGCAAAGGAGCATTCATCTTCCACATGGGTATTGGGAGGGCTAAAGCGGAACCTTAAATAGGAGGAACCCTATGTCCAAGACATCCAGCCTTTCCGGCAGAAAAAGGAACGAACGCGTAGCGGCCTATATCTTTACAGTCCCGGCCATGTTCCTGTTATTTGCATTCCTGGTCGTCCCAATCCTGTATACAGTCTATTATTCCCTGTTCCAATACCAGATCGTACGACCGGACAACATTACCTTTATCGGCCTCAAAAACTACCTGAAACTTTTTACGGACGAGAATTTCTGGCTTGCACTGCGCAACACGGTTTATTTCACTGTATTTGTAGTACCCTTTCAGTGTGTGTTGGCTCTTGCGCTGGCCATGCTTGTTTCATCCAAATTCCGAGGAGTCGCCATCTTCCGTACCATGTACTTCAGCCCGCAGCTGACTTCCATGGTCGTCATCTCCATCCTGTGGACAGTCCTTTATAATTCCAATCCTAATACTGGCCTAATCAATTCCTTTCTGACCAGCCTTGGACTGGAACCCATCAATTTCCTGACCAACTCCAAAACAGCCATGAACTCTATTATCTTCATGTCTGGATGGCAGGGCGCAGGTTACCAGATGATGATCTTCCTGGCAGGTCTGCAGGGGATTCCCAGAGATCAGTATGAAGCAGCCTCCGTAGACGGCGCCAACAAAGTTCAGCAGTTCCTGTACATCACACTGCCAGGGCTGAAGGGCACGATCAAATATGTGGTAATGATCACCATGATCCAGGCCATGAAGCTCTTCACCCAGCCCTATGTCATGACCCAGGGCGGACCAAAGAACAGTACCAAGACCCTGGTCTATTACATCTACACCCAGGGCTTCCAGCAGGGTAACTTTGGTTATGCCTGTGCTGTTGCAGCCGTCTTCTTCGTCATTGTGGTCATCATGTCTCTGTCTATGAAAAAGCTGATCGCAGAGACCAATTAGAGAAGGAGGATACAGATCATGACAAAATCTATGAAAATGCAGAACTTTCTGGCGAAACTTCTGTTTTATGCGGGAAATATCATCATTGGTATCATCTTTGTATCACCCCTGATCTGGATGATCTCCGCATCGTTGAAGCCAGAAGCACAGATCTTCGCCAACATGAACTCCATCTCCACCTTCATCCCGGTCCAGGCATCTCTCAACAATTTCAAGGAAGTCTTTTCCCGGCTGGATATGCTGCAGGTATTCAAAAATACCTTTGTCTATATCGCACTGATCCTGGTGTTAGACCTGCTTTTAAACTCCATCTGCGGATATGCCCTTGCCAAATTTGATTTTAAAGGAAAAGGCATGATGCTGAATTTTATCGTTGCTCTCATGGTCATGCCTATGGAAGCAATCATGCTGCCTCTTTATATTGAGATGTCCCAGCTTGGCTGGGTCAACACCCTGGCGGCTCTGGTCATTCCCTTTGTTGCCAAATGCTTCTCCATCTACATGTTCCGACAGTTCTTCTGTGATATTCCGGATGAACTCTTGGAAGCGGCGGCCCTTGATGGTGCCGGCCCGGTGCGGACATTTTTCACTGTAGTCATGCCCATCTCCAAGACTGTGTACGCCACGGTATTTATCCTGGACTTCGTAGCACACTGGAATGACTTCATGTGGCCGTTCCTGGTCATGACCGGTGAAAGCAAGCGTACCATACAGCTGGCGATCCAGGTATTCTTTGGAACCCAGCCCATCCATTACAGCGCAATCATGGCGGCTCTGGTGGTATCTGCAATCCCCATGCTGATCATGTTCATCTTCATGCAGAAATACTACATTGAAGGAATTGCATCTTCCGGAATCAAAGGATAATTGACAATCGGCCCAAAAAAACGTAAACTTAATTCCAGCACCACAGATTGATTGAAATTTAAGTTTATGGGGAATCACATATGGCTACAATTCAGGATGTTGCAAAGCATGCACAGGTAGGCGTAGGGACCGTTTCCCGGGTTCTGAGCGGAAAGGGTTATGTAAAAGCGGAGACAAGACAACGGGTGCAGGCTTCCATAGAAGCGCTGAACTATACGCCCAACGAGATGGCCCGGAATCTGTTCTTTCAGAAAAGCGGGATCGTGGCGCTGATCGTGCCGGAGGTATCCCATCCCTTTTTTGCCCAGTTCGTCAACGCCGCGGAGATGGCCCTGTGCGAAAAAGGCTATCAGACCATGATCTGCAACACTTATTATGAACAGAATTATGAACAGCGTTACCTGGAGATGCTCAAGCAGCGGAGAGTAGACGGAATCATCTTCGGTGCGCACACGGTTCTGGATATCTCTCAATACGAAAATATTCATCTGCCCATCGTGGCTCTGGACCGGGATCTGGGAGAAAATATCCCTCGGGTCTCGGTGGACCATCGGGCGGGCGGCAGGATGGCGGCAGAAGAACTGATCCGTTCCGGCTGCCGCAATGTCCTTCAGTTCGTCGGCTCAAAGATGAATACAGAAGTATCCACTCCTGCCAACGTACGCCATGATGTGTTTGAAGAGACTATGAAGCAGCATGGGATTGCCTGCCGGTCCGTCTGTTTCAAATGGCCCACGGCGGATATCCATTATTACCAGATGACAGCGACCAGACTGCTGGAAGATTATCCGGATGTGGACGGAGTTTTCGCCACAGATCTTATGAGTATGGCCATCCTGCAGTCTGCATTGCTCCATCGGAGACGAATCCCGGAGGACTTAAAGCTGGTCACCTATGACGGAACTAACATCATCGGACTGGCCTTCCCCCGGATCACAGCCATCGTCCAGCCCATCGAACGGCTTGCCAGCGAAGCGGTACAACTGGTGGTAGACCTGATTCATGAAAAACCTGTGGAAAACAAAGAGATAAAACTGCAGGCTGTGCTGCGTCCCGGCGACACAACAATGGGAGGGTAGAGGATACCTTCCCATTCGCTTTCAGTGAAGCACCGTCATGCTGTCTGACTGCCCTTACCGGGCATAAAAGATCCTAATATATTACAAAGACGAGGTTTAGAGATGATGAAACAGAGCAAATTAGCAAAAGCAAGAGCTTATGAGACAACCTTCGGCGCACAGATCCTGCCTGAAGAACGTCCCCTCTTCCATGTTACCCCCACTGTCGGCTGGTTAAACGACCCCAATGGTTTTTCCGTTTATCAGGGGGAATATCATCTATTTTATCAGTACCACCCATACGATATTCATTGGGGGCCCATGCACTGGGGGCATATGAAAAGCCGCGATCTGATCCGGTGGGAACGCCTTCCTGCTGCCCTTGCTCCAGACAAAGAATATGATAAAAACGGCGTATTTTCCGGCAGTGCTGTGGAACTGCCAGACGGCCGGCATCTTTTGATGTACACTGGTGTACAGGGCAATGACTGTACCTCCGCATGCCGTCAGACCCAATGCCTGGCCGTGGGAGATGGTATCAATTACCAGAAATATAAACAGAATCCGGTCCTTACTGCCGACGCCATCCCGGAGCCTTGCTATGCAAAAGATTTTCGTGATCCGAAGATCTGGCATGACCCGGAAGAAAACTGTTTCTTCTCTGTAGCCGGCATTCGGGTGCAGGACCAAAGCGGCGCAGTCGCCCTCTTCTCCAGCAAAGACGGCTTCCACTGGAACTTTGTCAATATCCTGGACCGCAGCCGGAATCAATATGGACGCATGTGGGAATGCCCTGACTTCTTTGAACTGGACGAAAAAGCTGTCCTGATTGTATCACCCCAGGAAATGCAGGCCCAGGGACTCACTTTCCATGGCGGAAATGATGTAATTTGTCTGATTGGGAATTATGACCATGCAGAACATCAATTCTCCAGAGAAACTGTGACTGCTGTTGATTATGGCCTTGATTTTTACGCACCCCAGACTCTGAAAACACCCGACGGACGCAGGGTAATGATCGGCTGGATGCAATCCTGGGAAAACAGCCACTTGTCCAGGGACAACGCCAAATGGCAGGGAATGTGCACCATTCCACGGGAACTTTTTCTGAACAAAGGACAACTTATCCAAAACCCGATAAAAGAGCTGGAAAATTACCGCAGAAATCCTGTAATCTGCAAAGAGCTTCCCTTTGCGCCGCACACCCGGCTGACTGAAGTATCCGGAAGGGTCCTGGATCTCACCATTGACGTCCGGCCGGAGCACGAAGCTTCTATGGAAAGTTTTACCATTTATTTTGCACAAGATGAATCCTATAAAACCAGCATCTCCTACAACGTATCCAGAGGTACAGTATGCCTGGATCGTACAGACTCCGGATTTCGGCACAATATTGTGAATCGGCGCGAAGCTCCCGTCAGAAATCAGGGCGGAAAGATCCGGTTTCGAATTCTTTTGGATCGTTTCTCCGCAGAAGTTTTTATTAATGATGGCGAACAGGTCATGTCCGCCTGTATTTACACCCCCCAGAAAGCGAACGGAATCTCTTTTGAAGCCAAAGGATCCGGGCGGTTCGACGTGGAAAAATATGAGCTTGTATTTTGAGTCCCAGAAAACTCTGACTCATGATCAATTTTCCTCTGAATATACATAATTACAACATATGATCCTGCTTCGGCTGCCGGGGCAGGATCATATGTATTATCCCTGCACACCTTCCATGAAATTATTTAAGTATTTACAGCAAACAGTTCTAAAATTTGTCATGCTCTTTCTTGACAAACATACCAACGGTATGATAATATCAAAACATACCATCAGTATGTAAGGAAGGAAAAGCCCCATGGCGAGAAATAAACATCCGGAAGAAACGGTTAACTTAATACTGGATGCAGCTTTCCGTCTGTTTATAGAAAAGGGTTATGAGCATACCTCCATCCAGGACATCATCGGTCAACTGGGTGGGCTCAGCAAAGGAGCCATCTACCATCATTTCAAATCAAAAGAAGATATCCTGATCGCCGTCACGGACCGGATAACCGCCTCTTCCAATCAGATGCTCGCTGTCATTCGGGACCGGCAGGACCTGAACGGAAAAGAAAAACTAAAGACAATCTTCAAGGAATCCATCTGCCGGCCGGTGCAAAACGATATCTTTACAGTCGCTCCTGCCTTTTACAGCAACCCCAAGCTGCTTTTCAGCCTGATGCAGGACACCATAAAAAACGTAGCCCCCGATTATATTCAGCCCATTATCCGCCAGGGTATCGCTGACGGATCTATAAAGACTGAATATCCGGAGCAGTTAAGCGAGCTGATCCTGCTGGCGGCAAATGTCTGGCTGAACCCCATGATCTTTGACAGCACAGTGGAGGAATCCTGCCGGAAATTCATTGTGTTTGACCAGATGTTGAAAGGCTTCGGGCTGGATCTCTTAGACCAGGAGATGCTGAACCGGCTGCAGGAGCTGACTGATATCTATCAGAAGAATAAGTGATGGTGCTCTCTTAGATCACGGTCTGCTTATCTGACACATCAGGGAAATTATCTGCCCCTCATTCCGGGCAGATTTCTTCGAGTTATATACATACCGTCATGCGGTATGAAATGGAGGTTTAAATATATGAATCAACAACTGTTTACCAAAGATTTTACCCTTGTGGTTATGGGCCAGGTTATTTCTCTGTTCGGCAATGCTGCCATCCGGTTTGCACTGCCCCTGTACCTGCTAAACCTGACCGGCTCTTCCGCCCTTTATGGAACCGTGACCGCCTGCGCATTCCTGCCGGCCATTCTCCTGTCTCCTATGGGCGGCATGATCGCGGACCGGGTTAATAAGAGGAATGTAATGGTGGCGCTGGATTTTCTCACTGCGGCAGTGATCTTTGCCTTTTCTCTGCTCATGGATACCTTAGGCCTCGTTCCACTGCTGACTACCACCCTGATGATCCTATATGGTATTGCAGGGACCTACCAGCCTTCTGTCCAGGCCAGTATCCCAGCACTGGTATGCCCGGAGCAGACCATGGGGGCCAACTCGGTCATCAATACTGTCAGCTCTTTTTCCGCTTTGATAGGTCCGGTGCTGGGCGGCCTGCTGTACAGCGCCTGGGGCCTGAAACCTGTACTGTGGGTCTGTATAGTCTGCTTTTTCCTGTCGGCAGTCATGGAACTTTTTATACGGATTCCCTTTCAAAAGCAGACATCCGGCGGTGGGATCCTGAAAACGGTTCGGAATGATTTTGCAGAAAGTATCCGGTTCCTGCAGGCGGAAAAACCAGTGATCCGAAAAGGAATGTTTGTCGTCTGCGGAATCAATCTGTTCCTGTCAGCCATGATCCTTGTGGCAATGCCCTGGCTGATCACCGAGGTTTTAGACCTTAATGCAGCGCTCGCCAATCAACTGTATGGGTTTTCCCAGGGCGCACTGGCGGCCGGGGGACTGACCGGGGGCATTCTGGCCGGCATCTTCGCAGACCGGCTTCATGTCAGGACCTCTGCCCATATCCTGGCCGCATGTGCCCTATGCGTCTTTCCCATAGGAATCACGCTGCTTATATCGGATTCCGGAATCCTGAATTATCTGGTACTGACCATCTGCTGCTTTCTTATCATGGTATTTTCCACCATTTTCATGGTGCAGATGATGACCTTCATCCAGACGGAATCTCCGCCGCATCTTACTGGAAAAGTGATCGCTGTGATTCTCACCGTTTCCATGTGTTCCCAACCTCTGGGGAACGCCCTGTATGGTGTATTGTTTGAGGCGGGCAGGGAATACGAGTATGCAGTCGTTCTGTTTTCTGGTATGATTTCTCTGCTGATTGCAGTGAAGGCGCGGAAGGTATTTCAGTCTACCTGAAATATTCCGGACTGCCCGGGGAACAGCCCCTTGCAAAAAGAAGTTTTTAATTATGAATATTGGTTATTCTTCCCCCCATACTCCGACAGAAAAAGTCCTGCCACCGCCAGTATGGTTCCCGCAGCTGAAGTCCACGTGACCGGCTCCTTTAGCACCAGCACGGAGGTAATTACGGTAATCACCGGAACCATATAAATATAGACGCTGGTCCGGACTGCGCCCAGCACTTTCACCGCCAGATTCCAGGTAACGAAGCACAGCGCCGATGCGCCAAACCCCAGGTAGAGGATATTCAGCAAGTTTGCCGGATCTGCGAACCGTTCCAGGCCCAGCCGTACATCAAACAAAAACAACGCAGGAATCATAAAAAGAATACCGTAGAAGAAAGTCCTTCGGGTAGTAAGGATGATCGGCTGTCCAAAATCACTGATCGTTCTTGTCAGCAGGGAATAACAGGCCCACACAAAAGCAGCCAGCAACGCCAGCAAGTCGCCCATTGGATTCAGCTGAAGTCTGGACCCGTTAAAACTGATCAGCACCACGCCGGCCATGGCCACCCCGAAGCCGATGAAAAAACCGGACCGAAGTTTCTCCCCGGACCTTCCGGACAGATGAGATAAAATAGCTGTAAAAAAGGGCGCAACGGATATAATGACCCCCACATTGGAAGCCATGGTACAAGTCAGCGCGATATTTTCCAGCAGATAATACAGGCAGATCCCGCATAACCCTGCTGCCGCGAACAAAAGCTCCTGTTTTCGACCCTCCGTTCTGAGCTGACGGGGACAGAGCAGAAGAAGTGCCACAAATCCCAGCACAAAGCGGAAAAGCAAGATCTCTGCCGGCTGAAAATCCACCAGCAGAACCTTGGTGGAGATAAAGGTTGTCCCCCAGATGACGACTGTAAAAAGTGCCGTCAGATGCCCGACTGACCTTTTATTTTCCATGCTGCACACCTTCCTTTTTATTTTCCGGTATCTGTCTGCCGTACCATATTCCTTTTCACATAAGAACATACCTTCCGGCAATGTCCATTTTTATCTGCCCTGCTCTCATGCATGCCTTCCTGCCGGAAACCACAGGCCTCAAACAATCTTCGGGAAGCTGTGTTGTCCTCCAGAATATTGGAACAGATGCAGCTCAGTCCAAGCTCGCGAAAGGAATAAGAGACCAGAGTATTCACCGCATCCCGTCCGTAGCCTCTGCCCCGGGCAGATCTCAAAAGCTTGATCTGAATCTGTGCCATCCTGTTTTCTTTATTCAGATCAGACAACATGATCACCCCAAGTCCCTTTTCCGGGTCTTCCTGATCTGCAATAATCCTGCGAAGACCACCGGCAGAAACCCGCAGAAAGCCGGAACGGTTCATAGAATACCTGCCCGGAACTAGGCTTTGATAACCCTTTGTTACTTTCACAATCTCCGGATCCCAGGTCAGGCCAAGGAACATTCCCTGATCCTGCACTTTAGCCGCCCGGAGAATCACTTTACTGCCCATAATATTCCTGTCATCTTCCATTTCCATTGCTCCCCATCTTCAAATGAAGACCTCCAGTTATCGTATGTTTTCAGATAAAACATAGCAGAAAATAACCCTTTTTGCAATCATGCATTCATAAAAAAGTGGGAAAATCAAAACAAAGCTGTGGACAGAAAATCACGCGACCACACTTGATTATGCAGGAAAAATCACTTTCGTTTTCTGCCGTAATATGATATAATTCAATTTATACAGGGATGCCATAATACATATGGATCTCAATTTCTATATTATGGGGAGAAGGAACATGAAACAAAAAGTAAACATTTTTCTATCTATGGTTTTATGCTTCTGTATGTTGTTGGGAAGCGGGACCTTAGTCAAAGCGGCACAGACGCCACTGACCAGTCTGACATTTGACGCAGACTATTATTACAACACGTATCCGGATCTGCAGGCAGTTTTTGGTCATGACTATAACAGTCTGTATCGTCATTATCTTGATTGTGGGCTGGCAGAAGGACGATCCGGCAGTGCAGAATTCAACTGTCTGGTATACCGGAATAATTATCCGGATCTGCAGACGTCCTTTGGAAATGATTATCGTGCCTATTGTGTCCATTATGAAAAATATGGAAAAACAGAGGGACGAAGCGCAGCAGGCGATGGTATGGCACTTGCTGGTTCCACTGCTGCTATCGCACCTGCCAATACGCTGGGCGGCAGTTATGCAACCGCCTACAATCCCAACATATCACGTGCAACCAATATATCTCTGGCAGCATCCAGGATCAACGGTATGGTGATTCAGCCTGGCGAGAATTTTTCTTTTAATCAGGCGATCTTGCCCAGGACCTCTGCCAACGGCTATGTGGAAGCCACTATGATCGTAAATAAAAAATTTGTTCCCGGAATCGGCGGAGGAATTTGTCAGGTTTCCTCCACTTTATATGCAGCCATGCTTGATGCTGGCCTTCCTGCCACTGAACGGCATCCCCACTCTCTGAGGGTCACTTATATTCCGGAAGGAATGGATGCAACGATCTCCGGAAATACACTGGATCTTCGATTCACCAATATCTTTGCGGAACCCATTCAGATCCAGGCAACCGCCGACCAGGGTACTTTAACGGTATCCCTTTATAAGTTGTAAATAATAGTTATACCTTCAGAGGATAAGGATACGACTGTTTAATGTAAATTTTTGTATATGTGAAAGAGCCATCCGATTATCTTTTTAATCGAATGGCTCTTTACCAGTCAATCTGAAGTTTCACCCTGATTATCTCCTTTCAAGATTATTTCCGGATACTGCCAGATTGTTTAAATCCACTGTTCTGTTTTCATCTCTTATCATGTCCGGGAAAGGACCGGCAATTCTGCTATTTCTTATGACTACTCTTTTCCAGAATCTGTCATCTTTAATGCTGACATTCAGATCGTTCCCAACCATGATTAAAATTTCATCTTCCCATTGGACCTTTCCTCCATTTCCAGAGACTTCTGTATGTCTCTTTCGTTTTGATGTTTATATATTACAATATCTTTTTTAATTTGTCAATAGTTCTCTGAAAATTTATTTATATTTTTTTATCTATCTGATATCATTTAGGCCAGATATACATCGATTCCTTGTCTCTGTATAATCATTCCGGAGAAAGAAATCTGGTTTTTAGAGATTACAGCAAATAATTATTTTCCCGGTTTGCAATCTGCAGATCAACTAATTTACAGGTTGCATATCCTCCCACAACCAGTGGTTCTATGCGACATATTTCTTCTGCTTCTTCACGGCTTTCTGTTTTTAAAATATACATTCCCGCCATTCCCGGATAACCTTTAAATACCCCACATATCTCCAGCTTTCCTTCATCATCCAGTTTTCTTATGTTTTCAACGTGTTCCTTCACTGCCTTTTTTGTCATCTTGTTATAAGTTTTGCTTTTCTCAATCATCACCAGATACATTAACTTTTCCATACAATAGTTTCCTTTCTTTTTTGATTTATCATCCCTTAATGGGGCGCTTCATGGTATCCAACTCGTTTCCTGTTGCATTTGTCATATGGATAGTTTATCATAAAATAATGACAAAACCTGTCATTATTATCAGAAGGAGTTTGAAAATGTCAAAAGCAGAGCGCTTGATCGAAATGATGATAACCATAAATTCTAAAAAGGATTTTACAGCCGGTGAACTGGCAGATGAATTTTCTGTATCAAAAAGAACAATACTGCGTGATTTGCAGGAACTGGAACAAGCCGGATTTCCCATTTACTCTGAAGTCGGGGCGACAGGGGGATTCCATATCCTGAAAGAACGCATTTTACCGCCCATAGCTTTTTCAGAAAGCGAAGCCAAAGCTATATTTTTTGCCTGTCAGGCACTGCAATTTTACCGTGATCTTCCTTTTGAGCAGGAAACTATATCCGTCCAAAAAAAATTTTTAAACTGTCTGCCACTGGATATACAAAACAGTATTACCCAGATCCAGAACAAAGTTGTATTCTGGATTCCAGACCGGCATTGTGATTCACCTCTTCTGAAGTCCGTACTTCTGATTTCCATAAACCGTCATGCCGCGACCATACGCTATTCATCTCTGTCTTCTGAAAGTACACGCACTATTATACCTGTCGGTTTATATGCTATGAACGGGCTCTGGTATTGTCCCGCATACTGTATAACATCTGATCAAATCCGGGTATTTCGAGTTGACCGCATCAGAGAAATCCTGGAAGAATCACCCTGTCCAAAAGGGAAGTATCCTATTCCTGCTTCTGTTCAGGAATATCTGGAAAAAACGGAGGTTCCAAATGACTGCTGCCTGAGAATCCGGCTGACAGATACCGGCGTGAAGCTTTGTGAGAGTGAGTGCCTGCTGGCGGCCGGTTTAAAAACATTCCCGTCAGATGGTGGAATCATCGATATGGATATAAATTACGACGCCTTAGAATGGGTTGCCAACTGTCTCTTACCATTGGGAAGGCATGCAGTCGTTCTGGAACCGCCAGAATTAAAAGAACGAATGAAGCAAAAAGTAAATGAATTATATGAGCATTACTGCAAACCATAACGGCCTTGTTGACCGTCAGTGACAAAGGCAAAACAAATGATAACATTTTAGCCACATTAGAGAGACCAGCAAGGAAGAACCTACATATAATCATATATTATCTTTATATACTCAGCCGAACCAGCAGCTTAAAAGGATCCTCACATCCAAAGACGCAGCGTCCCATAACCACAGTATCCGCTCCTGCCGCTGCAATCTGCACCAGATTTGCCTCATTGATTCCTCCGTCCGCCCATATGGCAACCTGAGGAGGAAGGAAATCTCTCAGACTTCGAATCTTATCTAACATGGGGGGATAAAACCTCTGCCCCCGACCGTCTGGTTCGGCTGTCATCACAATCACATAGTCAATCCGTTCTGCAAATGGCATGACTGCTTCTGCCGGTGTGGAAATATTAAGTGCCAGCGCCGGCCGCATTCCCCTGTCCATAATATGATTTAGTATAGTCAGAGGATACCGGACTGTCTCCAGATGAACCGCCACACTTTTTACTCTGCATTCCTGCAAAAGTTTTAAATACTGCTCCGGACACTCTGTCATAAGATGTGCATCCAGTTCCTGGGGAAAAATGTCAGCAATTCCCCGAACCATTTTCTCTCCAAATGTGATATTCGGAACAAAGTTTCCATCCTCAATATCAATATGCAATTTCTTCCATGAGCCCAGGCGCAGGATTTCTTCCCGGATACTAAGTTGGTCGGCGGAAGCAATAGATGGTATGATCTTCATTCTTTTTTCCATTTTGCAACCTTTCTCGCCTGTTCTGCAAATGTCTTCTGCAAAGTCCCATATAAAGAACGATAAGTTTCATAATAATCGTCATACCGTCTCATATTTTCCTCTGTTGGATCTGTTACAGTCTCAATCCGAATGATACTGTCAGCTGCTTCTCGCAGATCTCTGTAAGCTCCGGCTCCCACAGCCGCCATCATCGCTGCACCAGTAGCCGACGCCTCCTTTACATTCGTAGTAATCACCTTTGCATGAAAAACATCTGCCTGGATCTGCCTCCACAGACTGCTGAGTGCTCCCCCTCCTGCTGCCCGTACTTCTTTTACAGAAATCCCCTTTTCCCGCAGAATTTCTATGGTATCTCTCAAACTATATGCAACACCCTCCATAACACTTCTCACCAAATCTCCCTTTTTATGACGGACAGATATCCCAAAGAAGACACCTCTGGCATTCGGATCTGGATGGGGCGTCCGCTCTCCGTTCAGGTATGGAAGGAAAATCAGACCTTCTGCTCCTGGCTCTGCCTTTTCTGCCAGGGAAGTGATGAATGCATAATCTCTCTCTTTCCTCTCAAACATGGTATCCCAAAGCCATCTTAAGGAACCTCCTGCAGACAGTGTACAACCATATACGCACCAGCTTCCTGGAACACTGTGGCAGTAGGATAGAAGTGCTCTCGACTCCCTGTCAGTGACGCAAGCTTTGCTGTAGGAGAAAACACAACCGGATGTCCCAATCGTAGAAGCAATCTGACCTTCCCCAATGATGCCAAGACCGACTGCTCCGCACATCTGGTCTCCACCGCCGCCCACTACAGGAATATCTGATGGGATACCCAGATATTCGGCTGCTTCCTTTGTCACTTTTCCAATAATGTCCGTAGATTCTGACACATGTTCCGGCACCAGAGTTCGCCGAATCCCAAGACAGTCGAACAGTTCATAATCCCAGGTACGTCTGGCCGTATTGAACAGACCGGTTCCAGCTGCATCTGTCACATCAATATCCATAATGTCTGTCAGTTTATATTTCAGGTAATCCTTTGGAAACAGCACATGTTCTGTGTTCTCATATACAGATGGTCTGTTCTTCTTCAGCCATAGAAGCTTGGGAGCCCAATAACTCACCAGTGGATAGTTAGCTGTCACATCCAGGATGTGGGCCAGGCCCAGAAGTTCTTTGATCTCCTCATTCTCTTGTGATGCTCTTTGATCCAGCCAGATCATACATTCATCTGCCAGATTTCCATCTTCATCAAGCAGAACACTTCCCAACATCTGACCAGAAACGCCAACACCTCTGATCTGTGCATCCGGACAGATTTTCTTTGCCTGTGCAACAGCAATTTTTGCTGCTTCCCACCAATCTATTGGATCCTGTTGTGCATGACCTGGCGCAGGAAAATTCAGTTGTATATCCGAACTTCCCAAAGCCATAATTTCTCCCTGTCCGTTTAAGAAGACAACTTTTACACAACTTGTTCCCATATCAATTCCAAGATAAATATCCATCTGCCTCTCCCATTATCCTGCAAGCATCTGTTTCCTGAATGTATCCATATCCACAACAACGCTCTCTTTGCGGGATTTTTCTGCCGCAAATGCAATCATGTGTGCTTCAATGGACGAATCCATAGAGGTCCATCCTCCCTGCGCTTCTTTTGATACCTGATCAATAAAATACTCCATAATTCCATGATCTCCGCCCCCGTATTTATATCTGGAAGGCTTTACCTGCATATGCTCAATCCTTCCAGTCAGATGGTCAAAAATCTGAATGATATTTTTCTCCATATCTGCCTGAATCTCACCTCTGGTTCCGGTAATTTTCATGGTCCTCCCACTCTCGCTGGCAAATGGCTGGAGAGAAAAATTCGCTGTTACTCCATTTTCAAATTCCATAATGACTGTCTGGTTATCTGCCACATCATTATCACAGTGGAAGACACATCTGCCATAAGGACTTGCCTGGAGTGCCTGAAGTCTTCCTTCAAAGCTCATGTCAGTACCAATAGTGGAAGTGGGCCAGCCAATGTCTTCTGTGAGATAGTAGTTTGGTGCATAGTATTTGCACTGAGAAGATACCGGACATCCATCCAGGCAACGCTTTGGTGATCCTTCTGGTGCGTTTTTCTCACAAAAAAATGTCAAGCCACCAAAGGAAGCGATCTTTTTGCATCTGCTTCCTGCAAACCAGCTAATAATATCCAGGTCATGACAACAATGAGAAAGAATAATCGGACACGCCGTCTCTGCTTTTCTGAAAATTCCTCTGGTAAACGCATGGACCTGGTCAATAAGTGGAATATTTTCCATAT
This sequence comes from uncultured Lachnospiraceae bacterium, assembly GCA_910579225.1. Taxonomy (GTDB): domain Bacteria; phylum Bacillota; class Clostridia; order Lachnospirales; family Lachnospiraceae; genus Hominiventricola. The sequence goes on along the minus strand of CAJTTI010000003.1, from coordinate 68,381 downwards.
GATTGATGCTGTTCACCATTCCAATTCTTCCGCTTTTAATGACCTGGTAAATCGTACTGAAGAATTCTGTATAACGAAGCACAAAGCACAGAATGAACATGCGGTCATATGTTCTGGATGCTTTCCACAGAGCCATGCACTGTTCCGGCGTTGTGGACATGGGCTTTTCCATCATGATGTGATACCCTTTTTCCATAGCCTGTACTGCCGGTTTAAAATGAAGTTGATCACTGGTACAGATCATGACAGCATCTGCCACTTTAGGACCTTTCAGCATTTCTTCAAAATCATCAAAGCAGTACTTCGGACTAATATGATAACTTTCTGCAAACTGCCTACGTTTCTCAGGATCTCGTTCTGCTACGGCGACAAATTCTGCTTTCCACGGATTTTCCAATGTATAGGGAGCATAACAATTCATACCTCTGTCTCCTGCTCCGATCAAAGCCAATGTTACTTTTTTCATCTCTTTCCCCCGTGTCCATATGCTAAGTGAGTCTTCCCATCTGAAAGCTTTTGTCGACTTTAGTTGCTACATGGCTGATCAGTTCCGCCAGTTCTTCAATGTCTTGAGGATCACAAGTCTCTACCGGCGTATGTGTATAGCGGGTGGCAAATCCCATATCCACGACTGCCACGCCTTTTTCTTCTAACTGAAGGTAAGAAGCATCTGTCAGCATTCCAAGCCCTGTAGTACGCTGCAGGCGCAGCTCCTTTTCCTGTGCAATATCTCTCACCAGATGAAACAGGGGGCCGTGAGCCAGATTACCATTCAACGTTCCTCTGCTGTGAAATGTATACAACTGCACACATGGTCCGGCTCCCACCTGTGTATCAAAATATCCACTCAAATCCGTCGTATCTCCTGCCAATGTTACGTCGATACCAATGGCAATATCCGGCTTCACTGTTCGGGCTGCCATCATAGCACCACGAAGATTAAATTCCTCCTGAACCGTTCCCACCAGCACTACCGTACAATCCGGCCGATGTTCCTGGAGCAGTTCAGCCAATTTGACCAAACAGGCACATGCACCCCGGTTATCTACAAAAGTTCCGGAAATCAGACCATTTTTCAACAAATTAAATCGTGGTTTATATACTGCCGGACAGCCGGTATAGATTCCCATCTCCTGAATCTCCTGAGCATTTGACGCACCCAGATCCAGTGCCAGAGATGCAATCTTATCCACATGATATTTTTCTTCTGCTGGTGTTACATGATGAGATTTAGGTCCCATAACTGCCGGAAACCATTCTCCCGTTTCATTTCGGACAAGAAATTCCGTTCCTGGCAATACTTTTTCCGGTAATCCTCCAAGGCGATCCACACGAACATAACCATTTTTCTCTACCTTACGTATGATCATTCCCAAAGAATCCATATGACCAAAAACCATCAGCACAGGAAGACCCGAAACTTTTCCCTCTATGGTCCCTATGCAGTTCCCAAGATGATCAGTTTTCACATAATCACAATATTTTGAAAAATATTGTTTCATTTTTTCCGCCATCTCATGCTCATACCCGGATGGTGCCGGCACCATCATAAATTCCTGCAGTAACTCTGACACATTCATAGCTCAGTTCCTCCTGTAACTGCTGTTTCATAATCATGCTCCTGACTATGCTCTTACTCTATAAACCTCTTCCATAAATTTTTTCACCCGATCCGGCTCCACCTGGTTCTCAAATTTTCCATCTTTCTTAAAGGTTGTTCCAACCACACAACCATCTGCCACTTTCAGAATCTTCTCTATGGTTTCCGCCTTGCAACCTGTATTAGCGAATACTGCTGTATCAGGAATGCTTTCTTTTACCCTTTCAAGAACATTCATGTCTGTGGAAGAACCAGCCGTCATACCTGATACACAGATAATATCTGGTTTACAGTTGAATACCGTAGTTTTTGCAATTGATGCAATGTCTCTGGTACCCAACGCCGAGCTTGCTTCCGGTACAATATTGAATAGTCTTTTTAGATCTTTCAGCCCCAGTTTCATCTGATGCCGGACAATCTCTCCTGTATTCGTATCCCACAATCCATAATCACTGGCATAGACACCACTCATGATCTCACGAATAAATTTTGCACCAGTAGCCGCTGCCAGATCCATACATGCGTAAGGATCCCACAGCACATTGACACCAAAGGGAATCTTAATCTCCGGTTTTAATTCTCCAATGATCCGTGCCATGGCTGCGGTCGTCTCAGGATTTACTTTTCTCAAATACGGCAGACTGAATTCATTGGAAAACATCACTGCGTCCACTCCACCTTCCTGCAAATCCAGGAACTCTTTTCTTGCCCGCTCAACAATTTTTTCCATGCCGCCTTTTTCGTCATAATATGGATCTCCAGGAAGAGCTGCAAAATGGCACATGGCAATAATGGGTTTTGCAGTTCCAAAAGTTTCATTTATCCAGTTCATTATGTAACCTCCGTTTTATAAATGATATTTTTTGATTAATTCTTCTTTTAGTTCCTGATAAGTATAGACCTCCATATCTGCCGCCAATGTATCCTGCTGATACGAAGCACCTTTGTACGCACAAACTGTAATCTTTGCGTTCTTCCCCGCCTGAACACCAATGGCTGAGTCTTCAATAATGATGCATTCTTCAGGTATACCTTTCAGAAGTCCCAACGCTTTCAGGTAACCCTCCGGCGAAGGTTTTCCCTGTTCAAGCATATCTGAGCAAATCACTGCATCAAAATATTTCAGAAGCCCCATCCGGTTCAATGCTGTCAATACATTCACAGAAGTAGTAGATGAAACTGCCGCCATACGAACTCCGTTTCCCCATAGGAATTCGAGAAAATCTACCACACCCTCCATGGGAACCACTTTGTCACTGACTGCATAAAAACTTCCACCACTTCGGTGCAATTTCAGAAATTCTTCTGGTGTCATCTGGATGCTGTATTTCTCCAAAATTTCTGTTGATATCTGCAAGCTGGTCTTTCCCACATATTGTTCCAGCAGTTCTTCCAGTGAAATCTCAACTCCGATTTTCCGAAGGGACTTTTGGTACATCTCAAAGGCTCCCGCTTCACTGTCCAACAATACACCATCCATGTCAAACAACACATACTTCATATTCTTTCTTACCTTTACAATTTGTGCATTATTTCCCTTGTCTGCAGGTATAAATCAGTATAAATATCCAAATATGTCTGATACGTTTCATGTCTTTTCTGATCCGGAAAAACGCTTTTCTGATATACAATATATCTTTCTAGTTCTTCTTCACTCTTAATATATCCTGTTGCTTTCGCTGCCAGCAATGCATCTCCATAGGAAGCACCATACACGCTTCCCAACTGCAGTTCCTTTCCAGTCACATCCGACACGATCTGCATCCATTTTTCCGTCTTTGTTCCTCCGCCCACAGCTACCAGCCGGCCTGTCTCCATCCCAATCTCCTGATAACCCCTGAAATGCTGTCCAATTCCATAGGCAATCGCCTCCAGACATGCCTGATAGATATGAGCTCTTGTATGAGAAAGGGTCAGACCCATGATTACACCTTTTGCATCCGGATCATTTACTGGTGTCCGTTCTCCACTAAAATACGGAAGTACCACGAGACCTTCAGAACCAGGCGGAACATCTGTAATCAGATCTTTCAGTGCCTCATAGGCATTAAGTCCTCCTTTGTGCTCCTGCTCCAACAGGTCTTTTGCCACTTCATCCCGAAACCATCTGGCCAACATCCCCGCTGTGGACATGCCTGAGGCAACCATATAAGTATCTTTAAAGAGATAGGGACCTGCCCAGTATCTTGCATCTGTCGTAAGATTTGGCACCACATGAATCATATACAGAGAAGACCCGAACATCAGCAGAACATCCCCCGGATGAAAGACTCCAGCCCCCACCGCGTCTGCTGCCGCATCTGCAGTCCCCACAATCACTGGTGTACCTTCTGCCAGACCCGTCTGTTCTGCAGCTTCTCTGGTTACTCCACCCGCAATTTCTTCCGTCCACATGCATCTGGCCAACTGATCTTTTCTGCAGAACCGATCCAGATTTTCTTCATCCCAGTCCCGATTCTCCAGGTTGTACATAGGGGTGAAATAGGCGGCAGTATAATGATCAATACAGTATTCTCCTGTTAGCTTTGCCACAAGATAAGTGGACGCTGTCACAAACTTGTCCGCCTTTGCATAGATATCTGGTTCGTTTTCTTTGAGCCAGAGAATCTTCGGTCCTATGGACTGAGAAGTTATGGGATTCCCGTATCTTTTTAAAATATAGTCTTCCCCAAGCTCCAACTTCAATTCCTCAATCTGTTTTGATGCCCGGACATCCACTCCATAGAGAATTGCTTTCCGGAGCGGCCTTCCATCTTTGTCCAGAGGAAGACAGCATGGACCTATGGCACTGGCTCCGACCCCTTTTATCTCCTTTGGCTTCACTCCGCTTTTCTCAATCAAACGATTGGATATTGCACAGAAATCATGCCACCAAGTCCGCTCTGCATCATGTTCTGCATAACCGGGTTTCGGCATCTCCATCTGATGGGATTCATGATCTGTCAAAAGTATTCTGCCGTTTTTGTCCACCAGCATTCCTTTAGTCTCATAAGTCCCCACATCAATTCCCATAAAATAATCCATCGACGGTGTCCCTTCTTAATTTTTATAATGCAATAATCTCACCGCTGTCTGCAGAACGATGAATTGCATCAATCATAGAAATAACTTCATAGCTCTGTTCTGGTGTAATCACTTCTGGTTGTCTTCCTTCTCTGATACATTCAACGAAATATTCCAACTGCTTCTGATATGCGTCATATTCCTCTACCAGGTATTCTTCCAGCCCCTTATTTTTCCTCCATATTTTCATCTCACATCTGCTTCCAGAACGATCTGCAATGGTTGCACCGGCCGAATAGCTGTATTCCACCGTTGCCTCTGTGCCTACAATATGTACGGAAAAGCTGAACGGATATCCAGTCTGCATGGTAAAAGATACTTCTGCCACTGCATGAATTCCGTTTTTGTGAATGATATTTGCCATCACGTTGTTATAACATCCGGTCTCATCCTTTACCGCGTTGGCATAACATCTTTCAAATGGTCCTGCCACATAGCGAAGATAATCCACATCATGGACCAGCATATCGTGCATGGCTCCCCCGCCCAGATCCGGCTGGAAAAGCCATTGTCCATACTGCCCTGCCCTGGAAGACACCCGACGCAGATGCATCATATAAATCTGACCCAGTTCACCGCTCTCAAACATTTTCTTAATATCCACATATCCGGCCCAAAAGCGAACCACCTGAGCGGTCATGAATATAATTCCTGCTTCTTTCACTCCCTCAATCAGTTTTCTACAATTCAGAGGATTTCTTTCCAGAGGTTTTTCACAAAGTACATGAATTTTTCTTTTTGCACACATGGATACATAAATTTCATGTACAAAAGTTGGTACGCAGATTACCGCTGCATCCGGCTGGATCTCATCCAACATGAGTTCTGCATCGGTATATGCTCTGCATCTGCATTTTTCTGCCAGTTGATCTGCTGCTTCATCCTTTATGTCACAAACTGCAAGCAACTTTGCATCTTTCATCCGACCAATCGCTTCTGCATGGCTTGCTGCGATCAGACCACAGCCAATCAAGACAAATTTCATATTTAAATCCCTCCTTTTACCTTTCCGTTTCTGATACTGTCAAAGGCAACCGCAAGAGCAAGCACAATTCCTTTGATCACCATCTGATAATACTCACTTACATTCATGATAATCAGTCCGTTGCTCAATACACCAATAATCAGTGCACCAACCATGGCCCCAAACAACTTACCTTCACCACCGCTTACACTGACACCCCCCAGTACAGCTGCCGTCAAGACATCCATCTCAAAACCATTGGCAACCGTAGGACTGCCGGAATTAATTCTGGACATCATGATAATTGCCGAAACGCCTGTGAGAAAACCGCACAGACCATATGCAATTGTCGTCATCCATTTTGTACGTATACCGGAAAGCCGTCCCACTTCTTCACTGGAACCAATCACATAAAAGGAACGTCCAATATAAGTTTTATTCAATACAAAAAACCCAAGTGCAATACAGATTACCATAATAATAACCGGAAACGGTACAAATCCAATATATCCCTGTCCAATAAACTGCACGGATTCCTGCAGTCCATATAGAGGTTTTCCTCTGGAAATAATATAAGCCGCCCCTCTTAATATCTGCTGTGTGGCCAACGTTGCAATCAACGGAGGAACATGTGTATTAGAAATAAATATACCATTTATGACTCCTGTCCCTGTGGCAAATACAATTCCAATCACGCAGGACAGAAGTGGATTCACGTTCATCTTTGTACACAGTGTAGCAGTAATTACACCAACAAAAGCCAGCTGCGCACCCACTGACAAGTCAATACCGCCTGAAATCAGTACAAAAGACATTCCAACTGTAATAATTGCCAGTACCGCAATCTGACGAACGATACTTATAAAGTTGCTGGCTGTCAGAAACAGCGGATTACCGATTCCAAAGATTGCGATCATTACGGCAAGAATGACCAGAATTCCATACTTCTCTAACAATTCTTTTCTATTCATAGTTCCTCCTTACCTGTCGCCGGATGCCAGATCCAGTACATGCTGTTTTGAAAATTCCTCTTTTTCGAGAAAACCGGTAATCTTTCCTTCCGAAAGAACAATCATTCGATCAGACAGTCCAATCATCTCATCCATCTCTGAAGAAATCAGAAGTACTCCAAGTCCACGGTCTGCCAGATCATTGATCAAGTGATAGATTTCTTTTTTTGCACCCACATCAATTCCTCTGGTAGGTTCATCGAAAATAATCAGTTTTGGCTCACAGGCCAGCCATTTACTAACCACTACTTTCTGCTGATTTCCTCCACTCAGGAAAGAAACCGGCTGTTCCACATGGTTCATCTTGATCCTAAGTGCCTGTTTATATTCTTCCATCATATTCTGTTCCTTAGTCCGATCAAGTACAAGTCCTCTGGACAGACGCCTCAGATTTGCCATAGTCAGGTTCCATCCAATGGAAAGGCTCAAAACCACCCCCTGAGATTTTCGGTCCTCCGGCACCATGGTGATTCCAAGGTCTATGGCATCTCTGGGTGTCTGGATATTAACCACTTTCCCTTCAAATATAATCTCTCCGGACTGTAAGCGGTCTGCTCCAAAGATCGTTCGGACAATCTCTGAACGCTTAGCGCCAACCAGCCCTGAGATTCCCAAAATCTCTCCCTTGTGAACTTTAAAGTTAATATTCGCAAAACCGTCTCCACAAAGATCTTTTACCTCCAGAAGTACTTCTTCCTGCCAGGTCCCTTTCCGCTTGGGATATTCTTCACCCAGCTCAGAATCTATCATATAGCCAATCAGTTCTTTCCGATTTGTCTGTGCTGTATCCAGAGTTACAACCTTATATCCGTCCCTCAGTACGGTAATCCGGTCGCTCAATTCAAACACCTCTTCCAGACGATGAGATATATAAATAACAGAAACCCCTTTTTCTTTCAGTTCCCTGACAATCTTATAGAGAACTTGAACCTCTGCGTTGGTAAGGGGCGCTGTAGGCTCATCCAGAACCAGAAGCTTTAAATCACAGGCAAGAGCCTTGGCAATTTCCACAATCTGCTTATATGCAACTGATAAATTTTTTACAAGATCTGCAGGTCTGATATGAAGACCAAATGTCTTCAATATCTCATCTGCTTTTGCATGCATAACTTTAAAATTCACCAGCCTGGAATCGTCTACCCGGTTGCCGAGAAAAATATTCTCGGCAACACTTAATGATGGTACCAGATTAAATTCCTGATAGATAATCTCAATACCAAGCGAACTGGATAACTGAGGAGTCATATAATTATACTCTGTATCTTCGATAACGATCTTTCCAGAATTAGGACGAATAGCGCCGGATATAGTTTTAATAAGAGTCGATTTCCCCGCCCCGTTAGCTCCCACCAGAGCATGCACTTCCCCTTTTTCAATATCCAGTGATACATCATGAAGCACCGTTACTCCGGAGTAGGATTTCACAATATTCCGCAGGGACAATAATGTACCTGTACCCATAGGCGATTCTCCTTTTATTCAGCCATATAATCCGCCACATTATCAACCGTAATCGTCACCATCGGAAAATAAGTCTCTTTTTCCACTTCTTTGCCTTCTACCAGATCGCAAGCCGACTGCACCATCTGCTCTCCTACCGTATTTAGATCCAGATGAATTGTAGAACGGAAGACCGTATCCTCCGAGATCAGTTTCAGAGCCTCTTCCAGAGCATCAATTCCAAACATTCCCATATCTTCGTCATTTTGCTTTCCGCGGCCTTTGATCGCTTCATATACCCCAAGAAGCCCTGCATCATCAATGCCAACAATTACTTTCATGTTTGGATGTGCCTGCATGAAGTTTTCTCCCACTTCAATTCCTTCTTCTGTATATCCTGCCTGTGCTTCTGCAACAATCGTAGCATTTGGCGCATACTCTGCAAGTCCTTCCACAATACCTTGTGCCCTGTCCAGACATACCTGATTCAACGGATAATTGCAGACTCCAATCTCACAGGCACCATCTGGAAATTTTTCATTAATGAAATCAGAAGCATTCTTTGCTATCAGTTTTCCAACTTCATAATTGTCAAGTCCAAAATAGCAGTCTGCACTTTCCAGATAAGTATCATAGGCAATTACTTTGATTCCTTTTTCCTGAGCCTCTTTTAAAGTTGCCGTCGCAGATTCTTGATCAAAAGAATGTACAATAATCGCATCATATCCACCATTTACAAAATTCTCCAGTGATTCAATCTGCTTATATGGATTCGCTTTACAGTCGCTTAATGTGATCTGCGCGCCCAGTTCCTCTGCTTTTGCTTCCATATACTTATACATCTCTGCCCAGGATGGATTGGAAATATCCTGAACGGAAAAACCAATCTTGATCTGATCCCCCGCAGAATCTGACTCTACAGTTTCGGTTGTTTCGCTTCCGGACGATTCCGGACTAGCTTCCTGGCAGGCAGTAAGTCCGCTGCACATAAGTGTCATTGCCAATAAAGCTGCGATTCTGGTATTTCTCATACAAATTCCTCCTTTTGTCTTTTCATAGTTTTTCACAGAACCTTTTTCTGTATATTTGATAATGTGAGCTTAAAAGATTTTTTATGATTTGTCAAGATTTATTTTGATTATAATTTTATTTTAGTGATCTTTAACGATTTTTAAATATTATTTTTGTGTATATTTTCATGTGTAAATTCCATTATGCGATTATTAGAATCATTTTTAATCATCTAAGCTTGACGTTTTGATCATAAACGATTATAATAGTTAATAGAATTACTAATCATTACCAATAAATAAATTTAACACAACCAAAAATCGTACAATCCCCAGGAAGGATTTCTGAGCTTACATATAATCAGAAATTTTAGAGAATTGTACGGACTGAGACAGAACTATATTTGGAGGACACACTTTGCTGCAGATAGAAAGACATGAGAAAATTGTACAGTACATAAATGAAATTCAGAAAACTACAACAGAACAGCTGGCAGAACAATTAAATGTATCAAAACCAACGATTCGGAGAGACATAGATACATTATCGAAAGCAGGTCTGATTCGGAAAGTTCATGGGGGTGCTGTTGCTGTTTCCAGTACCTCTTTGCATGAAATTCCTTATTCCAATAAACAAAATACCAATGCTTCTGCCAAGCAGAAGATTGGTATTGCAGCTGCACGTCTGATCGAATCCGGCGATATCATCATCCTGGATTCGGGCACCACTTCTCTGGAAGTGGCAAAAAATCTGGATAAACCTGAAATCACGGTTCTCACCAACGATATTAAGATTGCCATGGAACTGGCAGTAAAAGATAATGTACAGACATTTGTATGTGAAGGACGCCTGAATACTCCCGTCTATACCTTATCCGGAAGTGCGCCCATAGAATTTTTCAGGAAAGTACATGTAAACAAACTGTTTCTTGGATGTGATGCACTCGACTTCTCCTTTGGCATCTCAGACAGCAACAGTGAAACAGCAGAAGCAAAGAAAGCAATGATTCACGCTGCAGATGAAGTAATTCTAATCACAGATGCCAGTAAAATAGGAAAAAAGACCTTTTGTTATGTCTGCGACATTTCCAATATCCATACAATCATTACTGATACTCTGGATGACATTGCCCTTCGTATTTTTAAAGAAAATGGCACAGATGTAATCCTTACAGATTATCTGGATGGGATATAGAACGAACCTGTCTGTTCTGAAGCATATCATATTCTCCGCCCATATACTGCACCGCAATCCGGTCTTCCGGCGCCGTATCAAAAAGGTAGAGCACAATTACAAAAAAATATTCCAGCGGTTTCATCAGAAGGTAAATAAGATCCGCCGTCCAGCGGCTTCTGATATGTCTGGCTACGGGATAACCCCAGGTATCATAAAAATGCCGAAGCCTCCGATGCACGCCCGGCAGTTTTTCCGCTAAAAGATCCTCAAACGCATTGGCCACCAGAAGCTGCCGATTCACCACGATCCGGTGTCCATGGCGTTCTCCCATTCGAAGAGGCTTCACAAGCTTGGGATGCCCGCCTGCCGCCACGGTACACAGATAATGCTCATCATAAAGTACATTGGGCGGAGCTTTCTGGAGAGACAGGGTCCAGTCACTGGTCTGGGTCCATGCCTGAATTAGGCTGTCTGGTTTTTGTCCAAACAGGATCAAGATGATGGTCAGAACGCCCAACAGGGGCCACATCAACAGAAAGGCAAGTCCGGAAAAACGGCGGGCCTGTTCGTGTTGCATGCATACCCGGCGCACAGTCTTCCCAAATATCAAAAGCAGATTAAAGGGATAGACCGCCAGCAGAAACTCCCCTCCCAGAAGCTGGATCGTGAACAGGATGCAAAGACCGATCCCCAGGTACATGGCGGCCATGGCAAGTACGCTAAGCAGCGGCGGCAGCTTTTTCAGCGGAAGAAAGCGCAGGATCAGATAACCCCAAAATGCCACGCACCCGATGGTAACGATTGTGGGAATGGTCCAGGTGGCGATGGGCGCATGGACCTCGTTATTGACCAGCGTTTCCGTAAAGTCCGCCATACGGACATCAGAGATCGCCTGGTAGCAGACGACACAGACAGCGCCCCAGAGGATCGTAGCCAGATCCGTAATCTTCGCCGTTTTCAAAAGTTCCTCCTGATAGCGGAGGCTGACCAGTTGCCAGATATTCCAGAAAGTAAGGGCCAGCGGGTAAAATATAAATGCCCCGAACATCCCGCCGACCAGAAGCAGGGCCGGAATGCCTTCCATACTCTCAGAACGCCAGGCGGCAAGCAGGATTCTGGAAGACAGGAGCAAGACGCCTGTCAGAATCGCCCCCATGGCAACGCATAGATTGGAATGTCTTCTGTAAAAGTTCCGATTTTTTTCTCCCATGAAACGACCTCCCTATGTAACTTCCGCATCAGCATCCGGTTAAATTCTCCGTTGCCGGATTCTTGAAAATTCCCTTCCTCTTTAGTATAATAAATTCGTCATAAAACGCAATAAAATTATGAAAGGATTCTATATTTCCGGACATGAAAAAAAATGGTCTTTATCTTATTTCAGCAATCAGCATGTTATCTCTCTGCAGCGGATGCCAGAAACAGGAAACAGTCCCTGCAGACACAGAACCATCGGAATCTGTTATTTCTTTAACGGTATGGAGTGGTGAAGAAGACGAAGCGCTTCTTCAGGAGATCTTTTCCTCTTTCAAGTCCCATTATGCCGATCAGGCTTCTTTTCAGATCACCTTTCAGCCCCAGAGCGAATCCGGCTGCAAGGACGCCCTGCTGGCAGATCTGGAGAACGGCGCGGACGTGTTCACCTTTGCCGACGATCAGCTCGGAGCCCTTGCCGCCGCAGGCGCCCTGGATCCCCTGGAAGACGCCGAGAATATCCGTTCATCCAATCTGTCCGCATCTGTAGAAGCGGCCTCCGTAGGCCATACACTTTACGCATATCCGCTGACCGCTGACAACGGATATTTTCTCTATTATAACAAAGCTTATTTTTCAGAAGAAGACATACAGAGCCTGAACCGGATGACCGACGTGGCTGCGGAGTATGGAAAGCTTGTAACCATGGACTGGTCATCCGCCTGGTATGTGTACTCCTTTTTCGGCAATACGGGGCTTACGGTGGGCCTGAATGAAGACGGCCTGACCAACTACTGTACCTGGAACAGCACTGAAGGTCCGATCCGCGGCGTCGATGTGGCGCAGGCCATGCTGGACCTTGCCGCCAGTCCCGGCTTTGACAGCCGCACCGATACGGATTTTCTGTCCGGCGTCCAGGACGGATCGATCATCGCCGGCGTCAGCGGCGTATGGAACGACGTGGCCATCGAAGCAGTCTGGGGCGAAGATACCGGAGCCGCAAAGCTTCCTTCCTACACCTGCAAGGACCAGCCGGTGCAGATGGCGTCTTTCTCCGGCTGCAAGCTGGTCGGCGTCAACGCCTACTCCCCCCGGAAGGAATGGGCCGCAAAGCTTGCAGAATGGATCAGCAGCGAGTCAAATCAAACCCTCCGCTTTGAGCAGCGGGGACAGGGTCCGTCCAATATCCGGGCGGCCGGTTCCCCCGCAGTCCAGGAGTCTCCCGCCATCACCGCGCTTCTGGCCCAGTCGGAATTCTCCCAGCTCCAGAGAATCGGCGGAAAATTCTGGGATCCGGTCTCTGCCTTTGCCCTGAACATGGCAGAAGGAAATCCTTCCGGCGCATCCCTTCAGGAACAGCTTGACCGGCTGGTGGAAGGCGTAACGGCCCGATGATCCAGGGCAGCATGCGTATTTTTAAACTTAAAATCAGGAGGAGATCATATGAAAAGCAGGCTGACACTGCAGCAGCGCCTGATTCTGCCCATCATTCTGTTAGGGCTGATTACGCTGCTTTCCAATATACTGGCAGTATTCAGTATCCACAATGTGAATGCCAATGCCGGGGTCATCGTCGACCGGCATATGGTCAGCGAGGCAAAACTGGAGGAGATCCGGCGCTCCATAATGGAGATTCACCGCCAGGCTCTGTCCCACATTGTTGCGGCTGACCATGCGACAATGATTAAACTGGTAGGGGAAATCAAAGACGAAGAAGCGGCGCTGGATGAAAAGCTTGCCGCCTATGCTGCTTTTGTCTCAGAAAAAGATGATGCGGCTTACCGCACGCTTTTAGAGAATTACGATTCCTTCAAACATGCGCTCGTCTCCCTGGTCTGCGCCAGTGCGGACAGTAAGACTCAGGAAGCCTATGCGCTGGCCAACGACGATGTGGCGCGTTTTGGGGGCGCCGCGGAGGAAAAGATCAATACCCTCCACACTTCTGTCAGCCAGCAGGCGGAAGCGGCGCGCAGCCGCCTCTCCATGGTCTACTATATCTCTCTGCTGATCAGCGCCGCCACGCTGCTTGCGGGACTTTTTCTGGTATTTGCCGCCTTCCGCATCATCCGAAGATCCGTCATCGCTCCGATCCGCGATGCCATGCAGATGTTGAAAGACAGCTCGGGACGTACCGGCAGTGTCGTGAAGGAAGTACGAAATCGTACTGGCACTTCCAGAGATCAGGTACAGAAACTTTCCGGACTGACCGATGCACTGACCGCCGCTTTTGAGGAAATCGCCGGTAATGCTGCTTCCATCCGGGATCACGCTTCCGGCACCCGGAATGATACCCGGCAGATGAGCGAAGAATGCTCTGCCATCGCCGCCTACTCGGTGGATATGCGCGGACGGGCAGAAGTAATGGAGCAGACCGCACAGGAACAAAAAGAAGCGATTCTTGAAAAGACAAAAGAGATCATGTCCCTCTTGAATGAAGCGATTGAAAAGAGCCGGAGCGTGGAACAGATCGAACTTCTGACCAAAGATATCCTCTCCATCTCCTCTTCCACCGACCTGATCGCCGTCAATGCCTCCATCGAGGCTTCCCGGGCCGGAGAGGCAGGAAAGGGATTCGCCGTTGTGGCACAGGAGATCCGCAGGCTGGCCGACTCCTGCGCTGAGACCGCCGGTCATATCCAACAGGTCAGCGCCGTTGTCACCGGCGCTGTAGACCATCTGTCCGAAAGTGCGGAGAATCTGGTAAAATACCTTGGCCAGAATATCCTGACACAGTTTGATCTGTCCGTCCAGTCCGGCCGGCAGTACCGGAAGGATGCCTCTTATATTGAAGCTTCCATGGACGCCTTCCGTCAGCAGACGGAACATCTTCGGACCTCCATGGACGAAATTGCCGCTTCGATCACCGGTATCTCCGAAGCCATCGATGGCGCTCTGCCCGATGTCACCGGAGCCGCCAGCAGCACCCATATCCTGGCGGAAGACATGTCCGGAATCGCCTCCCGGATGGATACCAATCAGGAGATTGTAGGAGAACTGGAACGACAGATGGATGTTTTTGCAAATTTATAGGATCATTTTTTCTGCTTAGTCAAATTAATGGTTCTTCTGTACACGGCCCTGCAGATTCAGAAAGGGCAGTGAAACATCATCACCGCCCCATAACAGAAGTATCCCGTCTACAGGAAAATATATTTACAGATAAACAACACTGCCAGCACATACATAAGCGGTGCGACCTTCTTCGCCTTCCCGCAGCATACGTTGACCGCCACGTAGGAGAGCACGCCGATGGCAATCCCCTCTGAGATGCTGTATGCAAGGGGCATGGCCAGCATACACAGATAGGCCGGAATCGCCTCGGTCAGGTCATCAAAATCCACATTTATAATAGAGGACACCATCAGAAATCCCACAAAGATCAGCGCCGGAGCCGTCGCAAATCCCGGAATCGCCGTGAAAATCGGAGCGAAGAAGATGGAAACCAGGAATAAGAATCCGGTCACCATGGACGCCAGTCCGGTCCTGGCGCCTGCGCCGACTCCCGCAGAGCTCTCCACAAAGGTTGTGGTTGTGGAAGTACCCAGCACTGCACCCGCAGACGTAGCGATGGCATCCGCCAGCAGCGCCTGCTTGATATTCGGAAGCTTCTCATTCTCATCCAGCATGTCCGCCTTGGTGGCAACGCCCACCAGCGTCCCAATGGTATCAAACATGTCCACAAACAAAAACGCCAACAGCACAACGACGAAATTGGCGATGCTTACGCCGGAAAAATCACCCGCAAAACACTGGCCGAAAGTCTTTGACAGCGCCGAAAAATCTGTGAGGGCAAAGGTTGGATACAGTGAATAAAACCCGTTTTCCACATCGATCTGATAGATGCCTGTCGCCTGGCAGAGCATGCCAAGCACCCAGGTCGCCACAATTCCGATTAAAATGGAACCCTTTACATTCCGCGCATGGAGAACAGCGATCAGCAGCGTTCCGATAATAGCAAGCAGCGCGCAGATCCCAAGGGTGTGAAACTGGGACGCAAAGCTTACATAGGTGGTGAGCGTGGAATCGCTGTTCACGATCACATGGCCACCCTGAAGGCCCACAAAGGCGATAAACAGTCCGATGCCGGCGCTGACGCCTTTTTTCAGTCCGCTGGGGATGGCGTTGAAGATGGCCTCCCGCACGCTGGTCAGCGACAGGATGATGAACACGATGCCCTCTGCAAAGACCGCCAGCAGCGCCACACGCCAGTCATAGCCGTAAGCTCCGCACACCGTGAAGGCAAAGTAGGCATTGAGCCCCATGCCCGGTGCAAGGGCAAAGGGATAATTCGCCAGCAGCGCCATGGCAGCCGTACCGACAAAGGAAGCCAGACAGGTCGCCATCAACACCGCCGTGGCGTCCATCCCCGCCGCAGAAAGCATGGACGGATTCACCGCAAGGATATACGCCATGGTCATAAAGGTCGTAACACCACCGATCACTTCCGTTCGGACATCTGTTCTGTTTTCTCTCAGTTTAAACAGTTTTTCAATCATATGGATCTCCCTCTTCTTTATTTTTTTTCATTGTATCCCTATTTGGGCGGGAAATCAATAACTATGATGAAATGGAGTCTAAAATAAAGAGACGGTACAGATCAGCTTAAGTCCTCCCCATTGCTGGCAATCACTTTTTTGTACCAGTAAAAGGAATCCTTCCGTTCCCGGCTTAAATCGCCGGTGCCATCGTCAAATTTATTGACATAGATCATGCCGTAGCGCTTCGCCATCTCGCCGGTGGAGAGGGAGACCAGATCGATGCAACCCCAGGGCGTATAGCTCATCAGCTCCACGCCGTCCGCCACAGCCTCCGCCATCTGTTCAATGTGCTGCCGCATATATTCGATGCGGTAATCGTCGTGGATCTTCCCGTCTTCGGATTTCTGATCATATGCTCCAAGGCCGTTCTCCACAATCATCACCGGAATTTGATAGCGGTCGTAGATCTCATTCAGGCACCAGCGCAGCCCCTTTGGATCGATCTGCCAGCCCCAGTCGGATACCTTCAGGTAGGGATTTTTCGCTCCGCCCAGCAGATTTCCGGCAGTCGCCTCCACATTCGGATCGGTGGAGACACAGAAGGTCATATAATAGCTGAAGGTATAGAAGTCCACCGTTCCTGCCTGAAGCTCTGCCTCATCGCCGGGTTCCAGACGGATCTTAATTCCATGTTCCATAAAATACCGTCTGGAGTAGGAGGGATAATAGCCCCGCACCTGTACATCAGAACAGAACCAGTCCACCATCTGCATCTGCTGCTGTGCGGCCAGCACATCATTCGGACTGCACGTATGAGGATAATAGCCCAGGTAGCCGATCATACAGCCCATCTTATACTCCGGATAATTTTCATGCGCATATGTTACAGCCCGGGCACTGGCCACAAACTGATGATGAAGAGCCTGATACCGTTCCTTCGGATTGTCCTTCAGATCCGTAAGCGATCCGTGAAAACCGCGAAAGTTATTCGTGGTGGACATGGTGCCGGTGTAAAGAGTGCCGGCGTTGATCTCGTTAAAAGTCAGCCAGTACCGTACTTTGCCCTCATACCGGGCAAAGATGACTCTGCAGAAATTCATATAGAAATCGATCAGGCGGCGGTCCGTCCAGCCGTTGTATTTTTCCACCAGAGCATAAGGCAGTTCATAATGGGAGATCGTTACCAGCGGTTCCATGCCGTATTTTCTGCAGCAGTCGAACACCCGGTCATAAAACGCCAGCCCCTTTTCATTCGGTTCTGTCTCCTCGCCGGTGGGAAAGATGCGGGTCCAGTTGACGGACAGGCGGAAGCACTTAAAACCCATCTCGGCAAAAAGAGCGATATCCTCCTCATAACGGTGATAAAAGTCGATGGCTTCATGGGACGGGTACCAGTACTGCGTATCCATCCCCGGTTCGATCCGGCGGGGCGTCGTATGGGAACCTCCGGTGATCACATCGGGAACCGAAACGCCTTTGCCATCCACGTCCCAGGCTCCTTCACACTGATTTGCGGCAACGGCGCCGCCCCAGAGAAAATTTTCAGGGAATCTCATCTGCTCAACCTCCAATCACGATCTTGTCTGCTTCCATCCGGACTTCTCCCACTTCGTCTTCATTGGTCACCAGGACAGACGTGATCGTGGGACAGCCGGTAGCTTTGATGGCTTCCATGTCAAACTCCAGCAGAAGCTGGCCTTTCCGGATCGGATCTCCGGCTTTTATGTGAGCCTTAAAGGGCTTTCCTTCCAGACCTACCGTCTCCAGTCCCACATGAATGAGCAGGCTGACGCCGGACGCCGATGCCAGGCCGAGCGCATGCAGGGTATCCGCCAGGATCTCACACTGGCCGTCAAAGGGAGCGTACACCTTTCCTTCGGACGGTTCCACTGCGCAGCCGTTCCCCAGCATGCCGGATGCGAAAGTTTCATCGGGAACCTCTGTAAGGGGCACGACTTTGCCCGGATGGGACAGGCGATTTCCACACGGCCTGCTGCCGGCCTGGAAACCGGAGCGGAACTTTCGTCTTCCAACGCGCCCCCTGCGGATGCCGGAGTTTCTTTGTAAAGGACAAAGGCGCAGGCGAAGGAAAATACAAAGGGGATCACCGCGCACAGAACAGGAATCAGTACCTGGGGATTTTCAGGACTCAGCATGCCGAAGATCGCAAAGATACCAAGACCGGTAAAGCTGTACATCATCGTATCAGTAAACATGACCGCAGCGCCGCATACGGCTCCGCCCACGCAGGAGAGGATGAACATCTTGATACGGGGCAGCGTCACACCGTAGATCGCAGGTTCTGTCACGCCGAAGATACCGGAGATAAAGGAAGGCAGGGCGATGGATTTAAGATCCTCATCCCTGGATCTTAAGTATATGGCCAGTACTACGCCGATCTGAGAGAAGCTGACCAGACAGCCGATGGCCATAATATAGTCGGGATTCCCTTCCAGCAGGTTCATAAAGGAGAAGGAAGTCAGCGCACTGTGGACGCCGAAGAGAACCATCACCTGATACAGGCCGCCGAAGACCGCGCCTGCGGCCAGAGGCGCCGTATGCATCAGAGCGGTAATGCCCGTATTGGCAAGGCTTCCCACCATGCTGACTGCCGGACCAATGATCGTGTAACCCAGGGGAATTACGACCAGCAGGGTAATGGCCGGAGTGAGGAAATTGGAAACTGCCTTCGGAATCACCCGGCGAAGTGCCTTTGCCAAAGGCACCGCCACGGCCACAACCGCAATAACCGGCAGAAACGAACTGGTGTATGTATAATTGAAGTTCATTCCCAGGATCACCAGATCCGTGCCGTTGATCGCCGGGTAGCACAGGATCACACCGATGACGGCGCCCAGGAACTGGTCTCCCTTTAATGTCTTCGCCAGGTTCATGCCCAGGAAAACAGGCAGGAAGAAAAAGATCGCATCGCCTGCCGCGTTGATCAGAGCCTCCATTCCGCTGCCGGCCTGCACCAGACCGGACATCTGGAAGAGAGTCAGCAGGCCTTTGATGATACCGCCTGCGCAGATATAGTTCAGACAGGGACCCACAGCGCCCACCACGATATTGAGCACCTTGATCACCGGATTGACTTTTTCCTTCGTCTCTTCTTTTCCGTCTGAATCGGCAAGAGTGCCCAGCTGCTTGCAGACCGCCTGATAGACATCAGTCACTGCGTCCCCGATGACCACCATATATTCTCCGCCGCCGTGGACTACGGAGATCACACCCTCCAGATTTTTGACCGTATCGTCATCCGCCCTGCTTTCATCCTTCAGTTTAAACCTCACCCGGGTGATGCAGTGGCGTACGCTGTTTACATTTTCCTTACCGCCGATATTGGCAATAATATTTTGCGCTGTTTTTTGATAATCTATTTTTTTCTTTGCCATGACTGTTGTCTCCCTCCTTTATATTCTTCCGGCATTGACGAACATCTCGGCAACTTCCGGAGCATAGTGATCGATAAACTGACTGCGGCCCAGATCCAGCGTCTCCAGGCGGCGCATCTCTTCCCTGGTCAGGCAGAAATCAAACAACTGAAAATTCTCTTCCATACGCTCTTTGTGGGTGGATTTGGGAATCACCACCACACCGGACTGGATCAGGAATCTTAAATTCACCTGTGCGGCGGTCTTTCCGTATTTCTCACCGATCTCTGTCAGAAGCGCATTGGAAAAAATACCGTTTTTCCCCTGGGCCAGCGGCGACCAGGCCATAAGCTGTGTCCCGTGTTTTTTCAGAATTTCTTTCGCGGTTTTCTGCTGCTGAAATACGTGGACTTCCAGCTGGTTGACTGCCGGAGTCGTTTCCACAAATCCGGCGAAATCAATGAACCGGTCCGGCAGAAAATTACTGACACCGATGGCCCGGATCTTCCCGGCCCGGTAAGACTCCTCCATGGCGCGGTAAGAACCATAATAGTCATTGAACGGCTGATGAATCAACATCAGGTCCACATAGTCCGTCTGAAGCTTTGTTAAAGATTCATCAATCGATGCCAGTGCCTTTTCATAGCCGCCGTTGCTGATCCAGATCTTCGTGGTCAGAAACAGCTCCGCCCGGGGAACGCCGCAGTCCCGGACCGCCTCGCCGACGGCTTCCTCGTTGTAATACCCCTGGGCCGTGTCGATGCTGCGGTAACCCGCAGAGATGGCATCCAGCACACAGCGCTTCGTGTCCTCCCGCGGAATCTGGAATACTCCGTAACCCAGCATGGGGATCTGAATGCCGTTGTTTAACGCTGCATATTCCATATGGAATCCTCCTGTCTGTGATAATTTTTCTTTGTTGATCTGGCCTTATTGTACCTGCTTTTTCCTTGACACGGAATTACCAAAGAAGATATACTGTATTTACCAAAAGTAAACAGGAGAACACTATGTACAACCCATTATTAAATACATTTCTTATCGTGGCAGACTGCAGAAGCCTGAACCAGGCAGCTGCAAAACTCTATGTCACGCCCGCCGCCGTGATGAAGCAGATGAACGCGCTGGAAGATCATCTGGGCCTGAAGCTGATCCGGCGGAGCAGCCAGGGCGTGACGTTGACTGCCGCGGGCGAATCCGTCTATAAGGATTCCAAAAAGATCATGCGGGAATCAAGGCGGTCCATTGAGCGGGCCAGAGCCGCCGAGGAAAATGCGGCAAAAATCATCCGCATCGGCTCTTCCCTTCTGCATCCCTGCCATCAGTTTGTGAAATTCTGGAATGAAAATGCCGGGAACCCGGAAGAATTCAAGATGAAGATTGTATCATATTCTGACGATCAGATTCTCTCTGCCGCAGAGTCTCTGGGGAAAGATCTGGATTTTCTGGTGGGTACGATGGATTCCTCATTTATGCCGAACAACGCGCGTTTTTTAGAACTGTGGAGATGCAGCCTGTGTATCGCCATACCAACGACAAATACGCTTGTGAAAAAAAGAGAACTGGAGATATCCGATTTATACGGCCAGCATATTGTGACCGTGAAGACAGGAAATTCCTTTTTGCTGGACAATTTCCGGGAGATGCTGAAGCTGACCCATCCGCAGATCATTATGGAAGACAGCAGTTATTTTTATGATATGGATACGTTTAATTACTGCGAGGAGAACGGGGTGCTGCTGCTGACGCAGGATCGCTGGCACAACATCCACCCTTCCCTGAAGACCGTTCCGGTCAACTGGAATTTTTCGCTTCCTTACGGCCTTCTTTATGCGGAGGACATCCGTCCGGAAGCCCGGACGTTTCTGGAGCAGGTGCGGCAGCTGAAAGCAACCCATAATCTGCAAGACACAAACGGCTATTCCAGATATTATTGAGAAAAACATTCAGCAGCTCGCCGCCCGCCGCGTCTCCGCCGCCAGCAGCGAAAGCACCCGGTAAAGGGGACGGTACAAGACTGCACAAAGCAGCACATTTCCGGCACAGTGAAGCAGGTCAAAATAAAGCCCGGCTCCCCAGTACGCCACCCCCGCTCCCGGACCGCCTGTTACAAAATAAGGGATTGCGCACAGAAAACCAAAGCACAGTCCGAAGATCCCGGAGATCATGCTCCACAAAATTACAGAATCGCTTTTGATCAGCAGCACGACCAGAACGAAAATACTCCATATATACAGATAGCTGACCCACCAGATGCCAAATCCGTAAAAAAGGCCTTCCAGCATGACAAAAGCATAGATGATGGCAAATACCCGTTTTCCAAAGGCCCGTGTATACAATATGATCAAAAGCGTAACGATCTCAATATTCGGCAGAAACTGCATCCCCACCTGACCGGCGAACAGGAGTGCCGTCAGCATGGACGATATCACCAGCATTTTTGTATTCATCCGCATGTCTCTCTCAATACCCCTCAGTGAGCGTCAGCTCAAACACATCTCCATCCGCAATCGGCGTCTGTGTGGCGGAAGTGTTCACGGTCTCGCCGCCTTTTGTCAGGCACCACCACTGCTGCCTGGATTCTTCCGCGGTCTCGCCGTCCACAGAAATAATGTAAAGACCGTAAGGTCCTTCTTCGCCTTCTGCCAAACCCTCCGCTTCCAACACGGCTCCTAAAAACTCCTCATCCGTCTGGTAAGTGAATTCCTTTTCACCGGCGTCGGCATGAACTACCTTTACCGTGATTTCCTTTTCTCCCGCCACACCCCTGGGGGCAAACTTCTGGTATCCCAATACTGCCCCAAGGCAAAGCACTAAAAGAAGCGCTGCGGTAATTAAAATTGCTTTCTTATCCTTGTTCATTTTCGTCCTCTCAATCCGGTTAATCAGTTACACGTTTTCTCACCGGTCCCCCGCAGAGTCTTCCGATAACTGCGCATAAAAGAAGCAGGCCTGCCTTACGTCAGACCTGCACCTGTTGCGCTTGTGTGGAATGCATGGCCCTGCAAGGAAGCTTCATTCCGCCTGTCTTTGGTAACCTGGCTCGCAGAAGACATCGTATGCTCTGCTTACAGTGACCGCATCGCTCAGGCTTCGCACCTGATTCCCCTTGGACAGACTTATATGATGTTGTCATCTTAGCATCGGAATCAGATTTTGTCAAATTTTTATTTTGTGAGAGTTCCCACAGAATGCATGTCCTTTATCCATCACCAAATTCATCAATGACCGGTTCTTTCAGTCCATACTCCCTGCAGCTGTTCCGTATCCTTCCCAGCCCGGTTCCCCAGGCCTCAATGAGTTTCATATAGTGAAACGCTTCCGAGATCGCTGCGTTCCAACATTTTGATTTTCCCTCCAGCGCCGCCTCCAGATCCAGTTCCTGAAGCATCTACATATCAAAGCTTTTCACTCCCCTGTCAGTCTTCGAACCAGCTTCCACACCCGTCCCGCGCTGCGCCGGATAGCCGTTTCCGGGAGCGTTCCCTCTTTATACGCACGGCGGATATTTTCATCATCCTCCGGGTTTCCCGGCATAATAAGATCATTTCCCGCCGCTATGCATTTCCACGGGATACTTCCGTCCTCTGGGACAGTCGTATTCCAGTCGGACATGATGACGCCGTCATATCCCCATTCTTCACGGGCGATCGCGGTACAGAGAGCCCGGCTGTTGGCCGCATGGACGCCGTTGATCTGGTTATAAGAAGACATCATGGCTGCCGGTGCGGATTTTTTCACCGCGATCTCAAATCCCCGCAGATAGATCTCCCGGAGCGCCCGTTCGGTTATGCGGACATCGACTCCCATCCGGTTGTCCTCCTGATTGTTGCATGCAAAATGCTTGATCGTCACTCCGCATCCCCTGCGGCTCTGCACGCCTTCTGTCACCGCCGATGCCAGAAGTCCGGAGAGCAGAGGATCTTCCGAATAATACTCAAAGTTGCGTCCGCACAGTGGATTTCGGTGGATGTTCATACCCGGGGCCAGCCAGAGATCCACATGGAATTCTTTCATTTCTTCTGCCACAGCCGCTCCGAATTCCCGCATCAGTTCCATGTCCCATGACTGCGCCAGCGCCGTGCCCACCGGAAACGCCGTGCAGAACTGATACCAGGTATCGGCGCCCTCATGGTGCACGGTCTCTTCCAGAAAGCCGTTTTCCAGGGAACCCAGAACACCGACGCCGTAGACACAGTCCGTGCTGCGGTCCACTTCATAGCTCTGCCGCAGACGAAGTCCAGCCGGACCGTCCGCCATGATCAGGGAGCGGACGCCGTATTTTTCTTCCAGCGCTTCCGTCGTCTCCCCGGCGGAGCCGGGCACCCGGACCCCGGAGGAACCCAGCGTACTGGTGCCCTTCGTGATGTTTCCGTACAGAAGCGGAATCAGTTCCTCCGCAGGAACCTCTTCCGCCAGAAAATCATCTTTCTGACAGGTCCGCTTCTTCTCCTTCTGAGGAGTAAGGGTTAAATTGGGTACTCTCTGTTCTCTGGCCAGTTTCATCCATTCTTCGAATTTTCTTCCGGCTGCCTCCGCCGCAGGAAGCGTATCCAACGCCGGAAATTCCATGCCGCTGTATACGGTCTTTTCCAACACGGTCTGCTTTTGAACCGTAAGCAGAGAAACAAGCTGCAGGGACTTTGCATGATTCCCGATCCATAAACCGTATGTTCCTGCTTCCACGATCCACGCATGCAGCGATTCAGAAAATCCGGCAAGATATGACCACTCAATGGATACGGTAAGCCGCTCTTCTTCCCCGGGATTCAGACAGCCGGTCTTTGCAAAACCGACCAAACGCTGATATTCCTTTGCGCCGCCGGTCTGGGGCAGGGTCACATAGGCCTGCACCACTTCTCTTCCCGCATAATGGTTTCCGGTATTTTTCACAGATACCGCTGCTTCCACACCCCGCTCTGTCTCCCGGCACCCTTCAAACTTTATGGAAAAGCCTGTGTAGGAAAGTCCATATCCAAACGGAAACAGGGGCTCTATGCCAAAACTGTCAAAACAACGGTAGCCCACATAAATCCCTTCCCGGTATTCTTCTGTTTCCAGATTTCCCTTTAAGTATCCAAAGCTTTCCGCAGAAGGATAGTCTTTATATCGCCTGGCCCAGGTGGTCGTAAGCCTCCCTCCAGGTACGGCTCGGCCAAACAGCACATCCGCGGCGGCATGACCGCCCTCCTGTCCCGGCAGGGAAAGAAGCAAAACTGCTTTTATATGTTCTGTTTCTTTCAAAATATCCGTCAGTTCTACAGGCGCGCCCACGTTTAAAAGCAGGATGATGGGAACGCCGGATTCATTCAGGCAGCAAAGATCCTCCTGTTCTTTTCTGCTTAAATAATAATCGCCTTCTTCCCTTCTTCGGTCTTTTCCTTCGCCGGCAATACGACTGATCACATAGACCGCAGCCGAAGCACCTTTCAGATCCTCTGCTTCGATCTTCCGTCCGTCCGGCAGGACAAACGGATGCTCCGCATAAGCGTCGAACGGATTTTTCACCTGTTTTGCACGGTTCAGAATTTTCTCTTTCCATGCAAGGCGGGCTGCCTCATAACGCTTCTCATAGTCGTCGATCCAGCATTCGCTGGTGATCACCGCTCCCGCTGCCCTGAGGCCCTGACAAACGGAGATACTTTCCCGGCTGTTCACATCTCCGGAGCCGATGCCTCCTTTTACCGTGCGCACCGCGCCGCCGCCGAACAGCGCCAACGGCCTGGAAGCATCCAGCGGAAGGACCTCTTCATTTTTCAACAGAACCATGCCTTCCGCCGCTGCCCTTCTCGCCAGTCGGCCATGCAAAAGCTCACGTTCAGATCTTTGGTTATTCTGTGTTCCGCTGTGATTCTGATCTGTATTCATCATGTTACCCTCCTGAGATTCAAAAATATAACAAGAAAAAAGAAAAACTGCTGCAGCTTCCTTCCTCATCTGAAAAGCTCCGTACTGCAGCAGTCATTTCTATTTGATATAAACGGCACTGATTGCCTGCATCCGCAGAGGCGCGCAGACACGGATTTTGCGAATGCAGGACCCGCGTCAGATGCTCCCTGGAGCATCCAGCCGCACAGGTGGACAGTTTTTAAACGCCGGTTATATAAATTATACAGTCATTACTCTTTCACACCGCCGAGCGTCACACCCGCAATGATATATTTGGACAAAAGCAGATATACCAGAATGATCGGAACGATGGCGACCAGAATCATGGTATAGATCTTGCCCATATCAAAGTTCATATAGTCCGCACCCCTGAGCGTCGCGATCAGAATCGGGACGGTCATCTTCTCCTTTGACTGGATCACCAGCGCCGGGACGAAGTAGTTGTTCCAGGAGCTTACAAACGTAAAAATTGCCTGCACCGCGATGGCCGGTTTCATAATCGGGAGCACGATCTGGTTAAATGTCCGGAACTCTCCGCAGCCATCGATCCTTGCCGCCTCCACAAGGGACATGGGAAGAGACGACTGCAGATAGCTGTACATGAAATAAAAGACGGACGGAGCGGCAATGGACGGGAGGATCAGAGGAAGCAGGGAGTCATACATTCCCATATTCGTGATCAGTCTGAGAAATCCCATAGCCGTTACCTGCGTGGGCATCACGAGAATCGCCATGATAAAGGTAAACGCCGCCTTCTTTAATTTAAAATCATACGCGTACAGACCATAGGCTGTCAAGGCCGAAAAATAAGTAGCAATCGCAGCGGAGCAGCCAGAGACAATCAAACTGTTCAGAATTCCCCGGAACATGGGGAACGTTCCGTCGTTGGCCACATTTTTCAGATTGGTAAACAGATAACTGCCCGGCAGAGCCGAAAATCCTTTCTGCAGATCCGCGTGCGATCTTGTTGCGTTGATAAACAGAATGTAGAAGAAAAACAGGCACATAAATGACAGAATGATCAGTACCACATGCGCCACGATACTCCGTAAATGACTGGGCTGTTTTGATTTCATAACTCTATCCCCTCCTGCTCTGTTTTTTTGCTTTCTTCGCCGCGGCTTTGGAACCGTCAGGATCATCATTGTTCGTGATTCGGTATACAAAGAAGCACAGAATGCCGCTGACAATAAACAGATAGACCGAGAGCGCACCTGCCATGCCATAATTTCGGCTCTTCAGATGGCTGTTCAGGAACATGATCAGTGTCATGGACGTACGGTCCGGCGTACCCTGACCATTGGTCAGAATCTGAGGCACGTCAAACATCTGCAGGCCGCCGATAATCGCCGTGATCAGGGTGTAGGCAAGGATTGGGCGTATCTGCGGAAGCGTGATATAGAAAAAACGCTGAAAACTGTTGCACCCGTCCAGGTCGGAAGCCTCGAACACATCCGGGCTGATTCCCATGATCGCCGCCATGAGCATGATCGTGGAATTACCGAACCACATGAGGAAATTCATGAGGCCTACCAGTGATCTGGTGCCAAAGACCGAACCCAGAAAATCAACCGGCTCCTTGATCAGCCCTATGGACAGGAGAATCTCATTGACCGGCCCGTTATTGGAGAACATGGTAAAGAACAGCATCGCAAACGCGGATGCCATGATCAAATTGGGCAGATAGATCACAACCTTGAAAAACTGCGTCCCATGGATCTTAAGCCGGGCGTCCACGAACCATTCCGCCAGCACCAGAGCAATCACGATCTGGGGAATGAACCCCACAATCCACAGAATCAGCGTATTGGCCGCGTATTTGAGCATGTCTGATTTGAGAAGGCTGATATAATTCTCCATCCCGATAAAATTGGGGCCGACTTCCTTGATACCAGAACGATAATATTCAAAAAAGCTGTACCGGATCGTATCCAGAAGCGGTATAAATGAAAATATGAAAAAACTTACAAAAAACGGAAGAATAAAGAAATATCCCCATTTCGAATAGTCAATCTTTTTATTTCTGGACTTCATAAACACTGTTCCTTTCTTTATCCCTTATGCATCGGGGCACAAAAGTGCCCCGTACAACTCTCTCTTTATTCCGGCCACTGAATCGCTGTAATGTCCGGATAGCGCTCGATAATCGCCGTCTCAAAATTCTCCTTTGCTTTATCAAAGTCAACCGCTCCCTGGAAATAAT
Organism: uncultured Lachnospiraceae bacterium; assembly: GCA_910579225.1. Lineage (GTDB taxonomy): Bacteria > Bacillota > Clostridia > Lachnospirales > Lachnospiraceae > Hominiventricola. The sequence goes on along the minus strand of CAJTTI010000003.1, from coordinate 40,979 downwards.
CGCTGAACGAATTCTGGAGCAGCTCTACGCATCCCTGATCATAAGCGGAAAGCGGTGCGATCTGGATGCTTTCCGCAACCGGAACGAAATACTGGAACGCATTCTGTCCTCCCAGGAATTCAGAAGCATAACTGCTGTCCTCTGCCACTTTCTGCATTCCGCTCTTTGTATTCGTATAGTCCAGATATTCTTTGGAGATCTTCAGCAGATTCTCCTGGTTCCCTGTAACCGCAAGGATAATGTCTTTTACCTGCTCCGGATTATCGGTGCCGGTGCATGCATGTACATAGGAGCCTCCCCAGTTATATTCCTGCGGCGGATTGGTAACGCCCCAGACGCCGTCCTCGCCGTCCCAGTTCTTCTTCAGAGTAAAATCTATGCCCCAGGCCGGGAAGAGGAACGCAAATACATTGGAGGAAGAGCCCATGGTCTTGTTCCAGTCGTCAACCCACTGCCGTTTTACATTTTTGTCCAGATATCCTGCATCCAGCCATTCTTTGGAATCCTCCACCCAGTCCATGACCTTCTGATCCACCTTGATCGTAGTCTCGCCCGGACTTACCCAGGGAGCTTCAATGCTGTTCCCGTACAGACGGAACGTATCCGCATAGGAAGCAAAAGTATAATATCCTTTTGCTTTCAGTTCCTCTGCCGTCGCTTTCAGCGTATCCCAGTCCTTCACCTTCTCACCAATCGCTTCCGGATCATCGGTGCCGAACACGTCCATGGCGATATCCCGGCGGTATACCAAAAGGCCCGGACAGCACTGCCAGGTGGAGCCTCTCTGAACACCGTTCACATCCGAGGCTGTTACTTTTGTAAACTCATACTGGTCTGCCAGATCCGCGTCCGGATCAATCCCAAGATCCGTAAGGGGCATGGCCACATCCGCATCCGCGTCTGTATATTTATACACATAATCAACCTCTGACAGGAAAATATCCACCTTGTCGTCCGCTGAAGCATCCGCCTGTCTTAAGAGCGCCTCATCCAGCTTCTGCTGATAGACTCCGTCCTCATTGGGATTGATGATCCAGTGGATCTCGGTGCCGTCATTTAACGTCGTCACGGTACCGTCTGTCGAGGTTTCCTTCACCTCCGGATAGACCTCCTCCACACGCTTACGGAACTCGTCATTCCAGCTGTAGACATTGATAACCTTTCCTTCTTCACCGGACGATGCACCGCCGTCGGATGATTTGCCGCCGCAGCCGGCCAGCGAACCGGCTGCCACAGCCGCAGCTAACAAGACACAGATAACTCTCTTTTTCATTTGAAAAACCTCCTGTTATATTTTGTGAAGTAGCTCCTTCACTCGTTTTGTTGCACAAATTATAACGGGATTTTCCGGCGGGATATATTAAAGTTCTTACCAAAATGTCAAATTCATGACACATTTTTCGTGATTTTATTCTGCAGACACGCCCCCTGTATCTTCTAATTTGTTTTAGGTCATGATTCTGATATTTTTCGCATGGTTTTTATTTATACCGGTCTGTAATATCCTCTATGATAACTTTATCTATATGATGCCAGGGTCAAAAGGTCATGTATGACATGCCTGCATGTCAATACATGACTTTGGGACCCGAAAAAACATGAAAAAGTAGCCCGATAGGGCGGATTTTGAATGTTTTTAGGATTGCGGGAGCATGAAATGCGGAGCAATCCGTAGGCATCAGGGGGCAAAAAACCTTTTGACCCCAACATCATCTATATATGTTTAGAAAGGAGCAGATCTATTGAATCAAATAAAATTTATGGATGAACACGGCAGTTTTCTGATCAGACAGCCGGAAAATACAAGTTACCTGTACTTCCCTCTTGCATCCGAATGCGGGCTGAAAAGCGCCGTCACCCCCGGCCTTGGCGGCGATGCCAAGATCGACCAGGAGACCTTTCTGTTGGAACCGGTAAGCTCCGAGAACCTTCATAATAATCGTTCCACCCGCAACTTCTGGTTCCGAAAGGGCAGCGGCGAAGTGTACTCGGCTGCCGGATCTTCCGCAGAACAGGAGGCGCAGCGATTCACGGACACGCAGGACGACAGCGAGCTGACCGCGGGATTCATGTGGCAGACCCTGACCCGGTCCTCCAGAGTACATCAGCTGACCTCTGCGGCTACTTCCTTCATCCCCCAGAACAGCAATGTGGAAATCCTGTATGTGACGGTTCAGAATCAGGCAGAAACCCCTCAGGAATTTACAGCATATGCCGCCATCCCCATCTATGGAAGAAGCGCCGACAACATCCGCGACCACAGAAATGTCACTTCCATGCTCCACCGGATCGAGACGACCAAAAATGCTGTGCTTGTCTGTCCCACCATGTCTTTTGACGAAAAGGGCCACCGCCCAAATGAAAACATCTATTACGCGGCCGGCTGGACCGAAGACGGCTGCGCGCCGGAGGCATTCTATCCCACGGTGGAAAGTTTTATCGGCGAAGGCGGAACCTTCACGCATCCCCGGGCGGTCTATGAATCCAGTCCTGGTGAACCGGCTTTTTATCAGACCGCCGGCAGGGAAGCCATGGGCGCCTTCCGCTTCGCGCCGGTCCTGCTTGCTCCCGGAGAAAGCGCGGATTATATCGTTCTCATGGGAGTGGAAAATAGCCGGGAAGAGATCCAAAACCTGGTCGACCGCTATCATACGGGCAGGCAGATCCAGAAGGCCCTGGAAGAAACGAAATCCTACTGGCAGAACCAGGTGGACATCGATTTCCACACGAAAGAGGCCGGCTTTGACCGTCTGATGAAGTGGGTCTGCTTCCAGCCTTATCTGCGCCGGTTATTCGGCTGCTCTTTCCTCCCCCATCACGACTACGGAAGAGGAGGCCGCGGCTGGAGAGATCTGTGGCAGGACTGTCTCTCTTTGCTTTTGCTGAATCCGGAGCAGGTTCGCTCCATGATCACAGCGAACTATGAAGGCGTGCGCATGGACGGAACGAATGCAACGATTATCGGAAGCGGAAACGGCAGCTTTATCGCCGACCGGAACGGAATCGCCCGGGTCTGGATGGATCATGCGCTCTGGCCGCTGATGACGACCAGACTCTATATCGATCAGACCGGAGATGTGGAACTGCTGAACCAGGAGGTTCCTTATTTTAAAGATGCACAGATTATGAGGGGAACAGACACGGATGATCTGTGGGATTCCACCCATGGAGACCGGCAGTGTACTACAGGGCATACCGTCTATACCGGCAGCATCCTGGAGCATCTCCTGATCCAGCAACTGACCTCCTTCTATGAAGTGGGCAGCCATAACATCTTCCGGCTTCGGGGAGCTGACTGGAACGACGCTCTGGACATGGCCTCCGAGCATGGGGAGAGCGTGGCATTTACCTGTGCCTATGCCGGAAATCTGCTGGACCTGGCAGCCCTGATCCGTCTTCTTGACAGTCATTCTTCCACGCATACGGCGGAGCTTTCCGAAGCGCTCACAGTTCTGTTGGAAGACGACACGAAAACCTTTGACAATATCCATAAAAAGCAGCAGATCCTGTCGGAATACTGCGCATCCTGCCGGCATGAAGTCAGCGGCCGGCGCGTCACCCATTCTCTGTCCGCCCTTGCGGTTAATCTGGTCCAGAAGGCAAACTGGCTGATGGAACATATACGGGAGCAGGAATGGATCGACGCCCCCGAAGAGGAAGGATGGTTCAACAGTTATTATGACAACCACGGACGGGCGGTGGAAGGAATTTTCGGCGGACAGGTACGCATGATGCTCACCGGACAGGTCTTTGCCATCATGAGCGGCGTCGCGGAGGATGAGCAGATCCGTAAGATCACAAAGAGCGCGGATCACTATCTCTACCGGAAAGAAATCGGCGGGTACCGTCTGAATACGGACTTTCAGGAACTGAAATTCGACATGGGTCGCATGTTCGGATTTGCCTACGGGGAAAAAGAAAACGGCGCGGTTTTCTCCCACATGACAACCATGTACGCCAACGCCCTGTATCGGAGAGGCTTTGTAAAGGAAGGCTTCAAGGCGTTGAAAACCCTTGCGGACACGGCTTTGAATTTTGACATAAGCCGCATCTATCCGGGCATTCCCGAATATTTCCGCGCAGACGGACGGGGCATGTACCAGTATCTGACCGGCGCCGCCAGCTGGTTTATGATGACCATGCTCACGGAAGTCTTCGGCGTCCGGGGAGAGGCGGGCGATCTGGTGCTGCATCCAAAGCTTCTGGCCTGCCAGTTTGATACGGATGGAACTGCTTCCGTTGCCGCCTCCTTTGCAGGGAAACGCTTTACCATTGTGTACCGCAACAGGAATCATAAAGACTTTGGTTCTTATGTCATCGGATCCGCTGCATGCGACGGCAGGGAACTGCTGGTGGGAGAAGAGTCATTTCTCCTGATCCCCCGCCGGGATCTTATCGCATTGTCAGAGGACCTGCATCAGATCGTTATTAATTTAACATAGATGAATATTACAACGAAAGGACAGACAACAGCATATGAGATATGGATATTTTGACAACAAAAACCGGGAGTATGTGATCGACCGGCCGGATACGCCGGCGCCCTGGGTGAATTATCTGGGTTCCCCGGAATACGGCGCGATCATCTCCAACCATGCCGGCGGCTACAGCTTTGTAAAATCCGGCGCAAACGGGCGGATTCTCCGTTATGTTTTTAACAATTTTGACCAGCCGGGAAGATACCTCTATATCCGCGACAATCAGTCCGGGGATTACTGGTCCGCCTCCTGGCAGCCGGTGGGCAAGGATCTCGCACACTACAAAAGCACCTGCCGCCACGGAATGGGATATACCCGCATGACGGCATGCTATGACGGGATCGAATCCGAAGCCCTCTATTATGTTCCCTTGGGAAAAAGTCATGAAGTGTGGGCGCTTTCTGTCACGAACCGTTCGGATGTCCAAAGGGATCTGACGCTGACCGGATACGCGGAATTTACCAACCACAGCAATTATGAACAGGATCAGGTAAATCTGCAGTATTCGCTGTTCATCTCCAGAACGCAGTTCCAGGGCGACCGGATCATCCAGCAGATTCACGGCAACCTGGACGCCCTGTCCGAGCAGGAGCAGATTGATGAGAAAAATGTGACTGAGCGGTTCTTTGGACTCTCCGGTACGAACGTGTCCTCCTACTGCGGAGAGAAGGAACATTTTCTTGGGAAATATCACGGATACGGCGACCCGCAGGGAATCGCGTCCGGAGATCTGGGAAATGTGACCAGCTACAATGAAAATTCCTGCGGCGCGCTCTCCTGTATCCTCTCCCTGGCTCCGGGCGAGACCAGAACCGTCGCCTATGTGCTGGGGGCGGGCGGCGGCTCTGAATCGTCCGCGGTTCTGAACACTTATACAGACCCGGCAGAACAGACCGCCCGGGAACTGGCAGAGCTGAAAGACGACTGGCAGAAAAAGCTGGACCATCTGAAAGTGGATACCCCAAGCCCGGAATTCAACACCATGATCAATACCTGGAACGCCTACAACTGTTTCATGACCTTTATCTGGTCCAGAGCTGCCTCCTTCATCTACTGCGGCCTGCGCAACGGCTACGGCTACCGGGATACAGTACAGGACATTCAGGGAATCATCCATCTTGCGCCGAAGATGGCGGCGGAAAAAATCCGCTTTATGCTCTCGGCCCAGGTGAGCAATGGGGGCGGTCTCCCGCTTGTAAAATTTACCCACTGTCCGGGACAGGAAGATACCCCGGATGACGCCTCCTACCGGCAGGAAACCGGCCACCCCGCTTACCGGGCGGATGACGCCCTGTGGCTCTTTCCCACCGTATACAAGTACATCGCGGAGACCGGAGACCTTGCATTCCTAAATGAGGTCATCCCCTTCGCAGACAAAGAGGAGGCGACGGTCTACGAGCATCTGAAACGGGCCATATCCTTTTCCTTCGCCCACCTCGGGCCTCATGGCATGCCTGCGGGACTTTACGCGGACTGGAACGACTGCCTGCGCCTGGGCGCCGACGGAGAGTCGTCTTTTGTGGCCATGCAGTTCTACTATGCCATGACCATTTTAAAAAGATTCGCGGAATATAAAGAAGATACAGAGTATGCAGAATATCTGGAAGAAAAACAGGCGGAGACGGGCAAGGCCATGCAGGAGCTGTACTGGGATCAGGACCGCTTTATCCGCGGATACACCGAAGAGGGCGCGCAGATCGGCGCCGCCAGAGACCCGGAAGCGAATCTGTGGCTCAATCCCCAGAGCTGGGCAGTGATCAGCGGACTTTCTTCTGACGGGCAGTCCGACACGGCGCTTGCCAACGTCTATGAACGCTTAAACACCCCCTACGGCGTCCTGCTGATGGATCCGCCCTACCACGCCCATGCCTTCGGCGGCGCTCTGGCGGTCATCTATAACCAGGGTACCAAAGAGAATGCCGGCATTTTCTCTCAGTCTCAGGGCTGGCTGGTGCTGGCGGAAGCCCTGCGCGGACATGGGGACCGCGCCTTTGCCTACTTTATGGAAAATGCGCCCGCCGCCTGGAACGACCGCGCAGAAATCCGCCGTCTGGAGCCTTATTGTTACGGCCAGTTCACAGAAGGACGGGCAAGCGTCCATCCGGGGCGTTCCCACGTCCACTGGCTGACCGGAACGGCCTCTACCATGATGGTGGGATGTGTGGAAGGCATCCTTGGCCTCCGCCCCGATCTGACAGGTATTACGCTGTCTCCGTCGATCCCGAAGGACTGGACACATCTGGAGATCCGAAAGGATTTCCGGGGAAAGCACCTGCACATCGTGATCGAAAATCCGGACAGGCGGGAGTCCGGATGCGAACGGCTCATCCTGAACGGCCAAGAGCTGGACAGCAATCATATCCCTGCCGATCTCCTTGAGGATGAGAATGAAATCTGCCTGATTCTTTGATCTGTTAGATCATTTTTCCCAATCAAATGAGGGAGCGCCGCGTTTTACGGCACTCCCTCGTTTCCGGACTTATCCTCCTTCGTCTCCGTCACAATATCCCACTGGATCGTATGATTTAAATCCCGGTATTTCTTCGGCGTCATCCCCACATATTCCCGGAACTGCTGGATAAAATGACTTTGTGAAGAAAATGACAGTCGGTTCGCAATATCGATCATGGAATATTCGCTGTACTGCAGCAGATTTTTTGCGATCTCGATCTTCTGCCTGCGTATATAGGCGCTGACGGAATCGCCGGTCTCCTTTTTAAACAGACGCGAAAGATAGCTGGCAGATACTCCCAACGCCTCGGACAGATCCTCGATGGTGATGCGCTCTTTGATATGGGCGTAGATATACTCCTTGCAGAGGCTGATATGCTTGGAATTCGCGTCGCTCTGGCAGATCTTATGCATCTTCTCCGTATAATCCAGCACCATCGCATCGTGCAGATTCCGCACGCCCTGCACCGTATGTACGTCGTCCAGCTGCTGAATATAAAAATCACTCATCCGGAACGCCTGCTCCAGCTCCATGCCCTTCTGCTTGCACAGGCGGGTGACCATGGCAGTTGTAATGACAAAATGATATTTTAAATTCGTAATATGATTGCGGGAAAGAATCCCTACTCCGTCGCTGTCCAGAAACCGTTCCTGTCTGCAGTTATTTTTAACTGCTTCCACATCGCCGCCGGATACGGCCTGATAAAACAGAAATTCCTCCGTCGGCTGCCGGTGCTCCATCTCATCAAGCTCGTCTTCTGCTTCCAGGAGATTCCATTTGTCCTGATATCCCATCGCATCTTCTCCGTTCCTGTCTATAACTTCAGCAATTTCTGTGTTTCGTTTAAAGTATACCTTAAAATGCGGATGGCCTCAATACTCTTTTATAAGGATATTGGCAGTACGTCCTTTTCAAATGAACATCGGTTTTGCAGGACTTTTCTCCGATTATTGAAAACACAGATGAATTATGGAGGTGGCACAGGGAAAGATTACATGAGATATACCTAAAGTTGAAAACCGGCGGCTTTACTCGCCGCCGACTCTCTTTAGCTTTCTGTTTACGGTAATTGTTCTGTGCGAAGCAGTTTCTATTTTCCAAACGCCGCCTTCAGCTTCTCCTCCATTTCCTTTACAGACACCATATTCTGGATGCCGATGGCCTTTCCTGCCTTTTCCGCGTTGGACACAAGGTCCGCGCTGCACACGAACAGGTCCGCCGCACCCGGCATCACGTCATCGATGGTGGAGTGGACGACTTCCACTCCGCTGATCCCCAGATTGGCAAGCGCCTTTTTCACATTCATCTCCATCACAAAAGATGTTCCAAGACCAGAACCGCAGAAACACATAATTTTGTTAATCATTTTTCAATCCTCCATTTAAGTTCCGCATCTTCCCTCACTTCGTTCCGTAAAATCCTTCCGGGTTTGCTTTCGGACAGATGCTGTTTTTTATTTAAATTTATAGTCTTACAGTATCATCATTTTCCCCTGCCAATGGTATAGTTGTAGATGATCGGCAAAAGGAAAAGGATCATCACGATGATCATTAAGGTATTGCCCGTGACCACTTTGATCAGATTGCCGAACACGATACCCACCAGCGTAAAATCCGTATCGGAGAAGGTCGTGTTGGCAAAGCCCATAGCTCCCAGGATCGGATACAGCCCCGCCGCCAGGAAGGTGGACACAATGCCATGGACAAAAGCTCCGGTCACGCAGCCTTTCAGTCCTCCGGTGGCATTTCCGCAGACGCCCGCCGTCGCCCCGCAGAAGAAGTGAAGCACCGCACCGGGCAGGATGATGGCAACCGCGATCCCGGCCTGGCCCATAAGCGCCAGCACAGCCAGAGCAACAATACCGCCCACGAAAGAACAGAAGAAGCCGATCAGCACCGCGTTGGGCGCAAAGGGAAATACCGTCGGACAGTCCAGCGCCGGTTTTGCATTAGGCACCAGCTTTTCGGAAATTCCCTTAAAGGCGGGAACCACTTCATTGATCAGCATACGCACGCCGGAGAGCACGATATAGATCCCTGCGGAAAAGGTGATGGACTTAATGATGGAGTACAAAACCCAGTTATCACCGGCGAAGATCTCCGCGGCTGCCTCCGGGCTGGTAAATACGGCTACGCCGGAAACGACAATATAGCACAAAAACATCGCCAGCGCAATGGATATGGTATTTTCACGAAGGAAGGACAGTCCCTGGGGGAAACGAATATCCTCCGTTGTCGTCGTCTTTTCATCACGCCCGAACAACTTGCCGATCTGGGCGCTCAGCCAATAGCAGCCGCTTCCAAAATGCCCGAGAGCCAGGGAATCGTCTCCAACGACTTTGCGCATGGTCGGCTGCATCAGCGCCGGGAAGACCGCCATGACAAGCCCCATGAGAAGCGCCCCCGTGAAGATCAGCGCCGGTCCCTGAAGCCCCGCGATGGACATGAGGATCGCCACCAGACAGGACATATACAGGGCATGATGTCCCGTCAAAAAGATGTATTTTAATTTTGAAAAATGCGGCAGCACCAGATTAAAGCACATGCCGAGGGCAAAGATCGACGCCGTCTGCACCGCGTAATCGGTCAGCCCCAGAGAGGTGATCGCTTCATTATTAGGAACGACGCCCTCTACGCCGAATGCACTCTGAAACAGTTCTCCGAACGGAATGATCGCGTCCTGTACAACGTCAGCGCCCGCATTCAGCACGATAAAGCCGAGGATCGTCTTAATGGTTCCTTTAAAGCAGGTCTGGGCATCTTTTTTCTGAAGCAGCAGACCCAGAAGCGCGATCAGTCCTACAAATATGGCAGGCGTGGATAAAACCTGCTGAATAAAATTTAATATCGTCAACATTTTCCTTTTCTCCTTTTTTAGTGACTTGCAAAATACTGATACAGATGGTCCGCGTCCGGCGCTGTGAGAATCCGCTCCACCGCCTCTTCATCGGACAGAAGCTCCGAAATCTCCATCAGCGCGTCCAGATGGCTGTCGGAATCCTTCGCCGCCAGCGTGACGAACAGGCGCGCCGGTACATTCTTTCCGTCAAATACCACCTTGTTCCGAAATAAGGTCACGCCGATCTGTGTCTTCAACGCCCCCTGCTCCGGCCTTGCATGAGGAAGCGCGATATTATCCGCGATCACGATATAGGGCCCCATCTTTTCCACATTGGATATGATCTCCTCCTTATAGCGGGCTTCCACATATCCGTGTTCTTCCAGCGGTTTTACCGCTGTCCGTATGGCCTCCTTCCAGTCCGCCGCCGCATCGCAGATCTGCACATTTTCTTTTTTTAACAGTTCCATACAGTTGCCTCCTAATTTTAAATTCCGCAACTCCCCTTCCAGACCCCCTGGACCGGGAGGATTTCCAGCCGCCAAAGTGTCAGGAAATCCTCCCGGGGTCTGTCCGGTTTGTTGCTGTATTTTGTCAGGCGCCGGTACTGCTTCGACTCCTTCGTTCTGATCACATCCTACCACTGAAATCTTCCGAATAGAAGTCCAGGTATCGTATCTGTTTTTTGCAAACACTGTATGGGAGAAAAGGGGTTATGCCAGTAATTCTTTCATCAGATAATAAATCTCTGCAGCGGAACCGCACCCCTCGATCCGGCTTAAAAAATCCGTCCCGCTCAAAAGCTGAAGGATATCCTGCAGGATCTTCAGATGCTTCTCCTGATCTTCCGCCGCCAGTACCATGACCACCTTCGCCTGCCGCAGTTCCGAATAAACGACCGGTTCCCGAAAAACTGCCAGCGACAGATCCAGACAATTCACTCCGTCCTCCGGCTTGGCATGGGCAAGAATGACGTCCCTTGTCAAAAACATATACGGCCCATAATACTGCAGCTGACTGACGATGGTATTCAGATAATTTTTCTCAATGCTCTTATAATCCAACAGGCACCGGCCTGCCATACGGATACTGTCCTGCCAGGAATCCGCTTTTTCATAAATATGGATACGGGAAACATCCAGAATGCTCATCAGGTCATTTTCCTGTGTTTCTGCTCCTTCCAGATACTCCATACTGCCCTGAATAAATGCCGTCAGATCCTTCCGAAGATCTTCATGATCTTCCGGACGTACGTATTTTTTTATCACACGGAACAGCTGTTCCCGGCGGGCCGTCACATTTTTCGGAAGGACCACCCGATGATTCAGAATGCTGCTCCGATCAAATTCCGTCAAAACCGGGTGCACGGTGATCACCGGAACCACGGTGTTGATTTTCACTGTGGAGATCACCAGATCGCAGATATTCTGTATGTTTACCATGTCGACCACTGCCCGTACATCCACGATCTCCGCAAATGGAAGAAGCTTCTGAATCTCCCTTTTCAGCATATTTCCGGTGGAAATCCCGTTGACGCAGACGATCAGGATACGCAGCCTGTCATCCTCACGTTTTGAGATCTTCAGAAACGCCCCAAAATGCAGGGCAAGGTACGCGATTTCGCCGTCCGGTACGGGAAAGCCGATCGTCTCTTCCAGTCTTCCGGCGGCGATCCTGGTCAGTGCACACAGCTCCGGGTACTCATGAAGGATATCTTTCCCGATGATATTTCCGATCTGTACGCCGAACTTATAACGGTACATGGAAGTATTCAGATGGACAAAAAGCGCCCGCTCCAGCTCTTCCCTCTGTTCAAAAAAGATGCAGGCAACCTTTTCAAAGTCAGAGATCAACGTCCTGGTCAGATCATGGATATACTGTTTGGAATTGCTCTCAAAATATGCATCCGGCACAATATTGACCCGGGATCCCAGCAGATGCAGAGACAGATAGATCTGCTCCTCCGGCGAAAAGATATAGACCTGTTCCTGTTCATCCGATCCCAGCATGTTCTGAATCAGCGGCCTCTCGCCGTGGGGAATCAGGATTCCCTTTTCCCGAACCACTTCAAGAGGCGAAAGCTTTGACTGCTCCAGCCAGAGATTGATCTTGCAGATGTCATAATACACGGTTCTCTTTGATACCTTCATCTCTGCACCGATCTGTTCCGTCGTGATATACTTTGTCTGGGTCAGCAAAAAATTCAGGATCTGTTTGCAGCGGGCGTTGATATACAGCAATGCCATGATGACTCCTCCTTTCCCGTCTGTTCTCAGGATTTCCTTAAGGAGCATTATATAAAACAGAACCTGAAAATACAACAGGCGGGAAATCCAACCTGCTGCACGGGATTTTTGCAAAATTTGAAATTACCTGTTGACACTCACGGAACGTCATAGGTTAAAGTAAAGATATCAAGAACAGGAGGCCAATTGCCATGAGAACCGTAAAGGAAGTATCCGATTTGACAGGTATCAGCGTACGCACGCTCCACTATTATGACGAAATCGGGCTGCTGAAGCCGACGAATAAAAGCGAAGCGGGATACCGGCTTTATGACGATAAAGCGCTGGAAGCATTACAGCAGGTATTGTTCTTCCGTGAATTTGATATTCCCTTGAAGGAAATCAAAGCAATCGTTGAGAATCCGGCTCTTGACAGAAACCAGATTTTGCAAATGCAGAGGAACATGCTGACAGCCAAAAAAGAGCGTATGGAGCGCCTGATTGCCAGCATTGACGACATTCTGAAAGGAGAAAATAAAATGGATTTTGCAGTTTTCAGTAAAACAGAGATGGAAGAAATGTTCCAGACAATGATTGAACATATGCCGGAGAACATAAGAGATATCGCAGTCAAAGAATTTGGAAGCATCGAACGCTGGAAAGCGCATTATATGGAAGCGGTGTCTTCAGAAAAAATGCAGAAAGGCTATGCGAAGGTCGTCGAATGGTACGGCGGAAAAGACAAATTTTTATCTGTTTCCCAGAATCCCGTCAGCAAAGAAGTTGCAGAAAGCTATCAAAGACGGCTGGAAGCAATTTTACAAAAACTGGCCGCAAAGCAAACATGCCCCGTGGATTCGTTTGAAGTAAAAGAGATTGTCGGCGAATACGGTTTCGTTATGAAGCAGTTTTCACAGATCAAAGAGGAGAAAGGACTCATGCTGGCACAGGCGCAGTACTACCGCAACGAAAATGTCAGACGGATGACGGATGAAAAATATGGAGACGGAGCTTCGGATTTTTTTGCACGGGCGATGGAAGCTTTTTACGGGAAGGAATAAGTCAAAACTCCGCCGGAATCGCGGAAAGGAACAGGATAAAGACTCCGCTGGAATAGCAGAACATTAAATTTGTTTCATATCAATGAACAGAAAAGGGCAGGAAATCTGGAGATGAGATCCTGCCCTCTTTGGTTCTGCTGCCATAAAACACAAATCCACTCACATCTCTATTCGTCAAACGTTTCCTCTTCCAGAAAATCCGGCGTTCGATCCGTATACCGGAGATAAAGAACGCAGGAATGCGGATAATCAATCGTATACTCATATTTTTCCGTGATTTACGCAATCCAGCGGTCTTCTGCTGAACCTACATGTCAGAGAACAGTATTTATCTGTAAATGGAATTTCGGAACAGAACAGTTCCTTTTGATTTCAGATGTGTATATCTTAGCATATTCCGGCATGGGGTGCAATTATATTTTTACCTGTTTATGCAAAATTGAAAAGCATAAGATATTGTTCATACAACAGAGTTTCGCGGCTCTGCAGCGTGAAATGTAACAGGCGCAAATGAAGTTGCTGGTTTTCCTGCAGCAGATTCGCACAATGATTTTCTTTGCAGGGAATCTTTATCTATGGTATAATTTTCCTGAATGGAGGATTTTATATGGCTGCTTTATTTTCAGGGGGACTTTTACTGGCTTTCAGTCTGCTGATCGGTCTGGTACTGACCGTCGTCGGCATGTTTTTTGGACATATTATTCTGTTCGACAGCATATTCTTTGCCGTTCTATCCGGCATCGCGGCAAATATGCTGCTTCATCTTCATCCTGCGCTCTCGCTTCTGGTCGGAATTGCTGTTCTCTTGTTCCTGTTCTGGGTGCAGCACACCCGATTTGGTTTCTGGATTGTCGGCGGGCTTCTCTCATTTTTCTGGGCATTTCTCTTCAGTATCATCGCCTATGACGCCACCCACAAGGATATGGTCTGGACCTATGTGGTAATGGGGCTTGGCTTTGTGATCATGATGCTGCTTCACCTGAAAGCGCGGAGCAACGATATATGAAATGAAAGCCAGAAAAAATCACCTCTTTTTGTTAAAATCATATAAAAACAATCAAATATTTTTGTGAATTATGCGGATTGATTTCTGAAAAAAGTTTTAATAAAATGGTTTCAACAATAGAATCAAATGGCTGTTACTGGTAATGCAGGCAAGACCACACATGGATAACGTTTACAGACGTTATTTTGTGCTGGTCTTTTTTTGTGCGCTTACAGCCGGGAAAGGAGCTTATATGGACTACAAAAAACTTGCTTACGACCTTCTTCCTCTGGTCGGAGGCTCAGACAACATCAGCAAACTGACACACTGTGCAACAAGGCTGCGTTTTGAATTCTGCGACCGCAGCAAAGTAGATGCAGGCGCCATCGAAAAGACCCAGGGAGTAATCAGCGTCGTTGAAAAAGGCGGGCAGTTCCAGGTCGTCGTTGGAAATGATGTGCCCATCACTTATCGGGCGCTGATCAATGAGATGGGGGGAACCGCCGGGAAAGCATCCGGCAATTCCGGCTCGGACGCCGGTTCGGAAGAAGAAAAACCGTCTGTCATCAACCGCATCGTCAGTGTGATTTCCACCACCTTTACCCCGGTGATCCCGGCTCTGATCGGCGGCGGTATGATCAAGGCCGTTCTGTCCATACTGGTACTGTGCGGTCTGGATGATACCAGTTCCACTTACGCCATCCTGAACCTGATCTCTGATGCTGCCTTTTATTTTATGCCGATCCTCCTGGCCTATGGCGCCGCCATCAAATTTGAATGCAATCCGGTTCTTGCCATGACTCTGGCCTGCGCGCTGCTTCATCCCACATGGTCCGGTATGGTCAGCGCCGGGGAAAGCATTGACTTTTTCCTCATACCGGTCCGGCTGGTCGACTATTCCTACTCCGTCATACCGATCATTCTGAGCATATGGATCATGTCCTATGTGGAAAAACTGGCGGAGAAATATACGCCGTCCATCATCAAGTTTTTCTTAAAGCCTCTGATCATCCTGTTTGTTTCCGTACCCATCGCTCTGCTGATCGTGGGACCCTTCGGAAGCTTTTTGAACACGGTCGTGGAATCTGCCGCAAATGCCATCAACGCCAGAGCAAGCTGGCTGCTGCCGATGCTGATGGGCGCTTTCCAGCCGTTCCTGGTGCTGACCGGAACCGCATGGGCGATGACGCCGATCGCAACCGTTCAGATCTCTTCTCTTGGCTATGAGATCGTCAACGGGCCGGGTATGCTTGCTTCCAATATTGCACAGGGCGGCGCGACGCTGGCCGTAGCCCTTAAGACCAAAGACAAACAGCTCAAACAGCTGGCCAGTTCTTCGGGCTTTACCGCCGTTATGGGTATTACGGAGCCCTGCCTCTACGGTGTAATCCTGAAACTGAAAAAACCGCTGATCGCGTCCATGATCGGAGGCGGCGTGGGCGGCGTCTACGCGGGTATCTCCGGGCTGGTGCGCTACGCCTTTGTATCTCCGGGACTTGCTGCTCTTCCGGCATTTATCGGAGAAAATCCCATGAATATTGTCCACGCAGTTATCACCTGTATCATCTCTTTTGCCGCTGCGTTTGCGGCAACCTGGATCATGGGATTTGACGATCCGGCTGAGAAAAGTACAAAACCTGCCGGAGAAGACGCCCCGGACAGCCAAAGCAGCACGGGAAAGATTTCCCATTCAGCAGAGGTCGTGTCCCCACTGAACGGAACCATCGTGCCGTTGTCTGAGGTCCATGACGCGGTATTTTCACAGAAGGTACTGGGCGACGGGATCGCCGTCCTTCCGCTGGACGGAACAGTCTATGCTCCGGCGGACGGAACAGTCACTACCTTATTTGAGACCAAACATGCCATTGGACTGGAAAGCGCACAGGGGGCGGAGATCCTGATTCACATCGGAATCGATACGGTAAATCTGGAAGGAAAATATTTCACCACCCATGTCAAAACCGGCGATTCCGTAAAGAAGGGAGATCTGCTGGTTACCTTTGACAAGGCGGCAATTGAACAGGAAGGTTACGAAACGATCACTCCTGTTCTCATAACCAACACGGAACACTATACCAGAATCGAAGCTTCTTCCGGCCAGGATATCAAAGCCGGCGATCTGCTTCTGAAACTTTGTTAGAGGAGAAATACCATGAAATATTCTACATTACTCGATTTTCCTGACCGCTTTTTATGGGGCGCCTCCACCTCTGCCTATCAGGTGGAGGGCGCATGGAATGAGGACGGAAAATCTCCCTCCATCATCGACCTGTATGAGCACCCTGCGGAATATGCAGATTTTAAAATTGCCAGCGACCACTATCACCGGTTTCGGGAGGATATCCGTCTCTTTTCCGAAATGGGCCTGAAGGCCTACCGCTTCTCCATCGCATGGACCCGCATTCTGCCGGAAGGAACCGGAAGGGTGAATCAGACCGGTATCAATCATTACCGGGAAGTCATACGGGAATGCCGGGCATACGGGATCGAACCTGTCGTAACCATGTACCATTTTGACCTTCCTTACTGTCTGGAAGAAAAGGGCGGATGGTCTAATCGGGAAACTATCGACGCATTTACTGCCTATGCGGAAATTCTGTTCCGGGAATACGGTTCCGAGGTCACCTACTGGCTGACCATCAATGAACAAAATACTATGATCCTTCATCCGGGAGCTATCGGCCTTCCCAAAGGCGGAAAGCTTCCGTCCAGGAAAGAACTGTTTTTGCAGAATCATCATATGATGATCGCGCAGGCACGCGCCATGAAGCTGTGCCATGCCCTCTGTCCCAACGGAAAAATCGGTCCTGCACTGAATCTGACTGCCATGTATCCGGAAAGCTGCAGGCCGGAGGATGCCATCGCCGCACACAACTGGGAAGTTCTGCGATGCTGGAATTTTGCCGATGTCCCAGTATTCGGCTGGTATCATCCGCTGGCAGTCCGCTATTTTGAAGACCGAGGGCTGATGCCGGAAGTACATCCGGAGGACAGAGCGCTGCTGCAGGACGCCAGACCAGATTTTATCGCCATGAACTACTACTCCACTGCAACCATTGCGGCCAGCCGGGGAGACAGTTCCGATGTATCAGCCAGATCCGGAGACCAGCAGATCATGCTGGGAGAAGAGGGCGTATACCGCGCCGCCGAAAATCCCCATGTATCCCGTACCAGATACGGATGGGTGATCGATCCGGAAGGCTTCCGCTATACGCTCCGGAAAGTTTATGAACGCTATCATCTTCCCATACTGGTCACTGAAAACGGAATCGGGGCGCCGGATGTCCTCGAAGCAGACGGAAGTATCCATGACAGCTACCGGATAGAGTTTTTAAAACAGCATATTCACGCCATGAGACTTGCCATCACGGATGGGGTTCGGATGATCGGATACTGTCCCTGGGCAGCTCTGGATGTTGTAAGTACTCATCAAGGCTACCAGAAACGATACGGTTTCATCTATGTAGATCGGGACGAGTTTAATTTAAAAGAGATGAAGCGGTATGAAAAAGACAGTTTTTACTGGTACCAGAAAGTCATTGCAGATCATGGAACTATTCTGTAGAATATTCTAAAGGATCAGAAAACGAGGTTGCAGCCATGCAGGTAAAGAAAATACTGAATAACAACCTGATACTGGTGGAAGATCCGTATGGCCATGAACAGATTGTCATGGGGCGGGGCCTGCGGTTCATCAACCAGGTCGGCGAAGAACTGAAAAACGAAAATATACAGAAAGTATTTGTCCTGCAGGATAAAAAAACCGCCAGCGAATGGGTCAGCCTTCTGGAACATGTTCCGGATACCCGTGCGGAAGCGATTCAGGAAGCCATTTACCGGATCATCAACCAGATGAAAAAGAATGTAAATGATCAGCTTTTCATCACGCTGTTCGATCATCTGGTATTTACGCTGGAACGTTACGAAAAGAAAGTCATTCTGCAAAACCGCCTGTTATGGGAAGTCCGTCAGTTTTATCCGGAAGAATTTGCTCTGGGTCTCCAGCTTACGGAAGAGCTCAACCGTAAGCTGGAAATCGAACTTCCGGAGGAAGAAGCCGGAAATATTGCTTTCCATCTGGTAAACGCCCAGACCGAGAATCCGGATATGGAACACACTCTTATGGCTGTCCGCATGCTGAAAGATATTTTTAATATTGTAAAATTCTCTTTCAAAGTCAAAATAAAGCAAAATTCCATCCATTATACCCGGTTTGCAACACATCTGCAGTTTTTCCTGCAAAGGGTTATGGAAGGCAAAATGCTCCCGGATAATGACCTGACCATATTTGAAAATATTACAGCCCAGTACCCGGAAAGTTACCAGTGCGCCGGTAAGATTCAGAATTATATAAAGGGAATGGTCCATGTGGATATTACCAAGGAAGAAATGCTGTATCTGACTGTCCATATTCACAGGATTCTGGATGAAACCAGTTCCTCCCTGCCCTGAAGAATATGGTTTACTTTTTTAATATCTTATCCGGCAAAAAATATTTACTTTTTGAACTAATACATGGTACAAAAATTGCATGGGACTCGGACTCTTCTCTCTGTCTTTCTTTTCAGCCAGTAGCCGAATCCCTCCCCCCGTCGCTGCGCACCAGGCGTATTCAGGGCACTACAAAGCCCCCTTCCCATGCTGCCGAAACAGAATCCATGCAGACTATGGTGTAGCATCAATATTTACATCAGTGAAATCATATGATAAAATAATTTAAAGAAGCTTGATATGATACATATCGGCAAGAAGCGTTACATCGCCTTTCTATCCGGCCGAAAAAATATAGAAGGAGTTCCGCCCTATGGAGAAATACCATCTTTCGCTTTTCCCCAACGATCATTTTCTGGATATCCGGCCTTATCAATATGGCTGGGAATCGTGTAAACCGCTCCACTCTTTCGGTCCCTTTGTCCGCAATCATTATTTATTCCACTTCATCATAAGCAGGCGGGGCATGCTGTACTCCCACTCTTCAAATGGTGAAATACATGAATACAGTCTGGAAGCAAATCAGGGATTCCTGATCTGTCCCGGACAGATCAACCTGTATACTGCAGACGAAAAAGATCCATGGAAGTATGTCTGGATCGAGTTCGACGGGATGCATGCGGAAGAATGCCTGCTCCGGGCAGGACTGGAGCAGGACCGTCCCATTTACCGCCCCCGGAGCATCGAAGAAGGGGCCCTGCTTCAGAAACGAATGTTTTACTTTTCCGAGCATTCCGGGAAATCCTCCATCCACCTGGTTGGATGCCTGTATCTGTTCCTGGACGAACTCATCGAGTTTTCAGGCTGTCGACAGGACATCGGCGAAAAAAAGCCGCAAGATTTTTATATCAATGAAGCAGTCGTCTATATCCAACAGAACTACAGCCGCGAACTGACCGTAGATGAAGTGGCCGGTTTCTGTAATCTGAATCGTAATTATTTCAGCCGGAAATTTAAAGAAGTAATGGGCTGTACACCGCAGGAATTTCTGATTAAACAGCGCCTGACAAACGTGGCGGAATTAATGCGCCGCACAGACCTGCCCATCAAAGCGATAGCCGCGCTGTCGAGTATCGTCTTTATCTGATCATAGACGGCTTCCCTGACATCTCT
>CAJTTI010000003.1:0-21236 GCA_910579225.1 uncultured Lachnospiraceae bacterium | reverse complement strand
CCGCGCTGTCGAGTATCGTCTTTATCTGATCATAGACGGCTTCCCTGACATCTCTTCGGGAGAAATCCAGCACCAGCTGTCCTCTGCCACGGGAAGGAGCGCGCCCCGGAACATGCAGCACCCAGTCCGGATGAACCCGATAGAAACTGCTGTCCTCATTGACCATCTCCGGTTCCATCCAGATACCGAATTTCATCCCCAGTTTCCTGATGCGGGGAACAAGCGCCTCCAACCCGCCGGGCAGCTTCTCCAGATTTACCTGCCAGTCTCCCAGACCGCTGTTATCATCATTCCGGGAGCCAAACCACCCATCATCCATGACAAACAGTTCGACCCCAAGCCCGGCCGCCTCGCCTGCAATCTCAACCAGCCTGTCTGCGGTAAAATCAAAATAAGTTGCCTCCCAGTTATTCACTAACACCGGCTTGCGCTTCCCCTGATAAGGGTCTCGGAGAAAATGTCTTCTAATGGCACGATGATACTGCCTGCTCATCTGTCCGAATCCGTCGGGAGAACAGATCATGGCGGCTTCCGGCGCAGTGAATGCTCCGCCTGGCTCCAATGTCCAGCAGAAATGATAAGGATGAATTCCCATAACCAGACGACTGTTCTCATATTGGCTGCACTCTACAGCCGCTTCAAAATTACCGCTGTACAGCAGCATGGCGCCATAGCATACACCTGCATCCTCATCCGCATCCTGGTCACAAAGAATCACAAAAGGATTGTGCTGGTGGCTGGATGTCCCGCGCACACTGCCTGTACTTTGTACTCCGGAGCGAAGCGGCCCTCTGTCCATACACCGTTCCATCAGGTGATGCCCGTCGAACGTGATCATGTCCAGATCTGATCTGAGAAAATCCAGACAGAGGGATGCGCACCGGCACAGGCGCACCGAGTCCTTTCCCTGATTGACTACCCGGAGCGCTCGGGTAATGAGATCAAAATCCTCAAATACACTGTAATATAATTCCACCGCCACCTGCGCGGCGTGATCCTTCAGCGAAATAATCAGCGTTTCCGCCTCATTTCCGTCGCAGTGAAAGGCAGGCAGGCCTTCTAACTCATACTTTCCCTTCTCCAGGCGAAAGCCCTCATAGCGCAGATCTGCTGTATGACTGCCGTTCGGCAGTTCCAGCTCCATCGAAGACAAACGAAAATCCCCGACCCCGCAGGTAGAATATTCCTGCGGCATAATGTCCAGTGAATAGTCCCTGTTTCTCCCCGCCTCGTTGGGGTTGGGAGAAAAACTGCGCCCGCCACACTGGATCAGGCCGGAAAGATCACAATTTTCGATTTTCGGACCATAATAGGTGTGCAGGAGTACATCATACTGGTCAGCTTTCATCTGATAAGAAGTATGTAATGTATGCAGCGTATAAATTCTGTTTTTCTGATCAATTACAATCATTGTGCACCTCCTGGTATGTCATTTAGAGAAACAGTCCCGGTAACAATATGCCGGGACTGTTTGATAACAGTAAAATACAGCAGCACTTATTTCCCTCCGGTACCTGCGATTCCTTCCACAAATTGACGCTGAAAGATCAGATACAGGACTACCATCGGCAGCATGGCCAATAAGGAGCCGGCCATCAGCACAGGGAAGTTTGTGGTAAACTGTCCTTTCAGGGTCGAAAGACCGGAGGACAATGTCATCATCTTCAAATCGGAATTTACTACCAGCGGCCACATCAGGTCTCCATATGCAAAGACCGCGGTAAAGATCGTCAGAGCCGCCACAGAAGTTCCCGTCAGGGGAAACATGATCTTATAAAAAGTCTGCCACTGATTACAGCCGTCCAGATAAGCGGCCTCCCCCACTTCTTCCGGAATGCTCATATACGTCTGGCGCAGGAAAAACACACCGAACGCGCTGACCAGTCCTGGGAAAACCAGACCAAAAACTGTATTGGCCATACCCATTTTTGCTACCATCTGATACTGCGGAATGATAAAAATCTGGCTGGGAAGCGACATCTGAATCAGCACAATTCCAAAAAGCAGTTTCTTGCCCCTGAACTTTAGCTTGGCAAATGCGTAACCCGCCATGGAGCTGAACAAAACGGCACAGACCACACGGAAAAAAACCATCAAAATCGTATTCCAGTACAGATTGGCAAAAGGCAGGCTGGCGACGGCATCTTTAAAATTGTCCAGATAATAATTGCGGAACCATAACCGCGGTCTCCCGCCACAAATGAAGAGCGGTAGAACAAATACATCAAACTCTGCATATCTGTCAATGCCGGATTGGTCTCATCCGCCATCATGTAGATCAGATCATAGATTTTCATGGAAGCCATCAAACGCATAATCAGAACAGAAAACAGCGTTGAGGATACCATAGGCAGCGTGATTGTGAAAAACTGCCGAATCTTACCCGCCCCATCAATACTGTTGGCCTCATAGAGCGTTTTCGGAATATTTTGCAGCCCGGCTAACAGAAGAACCGCATCGTAGCCGACGCTGCTCCAGACAGCAACAACTGCAACTGCCAGCACCGCTGTCTTCGGGTCGGTGATCCACTGTATTTTAGCACCCAGGATCTGATTTAAGATGCCATACTCTCCATTGAAGATCCAGCGCCATACCATAGCAACGGCGGCCGGGGCACAGACCAGAGGAAGAAAAAAGATCGTACGAAATCCGCCCTTAAACTTCACATTGGCGTTGAGAAGCAAAGCAATCATCAATGCAAGAGCAACGCCCACAGGCACTGTCAGAATACAAAAGAAAACAGTGTTCCATGTTGCTTTCCAAAACTCGGCATTTTGGAACATATCCACATAATTCTGCAGACCAATAAATTTGTAGTGGCCGAAACTCAGATGTTCGCAGAAACTAGCATACAAAGTCTGTACAAAAGGCCACAGATTCAAGACAACCAAGCCGATAATCGTAGGTGCAATCATGAACCATCCCCATCGTTCCTCCCGCAGGGCAGCCGCAGACCGTTTGTTTTTCATCGAAATCCCTCCTCTCAGTCATCCGCCAGCTTCCTGGCCGTTTCCGTATTGACAATATTCTCCATATGCTCAAGGCCCGTCATCAGATCCTGGCCTCCGGAATAGATACTCGTCAGTTCATCCAGCACCCGGCTTTTCCACTTGGGACTGGCAGAGTTATAGACTGCCTGTACCGCATAGTCAAACTGATCAAAAATAACGTCCAGATTCAGTTTTTCATCGTAGGAATCAAAAGCGGAACGCCATGTCTCTTCACAGCCGATATATGCGGGAATAGCTGCGCCGTTCTCTCCCTGAATCCGCTGCGCTTCCTCCGTACCGAAATACTTGATCACATCCAGCGCAAGCTCCCGGTTTCTGCCATGAGCAGCGGTCGCATAGCACAAGCCGTTAGACATCGTGGCCCGTCCATCCTGGTCCAAGCTTTCACTGTCCTCGATCGGATCGGCGCATTTGGGCAGTCTGGCCAGATCCCACTTTCCGCGCATCTCTGGATAATTTTCCATCAACTGAGGAAGATTCCAGTTACCCTCCAGATACATGGCGCCCTCTTCAGAGAAAAATGCTGTTCCCGGCGCAGTCTCGGTAAAGTAGGTCTGATCCGGACACCAGTCTTCTTTCTGCATGTTTACATAAAACTCCATGCCCTTGACAGAACCAGGATTTGTGTACCCGGCCTGCGTGCGGTCCGCAGTAAGAATATGACCGCCTGCCTGATAGACAAAGCACCAATATCCCAGCTGGTCATCATTGTAAGCCATAAAACCATACTTACCGGTGGCATCATGGATCCTGCGGGAGGCATCCGCCAGATCTTCCCATGTCCAGTCATCCGTAGGATAGGGAACACCGGCGGCATCGAACATTTCCTTGTTATAAACCAGAATACCGTTATCTTTATCCTTCGGCACGCCATAGAGCCGACCGTCGCTGCCGCTAGCATTGTTGCGCGAAATCTCAGTGAAATGTTTTTCATAGTAATCAGGTTCCACATCATCATAGAGATCTGTCACATCGGCCAGCATGCCAAAGTCTGCATAATACAGCAGCTGGTTCGTATGCATCCAGAAAATATCCGGCATCGTATTGCTCTCAGCGGAAGCTTCCAGTTTGGTCCAGTATTCGCTCCAACTAGTAGCTTGCACTTCAATCACCACATCAGGATGCTCTTTCGTATAGGCATCGCATATCGCCTGCATCCCAGGGCGTTGATAAACATCCCAGATTTGAAAAGTGAGATGAGTCTTTCCGTCTGCGGAACTGCTGCAGCCGGTGATCGACAGCAGCATAAGCAACGCCAAAATTACCGCTGTCATACGGGATAATCTTCTCATGAACTCCACTCCTTTATTTTATTTACACTGTTTGCATGGGCGGAAAACAGGAAAACAACCCGGGCTTGTTTTTTGTATGCAACCGCTCAAACCGTCTTTATTATAAATAAAAAGCACTCCGCCTGTAAATGAAACGGTGTGCTTTCCATATATTATAATTTAAAAAAAGTCACATTTTTATATGTATATCTGATCAAAGAAACAGCTCGTTTTCCTTTCTTTCACTACACGCCTTTTTAAGCGCTAATGCCGCAACGGACACCATTGCGCCGTTTACTTTCCGTGCAGACTTCAAACATCTTACAACAAAGCGCCTAAACCGCAGCCGATACAGTCTTTTGTTGCTTTTGGGACAAGACCCGCTCCTCCGGGTTTCCTATAAGGACGATTGCCTTTGATTTTCCCAAGCCTATCCGCCGCAGGTCCCGAAACATGCCCGCCATAGGACGGCACTGCAACCAGTACAACGTCCTCCTGTTGGGCTGAAAATAATCTGTATCAGTTTATGACAGTTCTTCTGTAATTTTTAATCCTACATGTATTCATGTATAGCCGCCAGAAGGTGTCGTGTCAAGATTTACAGCATTGGGGTTTTATGATAAAATAAATACAAAATTCACAAGCACTGCGAAGCAGATACTGTTTATCTTAAATATAAAAGGAGAATCCTTATCATGCATATCAGCACAAAATGTTCCATTGCCGTCCACTGTCTTATTTTTATCAGTGAATATGGAAAAACACGGAAAGTAACCAGCAAACTGTTGTCACTCTCCACTGGCAGCAATCCTGTCACCATCCGCAACATCATCAGCAGCCTGAAAAAAGAAGGAATCCTCTCTGTAAAATCCGGCACAGGCGGCGCCACCCTCAACTGCCTTTTGGAAGAAATTACTTTATACCGCATCTGCCATGCACTGGAGCCGGACTTCCTTGGCAAACTGATCGGAATCCATGCCGCGCCGTCTCCCCTCTGCCCGGTAGGAAAGAACATACACCGGGTTTTAGACATCTCCTATACAGACATCCGTGAAGATCTGCGAAACAGTCTGCAAAACATCTCCATGAAAGAAATCTTGGAAAATTACCATAACTTGTGAATTTCCTCTATTTCAGATTTTCCCCAAAGAACTGCTCCAGCCTGTCAAAAAGAATCATGTCTTTCCCGCCTCCGTCATACAGGTTCGTATGAACAGTATCCGGAAGGATCAGCAGCTCTTTATTGTCGGTATATGGACGAACTGGGGAAAAACTATTCATACGACGCAGCTTCAGCATACAGCTTACCGAAGAGGGTATGCCGCTGCGAAAACGGGCCGAAGACCTGGCCGGACTCTCGCTCTTTTGTTCCAAACAGGGCTGGAAGCGAGATATCTCCAGATGGCGCAACAATCAAATAGAAGGACTTGGATATCTTCATATCCATATCAAAAAGCCCCCTTTCTTCCAACTGCAAACTGTTTTTCTGTATTTTTATAATATACCATTTTTTGCATGTGTATTCAATGAAGGATTGGAGTGTTAGGATGAAAACATTCGAAATGGAGCTTAGCAGCGGATCTCTCTGGAAAAAATCCTGCTTTTCAGTGTTCCGCTTATGTTCTCCAATATTCTGCAGGTACTTTTTAATATGTCGGACGTGGCTGTGGTCGGCAAATTTGCGGGACCCATTGCCCTAGGCGCCGTGGGCTCCACCAGTATCCTGGCCACACTGTTTGCCAGACTGATCATAGGACTTTCCGGCGATGTCAATGCGATCACTGCCCTTCATATTGGTTCCAGGGATAACGGATGCTGATCATGGTATTCGGCATCATATTTGCACACACAATTCTGTCTGCCATGCATACCAAAGACGAGCTGATCCTGGATGCCGTACTTTACCTGCGCATTTATCTTCTTGGTATGCCTGCCCTTAGTCTGTATAATTTTGGCAGTGCTGTGCTGAGCACAGCCGGTGATACCAGACGGCCCCTGTATTATCTTCTATTTTCCGGAATTGTCAACGTACTTCTGAATCTGTATTTTGTCATTGTATGCAGATGGGATGTAGCCAGTGTTGCCTCAGCCAGCGTCATATCCCAATATCTTTCTGCGGCTTTGATTCTTGCCATTCTCTTCAGAAATCAGGAAGCCTTTGCACTTCGCATAGAAAGCCTGAAACTATACGAACCCTGAAAATCGGTATTCTTGCCGCTTTTCAAAACGGGCTGTTTGCTATTGCAAACCTATTTGTGCAGACCAGTGTTAATTCCTTTGACCATGTAATCGTGGAAGGCAATTCAGCCGCCACCAACGCCAATCCTTTGGTATATGACATGATGGCTGCTCTTTATACTGCCTGACTTATTCGTTTTTCATCGGGCTGATCATTGATGTGGGGATCTATTTATTTCAGTATCCGCCTTTATGCTCTCCGCTTACCATCCATCACTTTGCAGAAAATAACCCCCGCTAGCGTACTCATCGCCGTCGCCAGGATCGCAGGCCCCACGATCGCCGTCGGATTTACGCTCCCATACTGGCTCCGGTAAGCCACCACGTTCATGGGAATCAGCTGCAGCGACGAGATATTCAGAATTAAAAACACGCACATCTCGTCGCTTGCCACACCCTTCGGCACCGCAGGATAACGGCGTCCTCCTGCATTCTGCACTCCCGGACGCCTGCTTCTTTCCCCGGCTGACGCTGTTCCTGTCCGCTGTCCCGGAAACGTTCCTCCTGCTGCCTGCCGCTCTTCTTCCAGATTCTTAAGCTCCTCCATCGCCTTCAGCCCCGCCGGGGTCGCCGCCCAGCCGAGGCCCAGGATATTCGCAATACAATTCACCGCGATCTGCTCCATCGCCGGATGCCCTTCTGGTATCCTTGGAAACAGCCAGCATAGTATCGGGCGAATCCAGCCAGTCAGTTTCTCAATCAGACCTGCTGCACTGGCAATCTGCATCAGTCCCATCCAGAAAGAAAGAATTCCAAGCATAGTGATGCAGAGCGTTACTGCTTCTTTTGAGGAATCCAGCGCCGCCTGAGTCACCTCAGGAATGGTCCCATGTATGGAGCCGTATATAATTGCCACAAGCATCATACCTGCCCACAGATAGTTCATATTCTACTCCCATAAGTTCTCTCATCCTATCTTATGGCAGCTCCTCTGATTCCATGCATAACAGCCAAAAGGATTCTCCTTTCTTACCTTATATCCCGGCTGCCTTTACAGAGATTTCTCCACTTCAAACACATGCACCACATCTTTCACCACCTGAAATCTTACATTATATCCGGCATAACTTATCCCATAGGTTCGTTTTTCATCATGTACATATGCAGGTCTTGGATCCTCTGCCAGGACACCAATAATCCCCTGCCTCTTCTCTTCCGGACAGGTACAGAGCAGTTCCTCAGGAAAATCCACGGAAAGTCTGTGAAGTTTTGTCTCCCTTGTATATCCTTCGGACGCTTCCGGATGACAGTCTGACAGTGGAATATAAGGTTTTATATCATAGATGGGTGTTTTATCCATCAAATCAATGCCTGCCACACAGAGCACTGGTCCCAGCTTTTCATCCATCTCTATAC
Source organism: uncultured Lachnospiraceae bacterium (assembly GCA_910579225.1). GTDB lineage: Bacteria > Bacillota > Clostridia > Lachnospirales > Lachnospiraceae > Hominiventricola. The sequence goes on along the minus strand of CAJTTI010000003.1, from coordinate 13,360 downwards.
ACTCCAGCTGTACACAAGATAACCCGATACCATTAGGACGATAAGGCGAACGACTGGCAAAGACGCCTACACGCCTTTTTCCTCCCAACCTGGGCGGTTTTACGGTCGCTGACCAGCATTCCTTATGAGATTCCGAAAATTCCCACAGAAGCCAGATATGTGTAAATTCATCCAATCCGCGTATCGCTTCCGGATTTCGATATTCCGGTTCAAAGATAATTTTTCCTTTCAGTTCCTTCACCAGTCCACTTTGTCTTGGAATCCCGAATTTTTCCGGAAAATCCGTATGTATATGTGCAATTGTTCTCATTCTCCCAGTTTCCTTTTCCAGATTACAATCATCATTGTAAAAAAGCAGGCGCAGCCTCCAACCAGATTAGAGATGGGCTCCGCCAAAAAAACTCCATAAAGGCCAACTCCTGGCAACAGCGGCAGTAGGAGAGTCAGTGGAACTACAATTACAATTTTTCGAAACAAAGAAAATGTAATAGCATACCGCGCCTGACCCAATGCCTGAAACGTCGTCTGACCTGAAAACTGTAGAGCCATAAAACAAAATCCAAAAAAATAAATATGTATGGCCAGAACCCCTGCTTCCAGAAGCTTCGGATCCGAATTGAACATCCGGATAAAATACTTCGGAAATGCAAGAGTCACCGCCCAGGCTACACAGGTATACCCAATACTTATCACAGTCATAAACCAGATTCCCTTCCTTACCCGTTCTTTCTTTCCTGCACCATAATTAAAACTGATGACCGGCTGAGCACCATTAGCCATACCGATTACCACCATAGTCAATACCTCTCTGATCGAATTCAGAACTGTCATCACTCCCACATACAGATCACCGCCATAAAACTGCAGCTGACGGTTACAGACCACCTGAACTACACTGTTGGTAAAATTCATTATAAAATTTGAAGTCCCGAGCGCCATGATCTCTTTGACTGTTTTCCAGTCAGGTATGCCTGTTTTCAATTTTAAATGAAGTACCGGCTTCTTTCCAGTCAAAAACAACAACACCCACACAGCAGAACAAAATTGCGCAATGACAGTTGCCAAAGCCGCTCCGGAAACTCCCATACGGAAGGTAAAGATCAGCAATGGATCCAGTATAATATTGATTACTGCTCCCAGCGCCACTGTCACCATGCCTGTTCTCCCAAATCCCTGGGAATTGATAAAAGGATTCAGGCCCAATCCAATCATAACAAAGATGTTTCCCAGAAGATAGACCTTCAGGTAAGCACTGGCATAAATGTAAGTGGCGTCGCTTCCGCCAAGCGCATACAAAAGCGGGCGCTCCATGATATAACCCGCAATGGTAATCAGCATCCCGGTTCCTGTCAACATCCAGAATGCATTCTGCATAATGGTTTCTGCCCGCCTGAAATCCCCTTTTCCCCTTGCAATGGAACAAAGTGGTGCTCCTCCCATGCCAAACAGTCCGGCAAATGCCGAAACCATACTTATAATTGGAAAAGTCAGTCCCACGCCTGTCAATGCCAGAGAATTGGCTCCCGGAATATGACCGATATAGATACGATCCACCAGATTATATAAAAGATTTAATATCTGAGCAACTGTCATGGGAACAGCCATATTCATAATATTTTTTGCCACACTTCCTTCTCCGAAATCATTCGTCTGTACCACCCTGTCACCCCTTATAGAATTATCTTTCTGATCCATTTATTTTGCTAAAATATGTTTGTATCCTCTGAGAACCTTTAAGTGAAATTTTCCCGGATATAGGAAAAGAAGCTATCCCTTTGCACGACAGCTTCTCAATATCCGTAGATTTCATAAATCTCATCCATATATTTTCCTGGTTCCTGATAGATTACCAGAGGCTTTTCCACTTTTATTCCTGAATTTCCACCTTTCAGTGCCTCAATCAAAACCATGTTCGGTTCCCTGTCTGCATAAGGATGAACAAGCCTCATGCGTTTTGGTTCCAGACCATGAGTACACAGGCAGGAAATAATCTCTGCCAGACGAAATGGTCGATGCACCAGATAAAATCTTCCGTTTGGCATCAATACTCTGAAAGCCTGAGATATTACGTTTTCTAATGTACACAGAATCTCATGTCTTGCTATGGCTTTCGGCTGTCCAGGATTTTTAAGTCCATGATGATCTGTCATATACGGGGGATTACAGGTAACTACATGATGAGAACCAGCTCCAAAGATTTGATCCGCTTCTTTGATATCCCCGGTTACAATACGAACTTTCTCCTCCAGTTGGTTCAATTTTACACTCCTGTCCGCCATATCAGCACTCTCCGGCTGAATTTCCAGTCCTGTAAAAAATTCCCCTTTTGTTCTTGCCGACAGCAAAATCGGAAGAATCCCTGTACCGGTACCCAGATCCAGCACCCGCTCCCCTGGTTTTACTCTCGTAAAGCCTGCCAGTAATACTGCATCCATTCCAAAACAAAATCTCTCAGGATTCTGGATAATCCGATATCCATTTCTTTGAAGTTCGTCCAGACGTTCTCCGTCTTTCAGATCAATCTCCATGTAATGATTCCTCCAAAAGAAGGGTTTGATAGACTTCTCTCTTCGTAATTCCCCGATCCTTCGCCGCCTGTTTCATGGCAGTCTTACGGTCCATACCCTGCTCTTCATAAAACTTCACATGCTCGAAAAGAGGCATTTTCTTATAATCTTGCTGCCGTTCCATTTCCATCTCTGCCCTGGATCTACCTTCCAGTACAAGAACATATTCTCCTTTTGGATCCTGAATCTCATAATGAACACAGGCCTCTGCAAGCGTCGTTTCCCATATATTTTCATATCGTTTGGTCAGTTCTTTGCAGACAGACAGCTTCCGATCTCCCAAAGTCTCTAAAAGCTCAGAAATCGTCTTCTTCAACCGATGAGGAGCTTCATATAGAATAATCGTTCTGGTCTCCTTTGATAACTCTGACAATATTGTTCTGCGTTCTTTTTTATCTATTGGAAGAAATGCCTCAAAGCAAAACCGTCTGCTGGGTCGCCCGGATAATGCCAGAGCAGTCACACAGGCGCAGGCTCCCGGAACAGCCGTCACGGTAATTCCGGCTTCATGACACATATGGACCAGTTCTTCGCCCGGATCCGAGATTCCCGGCATCCCGGCATCTGTAATCAATGCAATATTCTGTCCTTCCAAAAGCTTTTTTACAAGGATATGGCCTTTCTCCATCTTATTATATTCGTGATAACTGGTCATAGAAGTATGAATATCAAAATGATTCAAAAGTTTGATACTGTTCCTTGTGTCCTCTGCTGCAATCAAATCCACTTCCTTTAAAATACGGACTGCCCGATAAGTCATATCTTCCAGATTTCCGATAGGTGTTGCACACAGATATAAAAGTCCTGCTTCAGTCGTCATTTAGCTTTGACTTTCCTTCCTTACGTTCCAGTTCCTCAAGTACCTTCAACTCTTTATCCTCCGCATGGCGTTTACCGTTTTTCTCTTTTTTCCGGCGGGGACGGAATTTCAACTCTCCTACCTTATATTCCCGAATCTCTTTTTCTTCATTTTCCAGCGTCACAATCACTTTCACAAGCTGACGAAGCACATTGACTGAACTTACTTCTCCTCTGCTGCCGTCCCTTGCCGTAACGCGGTCTCCCACATTAGGCAATCTGCTGTTCAATTCCTCATAAGTTTCCTCTTCATGTTTCAAACAGCACATAAGCCTGCCACAGACGCCGGAAATCTTCGTAGGATTCAGAGACAGATTCTGTTCTTTTGCCATTTTGATAGACACCGGAAGAAATTCTGATTGATGCGTATGACAGCAAAGCGGTCTGCCGCAGATACCAATTCCACCCAGAATCTTTGTCTCATCCCGGACACCAATCTGTCTAAGTTCAATACGTGTTTTAAATACTGACGCCAGATCTTTCACCAGTTCACGGAAATCAATTCTCCCGTCTGCTGTAAAATAAAATAACACTTTATTATTATCAAACGTATATTCTGCATCAATAAGCTTCATCTCCAGCTTATGTTTCTGTATTTTCTCCTGGCAAATTTTATATGCCTCTTTTTCCTTTTCTCGGTTATTTTCTTCCTGCTCGTCGTCTTTTATAGTAGCAAGCCGAATTACCGGTTTTAATGGTTGTACCACCTTTTCATCTTCGACTTCTTTGGCGCCGATCACCACATGACCGTATTCCACCCCTCTGGCTGTCTCCACGATTACATGATCTCCAGTTTCTATCTTAAACTTTCCCGGAGAGAAATAGTAGATCTTGCCTGCCCGCCGAAAACGCACGCCGATTACCTTTGTCATTCTAATTCTCCTTCATGGTCAAAAGCAGAAGTTCCAGTGCCATATCAAAATTTACATTGGCATTCAACCGAACTTTTGCTTTGTCTAATGCTTTTATTACACTTTCCAAACCTTCATAAGAACTCTTTTTTACTTTTTCGCGAATGCTGATCAGCTCATCCGAGAAAATCAGACTGTCTGCATCCCTGGTTGCCTTGAACATCAGCACATCCCGATACCACACTGTCAAAAGATCCAGATAATCGTTGATCTCCATCTTGTATGTATTTATTCTCTTCAAATCTGAAATAATATCCGTAACTTCCATATCCTGGATATATTTTACCAGATGCAGCGCATGTTCCATCATCTCAGAGAAATCTGACGACAACGCCAGCCTTTTTGCTTTTCCGATATTTCCCTGTGCAAATGCAGTACAGATATTTGCCCTGTATTCCGGTATTTCCAATTTTTCCATCAGATGTTTTTTCACCAATGCGGAAGATACAGGTTTTAAATCAAGCGTCACACACCTGGATCGGATAGTTGGAAGCAGCATTCCTGCATTTACTGTCAAAAACAGTATCACTGCATAAAATGGAGGCTCTTCTATGGTTTTCAGAAGTGCATTCTGCGCCTGTACATTTAACTTTTCCGCCTCTTCAATAATATAGATTTTATAAGGACTGCTGTAAGGTTTGATCATGATATCCCCGTTTACCTGCGTCCGCACATCTTCCACACTGATTGTATTTGGCTTCTCATGAGTCACACGAATAATATCCGGCTGATTCAGATTTACTGCCTGCCTGCAGGACCTGCACTCCATACACGGCTCTGTTCCCTTTCTCTCACACTGCAGCGTCTGTGCAAATATACCTGACAGTAGCTTTTTCCCAGATCCTTTTTCTCCGTTTATAATATAGGCATGTGACACCTTATCCATCTGAATTGCATGTTTCATATGCAGTATCACCTGTTCATGCCCAATGACATCTGAATATCCACTCATAATGACTCACCTCCCGCTGCTTCATTATACTCCATTTCCTTTTGAATGAAAAGTTTTATCTCTCTTTCATTCACAAAATCCATATTTTTCCTCTTTTATAACCTGTATTTGTTCCCCGTCAATTCCCTGTACTTCCAGGTCATCCTCTCTGTATTGCCGGATTCTTTCAATCATTTCTTCCGTAATGATCTCTCCCGGAACTGCCAGTGGAATTCCAGGCGGATACAGAATCAAAAAATCACCGTTTATTCTTCCGCAGGATTTCCAAAAAAAGATCTTTTCTTTTTCTGATTCTTCTGCCTGAAGAAGCGTACACACACTTTTTGTCCGAACAACTTTGTCTGTCCGTTCTTTCCCCTGGCTTCTACAGGCACCACAGCTCCTCTGGTCCAGAGCAATCAATGCTTCCTTAAGCCGGTTCAGATCTTCCGCTGTGTCTGCAACTGTAGCTATTGCACATACATAAGTACTACAGGCCATTTCTACTTCAATCTGGTATTCCTCTCTTAAAATACGCGAAAACTCCCGGCCATGTATACCTGCCTCCCGTACAGACACAACGATTCTGGATGGATCCATTCCCGGAAATTCCAGAAGTTTTAATTTATTCATAACCCGAAGAGCCATCCTGAACTTCTGTATCTCCTGATAAAATCTTTCAAATGTTTCTGAATGATTTTTTACCCATTCCATACATTCATCCATAGAAGCCATAAAAATATAAGAAGGACTGCTGGTCTGAAAAATGGTCAAGTATTTCCGTATTTTCTCTCTGTCAATCAATGTACCATTCAGATGAATCAATGCTGTCTGCGTCAGCGCTGGAAGTGTTTTATGCAGGCTGTGAATCACCACATCCGCTCCGCAACTGACAGAATCTGTTGGAAATCCATTAGAGAAGGGAAAATGCGATCCATGTGCTTCATCCACAATTAACGGAATTCCATATTCATGAACAATTCCGGCAATCTGTCTGACATCCGATACAATCCCGTCGTATGTGGGTGACGTAATCACTACTGCACGCAAATCCAAATTGTTTTTTATCGCATTTTCCACTTCTTCCGGCAGAATAACACCGTTTATCCCCATATGTTCTATGGACTGTGGATAAAGGTAAACGGCTTCCAGCCCTCTGAGGAGTATGGAATGATACACAGACTTATGGCAATTTCTTGCTACCAGAATCTTTCCGCCAAAATCTGTACATCCGGATATTGCAGACAAGATCCCGGCGGTACTGCCGTTAACCAGATAATGTGTTTCTTCCGAATGATACAAATCAGCTGCCCGTTTTTGTGCACTTTGAAGAATTCCATCAGCATGATGAAGATCATCAAACCCTTCAATCTCTGTGATATCAATAGAATAAGGTTTTTCAACTGTTCCCATCCGGCGCTTATGTCCCGGCATATGCATGGGAAGCATATCTGAGTCTGTATATCTATTTAAGCTTTCCAGTAATTGGCTCATATCTTTTTATAATGAAAATACAATAATTCCGACAATGGTAACTACAATTGAAAGAAGTGCTTTTCTTGTTGGTTTCTCACCAAGTAAAAATGTTGCCAGTATAGTTACCCATATAATGCCCGTGGATTCTATCATGGGAGTCACTTTCAGTTCTACTCCCCGGTAAGCAAATACATTCATAATTGTTGTCCCAAACATAAGACCATATCCAACTATCACTCTCCAGTTCAGAAATTTGAAAATGATATTTTTATGTTCTGTCTGGGCTGACTGTTTCAATAAAATCTGAGAGATTGACGCTACAAACACAGACAGAAAAGCCAGAATATAACTAATGTTCATCCATTCCATGAATACAGATCCCCGCTATAATAATTATACTTCCAATAACATTGTTCAATGTCACATGCTCCTGAAAAAGGATTACGGACCAGAGCAGAATCAATATATATAGAATTCCCTTTCGAAGATACGCAGTAGTCAAAGGGATCAGTTCCAAAAGGAACTGCCACATAATAGCAAATACACCAAGACAACCTACTGCCATAACATAGAAAATAATAAACTCTTTTGAAAATGTCTCATATTGACCGGCATATTTGATAAATACAGAACTTAAACTTTGAATCAACAATGACAAAGACAGAAGAATCAATATCTTTGGTCTGTTGGATTTTTTTTCATCTGTCATAAAAGATCTTCTCTCCCATCCTGGCTCTTTGTTATATTATAAGTTGCTTTGATCACATACTGAGGCTCTTTATTCATCCCAAGGAACATCCGGCCAAGATATTCGCCAATCATTCCTAAAAATACAAAATTCAGGCCAAAGAAGAAAGATATTGCGCACATAAGAGAAGGCCAGCCCATGGACAGATTTGGATCAATAAACTTCCGGATCAAGATGGTCAGCGCTTCCAGCATACCTACACCCGCAAAGAAAAATCCTGTGATAGAAGCTATACGGAGAGGAATCACTGAAAAACCAATGATGCTTGACCACAGCCGAATTAACTGTTTCAATGTATATCCCGACTCGCCGGACTCTCTGTCAAAGTGCTGAACCGGTACGCTGGCTATATTCTGTGTACAGCGCATAAACAAGCCCAAAAGATACGTATAACTCCCTGTATATTCTACTGCATAATCTCTGATAAATTTTCTCACTACAAAATAACTGGATGTACGCACCTCTTTTGGTTTTTTGATCATCAGGTTCACTGTAAAGTCATTAAAACGGCTTCCAATATTCCGAAACCAGCTGTGCTTCTTCTCCGGATAATATCCGTACACCAGATCATATCCTTTATCCAGTGCTTCAAAAAGCTTCGGAAGTTGAGAAGGATGTGTTTGTCCGTCATCATCCATACCGATGATTACATCTCCATCTGCATGGCGCAGAGCAGCCATCAATGCATTGTGCTGACCGAAATTAGAAGCAAGATCAATGACTTTTACATCTTTGTATGTTTCCGCCATTTCTTTTAACTTTGCGATTGTCTTTCCTTCATCCGGAGAACAATCGTTAACCAGTACAAATTCCACATTCCCTCTGTCAAGTTTCTTTATTTCATCTCTTGTCAGATTTACCACATGTTCAATCGTCTGATCTGACCGATAACAGGGAATCACTACAGAATATAACATTTTAATCCTCTTTTCTCTTACAGAGTTTCCGTAATAATATAATATCCAAGCCTTGTGGAACTGTCTGACACGTTTCCAAGATTTGACAGATCAATCTCGCTGATACGGAAAATTTGTTCCGGATGTTCTCTCTCGTAAGTATGCATGGCCTCTACATCTTCCATAGTAAACAGAAAACGGATTTCTGCTTTCCTTCGCATGTATTCTCTGTCAAAATCCGGTTCTTTTCCACATGCCACATCAATTACCATCTTCATATAATCATAACCGGTCGAAAGTGGTACCAAGTCAGAACCAATGCAGTCTCCTCCCATTCTGGAACCAATCTCAATAATTCGAATCTTTCCCTCCGGAGTAATCTTAAATTCTCCATGAGACGCTCCATCTGTAATTTGCAAAGCATCCAAAGCTCTCTTCATCACATAATGAATTTTATACAATAGTTCTTCTGATAATTCACAGGGTTCCACATGACCTGTTTCAATAAAATGAGGCGCTCCGGTAGTATATTTTTTCGTTATGGAAAGATTTGTATGTTTTCCTTTATAAGAGATCGCTTCATAGCTGTATTCTTCACCTTCTATATATTCTTCCACAATTGCTTCTTTTTTAAAGGATTGATCTACGGCTTTTTTTATCGCTGCTTCCAAATCTCTGAAATCTGTAACTTTCGTAATCGCACGGCTTCCGGAACGATCTGTAGGTTTTACTATAACCGGAAGGGACAGACCATAAAGATATGCTTCTATCCGGTCTACTCTGTAGAATTTTGGGGTAGCAATCCCTGCTTTGATAAATGCCTCCCGCATGGCATACTTATTTGTCGATATTCGGATACACTCCGGACTGTTGCATGGAAGTCCAAGAACAGAAGCAACTTTTCCAACTGTAATATTGGCCAGATCAGAAGCTATGGTAACCACTGCTTTAGGATTTATCTTTTTACACTGCTCTAAAATCCTGTCTGTTTCCAAAATACTAATCGGATAAAAATAATCTGCTGTCCGTTCCCCCACAGCTCCTTCTTTCCATGCAAATACATGAGTTTCAAATCCCATCTCCTTAGCTTTTAGAATCAACTGATTTTGAAAATCATTTGCACCGATAATAACGATCTTCTTCATAACGTCCCTTTCATTTTACTGCTTGTAAAAATCTATGATATGTTCTGTAATATAGCGTACCTGTTCTTCCTTCAGTCCATAGAACATGGGAAGCCGCAGTAATCTTTCACTTTCTCTGGTCGTATAGATATCCTCTCCGTGAAACCTTCCAAATCTCTTTCCTGCAGGGGCACTGTGAAGAGGTATATAATGAAACACAGACTGAATCTCATGTTTTCTCAAATATGCAATCAATTCTGTCCTCTCCTGAAGATCCTTTGCCTTTATATAAAACATATGCGCATTATGCCTGCACTCATCCGGAATAAAAGGCAGTTCAATTTTTCCCTGATCTGACAGAGGCCGGAGAAGTTCTTCATACAAATTCCAGCTTCTCATCCGGTCGTCCAGGATCATATCTGCCTGGTCCAGTTGAGCCATCAAATAAGCCGCATTTATATCCCCCGGAAGATAGGAAGAACCGGCGTCCACCCAGGTATATTTATCAATCTGTCCCCGGAAAAATTTGGCACGGTCTGTACCTTTTTCTCTTATAATTTCTGCACGTTCCACGTATTTTGCATTTTGTATCAGAAGAGCTCCACCCTCTCCCATACTGTAATTTTTCGTCTCGTGAAAAGAATAGCATCCAAAATCCCCAATAGTTCCCAGCATCTTTCCCTTATAAGTGCTTAAGATTCCTTGAGCCGCATCTTCAATAACAAACAGATGATACCTCTCAGCAAGTTCCATAATCTTGTCCATCTCGCAGGAAACCCCGGCATAATGAACCGGTACAATTGCTTTCGTCCGGTCTGTAATCGCAGCTTCAATCTTCTCTTCATCTATATTCATCGTATCCGGACGGATATCTACAAACACCGGTATCGCTCCCCTGAGAACAAACGCGTCTGCCGTAGATACAAAAGTATAAGAAGGCATAATGACTTCATCCCCTTCTTTAATATCTGCAAGAAGGGCGGCAAGCTCCGTTGCATGTGTACAGGAAGTAGTAAGCAATGCTTTGACTGTTCCTGTTCTCTTTTCCAGCCAGTCATTACACTGATGAGTAAATGGACCATCTCCACAGATCTTATGATTCTTTGCAACTGCCTCTTCCACATACTTCATCTCTGTTCCCACATAGGGTGGTACATTAAAATCAATCATCCTATATCCTCTCTTCCTGTACTGTTTTCACAAATCAGCTTTCCCGGCGTAATAACACAATCCCCCGCCTCATACTGACAGGCCTATACTCTCTGTCTATAAAATAATCTGCAAATTCTGTCTCCAAAATACTTTCATCATATTCACAGCAATAAATAACTGTCGGTAGTTTTTCCTTTCGTATCTCATAGTAAACAGGAATCAAAGGATCTGTCTCCAATGTCTCCCATGTGGAATATGCTGCGCATTCGGCTTCCGTATTCAGATACATCCAGGGAGAAATTCCTACAATAAACAGTCGATCCTCAGAAGTAAGAGAAAGCTCCTTCATATCCATACAGACATCCTGATAAAATCTTTCATTTTCCTTTGTCGTATAAATTCCACGAAGAGGACCTTCTGTCAGTTTCTGCGTCAATGAAGGTAGATGATCGTCTCCCCACACATACCAAATTCTCTGATAGACACCTGCTGTAAACTGAACAGCAAATATGAAAACAACAAGAAAAAAAAGCTGCCTGACATTTTTCTGATCCATTACGGCTTTCCATATTAAAATTATAGATACAGAAGATACAATCATATATGAAGCGGATACTGTAAGAATTCCTGTATTTGTAGCAAAGTGAGCCAGTAAAGTATAAAAGAGTCCTGGTAAATACCACCCATAGAACAGTCTTTTATCCCTTTCTTTTGATATTACATATGCAACTAGCCCAGAAAAAGCCAGCGGAATCAACATATAATTGATTCCCACCATTTCCCAGAAAAAGCCATAATATATAATATAAGGAACAGTAACTGTGCAAATAAAAAATAAATATACTGACGATATGATTTTTTTCTTTCGGTCCAGCATCCACAATAACAGAATTGCAGCTGTACTATAAACCAGTATACGATAATACCTATGAATACGGATAAAATATTTCATCAACTTTTCCCAGAAAGATTTCTGGCGTTCCGTATCCATAACTATATAAGGAATGCATTCCAGAATCTCTTCCAGATTACCCCTGGAAAATATAAATAAAATAAACAAAATAAATATAATAAAAGCACCCAGACATACCAGAAAATAATTTTTTATATGCAGAACAGAAGGCATATCTTTCCGCTTTCTCAGTCCATAAAAAAAAGCTGTAATACATACCACACCATAGATCACAAACAATAAAATTGTATATGGATTAGCCAATACTGCACCTGCAGAAAAAATCCCAACAAGCAGAAAATCATAAAACTTTAATTTATCCGGGCATGAAACAGTCACCAGAGACAGTAAGACAAAGCCAAACGCAAGGGTATTATATGACAAACTGTTAATATTGTATGGTGTCGTTATAAAATAATATAAAGCAGGCAGAATCCTGATCCACCCAAATCTTTTCATACGGCAAAAACAATAGACAGATACCAGAAACTGAAAAACAAGATATGCAATCCGAAAAATAAATACAATTCCTTCATTGGAATTTGAAAATAACCGAACCAGACAATATAATGGATAAGTAATAAAAGCAAACAGCTGTACATTATTCCATTCATCAATCAACATAGCATCACCCTGGAAAAAACGATACACTGTGCTTATATAAAATATCTCGTCATTTTTATTAAATCCGTAAAACTGCCTCCACACAAATACGGAAAAGAGCAGGAGCAATGCCCCTGCAAAAATCCAGCATTCAGTTGTAAACAATCTCTTGTTCTTTACCATCTGCCCGTTTACCTGACACAATCTCTGATTTTCTATCATACTAATGATTCAACTGATTTAAAACATCCTGTATTGCCTTAACACAACCGTCTATACCAAGAAGCCCACTGTTCAAACAAAGGTCATAATTAGAAGCCATGCCCCAATCCATATCCGTATAATATTTGTAATGGTTATAACGTGCTTTGTCGTTTTTCCTAAGAACAGAAGCTGCATTTTTCTCTGACAACCCATAATATTTTACTGCGCGTTCCAGCTTGCTCTTCTCGTCTGCCACAATAAATACGTTCAGACAATCCTCCCTGTCCCGAAGTACATAATCTGCACAACGTCCAACAATTACGCAAGGTTCTTTTTCTGCCAGATCTTTAATAATACGGTTTTGTATAAAATAAATCTCATCCTGTAAAGACATGCCATTTCCAGTAAATACATTATTCGCATAGGTCAGACTGCTTGCAATATTAAACAGAAGGCTTCCGGTGATCCGTTCCCCTTTTTCTTCCACATAATCTAGGGCAAATCCACTTTCTTTGGCAACCATATCCATCAATTTTTCATCATAACAAGGGACACCTAATGCTTTTGCAAGCTTTTCACCAATATATCTTCCACCACTTCCATTTTCCCTGCTAATGGTAATCACTCTTTTTTTCATACGAATACCTCCTTTACCAAAAGATACTTATATTCTACCCCATTTTTACGGATTTGTCATCATTTCTAAGATATAATATAAGAATCCTTCCTGGAAAATGTTTTGTAATATAAGAAAAACACCGCTGTTACAACGGTGTTCTCCTCCGATTATGAGGCATCGGGGATTCGAACCCCGGACAACTTGATTAAAAGTCAAGTGCTCTACCGACTGAGCTAATACCCCATTTTTGTAATTGATTACAAAAAATGCCCAGAACCGGAATCGAACCAGTGACACGAGGATTTTCAGTCCTCTGCTC
>CAJTTI010000002.1:192336-208862 GCA_910579225.1 uncultured Lachnospiraceae bacterium | reverse complement strand
ACCAGAAGAATTACAAGTACAGTCACAACACTTACCACTTCCGTAGTGCTGATGGAGCGATTTAGACTATTCTGGCTGTCATCCACCAGGCCCTGAGTGATTTCTGAAACCTGATCCAGAATCGTCACCAGATCATTCACATTTTCTTTTACCACATTCAGGTACATTTCATTCGCCTGGTCCGGATTCGTCTCATTCAGATCCAGTACGGTCTGTGCCGACTCATGAATCGCCTGATGGATCGGTTTCATCTCTTCAATCAGCTCCAGAATCCGGCTATCCACGCCAGACAAATCCGACTCATAGAACCATTTGCCCAATACGCAGGTTTTATAATCCTTGCTGCCGGTAAACTCTGTCCCCATAGAAACAGCAGAACACAAGTTCTCCACCCATCCATAATGGGCCTTTTCTGCAGTCAGGACCAGCGAATTGATATCCACCGCCTGATCCATAGCTTTGGTATAAGATTTACTGGCATTCATACTGGTAATCGTTATAACTCCGCTCAAAATCACTGCCAGAAACACCAATGCCACACGTATCAAGATTTCCTGTTTAATTGTACGCTTCATGTCCACTCCTCATACTTCGGCCCGGCATCCGCCTGCCGTTATTTCCTAATTATTATATTATAGAAATTAATATTTGTCGTTCCCCCCATAGGAGATGCTCATATCCATATCATAACCCGAGTCATAGGAAACAGGTGCGCTCGGCGCCACCTCAGGCACATAACTGCCCCCATCGCCTTCCAGCCGGAATTTTCTCACCAGTTCGCTTAAGATCTGCGCCTGGCCGGACAGCTCCTCGCTGGCTGCAGCACTTTCTTCTGCCGTTGCGGAGTTAGTCTGTACCACGCTGGAGATTTGATCAATGCCAAGGGTGATCTGGGAAATGGACTCTGCCTGCTCTGTAGAAGTCTTGGCGATGGATCCCATCATGCTGCTCGCTTCCTGAATATCCGCAATTACCACTTCCAGCGACTGTGCTGTCTCGTCCGCGATCCGCTTGCCGTTCTCCACTGCCTGAAGCGAATTCTCGATCAGGGCTGCTGTATTTTTAGAAGCTTCTGCAGATTTGCTTGCCAGGTTACGCACCTCGTCCGCAACTACTGCAAAACCTTTCCCTGCCGCTCCCGCTCTCGCTGCCTCGACTGCCGCGTTCAAAGCCAGTATATTGGTCTGGAACGCAATGTCTTCGATGGTCTTGATAATCTTTCCAATCTCTCCGGAAGAAGCGTTGATGTCCGCCATAGCCTGAAGCATATCGCGCATACGGTCATTGCTCTCGCCTGCCTTCTCGCCCACCTGCATGGACTTGTTGCTTGCTTCCTGTGCATTCTGTGCACTCTGATTGATGTTGTTAGAGATTTCATTAATGGACGCCGCCAGCTCTTCTACAGAAGAAGCCTGCTCTGTCGCGCCCTGAGACAATGCCTGAGCTCCGGAGGACACCTGATCAGATCCGGAAGACACCTGCGTTGCCGAACGATTTAACGTTGCAAGGGTTTCATTGAAAGTGTCCTTGATCTTCTTCATAGAATGGAAGATCTTCTGGTAATCACCCACATAAGCTTCTACAGCTTTGGAATGAACCGTGAAATCTCCATCTGCCATAGCTCCTAGTACCCGCTCAATATCACCCACGATAGCGCTGACCTCGGTCGTAACTTTGCCCATGCTCTCTGCCATGGAACCAAATTCATCACCAGCATTGTAATCCACCGCCACGGAAAGGTTTCCTTTGACCATCTCTTTCATTGCCGCTTCGATAATTCTCACCGGAACCGTCACGCTTACGCTCAGGCGCAGTGCAAGAATAATCGTAATGACAAAAGCCACCGCCGCAATAGCAATGCCGGCCGCCAGAAGTCCGTCAAGCAGCAGCATCTGGCTCTCAAAATTAGTCTGACAGGTGGTTCCAATCTCTGTATATGCCTGGTTCAAAACCGCCGTATACTCTTCCACCACCGGTATGTACTCATTCAGAATAACGTCCAGCGCCGCTCGGTTTCCTTCCTCCGTGCGCAGAGCCGCCTGCTCCATCACATGTTCCCGGACGCTTCCATTGTCTGTCATCAACTGCAGAAACTGTTTGAGTAACGTCGTATCACCATGATAAGTTTCACACAGCGTTTCCACACTTGTACGGATATCAGAAATATTCTGATCTATGATTTGCGATCTTTGCGTATACTCCTGCCCGTCGGTGGTTTCTACAATGATCAGCATCTCTTTCAGTGCTTCCTGCAGCTTTGTCTTGATATCCTGCACGGTAGTTACCGCGACAAACTCTTCCTCATAGAAATTCTCATAACCATTTTTGGATATGGCAATCCCTGAGCAAGTGGCGATCACCGACACCAGAAACAGCGCCAGTATGAGGCCAAAACTTACTATGAATTTTGCATTAATCTTTAGGTTCTTCATCGTAACCCCTCCTTGTCAAACGTTTCGGATCGCTTCGCCATCCGGAGAAGCCCGCCGCTATCTTTTAATATTTCGACGAGTTTTCTTCTTTTATAACACATCTTTAGTATTTTTTTATGATTTTTTATAAAAAAAGGAACAAATCCCTTATGCTCCTTTCATTTTCGTCGATAAACATTTTAGTATGCCGTAGTCTGCCATACTATTTTTACAGCAGGCTCTTTGTTTTATGCATTGGATACAGCAGAGTATGCAGCGACTATAATCAAAAGACAGGTGGTGTTTATAATGGATAACGGTATGGAAGGTATGCTTGATACATACCTCTTTGAGACAAACTCCCTCCTGGACCAGTTAGACGAGATGCTGGTGAAGGATGAGAAAATCGGTGATTTTTCCTCCGATGACGTCAATGAAATCTTCCGCATCATGCACACAATCAAGGGTTCTTCCGCCATGATGGAGTTCGGCTCCCTTGCGAGTATCGCACATCATATAGAAGATTTGTTCTTCTATATCCGTGACAAAGGGATTGATTCCCTTGATCCGGAGCATAAAAAGGAACTGTTCAACCTGATGTTCCGTTCGGAAGACTGCTTAAGAGGACAAGTGGAAAAGGTAGAAAACGGAGAAGCTCTGGATACAGATATGGATTCTTTTGCTTCTGAGATTAACCAGTTTTTGAAAAAAATCAGCGGCGCTGCAACGGGTGAACCGGAAGTTTCCGCGTCCAATATCGGCTCTGACCAATCCTCTGCACCAGACAGCCTGACGCCTGCCGGAAATCTTCCTTCCGATGATAAGGCCATATGTTTTCTGCATGTTTTTCTGGACGAAGGAATCGGCATGGAAAATCTGCGCGCGTTTATGATTATCAATTCTTTGAAAGAATGTGATGTGGATTTCCGTTATTATCCGTCAGACATGGATACGAATCCGGAAACCTGTGCGACAATTATTGAGGAAGGATTCTATCTTTCTTTTGAGGATGGAGAGATGGCAGCCAAAGCAGAAGATCTTATGAAATCTCAGGGGCATATCCGTTCCTACGAACTGATCATGGCGCCGGAATCTGATCCTGAGCCAGAAACTCCGAAACCGGATACCGGAGATACGGCTTCGAAAAATGCCGCTCCTGCTCCAAAGCCGGAGCGCAAAGAGGTTCCTCAGAAAGCAGCTCCTGCCGGAGCCCCGGTCAAACAGAATCTGATCAGTGTAAATCTGACCAAATTAAACGACCTTATGGATATCGTGGGAGAGATTGTCATCACGGAGTCTATGGTGACTTCCTGTCCGGAACTTGATCAGCTGAACCGGGACAGCTATGATAACTTTATGAAATCTGCCCGTCAGCTGCGCAAATTGACGGATGATTTACAGGATCTTGCCATGTCGCTTCGAATGGTGCCCATTTCTGGTGTTTTCCAGAAAATGAACCGGATTGTCCGGGATATGAAGCAGAAACTCGGCAAGGACGTGCGCCTCACCCTGATTGGGGAAGATACGGAGGTTGATAAAACCATCGTAGACAATATTCAGGACCCGATTATGCATATGGTCCGTAATTCCATGGATCATGGAATTGAGGATACTGCAGAAGAACGCATTGCCGCAGGCAAAAATCCTCAGGGAGAGATTGTTCTCTCCGCCACACATACAAGCAACGAAGTAATCATTTCCATAGCAGATGACGGCAAGGGTATGAACCCTGACAAGATTCTGGCCAAAGCAAGGGAAAAAGGCATCCTTGTAAAACCGGAAAGCGAATACACGAAGAAAGAAGCTCTTGGCCTTATTATGCTTCCCGGCTTTTCCACCAACCAGACCGTCACAGAGTTTTCCGGCCGTGGCGTCGGTATGGACGTGGTAAAGAAGAATGTAGAAAGTGTCGGCGGCGTTGTATCCCTGACCAGCGAAGAAGGGCAGGGTACCACTTTCTCCATTAAGATTCCTTTAACTCTTTCCATTATGGATGGTATGAAAGTAACCGTGGGACGCTCCATCTTTACGATCCCAATTGCCAATATCCGTCAGTCATTCAAAATCACTGCAGAAGAGATCATCTATGACGAGAACGGAAATGAGATGGTGGAACGCATCGGCGGTTTCTACCCGATTGTCCGCCTCCATCAGTTCTATGGCATTGAGACAGAGATTCAGAACCCGGGAGAAGGTATTCTGATCTGGGTTGAAACCAGCGATCATTCCTTCTGTCTGTTTGTAGACGACCTGATTGGCGAACAGCAGGTGGTGGTGAAACCGTTCCCCGCTTTCCTGAACTGTTTTGAACTGAAAAATTACGGTATTGGCGGCTGTACGATTCTGGGCGATGGTAATATCAGCATCATTCTTGATATTCCAAGCCTGCACACAGCCACTCTTGAAGGGTTTTAGGAAGGAGGAATAGATATGGATGAACAAGCAATTCTCAATGAGGAGCTCATCGGGTTGCCGGATATGGATGAAGTGACTACGGTAGAGCGCTGTCTGACATTTAAGTCGGGCGATTTGATCCTGTATA
The DNA here is from genome assembly GCA_910579225.1 of uncultured Lachnospiraceae bacterium. Classification (GTDB taxonomy): domain Bacteria; phylum Bacillota; class Clostridia; order Lachnospirales; family Lachnospiraceae; genus Hominiventricola. The sequence goes on along the minus strand of CAJTTI010000002.1, from coordinate 203,909 downwards.
TCAGCACCCGGCATGTAATCGAAATCATCAACAACTATTCAATCACCAATCTGCCTCTGGTGCCTCCTTATATTAAAGGCATCATCAACTTGAGAGGTCAGGTTCTTCCCGTTGTGGATATTCAGATGCGTATGGGCAAATCGGAGACAGAATGCGGCAACGAAACCTGTATTATTGTCCTGGATATCGATTCTGTCTCTCTTGGTATCATCGTAGATTCCGTGCGGCAGGTTATTGATATTGATCTGAACAATGTACGTCCGATCCCATTGAAACGCCAGCAGAAGCTTCTAGACGGTATGGTGACCATGGAGGATGGCAGCGTCTTTATGTCCGTGGATTGCCAGGCACTGGCTAAAGCGCAATATTAAACGATATGGGGGGATTTAGATGCTGACATTAACAGATCAGGATTTTCAGCGTCTCTATGTATATATTAAGCAAAACTACGGAATTGATCTGAGCAAGAAAAAGCAGCTTATCGTAAGCCGTCTATCGCATACGCTTGCTGCCCAGGGTTTCAAAGATTTTAAGTCCTATGTGGATGAAATTCTGTCCGGCCGTGACACAGATATGGTCACGGCCATGCTGAATAAGTTGACCACCAATTATACCTACTTCCTGAGGGAAGAAGCACATTTCAAATATTTCCAGGAGGTTGTACTTCCTGATCTGGAAAGGAAACACGCCCGCGACAAGTCTCTGGCTATCTGGAGCGCCGGCTGTTCTTCCGGACAGGAACCTTATACAATTTCCATGTTCCTTCTGGAATATTTTGGTTCAAAAGCATCCCAGTGGGATACCAGGATTCTGGCCACAGATATTTCCAATAAAATTCTGGACGAGGCTATTCGTGCTGTCTATCCGGAGGAGAGTATGGAACCCCTTCCTGCCACCTGGAAGACAAAATATTTTGTCAAAACAGGAGGCGGAAAATGTACGGTATCGCCCGCTCTCAAAAAAAATGTAATTTTCCGGCCTTTTAACCTGATGGATCCCATCAATTTCAAGCGGAAGTTCGACCTGATTTTCTGCCGAAATGTTATGATCTATTTTGATCAGGATACCAAAGATGCTCTGGTGCGGCGTTTTTACAATGCAACCGTTCCGGAAGGCCATCTGTTTATCGGTCACTCTGAAGGCCTTACCAAGGCTACTTGTCCTTATGAATATATCCAGCCAGCTATCTATAAGAAAACCGGCAGATAAATCAGTTACACTGTGTAATTTTAGAAGAAAGAAGGTATCCATTCATGGCGCAGAAGATTCGAGTAATGGTGGTAGATGATTCTATGTTGTTCCGGAACTGGCTGATCAAAAATCTTCAGGAAGATCCCAGGTTTGAAGTTGTAGGCTTTGCTATTAATGCCATTGATGCCAGAAACAAACTTCCGCTGTTGAAACCGGACATCATGACGCTGGATATTGAGATGCCTGGCATGACCGGACTCCAGTTTTTAAAGGAAATCCTTCCGGTTCACCCAATCCCCATAATTCTCGTATCTTCGCTGAATGTGCAGGTATTTGATGCACTGGCTGCCGGAGCTGTGGATTTTGTTCGAAAACCAGAAAGCGAGTCCGGCGCAAGGGACCGCTTTATCCGAACGCTCCGATCTAAACTTGCAATCGGGAAGAATGCACATCCCCGTCTGCCTGCTCATGACCCGTCTGCCATGTTGAATAAGGCGAAAGCCGCTTCCGCCGGAAGCAGTATCAGTAGCTCCGGAGGTATGGGCCTGCATCATACAGGAACTGTATCTCCTCAAAAGACTAATATTGCCATTCCGGCACATCCGAATATTGACGTTATTGCCATTGGTGCTTCCACCGGGGGAACGGAAGCAATTCTGGAAGTAGTACGGCATTTTCCCGCTAAAATGCCAGGAATTGTCATTACTCAGCATATGCCACCAGGATTTACTTCTATGTATGCAGAGCGCCTGAATCGAATCTGTAATCTGGAAGTGCGTGAAGCCAAACACGGAGATAAGGTACAGCCTGGACTGATTCTCCTTGCTCCCGGTGGTTTACAGATGCGTGTCGTGCGCATGGGTTCCGGGTACGCCGTCAGTTGTTCCGATGGAGAAAAAGTCAGCGGACACAAGCCTTCTGTGGATGTTCTCTTCGATTCCGTTGCCGCCACTGTACGGGGCCGGGCGATTGGTGTCATTTTAACCGGCATGGGTGCAGACGGAGCTGCCGGGATGCTTCGTATGAGGAAAGCCGGCGCCTATACCATCGGGCAGGACAAAGACAGCTGTGTTGTATATGGCATGCCCATGGAGGCTTTTAAGATCGGAGCGGTCTGTATGCAGGCTCCTCTGAATTCCATTCATCATGCGGTAATGGGAAGGTTGTCAAAAGGATAGGTAGAATTATAATGTCACGTCTGTTCCAGGCGTATGGAAGAAAAAGGACCTTCGGAAATATTCCGAAAGTCCTTTTTCTTCCCCAGAGAACATATCTTTCTGTTGTTATTTCAGAAAACCGTTCACAATCTGTTCTTCTGCTTCCTGCTCAGTAAGCCCCAGCGTCATCAGTTTAACGATCTGCTCCCCTGCAATCTTACCAATAGCCGCCTCATGAATCAAACTGGCATCCAGATGATTGGCATCCAGAGAAGGGACTGCATTCACATGTCCTTCATCCATAAGGATCGCATCGCATTCTGTATGTCCGTAACACTGATTATTCCCACAGATTTTTGAATTGAATATCTGACAGGACTTTCCTTTTGCCACGGAACGGGATACCACATTTGCAGTAGAACCTGCGCCATCCAGATCTACCTGAAAATTGGTCTCTGCATACTGGTTCTCATGAGTCATAATCTTCTCTTTGATAATCAACGTGGCCCCGTCTTTCAAATCTGCTTTTGTATCGCGAATTGTAGAGTCCACGCCTTTGATTTGTGTAGTTTCCATCTCCATATAGCCATTCTCGTTAATATGAACAATTGTGGTGGGATTCAGAATCCGTCCGCCGCTTCCTTCTCCCTCCCCATAATGTTTCTCCACGTATCTGACTCTAGCATTTTTGCCAATGTGAAAGGTGTGAATACCATCATGTTCCGTATCCTCGTTTCCACCGCAGTGGATCCCGCATCCTGCCACAATCACAACATCAGCATCATCACCAATGTAAAAGTCATTGTAAACCAGGTCTTTCAGGCCGCTCTGACTCACAATTACCGGAATATGAACACTCTCGTTCTTTGTTCCCGCCTTAATAATGATATCAATTCCCGGTTTGTCTCCTTTGCTGACAATATCAATATTAGCCGTCGTATTCCTTCCGAGAAGTCCGCCATTGTCGCGTATATTATAGGCTCCCTCCGGTACTGCATGAAGGTCCGCCACCTTTTCAAGCATATGCATCTGCAACTGGTCCATTTTCTTTTTCTCCATCTATAATCCCGCATCCTTCCCTCTCATCACCTGTCGTTTGGAAGGATTTTGCTGTCCTACAGTTCCATATTTTGTATTATACTACTTTATTCATAAGGGTACTGCATGCTTCGGAAGATGCGTGCAGAAGTTCCGGCAGAACCTCATCTTTTGTTCCCTGGGCTCTGACTTCACCGTCGGCCAGCACAACAATCCGGTCGGCAATATTCAGAATCCGCTCCTGATGAGAAATAATAAGAATAGAACCATGGATCTTCTCTCTCATGTCCTCAAACACACGAATCAGGTTATTAAAACTCCACAAGTCGATGCCTGCTTCCGGTTCGTCAAAGATTGAAAGCTTCGTTCCCCTGGCAATGATCATGGCAATCTCAATCCGCTTCAGTTCTCCGCCGGACAGAGATGCATTCACTTCCCGGTTGATATAATCTTTCGCACACAGGCCCACTTCGGACAAATATCTGCACGCTTTATTCAGGGATAAAACTTCGCCGTAGGCCAAATTGATCAGGTCCAGTACCGTCAGTCCTTTAAAACGGACCGGCTGCTGAAATGCAAAGCTGATTCCTTTCTTTGCCCGCTCTGTAACCGACAATTCTGTAATATCTTCTCCATTAAACAGGATTCTCCCCGAAGTCGGTTTTATAATTCCGGCTATCACTTTTGCCATCGTAGATTTTCCGCCGCCATTTGGTCCGGTAATTGCCACAAAACTGTCTTCTATCTTTAAATTTACATGTTTCAGGATCCCCTTTTCCTTAGAATCTTCATTTACCTGAAAGCAAATGTCCTGTAACTCAAGCATTCCTTTACGCCTCCTGTGTATGTTCCTCACTTTTTGGTAACTGTCTGTAAAATATCCGAAAAAACCCAAAGTGAGAACGCCTCCATCTCTTTTCTATTAATGAACCGGCGCCAGCAGCACCTTACCTGTTCCCCGGTAAACATTGACCAGGCCTTCGCCGGAAGCTGCAGAACCAATCAGAGTCTTACCTGAACGTTCCACTGTAAACTCCAGTGTCGCGCTCCACGCAATAGCAAAATTGCCATCTACTTTCAATACATCATTATTCAGTGTTATTTCGATCAGTTCTTCTTTCGGATAATCAGACTCCAGGCAGACTACGCCCTCACCTGTGATACCAAGATTAAACAGGCCTTCTCCTCCAGCCACAGCCGAAGAAAGGTTGGAGCGCATCACTGCTTTGTGCTTCAGGTTCGACTCACAAGCCAAAAACAGTCCGTCATCCAGCACAATGGAACCGCCCCAGTCTCTGAGGTCCTCAAGCAGAATATATTTATATGTAGGTTCCAGGACCAGCGTACCGTCACCGGTATATTCCGGCTTGATCGCGGATTCACCGGTTACTTTTCCTCTCACTGCTTTCCCCAGGAAATCTCCCACTCCTTTAACGCCAGTCGTTGCATTGACATTTCCCGCCATCCACTGCATGGCTCCTGCCTGAAGAGTCACATGCGATTTACTCAGCTCACAGATAACCTGGCGTTTACGCACGTTCATCTCATGACAAAAGTAAGCCGTCTGCGCACTCTGAGGACTTACACTTAGATCTCTCTGATATTCTACTGCTGTAAAAGCACCTTTCTGGTCCAGAATCCGAATATTGTCGTTGTCAGTAAAATTTTTAATTTGATACATGAATCAAATCCTCCTAATATTATATTATGTAAAACTGTAAGTTTTACCCTGTCTTTCAACCATATCTATTATAGTTCATTAAAAAAGGACTGACAATAGATTTCACTTTCTTTTTTTGCATTGTTGATATATGCTGTAATCAGGTATATGAAAGAAGGTGAACATATGAAATCAGAAAACATCCCAAACAATTACGAAAAATGGTGCATGGAATGGAAAGAACGTTTTTTAACTCTGGATCAGGAGAAGTTGCTTCTTCGTATCCCCGGTCTGCATGCAGAAGGAGATTATCTTGTAATCCTGTATTTTCTCCACAGATATGGAATTCATCGGAAAACTGGAGAAATCGTCTCTTTGGACTCGCCCTGGGAACCCACACTCTTTACCCGACTTAATATTTATACACTGCTCTGGTACTGCAAAGAAAACGCACATCATCAGGGAGAATGGATGCCTTTCCGGAATCTGAAGGATGCTTCTCCATTTGGACCTGCTTTCCAGCGCACTATTACCGACGTGTTTGCAAGGACCTTTTCCGGACGCCTGTCGGAACTTGACACAGCCTGCCTGGCCTTGGGCGGAGTAAAACTCCCCCATTCAGACATGGGATATCAGATTCCTGCTTTCCAATGTATTCATGTACAGTTTCTGCTCTGGGACGGAGACGACGAGTTCCCTGCACAGGCCAATATATTATTCGATAAAAATGCTGTGGACTTTATCCATGTGGAAAGCCTGGTATCCATTGCCTCTGAAGGACTGACGCTTATGTCAAAGATTGCCAAAGTGCCTCTTGCAGGAAATACATTTTCCTAATCCTGTACATACTGTAATACAGGAGGTGATATCCATGCATCATATACAGTCATCTGTTACGGAACTTCCTGTAAACTGTAAGTCTGCAGCCGACCATGTGGCACAGGTGCTGGCAGAGGAAGACCAATATGCCGACTTAAGCGAAAGCGACAGAAAAAAGCTTACAGATCTGGAAGATACTCTTTCACAGAAACTACATGAAAGAATTGCTCTGGTAGCTTACCGGCTCTAAGCAACTTTCACGGCTTCTGTCCGGTTGTCAAAAAGGCCCGCTGTATCCGGTTATTTCACACAGCGGGTCCTTTTTCCTGTTCCTGCGTTTCTGTTATAAAATATCAATATATTCTCCCGCCAGAGCTTTGTTCATGCTTCGCACCGCACAGAATTTTCCGCACATACTACAGGTATCACTGTGGTCATCTTCCGGCTTTCTGTCCTCCCGAATGGCTTTTGCAGTCTCCGGATCCAGAGCACATGCAAACTGCGTATCCCAATCCAGATTCCTGCGCGCTTCTGCCATCCGGTCATCCGCATCTCTGGAGCCCGGAATCCCCTTCGCAATATCTGCTGCATGAGCCGCAATCTTCGATGCAATAATCCCCTGCTTTACGTCTTCCACATTTGGAAGTGCCAGATGTTCCGCAGGTGTCACATAACAGAGAAATGCCGCGCCGCTCATGGCCGCTACCGCACCGCCGATAGCGCCTGTGATATGGTCATATCCTGGTGCAATATCCGTCACCAACGGACCAAGTACATAAAACGGCGCGCCCATGCAGATGCTCTTCTGGATCTCCATATTTGCGGCTACCTGATTCAGAGATACATGTCCTGGTCCTTCCACCATAACCTGCACATTGTGATCCCATGCCCTCCTGGTCAGTTCGCCCAGACAAACCAGTTCTTCGATCTGACAGACATCCGTGGAATCTGCCAGGCATCCTGGTCGGCAGGCGTCTCCCAGAGAGATCGTCACATCATGTTCCTCGCAAATCTCCAATATTTCATCAAAATGTTCATAAAAAGGATTCTCTTCTCCTGTCATACTCATCCATGCAAATACAAGACTTCCTCCCCGGCTGACAATATTCATCTTCCGTTTATGCTTTCGGATCTGTTCGATAGTCTTTCTGGTTATTCCGCAGTGCAAAGTCACAAAGTCCACCCCGTCCTCGGCATGAAGACGTACCACTTCCACAAAATCTTCTGCTGTCAGCGTCGCCAGATCCCGCTGATAATGTATCACGCTGTCGTAAACCGGAACCGTTCCGATCATGGCCGGACATTCTCTCGTAAGTTTGCGGCGAAAAGGCTGTGTGTCCCCATGGCTGGACAGATCCATTATTGCCTCAGCTCCCAGTCTTACGGCGCTCATCACCTTTTCCATCTCGATATCATAATCTTTGCAGTCTCTGGACACTCCCAGATTCACATTAATCTTTGTACGAAGCATACTACCAATGCCTTCCGGATTCAGGCATCTATGATGCCGGTTGGAACAGATAGCCACTTTCCCCTCTGCCACCAGTTTCATCAGCTCATCCACAGACATTTTTTCTTTTTTTGCCACGACCTCCATTTGCGGCGTTATAATTCCTTTACGTGCTGCGTCCATCTGTGTTGTATAACTATCCATTTCTCTCCTCCTGTTCCTGTCGTGCGACAAATCTTCTGGGACCAGAGCCATATTTCCCTCCATCCTCCATCTCTCTGTATGCGAATGCATGATTCATGGGACCGGCTCCCCTGCCCAGATCCAGTTGTGCAAAAAGCGCAAGAGACAGATACTTTTTTGCTTTTTTTACAGCCACATGGAGTTCATCTCCTTTTGCCAAATTACTGGCAATCGCACTGGACAAAGTACAGCCGGTACCATGCGTATTGGGATTGTTGATCCGCTCCCCCTCTATCCAGCTGGCTTCTCCGGCCCAATATAAAAGGTCATTGGCATCCCCGGACCTGTGTCCTCCTTTACAGAGTACTGCACAATGCCACTTTTCAGACAACCGTTTCGCTGCCTGCTCCATTTCTTCCGTTCCCTGAATCCTCCCGCCAGTCAGCACCTCTGCCTCCGGTATGTTCGGCGTAATCACTTCTGCCAGTGGAAATAGTTCCTCCTGCATAATCCGGACTGCATCCTCCTGCATCAGTCTGGTCCCACTGCTGGACACCATGATCGGATCCAGAACTACATGCTTCGCCTTATATCTGTGAAGCTTTCCTGCCACAGCTCTGATCAAATCCCCTGAGAAAAGCATCCCGATCTTGACCGCATCCGGATAAATATCAGTAAATATACAATCCAGCTGGTTTTCCAGAAATTCCGGTGAAACTTCCAGGATCCCGTAGACTCCGGTAGTATTTTGAGCCGTCAGGGCAGTGACTGCACTCATGGCATAGACGCCATTGGCTGTCATCGTCTTAATATCTGCCTGTATGCCGGCGCCTCCGCTGGAATCGCTTCCCCCAATTGCCAATGCTGTTCTCATCTTCTCACTCCTCTTGTCTATTTTTTTCATCTCCCGCCCACAGAGTCCGACTGATATGTCCGTCCATTCCTCAGACATATGGACAGCTCAAGAAGTTCCCTGGCAGCTGAAGCTTTATCCTCTTTTTCAAACAAAGCGCTGATCACTGCAATTCCATCAACGCCTGAACCTGCAAGATTCTTCACGTTTCCCCGGTGGATCCCGCCAATTGCCACCACCGGAATCTCCACAGCCTGGCAAATGTCCTTCAGTTCTTCATAAGAAATCGCAGTCGTGTCTGTCTTGGTACTGCTTCCAAAAACGGCTCCGCATCCCAGATAGTCTGCCCCGGCTTCCTGCGCCGCCAGAGCCTCCTTAACATTGTGTACACTTCCTCCAATGATACTTCCTTCTCCCAGAAATGCCCGGGCCTTCTCAATTCCCATGTCGGACAGCCCTACATGTACTCCGTCCGCCCCTGCCATTTTTGCAATATCCGGACGATCATTGATAATCAGCGGAGTCTGATATCTGCTGCACAGCTTCTTAAGCTGCCTGGCCTCCTCTAAAAACAGCCTGTCATCTGCTGCTTTTTCCCGTAATTGTACACATGTGACTCCTGCCCGCAAAAGTTCTTCCACTGGTTTTGCCAGATTCTCCCCCGGCTTCAGCCATCTTCTGTCCGTCACTGCATACAGCGTCATGATCTTTCTGTCAATCTTCATGTTCCTTCCTCCTCCCATGACAGATCCGATCCACTGCATCAAACAGGTGTACATGAAAGCTTCCGATTCCTCCATGGATCTTTTCCGTCCTCTTTCCGGCAATTCGGGAACTTTCTTTCCAGATATTTCCTGCCACACACGCCGCTTCATAGGGTGCTAAACCGGCTCCGCAGAACAGTGCACATAATGCGGACAACATACACCCGCCGCCGGTAATTCTCCGAATCTTCGGATCCCCGCCAGTCACCAGTGTACACCGTTCCCCGTCAGATACCACATCCGACTCTCCGCTGATCAGAACCGTACAGTTGTGTAACTGCGCCAGCATCTTTGCCAGCTTTAACTGTTTTCCTTCCGAGATCGACACACTGCTTTCTACCCCACCAGATGGTTTTCTGTTCAGATCCAGAAGCGCACATGCCTCTTCCTGATTACAGCGTATAACAGACATTTTAACTTTTTCCAGAACAAGTTCCACTGCTTTACGCCTGTAGAGACTAACGCCCGCTCCCACCGGATCCAACACTACCGGATGGTTTATTTCATTCGCCTTCTTCCCGGCCAGAATGCAGGAACAGAGTTTCTTGTCATTCAGTACACCCATATTCAGCAGAGTCGCCTGACAAAGGGAAGTGATCGTCTGCACTTCCAATTCATCTTCTCCCATGATCGCACTGCCTCCTGCCGCAAGCAGCACATTCGCCACTTCTTGTACGGACACCGGATTCGTCAGACAGTGTACCTTTGGAGCTGTTTTTTTCAGCTGACGCATCCATACATTTCCGGCCATTTTATAACCTCACCCTCATAAACCGCTCCAGTATCCTGCCTCTGCTCAATCCTGTAATCATACCATATGCAAGAATGCTCCCTGCTGCTGTGGAGATAAAAAACGGCACAATATATACCAGCAGTCCTGCCGGTTCCGCCCCCATCAGGAACTTTGCCACCGGCCAGGCCAAAGTCCCCCCAAGGACGCTGGTTCCCGCCGTTTCAAAGATGCAGGCAGCCGACAATTTCCTGGTTCCTCTGTAGGCGAGCCCGCAGCACAAAGCCCCTGCCATACTTCCGGGAAAAGCCATCAGGCTTCCAAGTCCCAGGAGATTACGGAGCAGGCTGGCAGAAAATGCAATGCCAAGTCCCCACCAGGGCCCCAGGAATACAGCTGCAAGAATATTAACCATATGCTGTACCGGCGCACATTTACTTCCTGCCACCGGAACGCTTAAAAGACTCCCGGCCACCGCCACTGCTGTCAAAAGCCCTGCAAAAACCAGTTTTCGTGTTGCGTCATTCTGTTTCATAAGAATACCTCCTGATCATATTTTTACACAGAGTTTCCTTTGGAACCAGCCAGAACGAAAAAAGATGCCCGCAGGCATCTTCTTCAGATTTTTTTACTATTAGCCGAAAAGAAAGAGATACCGCAGGCATCTCTTTTTTCGTCTGATCTCATCCCTACGTTGGCATTATCCAAATCAGGTTATGGGTCGAAGCAACACAGCTTCCTCTCAGCCGGCTTCATGCCAGCTCCCCTCTCCATATTTAATAACTGAAATCAATTATAAAACAGGTTCCTGCATTTTGCAAGCATTATTTTTCAGGCTCTCATTTTCAAGCCGGTCCAGGAAAATCTGAAAAGGTTTTGTAATGTACCTGTCTTTGTGAAACAGCGCCAGCATTTGATTTTCCAGTTTTACTTTATCTAAATGAATTAAGCACAGTTTTTCCGAGTTTAATGAATCTGATAACAGTTTTTCTGGCAAGATCGTAATGCCAAGCCCAGCTTCAGCGGCTTTGATCAGTGCGAATGAATTAACGCTTTCCCAGGCAGGCTCTGCTTTCAAATTGGCAAGCGCAAGCGTATTGTCTAATGTATCGCGAATTGCACTTCCCCGTTCACGGAGCAAAAGCGGATAACCGCACAGTTGATCCAGTGTCAATGTTTGTCCGGACAAACCAAAACCCGGTGCGCAGACAGCACACAGTGTATACCTTCCCAAGAATATTTTATGAAAATTTCCTTTTGGAGCGGCGCCTTCCCAAAATGCAATGTCTGCATTTCCCCGCTGTAATATATCAATGGCGGCATTTGCACTTGCAACCCGGACTGACAGCTCAATTTGCGGAAATGAGGTTCTCAGTTCCCGAAGCATTTCAGGAAGCATGAATGCGGCAATCGTAATGCTTGATACAATATTGACAGGAGTATTTTCTTCCAGGTGATTTATTCTCCTGTCTAAATTTCTGCAGGCTGTTAAGATGCTTCGGGATTCCTCCAAAAGAGAACTACCGCAGCGGGTCAGGGTAACACCTTTGGGCAAACGCTCAAAAAGAGCGGTTCCTGCCTGTTTCTCAAGTTCTGCAATCGCATGGGAAACTGCGGATTGCGTAATATACAGCTTTTTTGCAGCGCCCGTAAAGGTTCCCGTTTCTGCAACTATTTGGTCACAGACATGTGTGCGTTGATTCTAAAAAAGAAATCGTTCTTTTTATC
>CAJTTI010000002.1:0-192236 GCA_910579225.1 uncultured Lachnospiraceae bacterium | reverse complement strand
ATTTGGTCACAGACATGTGTGCGTTGATTCTAAAAAAGAAATCGTTCTTTTTATCTGCAATGATACCTCTGGCATTTACAGCAAATTTTATATTGCATATCAATGTAGCTCTGATCCTCTTTTCCAGCTGTTTTTTATGTATCCTGCAAGTATTTTATAAGAAAGGGAAAGAAAAATGAATGTTGTATGGAAATTATTTATTGTTTTTCTTAAAATAGGCCTGCTGAGCATTGGCGGCGGTTATGCAATTATTCCTTCGATCCAGGAGCAGATCGTGAAAAACAACAATTGGATAAGCGATAAAGTGTTCACAGACATTATTACTATTTCCCAGATGACGCCAGGACCTTTGGCCGTCAATACATCGACTTTTGTCGGCCTTCAGATTGGCGGAATTGCAGGCGCACTGGCAGCAACCATCGGCTGTATATTGTGCGGTATTATGATTTCACTGACTTTATACCATTTCTTTCAAACACACCAGAACTCTGCCTGTGTGCTGGAAATCCTAAACGGCTTAAAATCCGCTTCATCAGGTCTGATCATTTCAGCAGCAGTCACAATTATATGGTTAGCGCTGTATAACGGCGACAGGTCTGAACAGAATATATTATCGCTTAATAAAACTGCACTGTTTCTGTTTTTAACCCTGCTGTTCATATTACGAAAATGGAAGATCCATCCGATTTTGATCATGTGCATAAGCGGCATGGCCGGACTTGTATTCTATGGATAATTACCCTCTATGGTACCAACTGATATGCCTGAATCAGAATGCAGGATCATCCGGCCCCGTCTGCAGGAAGGCCGGATGATCCGCATCCGGTCTTATCACTGGTCCATGCCGGTCCCGTGCATCTTAAGATACCTCTCTCTTCCTTCTTCATACAGATTCCGCCCTCTACTGTCAATAATAACCACCAGCGGCATCTCTTCCACATACAATTTTCTAAGCGCCTCCGCACCCAAATCCTCATACGCAATCAGCTCGCATTTTTTTATACATTTTGCAAGCAGGGCGCCTGCCCCTCCAATGGCACCAAAATAAACTCCGTGATACGTTTTCATTGCCTCAATCACTTCCGGAAGACGCGCTCCTTTCCCAATCATTCCGCGCGCGCCCACCGACATCAGAGTTGGTGCGTAGGCGTCCATACGGCCGCTGGTAGTCGGCCCCGCAGAACCGATAACCTGCCCCGGCTTCGCCGGGGTCGGACCTACATAATAGATTGTTGCATCCTGGGGATCAAAAGGTAGATCTTCTCCTCTTTTCAATGTCTCACACATCCGTTTATGCCCTGCATCTCTGGATGTATAGATTGTCCCGGTCAGATATACGGTATCGCCTGCATGAAGGCTGCATGCGAGCTCTTCTGTAAGCGGCAGTGTTATATGTTTTTCCATTCTAAATCACCTCCGTCTTATGTCTGGTCACATGGCAGCTGATATTTATGGCGCAGGGCATTCCTGCAATATGCGTGGGCATCGTCTCAATATTCAGACCAATCGCTGTGGTTCTCCCGCCAAATCCCTGGGGGCCGATGCCCAGCCTGTTGATCTTCTCAAGCATTTCCCTCTCAAGATCAGCATAAAACGGATCTTCATTGGACGAATCCAGAGAACGCATCAGGGCCTTCTTGGCAAGAAACGCCGCTTTGTCAAAGGTCCCTCCGATCCCAACGCCCACCACCATAGGAGGACAGGGGTTCGGCCCTGCCATCTCCACAGTCTCCAGAATGAAATCTTTGATTCCTTCCAGCCCTGCAGAAGGTTTGAACATCCGTATGGCACTCATATTCTCACTTCCAAATCCTTTGGGGCCTACTGTAATCCGGATCTCCTCCCCCGGAACAATCTCCGTATAAAGCATCGCTGGCGTATTGTCTCCTGTATTACCCCGGCGCACCGGATCTCTTACGACAGATTTTCGTAGGAATCCTTTCTCATATCCCCGGCGCACGCCTTCGTCCACCGCCTCTGACAGATCTCCGCCTGTAATATGCACATCCTGGCCAATCTCCAGGAATACGCATGCCATCCCTGTATCCTGACAGACCGGCACACACTCTCTGTCGGCAATCTCAAAATTCTCAATTATATTGTCCAGTACGCCCTGGGCAATTTCCCCGTCCTCACAAACTCTGCAGTCACGAATGGCACATTTGACATCTTCCGGCAAATGTTCATTTGCCTCAATGCAAAGCCGCTCGATAACCTCCGTAATACGTCCGGCATCAATTTCTCTCATTTGTTTTTCTCCTGTTTTAAGTTCTGCATATGCCCTTTCTTCGCCCCGTTCCGGGACTCTGCCCGGGCGCATGCTGTTTTAAGTTTCATGTCTTACTTTGATGGTCTCTCCGTCGCACTCTATGATCACATTCTGCTTAGATGTATCCCACACAGAAATCCCCTGGTCTTCCAGAAGTTTCAGCGTCTTCTCCTCCGCCGGATTTTTCTCTGAACAGCAGATAACCGCTGCCTGCGGAGACACTGCTTCAAGAAATTCCGGCAATACGTTCTGATACTTCCCATGATGGGGCATTTTGATAACATCATGCTTCCAGTCCCTGCCGGAAGCAAGCATCTGTTCCATCCGGTCCTTTTCGATATCGCCAGTCAAAAGAAACTTCTTGTCTTTGTATTGGATACTGACCACCAGTGACAGATCATTGTCATATTCCTTTTCCGGATGCCGAAGTGCTTCCGGATCATCAGGAGGACAGATCTCCAGATGAAGTTCCCCCATGGTCATCTCCACAAGCTCCGTCGGCCTCCGGACGTTCGGATGCCCCTGAAGGCTTTCCAGAAAAAACCGATATTCCTGCCGGTCGCCTTCATAATCCGGCATCATGACAGCCGATACCTCCATATGCTCCATCACATATGCAGCCCCTCCCACATGATCTTTGTCAAAGTGTGTCACGAGAAACAGATCAATTCCATCAACGCCTCTGCGTCTGAGTTCTTTTACTACCTTCTCTCCGTCCTCCTGCTCCCCGGCGTCAATCAATATGGTCTGCTCTGCCTGCTGTACAATCAACGCATCTGCTTTACCAACAGAAAGCATTACTATGGTCATATTATTTGCTTCTGTATGGTCTTTCAGCCGCCCTGCTCCCGCCCAGAACGCAAGCAGGAAAACCACAAGAGCCAATACTCCCGCCAATTGTCTTTTTTGCATCTTTACTGAGGTTTCACCTTCTCCCTGGTCCCTGCCGGATTCACATGTACCATGCAGTGTTTTACTTCCGGAAACTGTTTTTCAATGGCGTCATGCACACACTCTGCAATTTCGTGCGTCTCATACAATGTCTTGTCTCCGTCTGCGGCGATCTCCATATCCACATACATCTTTGCCCCGAACAGTCTTGTCATCAAACTGTCAATGCCAAGCACTCCATTCTGACTGCATACAATACGGCGAATTGCTGCCTCTGTCTCAGCATCACAGGCCCGGTCCACCATCTTATTAATTGCATCCATGAAAATATCATAAGCCGCTTTCGCAATAAAAACGCTGATCACAATGCTCGCCCATGAATCCAGTACCGGATATCCCATCCTGGAACCCAAGATACCGGCCAGCGCACCTATAGAAGACAAAGAATCCGAACGATGATGCCAGGCGTCTGCCATCATTGCTCCGGAGTTGATCTTTTTCGCCGCCGCTCTGGTATACCAGTACATCCACTCTTTTACCCCAATCGATACCACTGCCGCTCCCAAGGCCAGGATTCCTGGAACTGCCAGATTTTCATAATCCCCTGAAAGGACCGTTTTCAGTCCGCCAAGTCCGATTCCCACACCAGTTGCCAGGAGAATCGTCGCCAATATAATAGAAGCAACACATTCCAGCCGTTCATGACCATAAGGATGATGCGAATCCGATTTTTTCGCTGATATCCGCACCCCAATGATCACAATAAAAGTGCTGAACACATCAGAAGCCGAATGAACTGCATCGGAGACCATCGCTCCGGATCTCCCCACAATTCCCGCCAGCAATTTCCCCACAGACAGCAGCAGGTTCACCACAATACTGACCGCAGACACGCGCATGGCAGTTTTCTGATTCTGTTCATCCATCCTATGCCTCTCTTCTGACATCTCTAACTCCTCCTTGCTCACTTCCAAGACCAGTTCCTGTCTTATCATATCATATGTGTCTACTTTTCACTTTTTGCCCGAATCCCATTTTCTCATCAGTATAGCACAGCCAGACTGGAAATGTATAGTAGGCATTTTACACTCAGATTCAAAATCTGCAAAACAGTTTTTTCTAAAAGATAAATTTATTCTTCTTTTTCTCTGGAATTTCGGCAAGGAATCTGTTAGAATAAAAGCGGTGATGTTATGAGTACTCAAGAGCAAAAAAGAACCGGCAAAAACAGAACTGCCGGCAAATCAAACACCGGCAGTTCCCGGCGCCCCGGGGATAACCGGAGACAACAAAGCGACCGTATTTCTTCCCGCAGCCGCAGACGTGCCAGAGAAGCACAGAAAAAACGCCGGATACGCCTGGTAATCATGGGCGTTATTGTCGGCCTTCTGGTCTGCGTGCTGGCTTTCAGCATCTATAAACTGGCTTCCATTTTCCTGGTATACAATTCTGCTGAAAAGGAATACGAGGATCTGAAGCAATATGTGACAGAAGATCCGATCTCACCGGATCTGCTGGCAGACAGCGGAGCTGTTCTGGATGCGCCGGAAGGTCAGGAAGAAGCTAACGCTCCCCTGGTCCCCATGACGAGAATCGACCTTGATTCTCTGCAGGAGATCAATCCCGATGCAGTCGGCTGGATTGAGATCCCGGATACGGTGATCAGTTATCCGCTCCTTCATTCCGAAGATAATCTGTATTATCTGAGACGTACATTCCAGAAGGAGAACAATCGGGCAGGCAGTATCTTTATCGAGAGCAAGAATCACAGCGATCTTAGCGACCTGCACACGATTATCTACGGACATAATATGAAAAACGGCTCCATGTTCGCAGATCTCAAGAATTACCTGAAGAAAGATTTCTGGCAGGAACATCCTTATGTGTACATAGATCTGGTCGACGGGGCCCACTGCTATCAGATTTTCTCCTGTCACGAAGCACCTGTGTCGGATGTCTGTTATACTATCGGCTATGAAGCAGATAATGTCTATGCAGATTTCCTGACAACACTTCAGTCCGCTTCCCTGTTCGATACAGGAGTATCTGTGGAAAAAGAAGACCATATAGTCACGCTTTCCACTTGTACCAATGACGGCAAAGACCGGATCGTGGTGCATGCGAAGAAGATCTATTAAGCTTTGCACACTGCGCCCTTTCCAATTAAAAACTCCTGTGGTAGAATAGACTGTAATGAATATTCTACCAAAGGGGTTTTTTATATGAAAACTTATGAATCCTGCCGAAAGGCATATCCTGTATTTTATTACAGAAACTACACAATTCTGGATACGGAAACAGAACTACAGATCACTTATCATTTCGAGATTCCCGGATTATCCGCTTTCCAGCCGGTATGGCGTTTCCCGAAGAAAACTTCGGAGCCTGTCCCTGTAGCCGATAACCGTACGCTGCAGGCCATGCTGTTCGGACTTGGTATGGTGGAGCTTGTCAGTTACTGGAAAATTGCCTGTCCCCCCAAAGTCATCGTAACTGCCGGCCCTTTGAACGAATCTCAGATCCGCTGGTGGAAAGACCTTTACTATCTGGGACTGGGGGAATTCTTCTATACCAATCAGATCCAGGCACATCCGGAAGACTTTATGGACCTGAGCAGCAACGCTGCAGAACTGCCTGGTAAAGCATATCCTCTGACAGCGAAAAGCGGCTGTCTGATCCCCATAGGCGGTGGCAAAGACTCTGCCTGTACCGTTGAACTGTTGAAGAAAAGCACCCATCCTCTGAAAACCTGCATCATCAATCCAAGAGGAGCTACTTTGAAGACCGTGGAAGTCGCCGGACTGTCCATGACAGACAGCCTCCATATCCAACGCACTCTGGATCCTGACATGCTGCGTTTGAACAAAGAAGGATACCTGAACGGCCATACTCCCTTTTCTGCCCTGGTTGCCTTTTCCTCTCTGATTGCAGCTTACCTCCACGGACTTCCATACGTCGCACTCTCCAATGAATCCAGTGCTAACGAGAGCACTGTAGCCGGCAGTATGGTCAATCATCAATATTCGAAAAGTTTTAAATTTGAGCGGGACTTTCATGAGTATGAAAAAGAATTCATCGGGAGCAATATTCACTATTTCAGTATGCTTCGTCCACTCTCAGAATTCCAGATCGCAGGATACTTTGCAAATCTGCCCGCCTATCACAATATCTTCCGAAGCTGCAATGCCGGCAGTAAACAGGACATCTGGTGCGGACATTGTTCCAAATGTCTGTTTGTATTTCTGATTTTGTCGCCTTTCCTGAGTCATCAGCGGCTTGTGGAAATTTTCGGGACGGACATGACGGAAGATCCGGATATGAAAGAAGATTTTGAAAAGCTCACAGGCATTCAGGAAGAGAAGCCATTTGAATGTGTGGGAAGCAGAGATGAAGTAAACGCCGCCATCTGCCTTGCCATCGAACGTATGGAAAGAGAAGGGGAATCGCTTCCTCTGCTGCTTTCCTGGTACCGGGAACAGCCGGCCTACAAAGCTGCTTTCCCAAACCGTCACGCTTATGAGCGTTATTATGACCCTGCGCATCTGCTGCCGGAGGAATTTCTGCATCTGCTGTCTGATGAATGTTATGGAGGGAAACTGCCTTGTTAAATATTCTAAAAACACTCATTGCCCGCAAACATATCCTGATCCTTGGCTTCGGGCAGGAAGGTAAATCCACTCTGCGCCGTCTTCTTCAGGCCGGGGGCTATGCATCTCTTACCATAGCAGATCAGGCTGGTGCCTCACCGGAAGACGCTTCCATACAGGTTCTGTCTGGTCCCTCTTATATGGATACGCTCAGCGATTATGATCTGGTTTTCAAAAGTCCCGGCATTGTCCTTCCCATGGATCCCGCCGGATATGACTGTCAGATAACGTCTCAGATGGAAGTATTCATCACTGCCTATCGGGAGCAGATCATCGGCATTACCGGAACCAAAGGGAAGAGTACAGTTACTACCCTGCTCTACCATATTCTGAAAGAAAACAACCGGGATGTAGTTCTGGCAGGGAATATCGGCATCCCCGCCTTTGATATTCTGGAGAGCATCCATGACCAGACCCGGATCATCTGTGAACTTTCCTGCCATCAGCTGGAATATATTCATGTCTCTCCCCATGTGGCAGTCCTTCTAAACCTCCATGAAGAGCACCTGGATCATTACGGAACCATGGCCAGTTATATCCATGCCAAACAGCAGATCTATCTGCATCAGAAACCGGAAGATTTGTTCTTCTGCGACCTTGGCATCCTTCCTTCAAAGAACCACTGCCCTGCCCGTATCTATACAGTCTCCGACCGTTTTTCCACCGCCGATGTACTTTTAAACGGCTCACGAATCCGGTTTGAACACGGAGAATACCGGCTCCCGGTGAAAGAGATTCATCTGCTTGGACACCACAACCATCTGGACATTGCCTATGATTATGCCATCTGCTATATGCTCGGCCTGTCTGATGAAGAATTTGACGCTGCACTCAGGACTTATCAGCCGCTTCCTCACCGGCTTTCTTTCATCGGCGAGCAGAACCAAATCCGCTATTATGATGATTCTATCTCCACCATCGGCGACACCACGATCCAGGCTCTGAAAAGTGTCCCGAATGTAGGTTCTGTCCTGATCGGCGGCATGGATCGGGGAATTGAATATGATGACCTGATCTCCTACCTGTCCAAAGATCCGGTCCCTCATATTATACTGATGGAAGCCACCGGCAGACGAATCTTTCAGGAGATTCAACAAAATTATCCGGATTTCCACTCCCCCCACCGCCTGCTCCTTGTGGACACCCTGAAGGAAGCAGTCACTGCCGCACGCGGACTTACCCCTCCCGGCTCTGCCTGCATCCTCTCTCCTGCTGCTGCCAGTTACGGAATCTTCCGGAATTTTGAAGAACGCGGAGATGTGTTCAAAAAACTGGTCTTCCATGATGGCTGAACAGAGAGAATCCTGCAAAGCAGGATTCTCTCTGTTTCATTCAAAGTTCAGCATTTCCCGCACCCGGTGTCTGTAAGTATGCTCTGCTGCCACTTTATCATGTCCATTCCTGGCAATCGCCTGACGTTCTTCCTCATGGGCAAGGTAATATTCCACTTTCCTCACCAGATCCCTTTTATTCTCATAGCAGACCATATCCTGCCCAGGTACAAAATGTTCCATAAAATCCGGCTGAAAATTGCTGAGCAGAAAACCGCCGGCCCCCATAATATCAAAAGCACGCAGAGGAATCCCGCTCTGAATACTGCGCACGGATATATTCAGGTTAATTTTGCTGGATTGGAATACCTTCGGCATCTCTGTGTGATAGTCCACAGGGCCATGGTTGCATATATTCAGCATGGAGAATTCCGGGCTGTGCGTGAACACATCCACAACATGACGTTCTGCAATTGCATCCAGCAGATCAATCCGTTCCACCGCCGTAACCCGGCGGTTAATAATGTACTGGGCATACAGATATTCTTTACTCTCAATTCCCCCGGGCAGAGAGATGATCGGAAGCGCGCGACATAACATATCCGTGACAGGGGGTAATACCTCCTCCACAAAATTATATCCCTGTATCTGCATCTGTGCGGCAATTAACGCATCCAAATATCCTTTTGCATAGTCCGGCAACCGTCCGGTCATCTGATCATAGAATTGCTCATACTCCATATACAGGGATCCTACAAAAGATATATCGTATAAAAAATCCCCGGAATCAGGAGTATTCAGCATCCCGTCCAGCCTCTCCGTGTTCGCGGCGAGAGGCAAATACTGCACAGTGGAAACTCCTGCACTGGAAAATTCCTGGTAAATCCTTCTGTCAAAAACATATACCCTGTTGCATGGATTGACTATCGTCTGAGAATACAGATCCCGGTACGGGCTGTCGTAGATCCAGGAGATATATCTGATATGTTCCGTATTACAGACTTTCGATATGACCAGATAATAGTCCACAGAGAAGACAATATCCGGTACTTCTCTATGCAGAACCGAAGCCAGCTCCTTCTCCGTCTCTGGATTATTAACCACCCGCTCATCTGCATATAAAGTAAATGGGAAGCTACATAAACTGTGTCCCTCCGCCTTAAACGCTTCTTTTAAATCCTTCTTTCCATAACTTTCCCATTCGATAAACAATATTTTCAACGGACCCTGTACTCCTTTATATATTCACTATAATTTCATACATTGTAACATAAACCTTTTCTGATCTCAAAATTTTTTCAATTTTTATTTAAAAACTGTAAAAAAACAAGAATATCCATTTGCTTTTATTGGGATTTCCCCCTATAATAGAAGCAGTGACAAAATTTATTTATGAGGAGATTCACAATATGGAAGAAATGATGGAAGGAAAAATCGAAGAAAAAGCAGAAAACCAGGAAGCCACGACTATGGATGATCTGGCTGAAGAGCTGGAGGCTTCTTATAAAGCCGCAGAAGAGACTCAGGAAACATCGGATGAGATGGATCCCGTGTGGGCAACACTGAACGAATATCTGAAGGAAAAGACGGTTCTGAGCGTCAAGATCGGCGGTATCGTCAATGCAGGCGTAATCGCATATGTAGAAAATGTCCGCGGCTTTATCCCCGCATCCCGTCTGTCTCTGGCGCATGTGGATGACCTGAACGAATGGCTGCACAAGAAGATACGTGTACGTGTTATCACCGCCGACCCGCAGAAAAAACGTCTTGTTCTTTCTGCAAGAGAGATCTTGAGAGAAGAAGCCCGCGAAAAAGCTGCTCAGGAGCGCCAGACAGCCATGGAGCAGACAAATGTGGGGGATATTATGGATGGGACTGTGGAGACCCTGAAAGATTATGGCGCTTTCGTTCGCCTGGAAAATGGTCTGTCCGGTCTTGTGCACGTATCGCAAATTTCTGACAAACGCATCACCTCTCCTGACAAGGTATTAAAAGAAGGAGATACCGTAAAAGTCAAAGTTATCGCCATCAAAGACGGCAAACTTTCGCTCAGCATGAAAGCACTTCTTGACAAACCTGCGGAAGAAAGCGATCACAGCCGTGACTACAAGATCCCCAAGAGTGAGAACATATCTACAAATCTGGGTTCTCTTCTTGCCAACCTGAAACTGTAATCCATACACGGCCAACGCTTTTTGACAGGGATGTTTTTTACATCCCTGTTTTACTGGCTTCCTCTTTTGTGCAATTTATGGTATGATGATACACAGGAGGTTTTAGTTATGAATCATCAAAGACATAAGCGTAAGGAATCTCTGTCAGTACTCCTGATCTCCAATACCGGACGGGAAAATCGGCAGTTTAACATTCCCTTACCCGTACTTCGTA
This sequence comes from uncultured Lachnospiraceae bacterium, assembly GCA_910579225.1. Taxonomy (GTDB): domain Bacteria; phylum Bacillota; class Clostridia; order Lachnospirales; family Lachnospiraceae; genus Hominiventricola. The sequence goes on along the minus strand of CAJTTI010000002.1, from coordinate 181,770 downwards.
TTTTTCCCGTACTGTTATGTCTACTGATTGCTGTTACCGGATGGCTTGCTTATGAGTTCTCCATAGATCAAAAAGCAAGAGCAGCGCTGCAGACACAGATTACGACACAGGAAGAATTGGTACAACAGCTTACGGAAGAGAAAGAACAGCTGAACAACGATAAAACAACTCTCTCAGAAGAGAATGCGGCACTCCGACAGGAGATCGAACAGACAAAAGCAGAACAAGCTGAGGCAGAAGCTGCCGAAGAAGAACCTGAAGATCCTGCAGCCAACCCCGCTTTCCCGGGAAGATACCCCTACTCCGGAGCAAGCGTCCTTCTTTCTTCTTATACAGAAGAACAACCGTATCTCTCGATCAGCACTTATACCGGCGGCACAGTTACAGCAGCCGGCGATGGCACAGTCATCACCTTAAGCTCCGATGATATCTATCAGCATATCATCGAAATAGCTCATGAGACTGGGTATACTACCCGCTACCTCTGCTATCAGGGAGCAGAAACCGCAGTGGAAGAAGGCGCCCAGGTTCATGCCGGAGATGTTCTGCTCAATATCACTGCCGATGAGACGCGGCTTGACTATCAGATTATCTTCGAGGAAGCACCTTTGGACCCGCTCTCTGTCATCGACGCACGTGGTTAAAAACGATAAAAATCAGTGTCTGCCCAACTGTCCGGAAAGATTTCTGCGCATACAGCGGACAGAAATTCTTTCGGACGAAGGACAGATGCGTAACTTTGAATCAGGAGATGTATTATGTTAGGAAAGACAAAAAAAGATACCCCAACTGTAACTGAAACATCCGGAAAGATCAGTACAATCATTGGTCTTGGCGCCGTTCTGAACGGCAACCTGACTGCTCCGGAGACCATCCGGATTGACGGAACTTTGAACGGAGACTGCTATTGCGAGCAAACTCTCATTCTTGGTTCAGAGGGCCGTGTCAAAGGCAATATTACAGCACACAATGTAATGATCTCCGGAAAAGTAGACGGAGACATCATCTCTCATGAAAAACTGGAGGTTCTTTCTACCGGAAAGGTCATTGGAAATGTCACTACAAAGTCTTTGATTGTGGATGACGGAGGATGCTTTGATGGTAAGTGTACCATGACGGAGCCTGCCGTAAAGCCTGCAATCAATGTGGTTTCTGACCTGGAAACGGAGACAAACACGTTCGCTTCCAAAGAAACCCCTTCAGAAGAAAAATAACAGCTGACACAGGTGAAATTGTGGATATTAAAGAATATGAAAAAATATTACGTGCAGTTCCAACCACCGGCATCTTTATTATCCGGGAAGATAATCATGAAATCTTATACTACAATGAGCGGGTACGGGAAGTATCTCCCCATATTCGTACAGGTATGCCCTGTCATGAACTTGGAGACCATTCCTGTGCCAATTGCCCGCTCCTGTCAATCGGTGAACGACAGGAAAACCAGTCGCTGAACTATAATAATCCCTTTGGTGAGATGGTAGATATTACAGCTGTCAGAACTCAATGGGAAGATCAGGTACCGGCATTTATCATTACTGTAGCTCCCCATGTACAGGCAATCACCCACACCTATCACAAGATTCTGCGGGTCAATCTGTCACAGGATCGCTATGAAGTAGTAAAGACAAGATCAGAAGACCGGGTCATTGGATATGGCATTGATATCTTTTCCAGTTGGCTTGGACAGTTTATCTATACTGGTCGCATCCATCCGGATGATATGAACAATTTCATATCTTTTACCCACCCTGATCACATCAAAACTGCTCTAAATACTGGTAAGAAAGTTTTAACCTATTGTTACCGCAGACATTCCGGAGATGATTTCCGCTGGAATCTAATGGAGATTGTACCAGATCCGGCTTCTCTCGGGGAAGACCAGTATATCTTTCTATATATAAAAGATATCCATGATATTCTTCAGGAGAGCCTGGAACTGGATGATGCCAGTATACACATCCAGGAAGTAATCCGTACTTTGGGAGAGCAGAATTTTGGTGTCTACAGCATTGATCTGGACACGGGAGAGGCTAATCTGGTGCGTGAAAACGGACACACGCATACCGGATGGAAATCATGGACTCTTCAATGGGACGGAATCATAGACTCCCGCCTGGCCAAGCAGGTTCATCCTGCAGACCGGGAACGGTTCTGTCAGCATTTCTCTCTGCAGAACCTGCGTCAGATCAAAGAGACTTCTGTGCAGAAAACAGATATGCTCTGTCAATGGCGCGGAGAAGATGATCATGAATATCGCTATATGGCAATCATCGCCTACTTCAATCAGGAGTACAGTACATCAAATCACGCAATCCTGGCTTTGCAGAATGTCGACAAGCGCGTACGTCAGGAACATACGCTTTCGCTGCGGGATATGCAGCTGGCAGCTATTCTCAAATCTCGTTATAGCGTTATGACCACTGTATATCTCGAAAACGGACAATGTGAGCGGATTCGGATCAACGAAAACAGTAGAGTTCAGAATATTTTTTCTGGAAGCTACCAGCAATATTTTCACGAAACACTGGAAAATGTGGTCAGAACGGAAGATAATGAGATATTCCGAAAAATCATGAGTCCGGAACATCTTTATCAAAAAGCTGCCGTCACTCATGATTACGGGGAGGAAATCTGTCAGTACCGTACTTCCGACACTACTGTCTGCTGGCTGGAAGAACATGTCATCTATGCACGCCAGGGGAACCGGATCTCTATCAATATTCTCGGACGTGACATTACCCGGGAAAAACTGGAGGAGGAGCTCCGTCGGAAAGGGGCGCAGGAACAGGCCGATATTATCCGGACTCTGGGAAGTATGTTCTTTGCCACCTATTACGCAGATCTGGAACAGAATATGTTCCGCAACGTGTCTCAGTCTGAGGAAACAAAAGACATCCTGAATGATAAAATTGATTACGAGACAGGGCTTAAGGCTTATGCGGAACACTTTATCCATCCGGATGACCGGGAAGAATACCTGAAAAATTTAAGCATTCAAAACCTTCGTAAGACATTGAACTGGCAACAGCCTTACGTAACTATGGCTTATCGAAAACTTCCGGAACATCCGAATACCAGACCGGAAGAATATGGCTGGATCCGCGGCACTGCAGTCATGTCTCAGGCGGATGCAAACGGCAAAGCCCGTTCCATCGTCTACGCAGCCCAGGATGTCACAGTGAGCAAACGCAAAGAGATGAGAGAACAGCAGGCCCTTCAGGCTGCCTGTGAGGCCGCCGACCACGCCAACGCATCCAAACAAGAGTTTCTCTCCTGCATGGGACACAATATTCGTACTCCCATGAATGGCATTATTGGTATGATCAAGATCGCTGCCGATCACCTGGATGACCACAAACGGGTAAAAGACTGTCTGGAAAAAGCTTCCATAGCCAGCCTGCAGCTGTTGGCTACCCTCAACGAACTGCTCGATATCAGTCAGATCAAATCCGGTATTATCGACCTGCAGTCAGATATGCTGAATCTGAATGAATTGATGATGGAAGTCGCCTCCGTCATCTATCCCCGTATCCAGGAAAAGAATCTACAGCTTAAGATTCATCCTCTGCAGGTACAGCATGAGAATGTCTTCGGAGATCAGATGCGTCTCCAGCAGATGTTCCTGAATATTCTGGGCAATTCCGTAAAATACACACCGCCGGGAGGTTTACTTGAAATATCTGTTCTGGAACGCGAATCCAGAGAATACAGCTGCCGTTCCTACGATTTTATTTTCAGCGATAATGGAATCGGAATGGAAGAATCCTTTATCCAGCATATTTTTGAACCTTTTAGCCGGGCGGAAGACCCGGAAGTCAGCCGTACGGAAGGCGTAGGTCTGGGCCTGTCTATCGCGCAGAATATTGCACGTATGATGGGCGGCGCTATCAGTGTAAAAAGTATCCCTGGGCAGGGATCACAGTTTACCGTCACAGTTATCCTGCGTCTCCAGAATCCATCAGAATGTCCTGCTATTCAGCCGGAACTGATTCCTGAAAGTCCTTCTGAACTCTCCTTCCGGGGATGCCGAATCCTTCTGGTAGAAGACAACAAATTGAACCAGGAAATTGCTATGGAACTGATTGGTGAGATTGGAGCCATGGTGGAATGCGCTTCCGATGGACGCAAGGGCCTGCAGCGTTTTGCAGAGATGCCGGAAGGTTATTATGACCTGATTCTCATGGACATCCAAATGCCTGTCATGAACGGCTATGAGGCCACACGGGCTATCCGAAAACTGCCCCGCATGGATGCATCTGTGATTCCCATTCTTGCCTTGTCTGCCAATGTCTCTGCGGATGATATTGCAGCAGGCCGTGAAGCGGGAATGAATGAACATATTGCAAAACCGCTGGATATCCCTTTGCTCATGGAGCGCATGGATTTCTGGCTGAATCTTCAGCAACTGCCTTAATCCATTCCTCTGCTTTTATCATTATCTGAACCCGAATTTGTTTAAAAAGCTCTGCTGCTTTTCTTTTCCAGAAACTGCAGCAGAGCTTTTCTATCCTTTTATTAATAATTCCTCTTTTTCTCTTCAAAATACCCTTGGGGATAAGAACAGACAGGACAAATGGAAGGAGCAACCTTTCCTGTATGGATATGACCACAATTCATACATACCCAGACGGTATCACCATCCTTTGAAAATACGAGCCCGTTTTCCACATTCTCCAAAAGCTTAAGATATCGTTCCTCATGCTCTTTCTCGACCTTCGCCACCAGTTCAAACAGAGACGCCAGCCGGTCAAAGCCTTCTTCTTTTGCTTCCTTTGCAAATGTTGCATACATCTCGCTCCACTCAAAATGCTCGCCTGCCGCTGCATCTTTGAGATTTTCTTCTGTCGTATGAATCCCTCGAAGCGCTTCAAACCACAGCTTCGCATGGGCTTTTTCATTGTCTGCAGTCTCCTGAAACAGATTTGCAATCTGCTCATAACCATCTTCATGGGCTTTGGCCGCATAATAGGTATACTTATTCCGCGCTTCGGATTCACCCGCAAATGCAGCAATCAGGTTCTGCTCTGTCTTGCTCCCTTTCAGTTCCATCTCACTGTTCTCCTTTTTTCAGTCTACGACCTCCAGACCATTTCCCTGGAGATCTCATTCAGTGTAGATGCACCGCACATAGCCATAGTATCTGCAAGCTCAGCTCCCAGCTTTTCCACATAACACTGCACACCTTCTGCACCGCCGCCGTAAACGGCAGTTACAAAAGGTCTGGCAATCACAACGCCATCTGCACCTAGAGCAAGGGCTTTAAAAATGTCCACGCCGCTTCGGATACCTCCGTCAACCAGCACTTTCATCCGTCCACCCACTGCTTCCACAATACCCGGAAGCACTTCTGCGGTGGCCGGACACTGATCCAGTACTCTGCCTCCATGATTGGAGACAACTATCGCCGCTGCACCGGCCTCTTCTGCTTTCCGCGCTGCCTTTTCTGTCATGATTCCTTTTACGATAAAGGGAACTCCTGCCATCTCTGCAATCTGACGAAGCTCGTCCACGGTCTTGCTGCCTGCAGGCGGCTCCATATTCTTCAGAAACGGAAGCCCTGCTGCATCCACATCCATGGCAATAGCAAATGCTCCTGCTTTCTTCACCAGTTCCATTTTCCCTTGAATCGTTTCCAGATTCCACGGCTTAATGGTCGGCACTCCCATACCATTTGCTTCTTTGATGGCTGCAGCCGCGCTTTCCACCACTTTTGCATTCATTCCGTCTCCGGTGAACGCCACAATACCGGCCTTTGCACAGGCATCTACCAGTACATTATTATACGCCAAATCATCATATTTATCACTGTAATGCATATTTACTGCACCTACGGGCCCTGCGAAAAACGGAAAACGGAATTTCTTCCCGAACAGTTCCAGAGAAGTATCCACCGGAACGTTCGCATGCAGAGTATCCATATTGACCCGAATCTCCTGCCATTTCTGATAGTTGCGGATGGCCGTATCCCCCACCCCTTTGGCGCCCGGTCCCGGAATCCGGTTCCTGCATCCTACGCCGTTGCAGATTCCGCAGACTTTGCAGGAATCCCCGATGCAGCCACGGGCTTCTCTTAACACGTCTTCATAGTTCATTTTCATATTCTCCTCTCTTTTAGTTAAGATACAAAAAGTATAAACGATTTTATTCCGCCGCGCAAGAGCTCTGCCGGCAACTGTTCACCCGAAAATCAACATGACCGTCCGGCTATTATTTGCACACATCAATCCACGCTTCATACCTTGAAGTGCACTCCAGCTCCTGCAGCGTCAGCTCCGCCGCACTGTTGCTGCTTCCACAGGCCGGATACACTTTCCCGAACCGGCGAAGGGACTCGTCCAGATACACTTTTACACCCTCTTTCACTCCAAAAGGGCACACTCCGCCTACTGCATGTCCGGTCAGTTCCTCTACCTCTTCAAAGGAAAGCATCTTCGCCTTGGTATGGAACTGCGCCTTATATTTTTTATTATCGACTCTGGCGTCTCCTGCGGCCACCACAAGGATGCACTCATCTCCCACCTGAAAGGACAAGGTTTTGGCGATCCGGGCCGGTTCACATCCCACCGCCTCCGCCGCCAGTTCCACAGTTGCACTGGAAGTGTCAAATACCTTAATCCGATCCTCCAGGCCATATCCTTTCAGATATTCTTTTGCTTTCTCAAATGCCATTTCTTTCACCTCTTAATAGATTGTTTTTCATTCGTCACAGATCAGCGCGCCCCATGTCTCAGCCAGGCGGTCCAGTGAAAAGACCGCATTGGCCGGACTGGAGGATGGCAGTTTGACTGCCTTAATTCCTGTCTGCTCCTCACTGTACTTCCTGTACAGCTTATACGCTTTCTCTCCGTTGGCAAAAATCCTGCTAATCCGGCTGTCTTTCAGAATTCCTGGAATATCTGCCGGAACTACATTCTTAATGCTACTGTCGCTGGAACCAATGATATCGCAGCTCTGAACCACATCCCAGACTGCAATATGATGTTTCAGCAGCATCGCCTTCTTCTCTTCCACAGTCCCCGGCAGTTCTTCCCCCGTCAGGCGCGCCAAGACCTTCCAGAAACGGTTCTGAGGATGTCCGTAATAAAAATTCTGCTCCCTGGACTTTACCGACGGGAATGTGCCCAAAATTAAAATACTTGACCACTCATCATAAACCGGAGCAAATGTATGTTCCACATGCTGATAACGGATTCTTTCTTCCTCTGGTATCACATCCTCCGGAGAAAGCTTCCGCTTTCTGGGATTCATCCGCCCCGCGCCTCCGTCTCTGGCAATGGCAACAATATAAGAATTAATCTTCAGCTTATGTTCCTCATACAGCCCCATACTCTGATACAACGATTTATATCGCTCCAGAAGTTCCAGCTTCACCCGGACTGTATCCACAGACACAGCTTCTGTAGCCACCAGGCTTCCCTTTCGCTTCATATAATAATACGCGGGTTTCTGCAGCGCAAGAAAACGATCTGCATATCGGATATATTCCAGATTAAAGAGAAAATCTTCGCACCAGTTCATAGAGGTGTCACAGGAAATTCCATGTTGCCCGACAATCTCCCGGCGGTATAGTTTGTTCCACATGACTCCATAATAATAATCCGCCGGTTTTTTCGCCATCTCCATGGCAAATTCTTCCCGGCTCATCACTGTTTTCCGCCTGATATGCCGTTTCTCCACATAGCGGTCTTTTTTCACACGATAAAAATCCGCAATCACCAGATCGCATTGCTCCCGCTCTGCTGCTGTCACCATACTCTCCACTGCGTCTTTTGTCAGCCAGTCATCACTGTCCATAAACTGAAGGTATTTTCCCTTTGCCAGACGTATTCCTAAGTTTCTGGTATCCGATACTCCCGTATTCTCTTTGCTGATTACATGGAATCTCAGATCCTTTTCTTCATATCCCCGGCAGATTTCCAGACTCCCGTCGCTGCTGCCGTCGTCCAGAAGCAAAACTTCCATATCCAGAAAGTCCTGCTCCATCACACTGTCCAGACAACGACGCAGATATTTCTCTGCATTATATACTGGAATAATCAATGTAACCACTGGCATAATCCCTCTCCTCTCCAGCCGCTCTCTTATAAGCTGTATTTCAGCAGTCTGTATGCTTTACATTTGTTTCCGTACAATCTGATATTCATCCTCTCCGCGGAAATACGGGCAACTGTCTACAGAACTACTCAGAAACCGATACATCTCATCCTCATCCAGATCCATCTCGCATACATAATAATCATAATCTTCATCATATACATAATTGCTGCACATCTCGCAGCTCGTCTTTGCACTCATATCATACGCCCCCCTGCCCATCCTGCCTCACAATGTTCTTATTATAACGTCCATTCCTTCAGAAGTCAATCCGGCCCCCACAGCCGCCTCCCCCATCATAATCAGGAACACGAAAAATAATTCTTCTGTAGTATTTCCTCTTTAAAACTGCTATAATAGCCATAGGCAGACCGCTGATCTACAGGCCTGACAGACGGCAGATGCGGTCGCAAAAGCCGGATGATCATACATATTTTATGGGGGAATCTATTATGAATATCACAATCAAAAACGAATACGCCACTGTTATCTGCCAAACTCCGGGTGCAGAGCTTCTGTCCTATCAGACTGCTTCCGGCAAGGAATACCTGTGGCAGAAGGATCCTGCATACTGGGCAAAGACATCACCGGTTCTTTTTCCATATATCGGCGCTGTTCCTCAGCCGGTGACCATCCACGGACAGGCTTATGATATTCCGCGGCACGGTTTTGTAAAAGATGCAGATTTTAAAGTGGCAGAACAGGCAGAAAACTACGTGATCCTCTCCACAGGAACCACAGAGTTCACCTCTTCTGTCTATCCCTATGATTTTGTCTTCACTGTCACCTTCCGTCTGGACGGTCCCAGGCTGTACGCTGTCTATGGAGTAACCAACAAAGGAACAGACGAGATGCCTTTCCTGGTTGGCGGACATCCGGCTTTCTTCTGTCCCATGGAAGAGGGCGAACATTTCACTGAATATCTGCTCCGTTTTGAGGATCCGGATGTGGAGGATCTGCATCTGCAGTATCCCTTGTTCGATCACGATGCCATCCTTTACGAAAATCTTACCCACCGTACGGTGAAACTCATCCACCAATGTACGGAAAAGGGGATTCAGTTTGATTTTCCAGATTATCCCACCGTCGCCTTCTGGACTCCCATCAGGAAAGACGCGCCGTTTTTGTGCATCGAGCCCTGGTGCGGCGGTACCATGGATCAGGTACCCGACACAAATCTTCTGGAGAAAAAGTATGTACAGTATCTGTCTGCAGGTGAAGCACGGGATTATACCTTTTCCTTCCAGCCCTGTTAGAGTAAAAAGAAGATGTTCCTGGCTGTATTCGGATATACTGCCGGGGGCGAAATAAGGAGTGCTTATATTATTATGGAAGAACAAAATATTTTCGACGAACTGTGCGGATGTGAAATGTGCCATCAGGCGCCTGCAGACAAGACAGAGAACCCCCATTCCCGTCTCTGCAAAAGATGCAGGGAACAGGCAATTCGTTATCCCCTCCCCTGGATTTTCCTGCCCATTACACTTGTGGTTCTGGCCCTTACGGTTTTTGCATATTTCCAGATGCCAAAGCAACTGACAGACTATCGGATCTATGCAACTGCTGAAGCACGCATCCAGCAGGGAATGCTTTATGATACTTTGTCACAACTGGAACAGACTGCTCAGAGACATCCCAATTCCACAGATCTGGCTGTCCGTCTGGTAACCCTCTCCATGGACTACGGATGCTATGATTTTGCCGCCTATTGTATGAACACCCATCTGGCTGGCAAATCGCTGTCCGATACCACCTACGGAGAGATGATTCACTATCAGAATATTTTGAACAGCTACTATGATACACTGGATGAATTACAAGCTGTATCAGATGATCTGAGGGAAGATACAGAACAAGAACTGGCTGTTGTCATCATTAAGGAAAAGCTGGAAGATATGAAAGGAGATCCGAAGATGTATCAGCCTCTGGTCTGGTACTATGCCGCACAGTTTTCCGAGGATCCGGAAGAATATAAAGCCAGCCTTCTGAAATGTCTGGAAGAGAACCCCATGGATTTCACTGCCATGTCTGAACTGGGTACGAGGCTTCGCCGGGATGGAGATTTTGAAAGCGCCCGGTCTTATTACGAACAGGTCCTCCGCTATGAGAAGACGGAAGCACTGGCCTGCCGCGGAATGGCAATCCTAAACCTGCTGGACGGAAATAACGAAGAGGCACTTACTTATGCCAGGACAGCCTACGAAAGCGATCCGGACGCCCTCTATGTCCGGGATACCTATCTCATCACCTTATTTGAGAACGGAATGATGGCAGAAACAGAACAGATGAAACAGGAAATGGAAGACGCCGGCACTCCCATGGAAGATGATACCAAAGCACTTCTAAGCGGTGAGATATCTCTCAGAGAATACTATGTAGAGGAGGAAGCACTATGATTATTCCAGGGTTGGGGATCCTGATCTCCATCATTACCTTTCCGGGCATCGCGGTCCACGAATTTGCCCACCAGATCTTTTGCAGATTTCTGCGCATTCCGGTATTCAGGGTCGTCTATTTTCGTATGGGAAATCCATGCGGATATGTGGAGCACGAAGCTTCCGAAGATCCTCTGAAAGTATTTTTGACTTCCACAGGTCCATTCTTTATTAACACCCTGCTGGGAATCCTGATCCTGACGCCTGTGGCCATACCAATCCTGAAATTCCGGGAATATATGAATCCGGTCAGCCTGGTGCTGGCCTGGCTTGGATTTTCCATCCTGATGCATGCGTTCCCAAGTACCGGCGATGCGAGAAATATGCTGGATCGGATTCTGAAAAATCCAAATGTGGGACTTATTCCCAAGATCCTGTCTGCTCCGGTAATCGGGCTGATCTACATAGGCGCTTTCGGGTCCGTCTTCTGGCTTGACCTGATCTATGCCGCTGCTGTAGCCATGCTGATTCCCAATCTGCTGACCATGCTCTAAAATCCTTTCCATACATAAAAGGCGTAAGCTGCAAAATACAACTGCTTACGCCTTTATCTGTCTTTTTTCCATTCCATACAATATATATTCAGATTTCATGTATAAACAGGCCGCTCCTGAGCTTTGGTTCAAACCAGGTAGATTTAGGAGGCATTAAAAGTCCTGCATCTGCCACTGCAAAAAGTTCCTGAATGGAAGTGGGATACATGGCAAACGCGACTTCCATATCATTGTCTGCACGGCGTTTCAACTCTTCTATTCCACGAATACCTCCGATGAAGTCAATCCGTTTATCTGTTCTTGGATCTTTAATTCCAAGAATCGGTCCCAGAAGTTCTCTCTGCAAATAAGACACATCCAGTCCTTCCACCGGATCTTCCTGTATGTATTCCGGCCTCGCCACCAGGCGGAACCAATAGCCATGCAGATACATCAATATCTGCCCTTTCTCCTCAGGCTTTACATGGCCTTTCAGAAGGAATGTCTCAAACTTTTCCGATACTTTCCCCAGAAACTCTTCCATAGTCAATCCATTCAGATCTTTCACGACGCGATTATAATCCATGATCATCAGCTCATTATCAGGGAACAGCACCGACAGGAAATAATTAAACTCCTCTGTACCGTTATAATCCGGATACTGACGTCTCCGCCTCAGCCCCACTTTCACAGCGGATGCGGTCCGGTGGTGTCCATCAGCAATATAGATATGTTCTATTTGGGCAAACGCCTGTTCCAGATCCTCCAGAAGGTTGCAATCCGTAACTTTCCAACCTGTATGCCGAATCCCGTCCTCCGCTTCAAAGGAAAACTCCGGCTCCCTCGTCTTAATCTCCTGTATGATCTTCTGAATCTGCTCATGAGAACGATACGCAAGGAAGATAGGGCCTGTCTGTGCATTGCACACATCCACATGTCGAATCCGATCTTCTTCTTTCTCCGCTCTGGTGCTCTCATGCTTCCGGATAATCTGGCTCTCATAGTCATCAATGGAAGCACATCCCACAATCCCAGTCTGAGAACGTCCATCCATCATCAGTTCATAAATATAATAGACCGGAGACTCGTCTTTCACAAACGAGCCTTCCTCCTGCATTTTCCGCAGACGTATATTCGCTGCTTCATAGACCTCCTGTGCATACATATCCTGTTCCGGCCCGAACAGAATCTCCGGACGGTCAATGTTCAAAAAAGACAGAGGTTTTCCCTCCACTGCATGTCTTGCTTCTTCTCTGTTGTACACATCGTAGGGCAAAGCCGCAATCTCAGGCTCCAGGCCCCTGGCCGGATGAACACAACAAAATGGCTTTACAACTGCCATCTATCTCATCACCCTTACTTTCAGAACGCCTTTTATTTTTTGTATGGTATCAATCAATGCCTCATCCGGCATATTGGACAGATCCATCATTACATAACCATATTCCCCTCTGGTCTCATTGCTCATTCTCTCAATATTAATGCCCAGATCTCCGAATGTAGCCGTGAATTTTGTCAACATATTCGGGATATTCCGGTGAATAATCGTAACACGCGCTGCAAATTTGCAAACCCCCATGTCACAATTAGGATAATTCACGGAGTTATGAATATTTCCGTTTTCCAGGTAGTCCCGAACTTCCTGCACAGCCATGATCGCACAGTTGTCCTCAGATTCTACTGTGGAAGCTCCCAGATGAGGAATTACAATGGCATTTTTCATGGAAGCAATATCTGCTGTCGGAAAATCTGTCACATATTTTCGGATTCGATTAGTTCGGAGCGCCTCTACAATTGCTTTCTGATCCACCAACGGGCCTCTGGCAAAATTTAGGATAACCACGCTGCTTTTCATCAATGCAATGGCAGAAGAACCGATCATCCCCTTCGTACTGTCCATTAAAGGAACATGAATGGTGATATAATCGCATTCCCGATAAATGTCATTCACATCCGTAATATGTTTCACGTCTCTCGAAAGATTCCATGCCGCATTCACCGAAATATACGGATCGTATCCATACACTTCCATGCCCAGCGCCGCAGCTGCATTCGCCACCAGGATTCCGATGGCCCCAAGACCAATCACACCCAGTTTCTTTCCCATAATTTCATTGCCCGCAAACGCCTTTTTCTGCTTCTCAGCAAGCTGCGGAAGCTCCTCGTTCTGGCGTTCGGAACGCACCCAATAATGTCCGCCAATGATGTCTCTGGACGCCAGAAGCATACCCGCCAGCACCAGTTCTTTCACTCCATTGGCATTGGCGCCAGGCGTATTGAAAACTGCGATTCCCTGCTCGGAACACTTTCCAAGGGGAATGTTGTTCACACCCGCCCCGGCCCTGCCGATGACGCAGACACTTTCAGGAAGTTCCATATCGTGCATTGCCGCGCTCCGCACCAGCACCGCGTCCGCGTTCACGATATTGTCCGTCTTGGCATAATTGCCGTCAAACCTTTTAAGTCCAATCTCCGCAATCGGATTCAGACAATGATACTGATACATTGTTCTACTTGTTCTCCTCTTCGAATTTTTTCATAAATGCAACAAGCGCCTCTACACCCTCTCTCGGCATAGCATTATAAATGCTGGCACGCATGCCGCCGACACTTCTGTGGCCTTTCAGATTCACAAAGCCTGCCTCATCTGCCTCTCTGACAAATTTCGCATCCAGTTTCTGATCTCCGGTCACAAAAGGAACATTCATCAGCGAACGGTCTTCTTTCCTCACAGTCCCCTGAAACAGCCTGCTGCTGTCCAGGTAATCATAGAGAACCGCTGCTTTCTCCTCATTCTTCCGCTTCATCACCTCCAGGCCACCCATTTTTTTCAGCCACTGAAATACTTTTCCACATGTATAAATGCAGAAGCAATTTGGTGTATTATACAAAGACCCCGTATCCGCCTGGGTCTTATATTTCATAATGGTCGGCGTCCCGGGAAGTACGTCATCCGTAATCAGGTCCTCCCGGACCACTGCAATCACCATACCTGCCGGTCCGATATTCTTCTGAACGCCTCCGTACATTACCGCATATCTGGACACATCCACAGGCTCTGACAGGAAACAGGAGGATACATCTGCCACCAGATCTTTCCCTTTCGTATCGGGAAGGGTCTTAAACTTGGTCCCATAGATGGTATTATTCTCACAGATATAGACATAATCAGCATTCCCACTAACCGGCAAATCCGAGCAGTCCGGAATATAAGAATACGTCTGGTCTTCACTGGAAGCAATCTTATTCGCAGTCCCATACTGCTTTGCCTCCTCATAAGCTCTCTTTGCCCACTGACCAGTCACAATATAATCTGCTACCCGGTTCTTCATCAGGTTCATGGGAACTGCAGCAAACTGCAGATGAGCTCCGCCCTGCAGGAACAGTACCTTATAATTGTCAGGAACTTTCAAAAGCTCCCGAAAGTCTTTTTCTGCTGTCTGTAGGATCTCGTCAAAAACCCCGGAGCGATGGCTCATCTCCATCACGGACATACCCGTTCCCCGGTAGTCCATCATCTCTTCTGAAATTTCTCTCAGCACTTCCTCCGGCAATACGGCAGGCCCGGCCGAGAAATTATAGACTCTTTTCATAATTTCATATCCTCTTTTCCATAACACAGAGAGGATGCTGCCCTTCGCCCTTCCAAATCACCCACAGCGCTTGAATAAATTTCCCATCAAGTATTGTCAATCATCGGAAATGACTACCCTGCAGCATCCCCCAGTAATATCATTTCTGCCCTTAATTTCTATCTATTATAATACTACAGCACCCCTTGCAAAGTCAATAATGAAACTTTATTCCGGCAGATCATCCTGATCAAATGCGTTCTCAATAGGAGCTCCTGCCGGTACCATCGGAAACACTTTATCATCACTGTCGATCTGGCAATCCAGAAGTACCGGTCCTCCATATGCAAACGCTTCCTGCAAAGCCGGCGCAAATTCTTCCTTTTTCGTAACGCGAATCCCTTTACACCCAAGTGCCTCCGCCACTTTCACAAAGTCAGCCTTATCATTGAGAACCGTAGCTGAATAACGTCCTCCGTAGAACAGATTCTGCCACTGTCGGACCATCCCCAGCACATGGTTATTAATTACTACTTCAATAATCGGAATATTGTAACGCGCCGCCGTGGCCAACTCGTTCATATTCATGCGAAAACACCCGTCACCGGCAATATTGATCACCCGCTTGTCCGGCATTGCCAGCTTAGCGCCCATGGATGCTCCCAGGCCGTAACCCATGGTGCCGAGACCTCCGGAAGTCAGAAATGTCCTGGGACTGCTGTATTTATAATACTGTGCCGCCCACATCTGGTGCTGTCCGACTTCTGTACAGATAATCGCATCTCCTCTGGTCGCCTTATAGATCTCCTCCACAATATATGGGCCTGTCAGTCCTTCTTCGTTGTATTTCAGCGGAAAACGGGTTTTCAGATCATCAATATATGAAATCCATTCCTTATGCTCCTGCTGATCAAACAGCGGATTCAACTTTTTCAGCACTTCTTTTACATCTCCGATAATGCTGGAGGAAACCAAAATGTTCTTGTTGATCTCCGCAGGATCCACATCAATCTGAAGGATCTTTGCATGCGTCGCAAAGCGGGAGGCATCACCAAATACCCGGTCGCTGAAGCGTGCGCCCACCGTCACAAGAAGATCGCATTTAGCCACGCCGAAATTGGCATACTTTGTACCATGCATGCCCAGCATCCCTGCATACAGCGGATGCTCTCCGCTGAAAGCGCCCTTTCCCATCAAAGTATCGCACACGGGGGCATCCAGCTTCTCTGCAAACTCCAGAAGCTCTCCGGAAGCATTGGACGCAATGGCGCCGCCACCGACAAAGATCATGGGTTTCTGAGCCTGCTGAATCAGCCGGACCGCCTCCTTCAGATCTTCCTCTCTGATTGTGGAACAATCTGGACGGATCTCTTCCGACACTTCTCTGGTATACTCGGTCTCATTGGCTGTTACATCTTTGGTTACATCTATAAGTACAGGCCCCGGTCTCCCGGTTCTGGCAATTCGGAAGGCGCGCCGGATAACTCCTGCCAGATCTCTAACATCTTTTACAATAAAATTATGTTTTGTCACCGGAATGGTGATACCTGCAATATCCACTTCCTGAAAACTGTCTTTTCCCAGAAGTGATGTTCCTACGTTGCATGTAATTGCCACAACAGGAATGGAGTCCATATAGGCAGTGGCGATACCAGTAACCAGATTAGTGGCGCCTGGCCCGGACGTGGCAAAGCACACTCCAACCCTGCCGGTCGCCCTGGCATAGCCATCTGCTGCATGAGAGGCTCCCTGTTCATGGGATGTCAATATATGCGTAATCTCTTTGTGTTTGTACAGTGCATCATAAATATTCAAAATCGCCCCGCCCGGATACCCGAATACAGTGTCCACACCCTGTTCCTCCAGGCAGGCGATCACAATCTCTGCGCCCGATAAAATCATATTTTTTCTCCTATTTACAGTTCCGCATCTTCCCCTCCACCAGCCCGGGGTCTGGAAGAATTTCCCGCCGTTTCACGTCTGGAAATCCTTCCGGGCTTTTGTCCGGAAAGATGCTGATTTACAGTTCCGCATCTTCCCCTCCACCAGCCCGGGGTCTGGAAGAATTTCCCGCCGTTTCACGTCTGGAAATCCTTCCGGGCTTTTGTCCGGAAAGATGCTGATTTCGCTGACTATTTGATTTCCAGAATTGCGCCCCGGTTGCCGGAAGTTACCATGGATGCATAGCGCGCCAGATACCCGGTGGTGACCTTCGCCTCCCTCGGCTGCCACTTTCCGCGCCTTCTTTCCATCTCTTCCTCCGGGACATCTACATCCAGCCGGTTTTCCGGAATATTAATTTTAATAATATCGCCTTCCTCCACCAACGCTATGGGACCTCCCACCGCAGCTTCCGGGGATACATGTCCGATCGACGCGCCGCGGCTGGCTCCGCTGAACCTTCCGTCTGTGATCAGCGCCACACACGAACCAAGGCCCATACCTGCAATGGCAGAAGTGGGATTCAGCATCTCCCGCATACCCGGACCGCCTTTGGGGCCTTCATACCGGATTACAACCACATCACCTGCAACAATCTTACCAGCCTTTATGGCCTCAATCGCGTCTTCTTCGCAGTCAAATACCCTGGCCGGGCCTTCATGCACTAGCATCTCCGGCGCCACTGCAGAGCGCTTCACCACACCGCTGTCCGGTGCCAGGTTACCTTTCAGGATCGCGATTCCTCCAGTGACACTGTAAGGATTCTCTGCCGGCCGGATGACTTCCGGATTCCGGTTTATACTGGAAGCGATATTCTCGCCCACAGTCTTTCCGGTTACAGTCATGCAGTCCAGATTCAGAAGGTCTTTTTTCGTCAATTCCTTCATAACCGCATAGACACCGCCGGCTTCATTCAGATCTTCCATATAAGTAGGGCCTGCCGGTGCCAGATGGCACAGGTTTGGCGTTCTCGCACTCACTTCATTTGCAATATCCACATTCAGTTCCACACCTGCTTCGTGAGCAATCGCCGGGAGATGAAGCATACTGTTAGTAGAACAGCCCAGAGCCATATCTACGGTAAGCGCATTCATAAACGCCTGCTCTGTCATAATGTCCCTCGGGCGGATATTTTTTTCCAGCATCTCCATTACCTGCATTCCTGCTCTCTTCGCAAGCTTGATCCGCTCAGAATAAACAGCCGGAATCGTACCATTTCCCCGGAGTCCCATGCCAAGAGCTTCCGTAAGACAATTCATACTGTTGGCCGTATACATGCCGGAACAGGAACCGCAGGTAGGACATACTTTATTTTCAAATTCTTTTACATCCTCTGCCGTCATGGTACCCGCCGCATAAGAACCCACCGCCTCAAACATACTGGAAAGACTTCGTTTCTCCCCTTTCACACGGCCGGCCAGCATGGGACCGCCGCTGACAAATACGGTGGGGATATTCACTCTGGCTGCCGCCATCAAAAGTCCCGGGACATTTTTATCACAATTGGGCACCATCACCAGCGCATCGAACTGGTGTGCCATGGCCATGGCCTCTGTAGAGTCTGCAATCAAATCTCTGGTTACCAGAGAATATTTCATCCCCATATGTCCCATGGCAATCCCGTCACATACCGCAATGGCCGGAAATACAATCGGAGTTCCTCCTGCCATGGAAACTCCAAGCTTTACTGCCTCCACAATTTTATCCAGATTCATATGCCCTGGTACAATCTCATTATAGGAACTGACAATACCTACCAATGGGCGGTTCATTTCCTCCTCTGTCAGCCCCAATGCGTTGAACAGGGAACGATGGGGTGCCTGCTGCATCCCCTTTGTAACTGCATCGCTTCTCATAAATCAAGTTCCTCCTCCTTACAGTTTCGCATCTGCCTCAATCCGGGCAATGTAGATTACAGTTCTGCCGCAGTTCTTTTCGAATCACAGTACCGGCAGCAACTGTATAAAATATCTGTCCGCTTCTCAAAGTCCATCTTAAATATGCGCAGCAATCAAATCGCCCATCTGAGTCGTTCCGGTACAGATACCTCCCTCTGACATGATATCGCCCGTGCGATAGCCCTCCTTCAGTACCTGTCGGACAGCAGCTTCCACCGCTTCTGCCTCCTGGTCCAGGTCAAAGCTGTAGCGGAGCATCATGGCTGCCGACAAAATCGTGGCGATGGGATTGGCCTTGTCCTGACCTGCAAGATCCGGAGCAGAACCATGGCTTGGCTCATACAGTCCAAACCTGGTATCATTCAGACTGGCGCTGGAGAGCATACCAATGGAACCGGTCACCATAGATGCCTCATCAGACAGGATATCACCGAACATATTTTCGGTCAGAATTACATCAAACTGCGCCGGATTCATCACAAGCTGCATGGCACAGTTGTCCACATACATATGAGACAATGCTACTTCCGGATAATCTTTCGCCACTTCTTCCACCACTTTCCTCCAGAGTCTGGAAGAATCCAGCACATTTGCCTTGTCGACACTGCACACTTTTTTCCGCCTCTTCATAGCAATGTCAAAAGCACGCTTGGCAATCCGGCGAATCTCATGCTCATTATAGGAAAGCGTATCCATTGCAGTCCGTACTCCGTCCACTTCTTCCGTCTTTCTGGCACCAAAATAAAGACCGCCCGTCAGTTCCCTCATGATCAGCATATCAAAACCAGCCTCGCTGATGTCCGCCCGGAGCGGACATGCTTCCCGTAGTTCTTCATACAGATAGGCCGGGCGCAGATTGGCAAACAGGTTCAACGCTTTCCGAATCCCCAGAAGCCCTGCTTCCGGTCTCCTGGATGGCTCCAGCTGATACCAGGGAGAAGTCTTCGCGTCTCCGCCAATGGAACCCATCAGCACTGCCTCGCAGGACTTTGCCTTTTCAATGGTCTCCTCTGTCAAAGGAACTCCATATGCATCAATGGACGCTCCTCCCAACAGAAGTTCCATATACATAAACTGATGGCCGAACCTTTCCGCCACACGGTCCAGCACCTTCCTTGCTTCTCTTACAATCTCCGGTCCGATTCCGTCTCCGGAGATCACTCCGATCTTACAATTCATTTTACCACCTCTGATCTAATATTTTGCACTTTACTTAATGCAAAAAGGCGGAAGTCCACTTCCGCCTGCCAGTACATTAGTTCTGTTTTTCCACTTCCTGAATCGCTGATTTTTTCATTGGAATACGGCAGTTGCGGTTGCTCCCGAACTCTACGATTACGTCCTCATCTGTAATATCAATCAAGACACCATAAAATCCACTGGTAGTCACAACTACATCTCCTACTTCCAGAGAAGACAGCATAGCAGCAAGTCTTTTCTGTTCTTTTTTCTGAGGTCTCATCACCATAAAATACATAACAGCAAGAAAAAGCCCCCAGATAATCGCAAACTGCAGCATACCGCCTGCACCTACGCCGGTTAATAACATATCTGTTTCCTCCTGAAAAATGACTTAATGTATATTGTACACAATATCGCCATTGGGGGCAAGCTTTTTTTCTGTTTCTGCAGGATTTTTTATATCTTATTGTGAAACAGCCCTTCCGGATTCTTTATTCCGGCTGTTCCATCAGACCTGCCAGTTTCTTCCTTTTGTATTCCTGATAGCATCCCTGTTCGATTGCCTCCCGTATCTCCTCCATCATATGATTATAGAAATACAGATTATGAAGCACGCACAGACGCATACCAAGCATCTCCTTTGCTTTCAGAAGGTGTCGGATATAGGACCTGCTGTATCTTCTGCAGGCCGGACACCCACAGCCTTCCTGAAGGGGTCGCTCGTCCAATTCATATCTGGCATTGAACAGATTCAGCTTTCCACAGTCTGTGTACACATGCCCATGTCTTCCGTTTCGGCTTGGATACACACAGTCAAAGAAATCAACGCCCCGTTCCACTGCTTCCAGAATATTTGCCGGGGTTCCGACTCCCATCAGATATGTGGGCTTTTCCACCGGCAGATAAGAGACCACCGCTTCAATGATCTGATACATCTCTTCATGACTTTCGCCTACCGCCAACCCTCCTATCGCATATCCCGGAAGGTCAAGCTCCGCAATTGCCTTCGCATGATCAATCCGAATGTCCTCATATACTGCTCCCTGATTGATTCCGAAGAGAAACTGCTCCCGGTTGATCGTATCGGGAAGGCTGTTCAACCGCTCCATTTCCGTCCTGCAGCGCTTCAGCCACCTGGTAGTCCGCTCCACAGATGCCTGTACATAACTTCTCTCTGCTTTGCTGGGTGCGCATTCATCAAACGCCATGGCAATCGTAGAAGCCAGATTGGACTGGATCTGCATACTTTCTTCCGGACCCATAAAAATCTTCCTGCCGTCCACATGGGAATGAAAATACACGCCTTCTTCTTTGATCTTGCGGAGTCCTGCCAGGGAAAATACCTGGAAGCCGCCGGAATCCGTCAGAATCGGCCGGTCCCAGGACATGAACCGGTGCAGTCCTCCCATCTTCTTCACCACCTGGTCTCCGGGGCGTACATGGAGATGATAGGTATTGGAGAGCTCCACCTGCGTGCCAATCGCCTCCAGATCTTCCGTGGACACTGCTCCCTTGATCGCCGCTGCAGTTCCCACGTTCATGAACACGGGGGTCTGTATCACCCCATGCACTGTGTGAAATTCACCACGTTTTGCATTTCCGTCTTTTTTCAGTAATTTATACATATTTCACCTCGTGATCCGATCTTCTGACTACTTTTTATGATTTCATTTACAAATGAAAGTATATTATATATACTGATAGTTAGTCAATCAATTTTACAGGACAGGAGTATATCTATCTATGGCAGGTTCAACACTCGGCACTTTATTATCCGTCACCACCTGGGGAGAATCCCACGGCAGGGGCATTGGCGTCGTCATCGACGGATGTCCGGCCGGGCTCGCCCTCACAGAACAGGATATCCAAATCTATCTAAACCGAAGGAAACCGGGACAATCCAGGTTCACGACCCCAAGAAAGGAAGACGATGTTGTTGAGATCCTCTCGGGCGTCTTCGAGGGAAAGACCACCGGCACTCCCATCTCCCTGATGGTCCGCAATACGTCCCAGCGTTCCAAAGATTACCGTGAGATCGCCTCATACTACCGTCCCGGACACGCCGACTACACCTATGACTGCAAATACGGATTCCGTGACTATACGGGCGGCGGCCGCTCCTCCGGCAGAGAGACCATCGGCCGTGTGGCAGCAGGCGCAGTGGCGGCGAAGCTTTTGTCGGAACTTGGTATTACCATAACCGCCTATACCCGGTCCATCGGCCCTGTAACCATTGAGCCGGACCGTTTTGACCTGACCCAGATGGAGAAAAACGCGGTCAATATGCCGGATGCCAAAGCCGCTGCTCTCGCCGAGGCCTATCTGGACCAGTGCAGGCAGCATAACGACTCCTGTGGAGGCGTCGTGGAATGTGTGATCAGCGGTATACCTGCAGGTGTGGGCGAGCCCTGTTTTGATAAGCTGAGCGCCAATCTCGCCAAGGCGGTCTGTTCCATTGGAGCTGTAAAAGGCTTTGAGATCGGGGATGGCTTTGAAGCTGCAAAAGCCCTGGGCAGCGTCAATAATGACGCGTTTTATCAGAAAGAAAATGGGGCCATAGGCAAAAAAACCAATCATTCCGGCGGTGTCCTGGGCGGAATCAGCGACGGCAGCGATCTAATCTTCCGGGCTGCTTTTAAACCCACCCCGTCCATTCGTGCAGACCAGCAGACCGTCAGCAAAACCGGCGAAGAGATTACCATATCCATCCAGGGACGGCATGACCCGATCATCGTCCCCCGGGCAGTCGTCGTTGTGGAATGTATGGCGGCTCTGACCGTACTGGACATGTTGATGGTCAGTATGACTTCCAGACTGGAACGGATCAAATATTTTTTTGGAGTGTGAGATTTGAAATCGCTTGACTTTCAAGCCTTTCCGCCCTATACTATAAGTCGGAAACATGAAGATTTTATCTTAAGAAAGGAGGACAATTATGACGCATGCAAAGCAGTTTTTCAACACAATCGCAACTATTATTTCCGGCAGAGGTCAGATTGTCCGCCCGTTCATCTGATATTCAGACAATCTGCATAGAAAAGAGCCATTCTTTTTCATGTTACCTCTGCGGCCATGCGGAGGTATTTTTATGTCCAGAAGAGAGCCTGTCTCTCCGGACTCGTATCTCCCAGAGCACTCCTGAAAGTTTCAGATGTGCTCCAATATAAGAAGGGAATTTCATGAAAGAGATAAACGGCACTTACACTTCTGCAACTATTTTCACAGATTCTATAGAGCAATACGCCCTTGCACAGGTACGGATGATCTGCGACCATGCCTGTGCGGCAAACAGCCGGGTCCGGATTATGCCCGATGTGCATCCGGGGAAAACCGGCCCTATTGGCCTGACCATGACCTTTCAGGACCGGATACTCCCTGCCCTTCTGGGCATTGACATTGGATGCGGCATGACCTGCGCTGTTTTAGGAAAGAAGAACATCGAATATCAGAGACTGGATACTGTCATCCGGGAACAGATTCCCGGCGGCATGTCCATCCGTCGCACCCCTCACCCGCGCAGCGCGGATTTTCCATACGAAACTCTGGAGTGCGCAGATCACATCCATCTGGAAAAGACGATTCTCAGTATGGGGACACTGGGCGGAGGCAATCATTTCATCGAGATCGACCAGGACGAGGAAGGGACACACTATCTGACCATTCATACCGGAAGCCGGCGGCTTGGCAGGGAGATGGCAGAATATTATCTACATCTGGGACAAAAGGAACTAAAGTCCCGGAGAATCTCCGCCCCCTGGCCTATGATCTGGCTGGACGGAGCGCTTCTTCGCAGCTACCTCCATGACCTGACAGTAGTACAGCGTTACGCAGAAGAAAACCGGCTGGCGATCCTGGATGTCCTGTGCCGTTCCATGAAGTGGAAACCAACCGACATTTTCTCCTGCCCCCATAACTATGCCGCGCAGGAACAAAACGGCTGGATACTCCGCAAAGGCGCTGTCTCCGCCCGGGAGGGAGAGCGGATCCTGATCCCCGCCAATATGCGGGACGGTATTCTTCTGGCCGTTGGAAAAGGAAATGCAGACTGGAACTGCTCCGCACCCCACGGCTCCGGAAGGCTTCTGAAGCGGGAAGACGTAGCCAAAAGATACACACTCTCTCAGTTCAAGGCAGCAATGAAAGGCATCCACTGCAGCTGTATCAGCAGAGATACACTGGACGAAGCGCCTTTTGCTTACCGGGATATCCGAACCATTGCCTCACAGGTTGAGGCTACAGCAGAAATCAAGAGACTGTTAACCCCAGTATATAATTATAAGGCAGGAAGTAAAAATGGCTAAATACAGAGAAATCCCATGTAAATATTACCTGGCTCTCGGCCAATGCGCCAAAGGCCGGGATGCATGTCACAGGACCTATTGTCAGCACTGTGCAAAATACGAACCCCGCGCCAAAGTGCGCCGTATCAACAAAAAGAAACTTTACAATATGAAGGAAAGGGGGCGGTACTGATCAACTACTTTCACACCACTTTAACTGTGGTGCGTACCTGCAAATTTCTTCTCCATCTGTTGGATTAATATGTATTTCACCACATTTCATTCCAAATCTGATTACTACACAAACCAGAACCGCAGAAAACAAAAAACATTCCCGCCGGAATCCAGGAAAACTCTGTCGCCCTGATTCCTGCGGGAATATTTTTAATGGCTGCCGGAAAGGTTAAAAAACGCTATTTCTCAGCAGATTCCTATTTACTTATTTGCATTCACATTTAAACGTCGCACATTCCGTCTGATCGCAATGACATGCATTGGCTCCCGCCACCTGAATCTGCTCTGCATGACATTTGCAGGACTGATTATAGGTACAGGTTGTTGCATCGCAGGCAACCTCCGTCGGTTTGCTCGGGATATCATCCGCATTGCGGGTTCCGTCATATTTGCGTTCCCGGAAGCTGTCACAACAGGTCTGATCTGTCACCTTTGCGTCTCTGCCGCCCACATGGATATTGTCTTTGCAGCAACTGTTATCCTTATTATACGTACAATTTACAACTGAACAGTCTAGTCTTGTCATGTTCATGTCCTCCTTCAGATTATGATGTGAATAGTATCCGGCATCGCAAAGAAAATTATGCAAGATCCTGAGGCCAATTCATTTTTCGTCTCTTTGCACAAAATATTTCCACCTGTGCGGTTGTAATCCAGAGGCTTGTCTGCATGCAAGTTATTGCAATGCAGACGAGCCATTGGATTAGCAACCCACTTCCAAATGAGCAAAACGCGGCTGCGAATGCAGACGCAGGAGCGCACATGCGCGAGTTTTGCGAATGTGGGAGTAGGTTGGATGCTCGAATGAGCATCCAACCGCACAGGTGGAAATATTTTTGTATGAAAAATCCTGTATAAATCGAACTGATATTCTGTTATAATAAAAAAAGTCCAGGGACTGGACGTGTTGCAGACAACAGGAGGAAGAAAACCCATGAGTGAAAACTGCCATACCTATGTCTCCATTGATTTAAAATCATTCTACGCTTCTGTGGAATGCATCGAGCGGAGATTGAACCCGCTCACCACCCATCTGGTAGTGGCAGATGCCAGAAGAACGGAAAAAACCATCTGCCTTGCCGTGTCTCCTTCCCTGAAAGCCTACGGAATCTCTGGCAGAGCAAGGCTCTTCGAAGTCGTACAGAGAGTAAAAGAAATCAATCAGGAGCGCAGAAGCAGAGCCCCGCACTGCCGGTTTACAGGCTCTTCCTGCCATACCGGAGAGCTAGAAGAGCATCCGGAACTGGAACTTTCCTATATAATCGCTCCGCCCCGGATGGCCTTCTATATCGAATACAGTACAATCATCTACAATATTTATCTGAAATACATTGCTCCGGAAGATATTCATGTCTATTCCATTGATGAAGTATTCATGGATGTCACTCATTATCTGAAAACTTACCGGATGAACCCAAGGCAGCTAACTGCAAAAATCATACAAGATGTCTTTGACACCACAGGGATTACTGCCGCCGCTGGTATCGGCACCAATCTGTATCTGTGCAAAGTCGCCATGGATATCGTAGCCAAACATGTGGAACCGGATCCCAACGGCGTCCGTATCGCGGAACTGGATGAACTCTCCTACCGAAGGCTCCTGTGGAATCACCGGCCTCTCACTGATTTCTGGCGTGTCGGACATGGCTATCAGAAGAAGCTGGAAGAAGTTGGCCTTTTTACCATGGGGGATATCGCCCGTTGCTCTCTTGGAAGTGATCAGGACTATCACAATGAAGAACTTCTGTACCACCTGTTTGGTGTCAATGCGGAACTCCTGATCGACCATTCCTGGGGCTGGGAACCTGTGACCATGGATTTGGTCAAAGCTTACAAACCAGAGAGCAACAGCCTTTGCTCCGGGCAGGTACTGCGTCAGCCTTACGATTTCTCCAAAGGAAAGCTTATCGTTCAGGAGATGACGGATCTGCTGGCTCTGGATCTTGTGGACAAACGGCTGGTCACAGACCAGATAACGCTTACTGTCGGTTATGACCGTGAAAACCTAACGTTTCCCGGGAATGCAAACGAATACAAAGGAGAAATCACCACAGACCGTTATGGCAGGAAAGTCCCCAAACACGCCCATGGTACCATCAATCTGGACTGTCAGACTTCCTCCGCCTGTAAAATCACCGACGCAGCCCTTAAACTCTATGATCAGATCGTCGATCCGAACCTGCTCATTCGCCGGGTAATGCTGTCCGCAAACCACCTGGTGGACGAGACACAAGTTATCCAGACAGAATCCTACGAGCAACTTGATCTGTTTACTGATTACACAGTTCTGGAGAAAAAGAAGGAAGAAGAGGCAGACAGATACGCCAAAGAACGGCGTTTGCAGGAAGCGATGCTGTCTGTTAAAAAGAAATACGGAAAAAATGCCATCCTAAAAGGCATGAATCTACAGAAAGATGCCACCACTATGGAACGAAACCGCCAGATCGGAGGACACAAAGCATGATGCCAAAAGAATGCCACAAATATGATGATATCATTCACCTTTCTCACCATATCTCTTCCAGACATCCGCAAATGTCTCTATTAAACCGCGCTGCGCAGTTTTCTCCTTTTGCAGCGCTTACCGGACATGGCGCTGCCATCCGGGAAACGGCCAGACAAACGGACACTTTTGTGGAACTGGAAGAAGACCAGGTACAGCAGCTGGACCAGTTCCTGCGGCAGCTCCAGACAGAACTGTCCCGGGAACCAGAAGTGAAAATCACTTATTTTCAACCGGATATGAGAAAGGATGGGGGCACTTATATAACCATCTCAAAAAAACTCCAAAAGATTGACCAATGCCACCATACCCTTCTCTTCACGGACGGAACCACTCTGCCGGTCCGGATGCTGTATTCCATTGAAAGAGTCTGATCTTATCGTATGTTATCTGAAATACTCTACACCAGATTCAAAGATCTTCATATCCTGCTCGCCGTAAATATTGACAGCCACAGCTTCCCCAATTCGCTCTGCGTGTCCCATCTTACCCAGAATCCGTCCATCCGGGCTGGTGATGCCCTCAACAGATGCATAGGAACCATTTACATTCCACTCTTCATCCATGGTTGGATTGCCCTGCAGATCCACATACTGGGTCGCCACCTGACCATTGGCAAACAGCCGGTCGATCCACTCCTTCGGAGCCACAAAACGTCCTTCTCCGTGGGATGCAGGAATCACATAGGTCTCACCCAACTTTGCGCCTGACAACCATGGCGACTTGTCTGTCACGACCTTGGTATAGACCATACGGGAAATATGCCGGTTGATCGTATTGAAGGTCAGTGTAGGTGAATCTGCCGTCTGTCCCACAATCTCACCATGCGGCAGCAGCCCCAGCTTCACCAGGGCCTGGAAACCGTTGCAGATTCCAAGGACCAGTCCGTCTCTCTCATTCAAAAGTTTCATAACTGCTTCTTTGATCTTCTCGTTCTGGAAGGCTGTAGCAAAGAACTTGGCAGAACCATCCGGTTCATCTCCCGCCGAAAATCCACCCGGGAACATGATGATCTGCGCCTGACTGATAGCTTTTTCAAAAGCGTCCACGGATTCCCGGATATCGTTTCCGTTCAGGTTCCGGAAAATCTTCGTCACCACATCTGCACCGGCCCGCTCAAACGCCCTGGTACTGTCATATTCACAGTTGGTACCCGGAAATACAGGGATAAAGACGGTCGGTTTCGCCACCTTGTATCTGCATACATAGACACTGTCCGCATGATAAACCGGTGTATCCAGCAGTTCTTTATTTTTCACTGCCACGGTCGGATAGACCTTTTCCAGAGTTCCGGTCCATGCCTCCAGTGCTTCCTCCATGGAAATGACAGCATTCCCATAGGAAAAGTCCTTCTCAGTCACTTCACCGATCAATGTATAGGTAATGGACAGTTCTCCCACTTTTCCGTCTGGCACCTCTGCCACAATACACCCAAAGCCCGGGGCGAAAGCATCTCTCGGATCCAGATTATGCTCCAGTTTCACACCCAGCTTGTTGCCAAAGGCCATCTTGCTGACCGCTGCAACGATGCCATGGGCATCCAGCGCATATGCAGATATGATTTTACCAGCCTTCACATCTTCGAAGAATTTTCCGTACAGATCCATAGCCTGGCTATAATCCGGAAGATCATAGTCGTCCCTGTCAATCCTTAGAAGAATCAGTTTATTGCCTGCCTTTTTCAGCTCCGGTGTAATGATATGCCGGCTGCTCGCAACATCCACTGCAAAGGATACCAGAGTCGGCGGCACATCAATCTCATTAAACGTACCGGACATACTGTCCTTACCGCCGATAGAGGGCAGTCCAAAGCCCATCTGTGCGCTGTAAGCCCCCAAAAGCGCTGCAAAAGGCTGGCTCCAGCGGTGGGGATCCTCCGTCATCCTGCGAAAATATTCCTGGAATGTAAAGCGGATCTTCCGGTAATCTCCACCAGATGCCACGATCTTTGCCACCGATTCCAGAACCGCATAGACCGCTCCATGGTAAGGAGACCAGCTGGACAGATAGGGATCAAACCCATAGCTCATCATCGTAACTGTATCGGTCTTTCCTTTCAGCACCGGAAGCTTCGCCACCATAGTCTGTGTCTCTGTCAGCTGATATCTGCCGCCGTAAGGCATGAACACGCTTCCCGCTCCAATGGAGCCGTCGAACATCTCCACCAGTCCTTTCTGAGAACACACGTTCAGATCCTTCAGAAGGCCAAGCCACGTCTCTCTGACATCACCCACTTCTCTTCTCTCAAAATACTTCTGCTCCTCTGACGGCATATCCACTGCCACTTTTGTCTCCTGATGCGCGCCGTTGGTATCAAGAAACGCCCGGGAAAGATTGACGATCTCCTTCCCCCTCCACTTTAAAACCAGTCGCGGAGATTCCATTACCTCTGCCACACAGACAGATTCCAGATTTTCTTCCACTGCGTATTTCATAAATTCATCTACATTTTGGGGATCCACCACCACGGCCATACGCTCCTGGGACTCGGAGATCGCAATCTCCGTTCCGTCCAGTCCGGCATATTTCTTCGGAACCAGATCCAGATTGACCAGCAGGCCGTCTGCCAGTTCACCAATGGCAACGGAAACCCCACCTGCACCAAAATCATTGCATTTTTTGATCAGCCGGGTCACTTCCGGACGACGAAACAGTCTCTGAATCTTCCGCTCTGTAGGCGCATTCCCTTTCTGCACTTCTGCGCCGCAGGTCTCAATGGACGCCTCTGTATGCACTTTCGAAGAGCCGGTGGCGCCGCCGCAGCCGTCCCGCCCTGTACGTCCGCCAAGCAGAATGATGATATCTCCCGGATCAGAAGTTTCCCGGATTACATCTTTTCTTGGAGCAGCCCCCATCACCGCACCGATCTCTAGACGCTTGGCCACATAATCCGGATGATAGATCTCTTTCACATAGCCTGTGGCAAGACCAATCTGGTTGCCGTAGGAACTGTATCCGCTGGCTGCACCCCTGACCAGTTTTTTCTGCGGCAACTTGCCTTTCAAAGTCTCCGATGCAGAGACTGTGGGATCTGCCGCTCCGGTCACGCGCATGGCCTGATAGACATAAGTCCGCCCGGAAAGCGGATCCCGGATCGCACCGCCCAGACAGGTAGCAGCGCCGCCGAAAGGCTCAATCTCTGTAGGATGATTGTGCGTTTCATTCTTAAAATTCACGAGCCATTCCTCTGTCTGTCCGTCAATCTCCACCGGAACCACGATGGAACATGCGTTGATCTCGTCAGACTCTTCCTGATCCTCCAGTTTACCTTCCTTTTTCAGTTTTCTCATAGCCATCAGCGCCAGATCCATCAGGCAGACAAACTTGTCCTCTCTTCCACGGAAAATCTCCTCATGATCTGCCAGATACTGCCGGTAGGTATCCTCCACCGGTTTTCTGTAATATCCATCCGCAAAGGACACTTCCGTCAGTTCTGTAGAAAATGTAGTATGACGGCAGTGATCGGACCAGTAGGTATCCAACACCCGAATCTCGGTCATAGACGGATCCCGTTTCTCCTCTTCCTGAAAATAATTCCGGATATGCAGAAAATCTTTAAAAGTCATGGCAAGACTCAGGCTTTCATAAAGCTCTTTCAGATTCTCTTTTGGCATGTCACGGAAACCATCCAGAATCTTCACATCTTCCGGCTCATCAAATACAGTTACCAGTGTCTGCGGTTTTACCATATCCGTCTCGCGGGAATCCACCGGATTGATACAGAAAGACTTAATGGCCTGAAGCTCCTCTTCTGTCACACTGCCTTCAATCACGTAGATCGTCGCCGTGCGGATCACCGGCTCCTCGGAAGCCTCCAGAAACTGAATACACTGTACTGCAGAATCTGCTCTCTGGTCAAACTGCCCTGGCAGAAACTCCACACCGAACGCCGCCCCGTGCGCTCCGACCTCAAAACTTTCCCTGTACAGCAGATCCACCGGCGGTTCGCTGAACACTGTGCCGCATGCCCTCTCAAAAGTCTCGTCCGTAATGTTCTCCACATCATAGCGAATCAACACCCGCACTCCTGTCACAGTCTGAATCCCCAGATAACTCCGAATCTCCTCCTCCAGCTCCTTTGCCTTCACAGCAAATGCCTCTTTTTTCTCCACGAAGACGCGTCTTACCATGCTCTTTTTCCTCCATTATCTCTCTGAATCTTACTTCCGCTGCCGCAGATGATTCTCTCATCCAGTTCTCAAATCATCATAGCACATTTTATATGATTAGTAAATTTAATATATATAAAATATTTCATTAGTAAAACTTATAAAAAACAGAAGCCTGCTCTACCCCGTCTCCCGACGGAGGATTCTGAACAGACTCCTTGTCTTTTATCTCGTTTTCTTTCTGCCCCGTACAATCAATACAATCATCAAAATCAACAGCAGCAGTATACAGCCTCCTGCCAGCCCTGCATACAACAGAACGGGACTGTCATCCCCGGTCTGCGCTCCGGTCAGTCTTCGAATCGCCGAACCTACCGGGGAATTGGAAGTACCAGACACAGATCCACCGGCCCCGTCAGTCCATGCCACTGCAATGGGAGACAGTCCGGTCACCCGGAACTGAAGACCATTGTCAGTCTTCGTAACGGCAGGCACTTCCACCGTACCAGACGTATGGCCGAACAAACTCTCTCCAAACATATGTGCGACTGCAAAATTATGTGTATACCGTCCTGTACCGCCGGGATACGGCAAAGTCACTACCACACCTTCCTTGGGAAAATTAGACGCATTCGCTTCCATCCAGGTTTTTCCCTCGTCTGTACTCACCTGAAGCGTCACATCATAAACTGCCGTATGCTCCTCCGCATATCTGCCGGTACTGGTGAGAATCCTCTTTAATTCGCTCTCAATTTTGCCCGGCGTATTGAAGCTGGTATTCTTAAGGCCACCCGGCACCTGAGACAATCCTTCTTCCATCACCAGTTTATAAGTGTTTCCGTCTTTGGCTTCCGGCGGATCTGAGAGCTCTTTCAGCGCATTAACTGTCGCTTTGATCTCCGGATCCCCTTCCGGAAGCGCATAGTTCTTCGGTTCCTTCGGGTCGAACGTCCACTCTCCGTCTTCCAGTGTCACTGTAACCTTATATGTTCCTGCTTCTGTTGCCTTAAAACCGTTTGTCTTCATAGCCGAATCCGGCTGCACAAACTTAATCTCGCCGTCAAGGATTCCTTCCACATCCAGCGTACCAAACACATTCACTTCACCAGATGTCCCCGCCGTCTTCGACGCTCTCAGATTTGATACATCCCAGGTCAACTTAATCTGCTCTACCTTCGTAGATACTTCCGCAGAAGAGCCCTCCGCAGAGTCGGAAGCAAAGACTGCCGTAACCTTATGATCTCCGGCCTGCAGCTCAGATTTGCCCAGTTTGATGCTCACTTTATCACCGGATACCCGGATACTTTGAGCAGAACCAATCCGGTTCGTACTCTCCGTTCCATCTATATAGAACTGTACACCACCGGCAAATGCTTCGCCGTCCCTGCCGTTTACTTTTGTAACAGTCGCCGTATAGGTAACCTCATCTCCATATGTCACTTCCGACTCATTGGCAGTCAGCGTTATGGCAGATTTTACCGTCTCCACAGGCTTTGCCTGCACTTTTGTATTGACACTGCCTCTGGATCCTTCCGCTGTATCAGAAGTAAAGACAGCCGTAATCGTATGGTCTCCCACGGTCAGGACAGACCCGTTCATTGTGACAGACGCCTGGTCCCCTGAGGCACCGATCTGCTGGGAAGTTCCCACCTGATTAGAGCCTGCTTCCCCGTCTATGTAGAACTGTACTCCGCCGCTCAAAGGTTCCCCCGCACTTCCGTTTACTTTCGTAACCGTAGCCGTGTAGGTCACTTCATCGCCCTCGGTAATCTCAGTTCTGGTGGCAGTCAGGTTCAGGGTCGTTCTGACCACTTCTCTGATAATCGTCAGACCGCTTCCACTGGCTTCATTGCTGTCATAATTCGCGGTATCCACTTTCGCCAGAAAACTTACATCCCCGGTGGTAGTGGAAATAAATGTACCTGTAAACGTACCATTCCCTGCGTCTCTCAGGGTTGGCGCCGGATCGTTGCTTCCCCTGACGCTCAGACGAATATCATTGGCTTTCAGAAGGCGATGGTCGTCATCCAGAACTTTTACTGTAACTGTTACTGGTTTGTTGACGCTCTGGGTCAGAGGCTGAATCTCCACCTGCAGCGTCAGGCGCGCTTTTGTAATACTTCCCACAGTGGTCAGCTTCGTCTGCCCGCCGGCATCCAGTACATAGTTTCCGGCTTTTGCCCCTTCCAGTACAATATCGGAAACATTGATGGAAATCTGCTTGTTCTCACCCGCTTCCGCATTCTCATAGACCGGCACTGCAGATACAATGACTTCATCCCCGCTCTGAGTCACCTCCTGGCCGTTCTGATCTTTCAGTATAATCTGCGCGTCTTTTACAACATTGGTTCCATCATATGGTTTTGTGCTGGTACATCGAATCTCCGGAGTCACTATCTTTTCCTTGATCTCAATCGTAACCGTTCCGGTTGCTGTATAATTCGGTCCGTCAGTCGCTTCGATTTTAAGCGTATAAATTCCCTTATCTGAAGGCTTTCCACTCAGCTTATTGCTGTCATCGCCAGCAGGTGCATCCCCGCTGTACCATGTATATTTCCAGGTGAGTTTCTCCAAAGCCGGACCGCCAGGTGAGAGATCAAAGTATGTCTCGCCACGTCCCGGCTCCTCAATCTCATCGCCATAAAGATATTCTGTCGGATAACCGCTGGAACCCTTATTGGTAATCGTACCCGTTATCGGAAGAATTTTGACCTCCATACTGTCTTCCACCGGATTCCCGCCATCCAGTGTGGCCACCACGCGATAGGTAAATGTCCCCGCCTGTGTTGCATTGTCGAAAGAATAAGAATCTGTCGTTGCCCCTGTTATTGGTTCTCCATTTACATACCACTGGTATGTTGTCTGAGTGACATCTCCGCCATGACTGGGATCCATCTCAGGAGTCGCCGTCAAAGTAAATGTCGTTTTATTAGTACCATCATATGTAAATGAAATTCCGTCTGTACCGAGATCCGGAGAAGTCGGAGTTATTGACAGCTCAACCTTGGACAATGTCTCCTGAGCTGTCGCCACATTGTTGATGCTGTTTTTCGACAACTCCTTTTCATCGGAAACCCATGCTTTATTTTTACTCTTGGTACTGCGGTATCCATAACCGTCTTCCAGGGTATCTCCGATCGTAAGCGCTTTCTTTCCCGTCGTCTCGATTCCGGAAAGCTGACTGTTTCCTCCGATAGCAGCATCCTGGCTGCCGTTGGTGTTGTTCAGCTTTAGTATGCCCACCTTCACCTCGCCGCCGGTCATACTGAAGGTACCATTATTCATGGTGATTGCGCTCTCAGAAGGTCCTGCCGCCTTGAAGACGCCGCCCTTAACATTCAGAGTCGCCCCATCCACATAGACAGGAGCCGACACATTGGACGAGAAGGTTCCGCCTTCAATGTTCAAAGTCGCATCCCCTGTAGCATACAGACATGCCCCTTTGTACTCACCACTGCCGGCATAGGTCATGGCGCTGCTTCCGGAACCGCGGACAGTCAGAGATGCAGCCCCGTTGACTTCAATCAGGTCAAAATTGACCGGGCCGTTCTCTCCTCCGGTTCCGCACTGATAAGTCCACTGATATCCGCCCAGATCCAACACCACGTCTCCTTCCAACAGCCGGAATCCGCTGCTTTGCCCGGTTCCCGAATCTGCTCCGCCGTCGGCAATGGTCGTTATATTACTTAACAAAATGATCTCGCCTGTCCTGCCGCTGACTGCCGCCCAGGCTTCCTGTATGTCTGTGTACTCTGTATCCGCACCGTCCACCCGCACCCGTGCAACGGCTTTCACCGCCGGTTCTTCTGTCGGCACTTCTTCCGGCACTGTCGGAGTCTCCGTATCACCCGGAACCTCTGTATCTGTCGGCTCTGTCACAGGTTCCTGCCCGGATATATCACCGGCTTCCGTGCCCGGTGTCTCCGTAACAGTCGGTTCCGTCCCGAAGATGTGCTGCCTGCTCCCTATTTCTGCTGCCTCCAGCGCCATGGGATTGCCTGCACTCCCAACCATAACAGCCATCACTGCCGCCAGAACGGCCTTTTTCCATCTCATCTTCTTCTGTATCATCGTATCTCACACTTCCTTCACATTCTCTAGTCATGATATCTTAAGAGTCTGCCGGATACGGCCTGCAACCGCCCTGAATGCCCCCGGACTCTGTTGTAATTCACTACATATTTCTATGTATTTCAAACGATATTTATTAATAATATACCACAAAATCATAACTTTGCCTACTGTCGAAGTGCCAAAACTGTTATTTTTCCATGAATTTCTTCTGTAATAACCAACCGCTCCTTTTTCTTATGCGGAAAAATCCGGGGAACCATTGACCTGTATAAGTCTCTGGTTCCCCGTTCAGGACTATCTGTTTCCCGGATGACTACTTTTGGTTTATATAATTTCAGGAAGTTTGCTACGGCAAATTTCCAGTTCTTCATCGGTAGGAATGTAATCGTCCATTTTACCGTCATGGAATTTTTCATAAGCTACCATATCAAAATATCCGGTACCGGTGAGGCCAAATACTATAGTTTTCTCCTCGCCATTTTCTCTGCACCTGTTTGCCTCATCAATCGCGACGCGGATTGCATGAGAGCTCTCCGGCGCAGGCAGGATCCCTTCCACTCTTGCAAAATATTCCGCGGCTTCAAACACCTCTGTCTGCTTCGCACTTACTGCTTCCATCAGCCCCTGATGATACAGTTCAGACAGTGTAGAACTCATGCCATGATAGCGCAGGCCTCCGGCATGACTGGCTGAAGGGATAAATCCGCTGCCCAGCGTATACATCTTCGAAAGCGGACAGACCATTCCCGTATCGCAGAAATCATAAGCATATACCCCTCTGGTAAAGCTTGGACAGGATGCCGGTTCCACAGCGATAATCCGGTAATCTGCTTCCCCACGGAGTTTTTCTCCCATAAATGGTGCGATCAAGCCGCCCAGGTTGGAGCCTCCTCCGGCACAGCCGATGACAACATCAGGCTTCACATGGTATTTGTCCAGCGCTGCTTTGGTCTCCAGACCGATAACGGACTGATGGAGAAGCACCTGATTCAGCACACTGCCTAATACATAGCGATAACCCTCGCTTGACACTGCCTTTTCCACCGCTTCAGAAATGGCACAGCCAAGACTTCCCGTTGTGCCCGGATGCTCTGCAAGGATCTTCCTGCCCACCTCTGTCTCCATAGACGGCGACGGAGTTACCGACGCACCATAAGTGCGCATCACCTCCCGGCGGAAGGGTTTCTGTTCATAAGAGCATTTTACCATATATACCTTGCAGTCCAGACCAAAATAGGAACAGGCCATAGACAGAGCAGTCCCCCACTGGCCGGCTCCGGTTTCAGTGGTCACGCCCTTAAGTCCCTGCTTCTTTGCGTAATATGCCTGAGCTATAGCCGAATTTAATTTGTGGCTGCCACTGGTATTATTTCCCTCAAATTTGTAATAGATTTTCGCAGGCGTACCAAGCTTTTCCTCCAGACAATATGCACGGACCAGCGGAGAAGGCCGATACATCTTATAAAAGTTACGAATCTCCTCCGGAATCTCAAAGAATGGAGTCGCATCGTCCAGTTCCTGCGCAACCAGCTCCTCACAGAACACGCCGGAAAGTTCTTCCGCCTTCATGGGCTGATGAGTCTCCGGATTCAGAAGAGGCGCAGGTTTCTGCTTCATATCGGCGCGCAGATTATACCATGCCTTCGGCATCTCGTTCTCATTCAGATATATTTTATAAGGTATCTTTTCATTTTGCATTACAGTTCCCTCCATATGATTCCTGGTTAAATTGTTTCTGGTTCCTGTCGCATGGCCTGTGTCAGCAGAATTCCTGCAGTCAAAAAAACGCCCTTGACAGAAATATACATTCTGTCAAGGGCGAACAGGTACTGATACAGTACGACACAATCCGCGGTGCCACCTTGATTCACGGGATCACCCGTGCACTTTGCAGGATACTAACATATCCCCGGCATTTATACGCTTGCCTACAGCGTCGCAGAATACTCTGTGAAATCTCACATTTGACTGCGCCCTCAGCGGTCCATTTGACAACTTGTTTCTTACCTGACTCTCAGCATCTCAGGCTCTCTGTGAAGGCATCATTGCCGTTATCTCCGCTTCAACAGTTTATAGTATTGAATTTTCATATACTATATCATTCTTTCACCTGGATGTCAACTGTTTTTTAATTACAGCCTCTCAGCGATTTTTTGTCATATATGACTGCAACTATATCGCCTCTTTTATACTATTAAAAATTCATTTTCCTGCTCAATATACTTGCAGAACACAAAAATACCGCATATTACTTCCGGAGCAAAATCGTTCATAACTTCTATATCCCAGCCACCGACTAATCCCCGATGGAATATTTGAATAACTGCCTTACTAAACTTATCAGATAATAAATAATTTTGGTCGTTCTGCATTACCAGCAAATATTCATTTTTATCATATATAACCTTTGCGTGGTCTACTCTTGACATACGGCATAAAGGCCAGCCAACTACAGTTGGATCATCCCCCTTTGCATAATCTGGATTTGCGACTGCACATTTATTACCAACGCCGTCAAACAAGATATATTGACGGTAACGGACATTCCCTTTTTGATCTGGTGGA
Organism: uncultured Lachnospiraceae bacterium; assembly: GCA_910579225.1. Classification (GTDB taxonomy): domain Bacteria; phylum Bacillota; class Clostridia; order Lachnospirales; family Lachnospiraceae; genus Hominiventricola. Next base: position 144,407 of record CAJTTI010000002.1, on the reverse strand, counting down.
ACCTCTAAGTTTGCTATATTCGTGTGCAGAAGTATTGAACCGTTTGCAGAATATATCTTTTTACTCGAACCTATAAAAGCACCTTTTATTTGAGCTGACACTACATCATTGAAGTATAAAGTTCCTGCTTTCATTATGTACTTCATATTATACCTCCTCGTATCAAACAATGGAATACAGCAATACTCCGGCTACGCCTGCTCCCAACATCACATAAATGGGATTTATTTTCCATTTCTTCAAAACCAAAAAGCCAGCTGCAAAAATAATTACAGAAATTATGTTGATTCCGCTCAAATCAACCGGCAGGATTCTTTCCCCATAAAAAGACATGATTACTAAGGTAATACCTGCAGACGCAATCATGGCTACAACAGCAGGGCGAAGACCTGCAAGCACCCCCTGTACCATTTTTAATCCGCGAAAACGATAATAAATATAGGCAAGCGTCATTACAATCACGCAAGACGGGAGAATACAGCCTGTGGTAGCTATAATCGCTCCCGGAATTCCTGCAACCTGAATCCCTACAAAGGTTGCTGAATTGACGGCAATCGGTCCTGGCGTCATTTCCGCAATCGTCATAATATCTGCAAATTGGGTCATAGTCAGCCACGGATGAATATCAACAACTTGATTTTGAATCAGAGGCATGGCAGCATAGCCGCCGCCTATACTAAACAACCCAATTTGAAAAAAACTCCACAGCAGTTCCAAATAAATCATATCTGCCTCCCTTTCCTGCCAAAATACAAAGTATCAACTGCACCAATTACGGCACAGATTAGAATAATCAGAATAATATTGATTTTCATGAAACGGACAGCAACAAAAGACGCAAACAAAATAACAATCGGCGGAACCCGTTTTTGTTGGAAAATGCTTCTTCCCATTGTAATTACTACATCGCAAATTACAGCAGCTACTCCTGCAAGCATACCTGTCATAGCCATGTTGACAATCACATTATCGCGAAATGCAGTATAGAAAAAAGAAATGACAGAGATAATGATAAGTGGCGGCAGCACCGTTCCCAATACCGTTATCAAAGCCCCAAACACCCCTGCCACATGATACCCTACAAGAATAGACGCATTGACTGCGATAGCACCAGGTGAGGATTGTGCGATTGCTGTCAAATCCATCATTTCCTGTTCTTCTATCCAGTGTAGTTCATCAACAAATTTTTTCTGCATTAAAGGTATAATTACAAATCCACCACCGAACGTACAAGCACTTAACTGAAAAGTAGATAAAAATAGCTTTGTAAATATATTTTGTTTCAATGTGCTTCCCTCCTTATGTACATAAGTATAACACTTGCTTTTTGATAAGGGAAATAATATAATTTTATTTATATAATAAGTAAATACATATAATGATGGAATAAAATATGACAATACGGCATTTAAAAATATTTTTATCGGTTTGCAAAAATAATTTCAATACAACAAAGGCTGCCAAAGAACTCCACATTACACAGCCCGCAGTAAGTCTTGCGATCAAGGAACTAGAGCAGTATTATGGCGTGGCTCTATATGACAGAATCGGAAAAAGACTTAAAATCACAGAAGCAGGGCAACGGTTTTGTGATTATTCTGTCCATATCATCTCCATGTTTGATGATATGGAAAAAGGAATGAAGGACTGGGATTCTTTTGGCGTTATAAGAATCGGGGCAAGCATAACGATTGGTTCACAGTTTCTTCCTTACTATGTGAAAGCATTTTATAAGCGTTATCCCGGTACAGAGGTAAAAGTAACCATCAGCCCATCAGAGCAATTGGAACAGAAAATATTGCGCAATGAACTGGATTTTATACTGATTGAGGGTATTTCCAATACATCGACTTTTGTTTCAGAGGAATATATGGAAGACAATCTGACTATTATCTGCCCTGCAAACGGTAGCTTTTATCCGGGACAGTTGCTTTCTGTTGAAGAATTTCGCCAACAGAATTTTCTTCTTCGTGAGCATGGAAGCGGCACGCGTGAAACTTTCGAACGGGTAGTTGAAGCTGCGGGTTTTTCTGTTTCCCCTATCTGGGAAGCCATGAGTACCACAGCTTTAGTAAACGCTGTTATTAACGGACTTGGAATTGCCGTATTGCCACATCGTATGGTAATCGGCCCGATAGAACGTGGGCTTGTTGTTGCTGTCCATGTAAAAGGACTTAATTTCAAACGAAAATTCCATATCGTCTATCATAAAGAAAAGTTCCTTACTTCATCAGCGAAAGCCTTTATTGATTTATGTCGAAATTATGATATGGATTATCCGCTGCCCAAATATAACGGATTGTATTAGAACGAAATTATTGTTTGTTACTTTACCGCGCAAGGCGCTCTATCGAATTTAGAAATTTTATGTTTTAAACTTGAGCCGCAAACAGAGAAACCCGGCTGTCTGCGAACTCCATCATTTATCGTTCTTTCATTACTACATTTTACTTACCAACTGCATTCTGCCGCATTCTTAATTTGATTACACTATTTTTTGCTTTTAAATCTATATCATTGTCCATTTTGAGAACAAAAGAACAGCGGCCTTAATTTTCTCAAGACCGCTGCTAAATAAACCAGACGAATGAAAATACGGCTGCCAATTATGCAGTCAGCTCACAATCCTGCCGTCCTCAATACGAATCGTCTGATCGGTCAGCTGCGCGATTTCCGGATTATGGGTAATCATAATAATCGTCTGTTGGAATTTTCGGTTTGTCATCTGCATCAAATGTATCACATTATCGCTGGTTCTGGAATCCAGATTTCCGGTTGGTTCGTCTGCCAGTACAATATCAGGTTTGGAGGCAAGGGCACGGGCAATCGCCACACGCTGTTGCTGGCCGCCGGAAAGATTATTTGGCAGGCTGTAAATTTTTTGTTCCAATCCCAGCAGTCCGACAATTTCCTCGATAAATTTTTTATCTGGTTTTTGTCCATCCATTGCAATAGGAAAAACAATATTTTCCCATACGTTCAGGGTCGGTATCAGATTATAGTTCTGGAAAATAAAGCCGATACGTCTGCGGCGGAACACAGTAAGCTGCTCCTCTTTCAATCCAGACAGTTCCGTATTACCAATCGTGACAGTTCCCGATGTCGGGATATCAAGGCCCCCCAACATATTCAGCAAAGTAGATTTACCAGAGCCGGAAGTGCCGACAATGGCAACGAACTTTCCAGCCTCAATCTCCAGGTTCACACCGTCCAGAGCATGAACCTGTGTTTCTCCTTTTCCATAGTATTTTTTCAGGTTTCTTGTCTGTAAAATGATATTTTCACTCATGATTAAATCCTCCTGTCCGATTATTCTGCAACACGCAGCTTTTCAACAATACTGCCTTTATTGAATACTTTTAATGCAATCACCGGCAAAACAGCAGCAGTAATCAGAAGCAAAATACACACAATGACAACGGGAACAAGCGTAAAGTGGAACGTGAAATACCAAATTCCGCTAATAAGTATTTTCACCGCAGTAAACGCAAGTATCACAGACAGCAGCAGACTGACAATACACGCACCAATGGCATAGTAAATACTTTCCCAAATCATCATCTGGATCAACTGCTTTACTGTCATCCCAATACTCTGCATAGTTGCAAATTCATGGCGCCTTGCCAAAATAGATGTAATAATGGTATTTACTAAATTCAATACTCCGGCTGCACCAAAGATAATGCCAATCAGTCCGCCGACAAACCAAAGCATGGTTCGGGTTGTAACAGCATCCTGCCTGGCTTCTTCGGCAGTAGCATAACCCAGACCGGGGTCCACATTCGTTACATAGCTTTCTAAAAATTCATTCATGGAATCCCGTTGTTCTTCCTCTACATCAAAAGAATATTTATAAATAACTGGATCATCGTAAATCCGGGTATAAACACAAGTCGGAAGATACAGGAACAAACCATCCCTGCCAACCTCAAAGGTACCATTGACAGTATATCCGATTTCCATATCGTCACCGGTGAGAGCAGCCTTGGCTAACACAGGCAATTCCATCATCGGTTCACCGTTTTTGAAAACCGTAATCATGTCTCCTACTTCCAGCAGATTGAAGGCTGGATTCAAAATGGATGTCCCCATATCAGACACCACGCCTAGCAGTACACCTTCACCGCATGCCATTTTCCCATAAAGTCTGTGCGCATCTGCTTCTCCTTCCTGAATATCCATACGGGCAAGAGCTGTTTCTTCCATACCATACACATTGCAGAGCGCATGTCCATCATCGCCCAGATGAAAGACGATTCCATCCTTGGTACCTGCATAATCAATGCCAGTCTCTTCGTCAGTGCCACTGTAATCAAATTCTACCGGAAAGTCATAGGTCACATTACTGTCATCCAATGTATTTTTATAAATGGCCGAAGCCCCATATACTCCCGGCTGTGCGTTGACAGCAGCTATTATTTCCTGCTTCAGCCCGTGCTCGCGCCGGGTGAACCCTTCCAGAATGTTTTTGCTCAATGCGTTCACTACAACGAAATCCGTTCGGATGCTGTAGGATACCTGCTTTTCTATGTCCACGCTGTCAGCGGCAATACCAATACAGTTAAGCAGGATAACGCATAGTGACAAAGAAGCTACTATAAAAGCGGAACGGCGCTTATTACGTCCCAAATTAGACCACGCCAGCCGGAACAGGCTGGTACCGGCAGTGCTTTTCTTCGTGGTTTTTCTGCCTCCCGCCGCCTCCACATAACGGAACGCTTCGAGTGCCGGAATATTTGCCGCTACCCGTATTGGTTTCCTTGTGGAAAGAAATACAGTAAAAGCAGACAATACAGCAGCTCCCACAAAAACTATCGGGGATGGACTTACATTGATTGCTACATTCTCATAACTGGAAGACAAGGTATGCATCATATAAGGCAAAGTCGCCTTTCCAACAAAATAGCCAATCAGTAAGCCCAAAGGAATACCAATACAGGAAAGCCACAAGGCCTGCAGGTTTATCAATTTCTTTATCTGACGCCTGCTCATGCCCACAGTGCGGTATAGGCCATAACGGCGGATCTCCTGCATCACCGCAATGTCAAATACATTGTAAATCAATAAGTATCCGCAAAGAACAAACAGTACAATTATAACAGCCCCCAGCAGAAGCGTCATTGGCTCCAGTGCAGGATTGGTCACCGCATTGATTGTTGCAGACAAATGATCGGAGTTGGCCTCATCCGGGTCGCCTCCCATTTGCCATACCCAATGATCCAGTTTTTCCTGAAGTCCTGCTGTGCTTACAGCTACAAAATCCGAATAATAGGTTCCCGCCATTTCCCGATCCTGGTCGTAGGTATACTCAAAAATATCGGGATGCGCGTCTCGAAACGCCGTTCCCGCCCACATCATACTAATTTGCTCGCTCGTGGCTTCAAACCAGCCGGAAACAATCATATCCAGCTGATATTCCCGGCCGTGAGCGGTAAAAGCAATGGTGACAGCAGCTCCCACCTCCGGCTCCACTCCCAGATCTCTAAGCGCCTCGTCCGATGTAACAATCTCGTTTTCTCCCTTTGGTACACTGCCGTAGGAAGGCATGCAGAATGTCAAATCAGCCTGAACAGAATCCAGCACATCAAATTCGATGTTATGACGAGCTGTATTCGCAAGAAAACCTACCGGCATCCGCAGGCCATATTCCCGGATAAAATCGGCGCCTTCCAAAGCCTCATACTGCTCAGCAGTCATATTGTGGAAATCACCGTCTGACCGGCTGCCTTTTAACATCTGCATAGTCAATGTTATGGATTCAGTCGCTCCCATACCGATTGTGGTAACAGTAGTAAACAGAATTGTGGTCAGCATAATCGCTGATACCGCAATCAGGTTACGCATCCTGCTGGCTCGAAAACTGCGTCTGGCAAGAACACCTAACATATTTTTCATTGCATGTTTGCTCCTTTCCTGATTCTGAAAATAACGATATCACAGCCATGTCACAACCGGGGCACACGAATGTCACAAATTTGTGACTAAAAAACAGCGGCAAATCTGATAAAAAGATTCCGCTGTTTGGCATTATATATTCTTATTACACGATTTTTCCATCTTGCAGCCGCACTACCCGATCCGCAAGCTGGGAAAGATCAAGATTATGGGTAATCATAATCAATGTCTGGTGAAATGTGGCGGCAGTCATTTTGAGCAATCCGGCAACATTTTGTGTTGTTTTCATATCAAAGCTGCCAGTCGGTTCATCGGCTAAGACAATCGAAGGCTTTGTGAGCAAGGCACGCGCAATCGCCGCACACTGCTGTGCTCCGCCGGAAAGCATATGTGGGCAGGCGTCCAGATAATTATTCAATCCCAGCAGATGAACAAGATTGGAAAAATACGCTGCATCCGGCCGACTGTCATCAAGTTCCAGAGGAAATACTATATTTTCTCTGATTGTCAATTCAGGTATCAGGTTATATCCCTGAAAAACAAATCCAATCTTTCTGCGCCTGAATACCGTAAGCTGTTCCTCCCCCATTTTTGACAAATTCAATCCGTCCACAATTACGGTTCCTTCATCAGGCTCATATAGCCCGGCAATCGTATTTAACAACGTAGTTTTTCCAGAACCTGATGCTCCTACAATGACCGTAAATTTCCCTTTTTCTATAGACAGGTCGATTCCATCCAACGCCTTGACAATCTGTGATCCATCTTTGAAATATTTCTTCACGTGTCGCATTTCCACTATATTCATAATTCAACGATCTCCGTCAGCTTAACAGGAAGACTGAAAATGTACTTCCTTTGCCCTTTTTTGAGTTTACTGTGATATATCCGTTTTGCTGGACAATGATTCCTCTTGCCAGATACAGACCCAAACCGACACCTTCCTTAGCAGTCGCTTCCTCCGCTCGATAAAAGCGTTGGAATATGGCATTATAATTTTCCTGCTCGATGCCTATCCCTGTATCGCTTATGTCAATCCGAATATAAAATTGCCATGGACGGACTAAAATGCTGATTGTACCGCCTTCTGAAGTATACTTCACCGCATTATCTAAAATGTTGCCGATGGCTTCCGCCGTCCATTTCGGATCATGCTTCACGGTCAATTGGCTATCACAGTCAGCCCAAAGCTGGATATTTTTCTTTTCTGCTTCTGCCAGTATCATACTCATAGCTCCTGCAATCGTATCGCTCAATCTCGTTTCTTCCATGTGCAAAACGAAAATCCCAGTCTCCAGCCGGGACATTTTAATGAGCGACTGCATTAAAAAATCAAGTTTGCCAATCTGGACAGCCATTAAATTCAGAAATTCCTGCTGCTTGTCTCGTGGCAATTCATGCTGGTTCAAAATGCCAGTTATCATCTGAATGTTCGCTGTTGGCGTTTTAACCTGATGGGATATATCACTAACCAGTTCTTGTATGGCCTGCTTGTCCTGTCTGCTCTGCCGCTGCTCTTCTTTCATTTTCTCGTAATATTGCAGCAGCTTACCCTGTACCTTTGAAATAACTGTTTCTTCATACGGAAAAAAGTTTTTGGGTTCCCGTCCCTCCATCAAAATGTCAACTGTTTCACATATATCATTGGAAAAGTCAGAAAGCTGCCGGCGTTGCCAAAATGCCCAAAATACCGTTGTAATAGAAGCAGTGCCGCAGAAAGCAAATAGAAATCCACGTATGAGCTCCTGGGGAATATAAGAGAAAAAAAGCCCTGTCATTCCAGCACAAAAGGCAAGACCCAAAAGCATTCTCCGGCATACTCCTGTCAAGCGCATTTCTTTCATACTGTTTCCCCCGTCCAAACATATCCTATGCCGCGCACTGTCTTGATATATGTATGGGCATCGTCTTCGATTTTGGCTCTTAACCGGTTGATCGTGACAGTCAATGCATGATCGTCAACAAAATTACCCTCAATATCCCAAAGCCGTTCCAATAGCATCTGCCTGGTCAGTATGTTTCCGGCATTTTCTGTTAAGACTTTCAGCAATTTATACTCATTTGAAGTAACGGCAATTTTTTCGTTTCTGCGAAGTGCAGTAAGTTTACTGAAGTCAAGCGAAAGAAAGCCATCGCTCCAACAGTTCATTGCTTGCTGTTCTAATAAATGATTTCTTCGAATCGCAACCTCTATACGCCGCAAAAGTATTTTCATATTAAACGGTTTTGTAACATAATCCTCTGCACCGAGATCAAAACCATTCAAAATATCCTGTTCCAGATCATTCGCTGACAAAAATATAACTGGTATCTGCGGGCATAACTTTTTTATCGTACGGCATAAATCAAAACCATTTCCGTCCGGCAGATTCACATCAAGTATTGCTAAATCAAAATGTTCGCTTTGAATAAGACGGTACGCCTTTTTGCAATTATAAGCTGCAACCGTCACATAATCATTACAATCCAGTTCAAAACATATCGCCGTGCTCAGGGTTAAATCGTCCTCCACAACTAACAATTTCATTTGTTATGTCCTTTCATATCCCATTTCTCACTCGCTTCTTTCAACGTCATATAATCCACCATCATCGTTTGTGTCAAGTAATATCTACTGATAAATATGAAACCGGTCAAGCATTTTTGCTAATAATAATTATATACTAACATCTAGGCCGCCGCCGTTAATAACCATAGCTCAAAGAGCTGCTGCACCAAAATGCAGCAGCTCTTGCTATTTTCATAAACCAACTTTTCATTACAGTCTTTCAGCATGAGAATCCATATTGATATAGGAAGCCACTGAGCAGTCGAATCCTTTGATGTGTTTATACAGCCAGTCAATCACGTTCTTATTGACAGCCTCCACGAACGCATCTGTAGGACCTTCCTCCTCTTCCAGCATCTCATGCAGCTCTGCAACGGCTTTTACAAACGCCCCATGCTGCTTCTTGTGTTCTTCCAGTCCCGGATAAGAAACCTCCTCCTGAAGTTTCTCCTCCGCGCCAAAGTGAAACTCTGTGTAATCGGACAGATAATCCAGCATCTTAATCGCCTCCAGCTTGCCGCCGCCCTGCTCACAGCAGTCCACAAGCTTGTTGATCTTCCCGATCAGTTCTTTGTGCTGTCCGTCAATCATCTCATTACCAGTTACCAGACTCTCGTCAAATTCTGCATACATTGTTTTGTCCTCCTATTATAGTTCCGCATCCGCCGCTCACAAAGCCCTGGATCTGAAAGAATTTTCAACCGTCTCCACGTCTGAAAATCCTTTCGGGCTTTGTTCTGGCAGATGTTGATGAAAGTTTTGGGGTACCGCATCCGGCTCACTCAGTTCATGGACCGAAAAGGCCCACATCTGCTCCCGGTTTTATGCATACTGATATTCGCTGATGTCATCCAGGCTGTAGAAATCTCCATAGGTGATATCAAATATCTCTTTTGCTTTCAGCAGTTCACTTATATTAATATTGTTCTTGATCAGATACTGCCAATGCCCCGTATGAGAAATATCGCCCTGTATCAGGATGGATTTCAAAATGCCGTCCTTAACCACCGCTTTCTTATAGCAATCCCTGCTTTCTTTTACATAGACGTCCACACCTTCCACCTGGGCATTGATATCTCCGATGGTCAGCATCTGCAGGCCGAAGAAATTAGAAGTATTCTTCATGCAATATCGATCCGTATATTCAACCGGAACGCCACACATATTGGAAGCTGCCACACGCCCCATGTCCATCGCGTTGGGCCATACGCCTGCCAGACCAGTCACGTCACCGGCAGCATAGACATCCGGCGCAGAAGTCTGCATATGACTGTCCACCGTAATCCCGCGTTCCATGTTAAGCCCACTGTTCTCCAGCCAGGCAATATTCGGGCGTACACCCGCCGCACAGATAACAAAATCACATTCCACGGTCTCGCCCGTGGACAGCACCACCGCCGTGATCTCATTCCGATCGTTCACGATACTGTCGCTGGCCCCAATTCCCAGAAGAAATCTTGCCCCGTGCGCTTCAAACCGCTCCTGATATGCTTTTGCCGCCACGTCATCTGTCTGAAGCGGCATGACTCTCGGCGCCATCTCGGCAATCGTCACTTTTACCCCCCGTTCCATCAGGCCGGTGGCCACATCAAGACCTACCAGACCGGAACCAACGATAAAGACATGTTTTGCATTCTTTGCCTTAACTGCCGCGTCAATCTTCTGCGCATCGCTTAGATCCCGGAACCCATACACATTGGATGCCGTCCGAAAGTTATTAATAGGTGGAATTCCGAAGACGGAACCGGTGGCAATCAAAAGCTTGTCATATGGCTGATAACCATTCTCCATCTGAATCTGTTTCTTTGCCGTATCCAGCCCAAGAGCTTTCTGTGCCTTCCCCCAGTAAATCTCATTCTTCTCAAAGAAATCCGTCTCCACAAAGGACAGCTCCTCCTCTGTGCGCTCACCGCCCAGGAATTTATGCAGCATACACCTGGAATGCGAATGTTCGTCGACAGACATCATAATGATGGTTGCCTCTTTTTTGTAGAGACGAATACGCTCCGCCGCTGCCATGCCGGCTGCTCCAGTGCCCACGATTACATAAATCTCTGCCATCTACTGCACCTCCTCTACCCAGATCGCCTGTTTGGGACAGGCGGCAACACATGCAGGACCTTCCGGACGCTCGTTACAGAAATCACATTTTAAAATCTTTGTTCCACTCTTATCCGGCTTCGGAATCCCGTAAGGACAGTTCATGACACACATAAAGCATGCGCCGCAGCGTTTTTCATCATACATGACATGCCCGGTCTCCATATCCTTTTTCAGCGCTCCACTCATACAGCTGTTGGCACAGCCCGGCACGCTGCAGTGACGGCAGAACATAGGCAGGTATCCGCCCTTGCCGTCATTTTCGATCTCATTGCGGGCCTCAGTCTCTGGAAGACTGAAATTCAGTGTAATAACGCCTTCCCCGCCGTCTGTCCGGTGGCTGTTCATGCAGGCCAGAGCACAGTTCTTACACCCGTCGCACTTGGAAGGATCAATCGCAATTCTTTTCATATGGTCCCCTCCCTAAATGTTCAAGCCTTTGCGTCTCTCAAGAATAATCGCTTCCATCTGATCTGCCGCTTTGACCGGATCAATCTCCACCAGCACCTGTCCGCCGGTGATCTCCTTCAATCCTTCTGTCAGCACATTGACGACCAGTTCGCTGCCTGCAATAAACGGCTGCTGTCCCAGATGGAGCGGAAGACCCAGAGCCAGTCCAAAGCATCCGTCAGCCAGCGCCTGCTCTTCCAGCCACTGCGGCGCGGAAAGAACCAGCGGAAGCTGCGGAATATCAATGCCGATCTCTTTTGCCAGAGCAGTCGCTACCATCTCCAGACGGCCAATAGCCAAACAGGGCCCAAAGTTCAGCACCGGCGCAATACCAAGACTCTTACATACTTCTTTCAGGCTGTCTCCTGCCAGATCTGCCGCCTCCGGCGTCATCAGGCCGCAATTCTCCAGTCCGCCTGAGGAACATCCTGCTGAAAGTACAATAATGTCTCTCTTAATCAGTTCTTTTGTCAGCTCCACTGTCAGTACATCATGACCGCCTGCCGTCAGATTGGAACACCCCACAACGCCGGCCACACCTTTGATCTTGCCTGATACCAGCAGATCAATCAAAGGCTTCCACTGTCCGCCCAGGAATTCCTTGAGAGAACCTTCCGAGATACCAGTCAGGGTATTCTGATTGCCATGTTCCGGCTGCAGATTCATGGGAACCACGCCCCGGCGTTCCTTGTATGCCGTGATGATCTTGTCAATAATCACTTCTGTCTGTGCTTCTCTTTTCTCATATGCATATTCCACAGACTCTGCATTGGCTTTCTTTGCCACCAGATCCAGACAGATCTGTTTGATCTTCAGCTCATCGCAAATAGGTTCGATACCTGGAAGGGTACAGTTGAATTCGGACAGAACTGCATCAATCGCTCCGGTCGCAAGCACCGCCTCGCTGGTATAATTATTACCTGCATGTCCGTCAAAGATATCCGTATAATGCGCACCGCGAAGCTGCAGATCCTGGCCCACGCAGGTACATCCCACCAGCTTAAACCCTTTTGCCCCGGCTGCCTTTGCTTTTTCCACTACATCTGCATCCGTCAGACGATTCTGGATATGCGTAAACAGAGAATGCTGATGCCCCGTAATCATGATGTTGATATAATCCGGATCGATCACATTCAGACCTACCGGAGCCAAACGGATCTTCGGCTCTCCCAGCATCACGTCATTTAACAGGTTCGTAAGCGTCAAACCATACAGTCCCGTGGAAATTCCCAGGCGCAGGCAGGTCATCAGCATATCCACCGGATCCGAGCTTAAGTTGGTGGAACATTTTACCACACCGTCAAATACTTCAGATTTGGAACCGCCCGGCACAATGCCAAGCTCTTTCCACTTCTTATAGCGGGGCGCATATGCCATTTTCTCCACCAGTTCCATCTCTTCCCATATGGGCTTATAGAGATCGTTCAGCACTTTATCTGCAACTGCAAGAGCCTGTGCATGCTCATCCAGAGAACCGTCAATCTCAAATTCCTTTACAAGCTCTGCAAGAGCCTGATGTCCTTTGATCTCTCCATGATTCAAAGCAGTGTTCTTCAGATTCCATGCAGTCTTCTCCACAATATGGATATAGCAGCCGCTTCCACATGCCACTGCCCGAAGGAAATTCCGGGTCACAATCACATCTGCCGTAGCGCCGCAGATTCCCCTTGGTGCAGTTGGTGTAATACGGCATGGCCCATTAGAACACAGACGGCAACAAACTCCTTTTAATCCAAAACCGCACTTCACACTCTGTCCTTTCACCCGATGATGGGACGTCTCCATGGGAAGCCCTGCGATAAAGTTCTCCAGTGGTTTATCCGCACTTTTACATGTTTCACAACCATAACATTGATTCATAGTATACTTTCCTCCTGTTTATGTATATCATGTTACAAAACATATACCTATAGCATAACGGAAACAGCAAAAATATACAATACCCAATCAGGGAAACATTAAAAAAAGCAGGGACATCTGCCGGTACCTGCGTACCTGTGTCCCTGCCTGCATTGCACGACAAACCCCAGAAAGCGCTGATTTTATCAACGCTGCTCTGACATCAATACCCTGATGCTTGCTCTTTCTTCACCAGTTTGATCATCCGGCTCGTCCCAAGACGGTCCGCCCCAAGTTCCAGGAATTTCACCGCATCATCCATAGACGAAATGCCGCCGGCTGCTTTTATCTTCACGCCTTCACCAATATGTTCCGAAAACAGTCTGACATCCTCGAAAGTGGCTCCTGTTGTGGAAAATCCCGTAGAAGTCTTAATATAATCCGCACCTGCTGCGGTCACTGCGTGGCACATCTTTATCTTCTCCTCATCCGTCAAAAGACAGGTTTCGATGATCACTTTCAGAATCTTATTCCCGCAGGCCGCCTTTAATGTCCGGATTTCTTCTTCAATACAGTCAAACTTTCCGTCTTTTGCCCAGCCGATATTGATGACCATGTCAATTTCGTCCGCCCCATTCGCCAGCGCATCCTTCGTTTCAAACTCTTTCGCTGCTGTTGTCATATACCCGTTCGGAAAACCAATGACCGTACATACTGCCATCTTATCCTGCACGTACTCCTTCGCCTGCTTCACATAGGCGGGCGGAATACACACCGACGCCGTCCCATAGGCAACCGCATCATCACAAATCTGACGAATCTCCTCCCATGTGGCCGTCTGCGTCAACAGCGTATGATCCACATGCTCTAAAATCTTATTTGTCTCCATTTTGTTCCTCCTGATTAAAGTCCCTCATCTGACTCTTCCTATTTTATCAATTTTCTTCCGTTTTTAACCAGTACTTTTTCAAAAGTCCGGAGAAAAACTGAATCACCGGCCCCACTGCAAACGCAGTGACGATTGTCACCATCCCCAGCTTTCCGCCCAGAATGGTTCCCACTGCGATCATGGTCACATCAAAGCCGATCTTGACGTACCGGTATTCTTTCCTGAGCGTATCTCTCAGCACCAGCACAATACCGGTGAAAGGATCCACACCGATATCTACCGTAATATAGACAGCCACTCCCAGGCACACCAGAGAACACCCGATGACGCTGAACAAGGCTCTTGTAGCGGTCCCTTCCGACCAGGCCAACTGGCGATACAGGAAATTCCCTACATCCACACAGAAACCATAGGGAAGCAGATATACAAACGTACCCACGCTCACATAGCGTCTGCCGATAAAGAACAATAATATCAGCAAAGACAGATTTACTGCATTGGAGGCCATACCCAACTGCGCCTGGTTCATGCCTCCTGCACTCCGGATCCCGTCATAAACGATCCCAATGGAATCGTTCCCAAAGCCGGCACAGTTGTTAAACGCTACGCCAATCCCCACCAGCAGAACACCGAACACGGCAGCAGCTATCTTTTTTCCCGTTATCTTTCCCTGTTCCATAGATTTACTTCGACTTCACAAAGATCTTTCCGTTCGCTGCCGGCGTATGCGCCTTCCCTACAAACAATACCAGCGCCAGTATCGTCACAATATACGGAATCATTGATATCAGGTTCGGCGATACCACATTACTCTGACCCGCCAGCGTCTTTATCCCACTGCACAGTCCGAACAGCAGGCACGCCTTCGTCGCTCCTTCCGGTGAAAATTTCCCGAAGATCACTGCCGCTATCGCAATAAATCCCTGCCCCACAATTACATTCGGGCGGAACTGGTTGATCGTCGCCAGCGTCACAAACGCTCCTCCCAGTCCTGACAGAAATCCCGACAGAATCACACAAATATATCGTACTCTGTATACATCTATTCCCAGAGACTCACATGCTTCCGGATGCTCTCCCACTGCTCGCACATGCGCTCCGAACTTCGTCTTATAAAATACAAACCAGCAGATCAGCGCAAGTACGAACACCAGATACGCCACTACATACACATTCAGTACATTGCTCCAGAAAGAACCTGCCGGAAATACTCCTTCAAACAGCTTCGGCAGCTTACTTCCCGGATCCATCGCCGGCGTGTCCGACGAGTTATCATAAAGGGCCTTGCACAGGAACACCGCCAGACCCGGGCCCAGGAAGTTGATCGCCGTCCCCGCAATGGTCTGGTCTGCATGGAACGAGATACATACTGCCGCATGGATCACCCCCAGCAGCGCTCCAGCTATACCTGCGCAGAAGAATGCCACCCATCCGTTTCCTGTTGTCAGTCCCATGACCGCTCCTGTAAACGCTCCTATGGTCATCATTCCTTCGATCCCGATATTGACCACTCCGCTGCGCTCCGAGAAACAGGACCCAAGCGCCGCCAGCAGAAGGGGCGGGGTCGCAGTCAGCGTCGCATTGATGAGCAAACCAATATTTCTTATGATTACATCCATGTTATTTTCCCTCCTTCTTGCCAAACCGTGAGAACAGGATCCGGAACACCTGTGAGATGGCGATGAACAGGATCACGCATCCCATGATGATGTCCACCACTTCCGAAGGTGCCTTGACCATGCTAAGTTTTGAACCGCCATATTTCATTGCCCCATAGAAAATCCCTGAGAAGATGCACCCGATGGGACTTGAGGACCCGATCAGTGCCACTGTGATTCCCTCAAAGCCAAATCCTTCCTGTCCTGCGAACTGGCTCACTCTTCCCGACATCCCAAGAAGCTGCACTGCACCTCCCAGTCCTGCCAAAGCGCCTGAGATTCCAAGGGCCGTCAGTACCGAACCGTCTGCATTGATCCCGGCATACAGCGCGCCGTTGCTGTTGAAGCCCACCGCTTTCAGCTTATATCCCAGCGTCGTCTTTTCAATCACCACATAGATCAGGACAGCCGCCAGCACTGCCAGGATAAATCCCCAGTTGGCCGCATTACAGCCCAGCATCTTCCGGATCCCTTCCGGGAACAGCAGCCTTGCAGAGTCCAGCACATCTTTCGTTGCCTCTCCTCCGCCCTCCTTATGAATGATCTTCAGGTTTACCACGTAGTTGGACAGGTAAAAGGCAATCCAGTTGAACATGATAAAGGAAAGAACCTCATGGATGCCTCTTTTTACTTTCAGAATCCCCACCACCAGAGACCATACCGCTCCGGCCGCCGCTGCCGCCAGCACGCAGAGCGGCACATGCAGCCACACCGGCAGGTCCACAAGGATTCCCAGCACACACGCCGCCAGAGTGCCTACCACAAACTGCCCTTCTGCTCCGATGTTGAACACTCCGGTCCGAAAGGAAAACGCCACACTCAGTCCGGTAAAGATCAGGGGACTGGCATAGATCAGGGTCCACACCAGATACTTTGGTTTCCCAAATATGCTGTTCACCAGCTTCCCGTAAGCCACTGCCGGACTGATTCCTGCAATCATCAGAAACACCGCTCCGATCACAAAGCCTGCCAGGATGGCGATCAGGGTATAGAATACATTGCTTTCCAGGATACTCTTTTTCTTATTCATGTTGTCTGCCTCCCGCCATCATAAAGCCCAGCTCTTTCTCATCCGCATCTTTTCCTGCCACGCTTCCTGTGATCTGACCGTCGAAGATGACTTCGATCCGGTCAGACAGGCTCATGATCTCATCCAGTTCAAAGGATACCAACAGCACTGCACGGTTTTTATTTCTCTGTTCCACCAGGTATTTATGTACGAACTCTATGGCCCCTACATCCAGACCTCTTGTGGGGTTCACCGCGATCAGCAGTTCCTTGTCGTTGCTGACTTCTCTGGCAATAATCACCTTTTGCTGATTCCCTCCCGACAAGGTCCCTGCAGGCGCCCCCTCGCTCCCCCGCGGTCTGACATCAAACTTTTCCATCAGTTCTGTGGCATGCGCCCGGATGGCTTTACGGTTCAGAAATCCCTTTTGGGAATACGGCTCTTCTTCAAAATGCTGCAGAATCAGGTTGTCTTCATTGGAGAATTCCAGAATCAGCCCATGCTTCTGCCGGTCTGCCGGGATACTGGAGATCCCGCTTGCAAAGGTCTCCCTGGGTGATTTGTTAAATACATCTTTCCCAAGCACCCTCACTTCACCGGCCTCCGCCTTCCGAAGTCCTGTCAGCACCTCCACCAGCTCTGTCTGACCGTTCCCGTCCACTCCTGCCAGACCCACGATCTCTCCCTGCCTTACCGTCAGGTTCAGCCCCTTCAAAATCTCTACTTCCCGGTAGTCTTTTGCGTGGATTCCTTTCACTTCCAGCACCCTTTCCCCCGGCTCCATCTCCTTTTTCTCCACCTTGAAATTCACATCCCGGCCCACCATCATGGCGGCCAGATCGTTTTCATTCACCTCATCCACTTTTACCGTCTGGATGTATTTTCCCTGGCGGATGATCGTACAACAGTCCGCACAGGCTGTGATCTCCTTCAGTTTATGGGTAATCAGAATCACGCTCTTGCCGTCTGCCGTCAGATTTTCTATGATCTCCATAAGCCCTTCGATCTCCTGGGGCGTCAGAGACGCCGTGGGCTCGTCCAGAATCAGCGTGTCCGCTCCCCGGTAGAGCACCTTCAGAATCTCCACTCTCTGCTGCATGCCCACAGAGATATCCTCCACTTTTGCATCCGGATCCACCTTCATCCCATAGCGCTCCGAAAGCTCCTGTACTTTCTCTCTCGCAGCCCTGTGGTCAATGACCAGGCCCTTCACCGGCTCCACTCCAAGGATGATGTTGTCTGCCACCGTAAAGGGCTGAATCAGCATGAAATGCTGATGCACCATACCGATTCCGATGTCAATGGCGTCCTTCGGACTGGAGAACTGGACTTCCTTTCCGTTGATCAGAATCTCCCCGCTGGTGGGCTTATACAGTCCGCAGAGCACGTTCATCATCGTACTCTTACCTGCGCCGTTCTCGCCCAGGATCGCATGCACCTCTCCTTTGTGCACCGTCAGATTGATGTGGTCGTTGGCGGTAAAATCGCCGAATTTTTTCACGATGTCCTTCATCTGGATGACGACTTTGCTCTCGTCCATGTGGCTCACTTTTCCCACTCCCCTGCCTCCTTTATATGATTATGATATGTTGAAATCCGCAGCCTCTTAGAATATCCGCCAAATGTTCCAGATATTCCTGTTTGGGTACCTCGTAGCGGGCATATTCCTCCCGCACACCCATGGGCCGATAAGCAATAATCTTGACCCGGAATTCCCGGACCGCCAGGTATGGCGCAAGGAATTCCCCCATACTGCGTATGCTGTGTTCCGCGTCATAAAGTCCCGGAACAATTACTGCTCTTACTTCATATAGTTTTCCGTGTTCTGCCAACCAGGATGCATTAGCAAGAACCACGTCGTTGGGCGCCCCCGTCACAGTCCGGTGTTCTTCACAGTCAAATGCTTTAATATCCAGCATCACTCCGTCCGTGACCTCCATCAGCTCCGGATATTCCCGGAAAGGAATGGTTCCGTTGCTGTCAATAAGTGTCGTCAGTCCATCTGCCTTCGCCAGCCGGAACAACTCTGTAAGAAAGTCCGGCTGCAGCATACATTCTCCGCCTGATACAGAGATCCCCCGGATAAACGGAATCTGCTTTCGAATCCTCTCTGCCGTTTCTTCCGGAGACAATTCTTCTGTCCGCGGAGAACTGTCGTGGGGGCAGACATGGATACAGGTATCGCACTGCACGCATTTTTCCGGACTATAACGAACATGTCCGCCTTCTGCGGACAATGCCCCTTCCGGGCACTGCTCCACACAGACACCACAATTCTGACACAGCCCCCGGGTCTCTGGATTATGACAGTATTTGCAATTGATGTTACATCCCTGCAGAAAAACCGCCGTCCGGTTGCCCGGACCATCCACGCTGCTGAACGGAATGATCCGGTTCACCACTGCTTTCACCATATGTTTCTCTCCTGTATTGGTTCTTTCTTTCAAAAAACTCATTCTTCAAATTCATACATTTTGTCTTCCAGCAGTTCCCGGATCATCCCATACTGCTTTTCACCAATCCGGATCCGCCACCCTTCCCGGTCGATGCATCCCTTCTCCTCCAGCGACTTTAACGTCCTGGTAACGGTACGTTCCGATACTCCGGCCGTCTCTGTAAAATCTTTTCGACTCATATACAGGACGCATTGCCCGTTCCGGGCGTAGGTCTGGTACATCTTATAGAGCACCAGATAAATCCGTTCCACTCCTTGAAGCAGCACATACAGGCGTTCCTTACGCGCCTGCTTCAGAAGATATCTTCCCATTTTTCTGCACTCCATGCGATATGCACAGAAATCATGTTCAAACCATTTGCCGAACATGTTCCGGGTGGTTTTTAAAAAGACACTTTCTTCCGTCGTCACCAGCGTAGTCCGGTACTCTTCCATCTCCAGCATCAGTTCCATGACCCCAAAGACTTCCACAGGATGAAAACGGATAAAACCGTACGTCATATCCTTGACCCGATGTTCCTCTGCCACCACATTTCCTGTTAAAAGGATATAGATATCCTCTGCCCTCTCCCCTTCCGCAATGAACGTCCTGTTCTTCGGCATCCGGATCACCTGAAATGCATCCATCAGCCAGAACGGCGCGCCTGCGAAATAAGTTTCCAGATAGATTCTGTGCTGTCTGTCCAGCTTCTGGATCAGTCTGACTGCTTCATTCATCCGTCATCCCCCGTGATCAGCCGATCTTATACCAACTCTCGAAGAAGCGATGCTCCAATAGTTCCTTCTGGCATGGCAACTCCAAAATTGTCTGCCACTGTTGCCCCAACTGCTGCAAATGTATCTGCCTCCGGAAGTGCTCCAGATCCCTGCATGGATGGAGACCAGGCCAGGAAAGGCACTTTTTCCCTTGTGTGATCCGTTCCCGTATATGTTGGGTCGTTACCGTGGTCCGCTGTGATGATCAGGAGATCATCCCCTTTTAAAAGCTCCATCAACACGCCCAGATTCCGGTCAAATTTCTCAATCTCCTGTGCATATCCGGCCGGATCCCGCCGATGTCCCCACAAGGCGTCAAAATCCACCAGATTTACAAAACACAGTCCATGGAATTCCTCTTTTGCCACCTCAATGGTCTGTTCCATCCCATGGACGGAACTCTTGGACTTCAGCGCCCTGGTAATCCCTTCCCCATCAAAAATATCCTTGATTTTGCCAATGGAGATCACATCCAGCCCCGCTTCCTTCAGGGCGTCCAGCGCCGTCTTTCCGGAAGGCTTCAAGGCGTAGTCGTGGCGGTTGCTGGTCCGTTTGAACTCTCCCCGCCTCTTTCCCACATAGGGCCTTGCGATGACTCTTCCTACTTTCCACTCATCCTTCATGGTAATCTCCCGGGCAATCTCACAGCAGCGGTAGAGTTCTTCCAGGTCGAACGTCTCTTCATTTCCGCAGATTTGCAGCACCGAATCTGCAGAAGTATAGACAATCATATGTCCGGTTGCAATTTCCTCCTCTGCAAGTTCTTCCAGGATCTCCGTCCCGCTGGCACTCTTGTTGCCGATGACTTTGTGTCCGGTCCGTTTTTCCAACTCCTGAATCAACTCCGGCGGAAATCCGGTATCTGTAAATGTCTGAAACGGCTGTTTTCCCTCCAGGCCCATCATCTCCCAATGACCAGTCATTGTGTCCTTGCTGCAGCTCTTTTCATTCAGTTTTGTATAATATGCCCATGGACGCTTTACCGATTCCACCTGCTTTAAAGTACATAAATTCGCCATTCCCAGCTTTTGCAGGTTCGGTATCTCCAACTGCTCCACGGATTCCGAGATATGTTCCAGCGTATTTACTCCCACATCCCCATAAGCTTTAGAATCCGCCATCTCTCCCACTCCCAGGGAGTCTATAACCACGACAAAAATACGATGATATTTCTGCATACTGTTCTCCTATATTAAAGTTCCGCGATTTTCTCCCCATATTACGGCTCGGAACCGTTTTCTTCTGCTTTTAAAAACTGCCCTGTATGCGGCTCACAAATCGCTGTTTTATGTTTATGCCAGATTTCCTGGGCCGAAACCCAGGGGCAGAAGTTCTTTCAGATGGAACACCTGATAATGTTCCGTATCCGTTGCGAGAATAATCTGGAATGTCTCCGGATCACAGAACTCCATCATAACCTGACGGCACACTCCGCAGGGCGGAGCATATTCTGTCGTTTTGCCATCTATGCCGCCCACCACGCAGATGGCGGAAAACTCCTTTATTCCCTCGCTGACTGCTTTGAAAAATGCCGTACGCTCCGCACAATTAGAAGGTGTATAGGCTGCATTTTCTATATTGCATCCTTTGTATACGGTCCCGTTTTTCGCCAGCAGAGCCGCTCCCACATGAAAATGAGAATAGGGAACGTATGAATAATCGAGCTGCTCCAATGCCGTTTTGATCAGTTCCTGTATCTGCTTTTTCTCCATCATTTTCCTCCATTCAGATCTTCCTTAATCAGCTTCTGCAGCGCGCCAACTGCCACCCGGATAGCCGTATCCGTATCATGCACCACCGGATTATCCAGTCCTTCCCGTTCCCGTTCCTGATTTGCCACTACCAGAAATGCGGAACCCACACGCACATGCAGCGTACTTGCCACCACAAAGAGCGCTGCCGATTCCATCTCGGACGCAAGACAGCCCAGCCGTTTCCACGCCTCCCATTTGTTCAGCAATTCATAACTTACCGGCATGGCTTCCGGAGCATGCTGTCCATAAAACGCATCTTTGCACTGGACAACTCCTGCATGATAGTCCTTCCCGTATTCTTTGGCCGATGCAATCAGTGCATTGATCACGCCAATATCCGCCACTGCCGGAAATTCAATGGGGGCATACTCTTTGCTGGTTCCTTCCATACGGATCGCCCCCGTAGCAATCACAAGATCACCACTTTTAACATCCAGCTGCATTCCGCCACAGGTCCCCACCCGGATAAAGGTATCCGCCCCTGCTTTGACCAGCTCCTCCATGGCGATAGAGGCAGAAGGACCACCGATCCCTGTGGAAGTGACGCTGACTTTTACCCCCTCCAGGTAGCCGGTATAAGTTACATATTCCCGGCTGTCCGCCACAAGTTCCGCATGGTCAAAATATTTTGCAATCTTTGCACAACGCTTGGGATCTCCCGGCAGAATCACATATCTCCCCACATCGCCTTCACCTACCTGAATATGATATTGTTTGCTGGCATCTTCTGAATAATTCATCTTAGTCCTCCTGATCTGCAATTTGTATCTGACGCGCTCAATTCCTTCCATCGCTGAAGAATATTTGGCCATCTGATCGTCTCCGGCCGGGACACATGTCTCTTTGTTCGTCAGTTTTTCTCTTTTTTATGACATGTATAAGTATTATATATCACATTTCCACAAAGAAAAAAAGGACATTTGGCATATTCGGTCAAATTTTCTATAATATTTTTTAACAGCATTTTCAAAATTAACAATGCAAGTCCAATGAGCACATGATAATTAAGAAAAGGTTGAATTGCAATAAAACTATATTTTAAAAAATATTCATCTAAAAGCCGCTGCAAACGGGCATATCAATTCCCGTCGCAGCGGCTTTTTCTGTCATTATTTTCAATATATACGCGGGCGCGCAGTCCTCAGCGGACTTTCCTCTCCAGAATATGTCCGTTTTTGGAAGCTCCAAGGCCGAGTCCCGTCGTATTCTGAAGCACTGCAAGACCACTGTCGAGCTTCTCCATCTCAGAGCGCTTCACCAGATAACCTGTGACGCGGATGACATCGCTGTCACTGGAATAGAAGGACAGGTACCTCAGTTCCTGGCGGAAGGAACCCTTGATGATATCCAGCACAAACTCCGGATTCTTATGCACAGTCATATCGATGGGGAAGATGTCCCCGGTTCCTGACGGAAAATACTTATGGAAACGGCTCAGCACTTTCAGCTGATCAATCAGCTCTTTAGGTTCCTCCCCGATGGGAATCCGGGTCCCTGGTGTCACATGCTCATCCTCTGCCAGACCCACTTGGGCATGCAGCAGATAATGACCGCCGGTCACTTCGCAGTACGGAGCCTCATGATGCGCATTAAAGTCATTGATCATTTCCATGATCTCTACGCCAAGATCATTGGCAACGCTGTCATGGCCGAACCTTCCGGCCTTTCCTTCCTTTTCCAGCAAAAGATTGACACATTCTGCCAGCCCCACCATTCCGAACATAGCTGTAAAACGGTCTCTGTGCACAAATCCTTCCTTTACCAGGAAATGGTTCTCAAAAAATCCGCTCTCTTCCACTTCAAAGCGAACTCTTGCGTCCATATAGCGGGCCATGATATCAAGAACATATGGCAACTGCCGCTCTTTAAAATCCTGAATATCTTTCGCCCGTTTAGCAATATTTCCCAGAATCAGCCGACAGAGGGTATAGCTGCCGCCGCCCAGGGGCAGCCCGTTGTAGCAGCTTGCAATCACATAGTTTTCCGTCAGTTCACTCCGGAACATGGAATGGTTGGCAAAACTGGGCTTTGCACTGTGCAGCGCACAGTCAATGGCTTTTAAAGCAAATTCATCATCTGTGACGCCCTCTTCATATTTCATAGTAATGTTTGGCACTGCATGCTCCAGCTCCGCTTCCACTTCCAGAAGCAGCCTTCCTGCTTTCGTCGCCTTCGGTCCGATATTGGCATGAGAAAAGGAATCCAGAATGGTACGATCCATATGAATCATGAACATCCGAAGAAGCTTCTTCGCCTGAGCTTCGTCCACTGTATCAATGAACGGCTCCAGAAGTTCATCCAGCTGTCCCACATAGACCGGGTAATTGGTAACACTTGGCACATGCTTATAGAAGATCAAAAGACTGTTCAGGGCTTCATACAGATCCGCGGGTGCAGGAAGCTGGAGAAACTTGCAGCCCTCTTTCATGAATTTCTCATAGTTTGGTGCAATATACCGGGGGCGCACCGGCGCATGACCTTCGGAGAGGTCGCAGATACATTGCGTATCTATGTCTGCATTCAGAAGTTCATCGAGCCCTTCCGGAAGGTCCAGTACCTCCATCAGAGAGTCCGCCTGGTTTGCAAGATTTGTCAGTTTCTGCTCATGGGTAAGGGTCGGGCTTTCAATGATCTCAAGAATCTGATCCCTTGTTTTATTCACCCGTTCCATGGTAATCTCTCTCATACGTTTCCTCCTTGTCATATCTTTGCTGTTTTTCAGTCCTGTCGCATAATTCTTTCCTGACATCTGCACCGCTTTATTGATTTCCTACGCTTTCTGTCAGATTCTATACATTTTATACCACAAATTCACTGTTCTGCAAAGGACAAATGGCACTTTTTGATAAAATTATGCACATAAAAAACAATATTGAAAAACGCATTTCCTATACCAGGTTTGTATCAAAAAAACAACATATTTATACAAAATTCATACACATCTTCCTGGAATTCCAAGAAAGCGGGAATTTCACCAACACTTCCCTGGAAGAAAGAGAATAATCTTCTCATTCCTGTGGAAAATTAATTATGTTCTTTTATTTATCATATGACCTAAATTTTAGATACAAGGAGGGCTTTATGAATAAAACATTAGATGTGATCGCTCTTACCATCGGCATCATCGGAGCCATAAACTGGGGACTCATCGGATTTTTCAATTTTAATCTTGTTCAATTTCTCCTGGGAAACGGCGGATTTGCTCGGATCATCTATGGTCTAGTAGGTTTATGCGGACTGTATCTTCTAACTTTTTATATGAAGACTGGCTATTGTCTTAGCGAATCAAATTCCAGATAAAACAACCGGGATGGCAACATGCAATATCACATGTTGCCATCCCGAACTAACAGTAGAATGTCCACATCTTACCCCGCAGATTTACTTCGACTTCACAAAGATCTTTCCGTTCGCTGCCGGCGTATGCGCCTTCCCTACAAACAATACCAGCGCCAGTATCGTCACAATATACGGAATCATTGATATCAGGTTCGGCGATACCACATTACTCTGACCCGCCAGCGTCTTTATCCCACTGCACAGTCCGAACAGCAGGCACGCCTTCGTCGCTCCTTCCGGTGAAAATTTCCCGAAGATCACTGCCGCTATCGCAATAAATCCCTGCCCCACAATTACATTCGGGCGGAACTGGTTGATCGTCGCCAGCGTCACAAACGCTCCTCCCAGTCCTGACAGAAATCCCGACAGAATCACACAAATATATCGTACTCTGTATACATCTATTCCCAGAGACTCACATGCTTCCGGATGCTCTCCCACTGCTCGCACATGCGCTCCGAACTTCGTCTTATAAAATACAAACCAGCAGATCAGCGCAAGTACGAACACCAGATACGCCACTACATACACATTCAGTACATTGCTCCAGAAAGAACCTGCCGGAAATACTCCTTCAAACAGCTTCGGCAGCTTACTTCCCGGATCCATCGCCGGCGTGTCCGACGAGTTATCATAAAGGGCCTTGCACAGGAACACCGCCAGACCCGGGCCCAGGAAGTTGATCGCCGTCCCCGCAATGGTCTGGTCTGCATGGAACGAGATACATACTGCCGCATGGATCACCCCCAGCAGCGCTCCAGCTATACCTGCGCAGAAGAATGCCACCCATCCGTTTCCTGTTGTCAGTCCCATGACCGCTCCTGTAAACGCTCCTATGGTCATCATTCCTTCGATCCCGATATTGACCACTCCGCTGCGCTCCGAGAAACAGGACCCAAGCGCCGCCAGCAGAAGGGGCGGGGTCGCAGTCAGCGTCGCATTGATGAGCAAACCAATATTTCTTATGATTACATCCATGTTATTTTCCCTCCTTCTTGCCAAACCGTGAGAACAGGATCCGGAACACCTGTGAGATGGCGATGAACAGGATCACGCATCCCATGATGATGTCCACCACTTCCGAAGGTGCCTTGACCATGCTAAGTTTTGAACCGCCATATTTCATTGCCCCATAGAAAATCCCTGAGAAGATGCACCCGATGGGACTTGAGGACCCGATCAGTGCCACTGTGATTCCCTCAAAGCCAAATCCTTCCTGTCCTGCGAACTGGCTCACTCTTCCCGACATCCCAAGAAGCTGCACTGCACCTCCCAGTCCTGCCAAAGCGCCTGAGATTCCAAGGGCCGTCAGTACCGAACCGTCTGCATTGATCCCGGCATACAGCGCGCCGTTGCTGTTGAAGCCCACCGCTTTCAGCTTATATCCCAGCGTCGTCTTTTCAATCACCACATAGATCAGGACAGCCGCCAGCACTGCCAGGATAAATCCCCAGTTGGCCGCATTACAGCCCAGCATCTTCCGGATCCCTTCCGGGAACAGCAGCCTTGCAGAGTCCAGCACATCTTTCGTTGCCTCTCCTCCGCCCTCCTTATGAATGATCTTCAGGTTTACCACGTAGTTGGACAGGTAAAAGGCAATCCAGTTGAACATGATAAAGGAAAGAACCTCATGGATGCCTCTTTTTACTTTCAGAATCCCCACCACCAGAGACCATACCGCTCCGGCCGCCGCTGCCGCCAGCACGCAGAGCGGCACATGCAGCCACACCGGCAGGTCCACAAGGATTCCCAGCACACACGCCGCCAGAGTGCCTACCACAAACTGCCCTTCTGCTCCGATGTTGAACACTCCGGTCCGAAAGGAAAACGCCACACTCAGTCCGGTAAAGATCAGGGGACTGGCATAGATCAGGGTCCACACCAGATACTTTGGTTTCCCAAATATGCTGTTCACCAGCTTCCCGTAAGCCACTGCCGGACTGATTCCTGCAATCATCAGAAACACCGCTCCGATCACAAAGCCTGCCAGGATGGCGATCAGGGTATAGAATACATTGCTTTCCAGGATACTCTTTTTCTTATTCATGTTGTCTGCCTCCCGCCATCATAAAGCCCAGCTCTTTCTCATCCGCATCTTTTCCTGCCACGCTTCCTGTGATCTGACCGTCGAAGATGACTTCGATCCGGTCAGACAGGCTCATGATCTCATCCAGTTCAAAGGATACCAACAGCACTGCACGGTTTTTATTTCTCTGTTCCACCAGGTATTTATGTACGAACTCTATGGCCCCTACATCCAGACCTCTTGTGGGGTTCACCGCGATCAGCAGTTCCTTGTCGTTGCTGACTTCTCTGGCAATAATCACCTTTTGCTGATTCCCTCCCGACAAGGTCCCTGCAGGCGCCCCCTCGCTCCCCCGCGGTCTGACATCAAACTTTTCCATCAGTTCTGTGGCATGCGCCCGGATGGCTTTACGGTTCAGAAATCCCTTTTGGGAATACGGCTCTTCTTCAAAATGCTGCAGAATCAGGTTGTCTTCATTGGAGAATTCCAGAATCAGCCCATGCTTCTGCCGGTCTGCCGGGATACTGGAGATCCCGCTTGCAAAGGTCTCCCTGGGTGATTTGTTAAATACATCTTTCCCAAGCACCCTCACTTCACCGGCCTCCGCCTTCCGAAGTCCTGTCAGCACCTCCACCAGCTCTGTCTGACCGTTCCCGTCCACTCCTGCCAGACCCACGATCTCTCCCTGCCTTACCGTCAGGTTCAGCCCCTTCAAAATCTCTACTTCCCGGTAGTCTTTTGCGTGGATTCCTTTCACTTCCAGCACCCTTTCCCCCGGCTCCATCTCCTTTTTCTCCACCTTGAAATTCACATCCCGGCCCACCATCATGGCGGCCAGATCGTTTTCATTCACCTCATCCACTTTTACCGTCTGGATGTATTTTCCCTGGCGGATGATCGTACAACAGTCCGCACAGGCTGTGATCTCCTTCAGTTTATGGGTAATCAGAATCACGCTCTTGCCGTCTGCCGTCAGATTTTCTATGATCTCCATAAGCCCTTCGATCTCCTGGGGCGTCAGAGACGCCGTGGGCTCGTCCAGAATCAGCGTGTCCGCTCCCCGGTAGAGCACCTTCAGAATCTCCACTCTCTGCTGCATGCCCACAGAGATATCCTCCACTTTTGCATCCGGATCCACCTTCATCCCATAGCGCTCCGAAAGCTCCTGTACTTTCTCTCTCGCAGCCCTGTGGTCAATGACCAGGCCCTTCACCGGCTCCACTCCAAGGATGATGTTGTCTGCCACCGTAAAGGGCTGAATCAGCATGAAATGCTGATGCACCATACCGATTCCGATGTCAATGGCGTCCTTCGGACTGGAGAACTGGACTTCCTTTCCGTTGATCAGAATCTCCCCGCTGGTGGGCTTATACAGTCCGCAGAGCACGTTCATCATCGTACTCTTACCTGCGCCGTTCTCGCCCAGGATCGCATGCACCTCTCCTTTGTGCACCGTCAGATTGATGTGGTCGTTGGCGGTAAAATCGCCGAATTTTTTCACGATGTCCTTCATCTGGATGACGACTTTGCTCTCGTCCATGTGGCTCACTTTTCCCACTCCCCTGCCTCCTTTTCTCTGTCATACATGATGAAAAAAGCAGACGCCAGCACCGCTTTCGTTCTTACAAGCAAAAGCAGCTCTGGCGCCTGCACTGTATCATTTCTTCTCCATTCGTATCAGCAAGGCTGAACTTCCAGAATACTTAATTAATCTAACTGATATACATCACCATAAACAGCTTCGAACTCGTCCTTTGTGGAAGGAACAGTTACTTCACCACTGACGATCTTGGTCTTTACTTCCTCTACTGCTGCAATGACGTCATCCGGAAGCAGATCTCTGGTCGGAGCAATATCAACGCCGCCCATCTGCAGATCATAAGTATGAATACCACTCTTCAGACTTCCTGCAATCAGAGACTCCACCGTATCATATACAGCATTATCCACTCTCTTCATGGCAGAGGTGATAACCGTATCCGGATACTTCAGACCCTGGTCGCTGTCCACGCCGATGGCATATACGCCGTCTGCTTCCTGGCATGCTTCAATAACACCCAGACCTGTAGCGCCTGCTGCATGGAAGACAATATCTGCACCGTGGCTGATGGCCAGGTTAGCATTGGATTTTCCATCTGCAGGTTTGTCAAAAGCATTCGCATTAAACTGTTGAATCTCCACATCCGGATTCGAATCCAGCGCGCCTGCACAATAACCGTATCCGAACAGGTTCATATTATCATTGCTGGCACCAATGACAAATCCAATATTGTTACTCTTGGTCATAAGACCTGCCACATAGCCCACCAGATAGGAAGCCTGCTCCTGTCTGAACATCAGGCAACTCACATTGTCAAGTTCGATGCTTGCATCGTCAATAATTGCAAACTTCATATCCGGATTCTCTTCTGCCGCAACTCTCGTTGCATCTGCAAGCATATAGCCCACACAGATGATAAGGTCACATTCCTCATCAATAAAGCTGTCAATATTCGGCGCATAATCTCCATCCGTTGAAGACTCCAGGTAGCTCACCTCTACGCCAAGCTCTTTCTCTGCTCTCTGGAGACCTTCCCATGCAGACTGGTTAAACGAACCGTCGTTCACACCGCCCACATCTGTGATCAGACCAATCTTCAGTCCTTCACCGTTTCCAGCTGCCTCTGCTGCAGGAGCCTCTGTCTCATCTCCTGTTGCTTCTGTCTCTCCTTCCGTTGCAGGAGTCTCTGCTGCAGGTTCCGTTGTGGAACCACCATCAGACGCCCCCCCTCCGCACGCGGCCAAAGCTGCTGTCATAGCCGCCGTCAGTAATACTGCGAGAATTTTCTTTTTCATATGTTTCTCTCCTTTTCTTTCTCTGGCTTTCGTCAGGAAATATCCGCATGCACAGCTCCAATAACCTGAATCTGCACCGTATGTACTTCCCCGACGACTTCCTGTCCCTATCATATCATCTTTATGTAAAAAAGAAAAGCAGGAATTTTAGAATTTATATACTTTCCAGCTCTGCCGGCTGCCCGCCGTTTTCATACATCCAGTTTCCTGCTGCAACCGACTGGAAGCTCTCCAAACGGCAACTTCAGCAAACAGTGCTTTGTCTGATCATCCGCAAAAGACACTTCCACTGCATGGCAGAAGAACTGCCGCAATTCCTCTTCCGTAATCCCGTACTCCTGCACCATGAATGTCATTTCTTTTGTCATACTGGTGTTGCTTACAGTGCGGTTGTCCGTATTCAAAGTAACCCAAAGCCCTGCGTCCATGAATTCCCGAATCGGATAGCTCTCCTTCTTCGCCGCCCGGGTCTGCAGATTACTTGTAGGACACATCTCAATGCCGATCTTCCTCTCTGCACAAAGTTTCTGCGCCTCCGGATGTCCACTTAAGGCAATCCCGTGCCCTACCCGCGCAGCACCGCACTTTACTGCTTCCAGCACATTTTCCACTCTGCCGCATTCTCCGGCATGAATCGTAAAAGGAAATCCAAGCTGCTTTACCTGTGCAAACAACTCCCGGAATCCTTCCATCGGGTAAGACGCCTCGTCTCCGGCAAGGTCTGCTGCGCAGATCCCTGCCCCAAGATACTCCCGGCATACTTTCAGCATGGCAAGGCTGTCTTCCCATGGATGATGACGCATGGCACAGACAATCACATTCCAGGATACGCCGCACCGTGCCTGCGCTTCCTCCAGTCCGTTCAGAACGGCTTCTATCACCTTCCTGCAGCTTAGCTGTTCATGCACGGAAGACAGGGGTGCGAACCGGACTTCCACATATTTTGTCTGTTCCCTGGCCACATCCAACAGAAATTCCCTGGCTGCCAGACGAAGCCCTTCCTCCGTCTGAATGCACTGAAGGGGCAGCCGGAACCGTTCCAGATATTCGGCCAGGTTCCGGCAACATTCTCCTGCCTCCAGCTCCTCCACCCTTATTGTTCTTCCCAGAATCTGTTCCACACTGTTCAGCGTCATGGAACCGTCCAGATGACAGTGCAGGTCAATCTTTGGCATGGCTTCCATCTGATCTGTCAGTTTCTCATTCATTTTCCGGATCCTCCTTCTCTCTTTTCCAGTCCGCATTCTTATGTCTGTATCCGTTTTCCCGTTGCTTGTTATTGTAACATATTTTAAGGCTCACCGGTATGGAGAAAGCATAGGAAATAGCCACTTTTGCTTGATTTCTTCCTCTCTATATGTTATTTTTTTCTAAATCGGGTATCGCTACCCCCAATAAACAAGGGTACCAAAGAAAAAGCATACCCAGGAAGGCATATGTTATGAATGAAAACAAAACACCCAACAAATTCGGACAATTTCTCGTCCGCAAAAACATCATTTTCTCCGGCAAACGCTACGGTATCGACGCCCTGGGCGCCATGGCTCAGGGCCTTTTTGCTTCCCTGCTGATCGGCACCATTGTCTCTACGCTGGGACAACAGCTCGGCGTGGAATTTTTGGTTACTGTAGGAAATTATACCAAATCCGCCTACGTAGTGGGAGCTGCCATGGCCATCTCCATCGGTTATGCACTCCAGGCTCCTCAGCTGGTGTTATTTTCCCTGGTGTCCGTGGGGGCTGCCGCCAACGAACTGGGAGCCGCCGGCGGTCCTCTGGCGGTTCTTGTCATCACCGTCCTGGCTGCCGAGTGCGGCAAGGCCGTCTCCAAAGAAACCCGTGTGGACATCCTGGTAACCCCTCTGGTTACGATCCTCGTGGGCGTCTTCTTCTCTCTGTGGTGGGCACCTGCCATCGGAACCGCGGCAGGATATGTGGGTAATCTGATCATGTGGGCGACGGAACTGCAGCCTTTCTTCATGGGCATCCTGGTATCTGTGATCGTTGGAATCGCCCTGACTCTTCCTATCTCCAGTGCTGCTATCTGTGCCGCTCTGGGTCTTGTCGGACTGGCAGGCGGCGCGGCAGTGGCCGGATGCTGTGCACAGATGGTAGGCTTTGCAGTTATGAGCTTCCGGGAAAATAAATGGGGCGGCCTGATCTCCCAGGGCCTTGGCACTAGCATGTTGCAGATGGGAAACATCGTCAAGAACCCGCGCATCTGGATCCCTCCCACACTGGCATCCGCCATCACAGGTCCTGTTGCTACCTGTATTTTCCATTTTCAGATGAACGGACCTGCCATCTCCTCCGGCATGGGCACCTGCGGCCTGGTAGGACAAATTGGCGTCTATACCGGATGGATTAATGGTGTAACAGAAGGCACGAAGACTGCCATCACTTCCATGGACTGGACCGCCATGATTCTGATCTGCTTTTTGCTTCCTGCAGTTCTGAGCGTTATCTTCTGCGAACTGCTGAGAAAAATCGGCTGGATCAAGGATGGAGATCTCACCTTATCCTAAAGGAGAATTCACTAATGAAACAGGTACTGGTCATCGGCTCCACGGTTGCGGATGTGATCATCCATGTAGATCGTCTGCCCGCAACCGGCGAGGATATTCATGTAAAGAGACAAACCATATCCCTGGGCGGCTGTGCCTATAATGTCTCCGACATGCTCCGGCTTTTTCAGATCCCTTATATCCTGTTTTCTCCTGTGGGGACCGGCACTTATGGATATTTTGTTCGGGAAGCACTGGCGGAAAGAGGCATTCAAAGCCCCATCCCTGCTCCGGAACAGGAAAACGGATGCTGTTATTGTTTTGTAGAAGCCTCAGGAGAACGTACATTCGTCTGTCACCGGGGAGCAGAATACCGGTTCCATCCAGAATGGTTCCATCAGCTGGACTCAGATTCCATCGACAGTGTCTACCTCTGCGGTCTTGAAATGGAAGAACCCACTGGAATCCATATTCTCCGTTATCTAGAACAGCACCCCGGATTTCAGATATATTTTGCACCGGGTCCCAGGATTCGGCTTCTGCAGCCCCCAATCCTGGAATCCGTCTTCGCGCTCTCCCCCATTCTGCATCTTAACGAAAGGGAAGCACTGGAATACACCGGCAGAGACACCGTTGAAGAAGCAGCTCATACGCTGCATCAAAAGACCCGCAATACGGTGATTGTCACTCTGGGCCCGCGGGGGGCTTATTATCAAACAACCGGTGCATCCGCTTTGATTCCCGGTACGAAGGCAGAACAGAAAGATACCATCGGCGCCGGTGATTCTCATATCGGGGCAGTCATTGCCCGGTTAAAGCAGGGAGCCTCTATGGAAACTGCGCTGACAGACGCCAACCGGATCGCTGCAGCAGTGGTGGAAACTGCCGGGGCGCTGCTTTCAGAAGAAACATTTCGAAAACTTGAGTTTTAAATACATCTGTTGTACGTTTTTCAATATTTTCAATTGCCGCTTTCTATAAATTATCTCACATAATTGTCATTTTGTTCTTTTTCGGATTCCCTGGTCAAAGCCTTTTTATTAATCCCCCCCTGCAAGGGGGTATTGTAAACTTGTCAATCCTGTTTACATCCCGGATTCATGGCTGCCGCAAATCCACACACAAATATATTTTCCTGATTCTTCTGTCTCCCGAAAGCAAGAGCAAGAATCATGAAAAAAACAGTGAAAAAACCTGATATGATTCATACTGCAGATTCTGCAACAGAATAATTTAAGAAGACAATGTCAACAGGAGACCTAAGAATGAATGATTTTACAACCGAACCCGCTGCAGAAGCAATCGCCTATATTGAATCCCATCTGGACCAGCATCTGAATCTGAAACAGGTGGCAGATGCCGTTCACTATTCCAGATTTCATCTGCACCGTATATTCACCACTGTGGTGGGCATGACCCTTCACGACTATATCCGGCGCAGGCAGCTGACCGAAGCGGCAAAACTGCTGGTCTTTTCGGAACTGCCCGTAATCCAGATCGCGCTGACCGCCGGCTATGGAAGCCAGCAGGCTTTTACTGACATTTTTAAAGCCATGTACAAGCTAAGCCCTGCCGCCTACCGGAGGCGCCGAAGATTCTATCCCCTGCAATCTGCATTTCATCTGTTGTGCCGTCCCGTTACCTCCCTCAAAACTCCTCTTCCTCCGGTCACCTGCGCTTCCCTTTATGACATTCCGGACTGGATGGAACTGGCTGCTATGACAGTGGACGGCTTTCCCTGCTTTGAAGAAACAGACCACCTGGAAAAGCTCAAAGGGTACATCTACCGACAGCAGGCGCTGATCGTCCGGGACGAAGAACAGATCATAGGAGCACTTGCATTTTCCGACCGGACCGGAAACGTTGATTTTTTAAGTATTCACCCCCAGTACCGGAAACGAAAGGTCGAAGAAACGCTTCTTGAATATATCATCAGAAACCCCCTTGCAGGCCGGCCGATCAGTATTACTACATTCCGGGAAGGAGACCGTGCAGACACAGGACAGCGGAAAACATATCAGAGACTTGGTTTTCGGGAGGCAGAACTGCTGACGGAATTCGGCTATCCCACCCAGCGTTTCCTCCTGCAGCCGGACAAGAGGTCGTGGTCCCATGAGTAAACAAATATTTGATCAGGAATGGAACACCACATCCCTTCTGCGCTTTGCCTTTCCCACCATCATCATGATGGTATTCATGGGCTTGTATACCATCATAGATACCATCTTTGTGGCCCGGTTCGTCAGCACTGACGCTCTTTCTGCCATCAACATCGTATGTCCAGTCATCAATCTTACTGTAGGCCTTGGGACCATGATCGCCGCCGGAGGCAGTGCAGTGGTATCCAGGAAAATGGGGGCCGGACAACAACAGGAGGCAAAGGAAGATTTCACCCTGCTTGTCCTGGCTGCCGCCGGCATCGGTGTTGTGATCCTGGCCTGTGGAACCCTCTTACTTGATCCCATCCTCTTTGCCCTTGGAGCCAGCCGGCGTCTGCTCCCCTGTTGCAGGGATTACCTTGGGCTTTTGCTTTTCTTTCTTCCTGCCAATGTGGTTCAGACGGTCTACGCAAACCTGTTCGTGACTGCCGGAAAACCGGGGCTTGGATTCGGCCTGTCCGTCCTGGCAGGCCTTGTCAATATCCTTCTGGACTATGTTTTTATCGTCTTCTGCGGCATGGGAATCCGCGGAGCGGCCCTTGGAACCGGATTGGGATACCTGATCCCTGCCGCCGCCGGAACGGTCTTTTTCTGCCGGAACCGGGGGACTCTGTCTTTTGTAAAACCCCGATGGAGCCTGGCCCCGCTGACCGAGAGCTGCCTGAATGGTTCTTCTGAAATGGTCAGCCAGCTGGCCGCCGCCCTCACCACTTTTTTGTTCAATCTCACCATGATGAAACTGCTGGGAGAGGACGGCGTGGCGGCGGTTACGATTATGATCTACTCTCAGTTTTTACTGAATACCCTGTTCATTGGCTTTTCCATGGGCGTCGCGCCGGCGATCGGATTTCACTATGGAAGCGGCAACAACAGGCAGCAGCGGAAAATCCTGTCCATCTGCATCCGCTTCCTTGCCACAGCTTCCCTGCTGATCTTTGGCCTTTCCATCTTCGGGGGTTCCGGGGTCATACGTATGTTTGCGCCGGACACCTCCCATGTTTATGAGATTGCAGCGGCGGGCTTTCCGGTCTTCTCCATAAATTTTCTCTTCTGCGGCTTCAATATCTTTATCTCTGCCCTGTTCACCGCCCTCTCCAACGGCAAAGTCTCCGCCGTCCTGTCCTTCCTCCGGACCTTCGGCCTGCTCTGCGGCGGTATCCTGCTACTGCCGCGGCTCTTTGGAATCATCGGAATCTGGATGGCTGTGCCAACAGCGGAAGGGATCATGTTCTTTGTATCTCTGGGGTGCCTGATCCATTACCAGAAACGATATCATTACTGACCAAAGGAAAACGGTCATCATGATTCACACAAGGCGACGCAGCTGCCAAAAACACTATAAGAGAAAGGTAAAACTGCCTGTTTTCACATCCCCGGATCTATGATATGATAAAACAATAAAAATACTCCGTCTGAAGTTACAGGCGGCCTGGTGTTCTATATAAAAGATAAGGAGAATGTCTATGAGTTACGATCTGATGGTATTCAACCAGCGAAAAGTTCCCTACGAATTCAGTCAGCTGCGTCCATGGTTTCACACCCATATGGAAGAAGATGTACTCCCGGAAAAGTCACCGGCCATCTTCTGCTCCTTTTTAGACAAAATCCGGAAATGGTTCCCTCCCATGGACCAGTGTCCCGAAAGCCGGTTACACGACGCCTGCGATTATGAAATCCATGAAGATTTTATTTATATGTGTTTTTCCTATTCCGCTGCTGAAAAAGCCCACGGCATCGTAAAACGTCTGGCAAAAGCTGAAAATCTGGGCTTCTGGGACGTCAGCCAGTCCTTTGACCGTACCTTTCCGGTCACCCTCCCTGCGGACCGGTGGCCCATGATTCTGGAAGCCGGATGGATCCCCCACGGCAGACAATTTGTCTATCATTTTGAGGAGATTCAGAAGGTTCTGAAACAGATGAAAAAAGTGGAACGAAGCAGTCTCTGTCTCACGGACCGTCAGGGAAACTATATACAGGCCGGCGGATTTCAGGACATCTTCATCGTCGAAATCCGCAACTACACAGAACCTGCAACCTGGAAGCAACTGCGGGCGGAGCAAAAAGCAGAAAATTCCGTGGCAGACGCACTGGTATCCATCAACAATTTTCAGATCCAGGTTCCCGGATCACAGGTCCTGTCCAGGGAACAGGTCTGCCGGCTCTTTCTGGAATTCACAGAGGAAACGCTGTTCTTGAACCAGAATATCTTCTGGCAGACACTGGAGCTATAAAACAGCAAACGCCTATCCAAAGCCCATCCATCTCCCTTACAGGTGGTGGATGGGCTTGAAGCCAAACTGTATCAGGAGGAATTCAATTTATGACAGACTACGTAGCAGTGTACAAAAATGACAAATGGGTCACCGTGAGCTTTAACAATGAGAACACCAAGCCCTTTACCATCGGTGAAAAGATGTATGAGATCAACGAAAATGCCTACATGAACGGATACAACTGGGACGCCTTTTTCAATTATTATCTTGCCCAGCATGCCCCCGAACTCTTAGAGGGCCTGGAAAGCGACCCGGAAGCCGGCTCCTATGCCGCCTACTATCCCTCCGCAGAAGAAAATGAGAAAAAGGCAGAGCGCTTTGCCCAAATCATCGTTTCTCTGATCGAGAATGAAGAGGAGCTATATCAGATCATACGGGAAAAAGGGGATGAGATTGAGTGGGATTGACCGTTACATAAGCACTCCTTGCTTATTTCAAAGAATCAAAGATAAAAGCCGTAACATAGATTCTTTTATAAAAATAATAACAGATCAATGAAACAAACATTACACTACATCGACGAAAAATCAGATAAATTCTGGCGAATAGAGACCGACGGCTGTGCTCTGGTGCTCAACTGGGGCAGAACCGGCACCACCGGACGTTATGAGATCAAGGAATTCGCCACTGAAGAAGAATGCGAAAAACAGGCTGTAAAACTTGCGGCATCCAAGACTAAAAAAGGTTATATCAACATGCCGGATTTAATTGGGAGCAACAGGAACCTCCCTATGCAATTTCCATCATGCGGCGGGATCTGACGCGGTGGGTCAGTCAACATCCATTCTAAAGGAGATGTGTATTCATGAAACTGAAAAATATACTGATCGTTGTCAGGGATCTGGAACGATCCAGAAAATTTTACCACGACCTGTTTGGTCTGGAGCTGCTCCTTGACCAGGACGGAAATCTGATCGAAGTGGGAACGCCCATGGAATCCACTTAAATTTTTTATTGACAACCGGTAGATTTTGTGAGAAAACAGACTGGAAAGCAGCAGATTACGCTGTATATTTCAAAACAAAGGAGGAGGTAGTCGGCCATGTATGAGATCATAAAAATTGTGGTAGAGGTTGCATTTGTAGCCATCGTTGCATACACCATTTACTCTAACATCAAAAAGAAGAAAAAATAGTCCCTGGCATGGACCGGGAACATGTCCCGGTCCTTTGTCTGCCTACCCGCTCAGAATACAAACCGTCCGTCTTCCACATGGTCCTCCCGGAACGGATTTCCTTCACACTGCCAGAGCTTTCCTTCCCCCACATCATAGACCACAGACCACACGGTGTCTTTTCCCGTCGTCCTATCATACTGGCAGAGAAACCCATATTTTCCCCTCAGAACATTCATGGCAAAAGAGACTGCATCCGTTGTCCACTCCTGACTGAATGCGGACTGTATCGTCTCATATCGTTTCTTTGCGTTCCAGTCGTCAAAACTTTCCACCCGATATGACTTCATGGTATCCAGATGAAAAGTGTTCACTGCGAACACAAACGGGTGCTCCTCGTCCAGGCGGCACACCTCCATCCTCTCCGGGTTGCATTCAATAACCGCTGCTGCCCCGGTCCGGTCTGCTGCCGTGAAGGTCTGGCTGGAACCTGTCGGCAGCTTTTTAAGAGTCCTTACAAATTCCTCCACGGTCCTGCATCGCTCCAGGCCGTACCGAAGCAGCATCCCAGCATTCAGCCCATATCCCCGGCACACGGGATACACCGACGTCAGCCCTACTGCAAGGCCGTGTTCATTGACTCCGTCCTCCATCTCTACAAAAGCCGTGGTGTTGCCCTGAAAGGCATAAAAACCGCCAGCCAGCCGATTGATCACATTCCGGTTCTGCTCCTTGGTCACAGTCAGAAAATCACTGTTTCTGCCAAGGATTACATGTGCCCCTTCCCGAAACGCCAGACAGGAACACCGGGTTTCCGGCACTATGGCATACATGCCAAGCAGCACCGCCTCCAGACGCTTCGGATCTGCCCGCTGCCCTTCTGCAATTCCCCGAATCTCCTCCAATACTTCCGGATACCATTTTTCATAAGAGGGTCTGCAGCCTTCAGCAAACCGGATCCGTTCCTCCGTGACCGGAAAAGGTACTTCTTGCAGCAGATTTCTTTTCTTAAAGAATAATTGCTCTCCAAAGGAATATCCGATCTCATAGTGGGTTCCGTAAAATTCTTCCTGATACATGTTTTTTTGCTCTCCATTTCTTTTTGACTGAGAGCCACCGGTAACTCTGAAAAAAGCATAATTCATTAAAAATTTTGTGTCAAGTTTTATAAATTTTCCAGAGACCATTTATCCGGCCCATGCATCTAATCTATGTAAACACAAAAAGCCGGCCGGCAGAAAGGAAATTATGAAAAAAGAACAGTTGGGGCAACTCATCCTTGCATCCGAAGATACCCTGTACCATGTGGCAAAGACACTGCTGCACAGTGATGCAGACTGTGCGGATGCCATACAGGAAGCCATCGTAAAAGCATTTACCAGTCTGCACACTCTGCGGCAGGATTCCTACGCCAAAACCTGGCTGGTACGAATCCTGATCAATGAATGCTACACCCTGATGCGAAGAGGGAAACGTCTGGTATCTCTGGAAGAATATCCGCATCAGGAGACTGCCAGCGAGCCTGCGGACTATTCGGATCTGTACGAGGCAGTCCAGAAGCTTCCTCCTGATATCCGGATCTGTATCGTCCTCTATTATCTGGAGGGATACAGTATAAAAGAAACTGCTAAGATCCTGAAGATCTCGGAAAGCGCCGTCAAAAACCGCCTTGCCCGGGCAAGGACCCGGATGCGAAAAGACCTGGAACAGACAGCCACATAAAAAGGAGGAGCAACTATGGGATTTGAAAATTTAAAACATGATTTTCCAGAGACGCCGGAGGAAATAAGAGCCATGATTCGAAAAGAAGTAACCAGACAGATAAAGACAGAGCAACCGAAATTCCGCCGTAGAAGGAGTGTTGGCAAAACCTTCGCCGCATCCCTGGCAGCCGTCATGCTGTGCGGACTTACCGTATTTGCCGGAGTCAGTCTCTACCGGCTGCAACTTCAGAAGACCGGAGAACACGGCGTCAGCATCGGGATTGAAGCCGGCGAGAATACCGCTGAAAACCAGGATGCGGTACCCGTCGCCATCCCAAATGTGAGGCTGGAAACCGGTTATCTGCCGGAAGGCATGGTCCAGGTCGGACAGGGAAAATACAGCTTTGAAGACAGCCTGCATCAGGGCGGCGTCTCTATGACTTTCTACCGGATGGACACCGGCGACGACCAGTTTAAACTACAGCATGAAGATGTGCTTTCCAGCGAAGAATTTACAGCCGGCGGCAATCAGGGGATTTATCTGGAATATCCCCGGCTGTCCCAGGATGAGATCAGCTTCAGCCAGCGGATCTATGTGGCGTACACCGATCTCCACTATGTGATGGAGATGTACGCAGCATCGGACGTCAACAAGGAGGAGGCTATCAAAATCGCAGAACATGTACAGCTGGTCCCCACGGAAGACACAGAGGATGAGAACTTTGTCGCAGCCCAGAACTGGAGCGATTATCTGAAATCTCTGGAACCCTCCCAGGAGGGAGAAGGCTGTGAGGTCATAACTTCCATCGCCAAAGAGCAGATGGAAAACCTCCATAAGACAGGGGACAGCTTTCCGCTTGACGACCAGGGGCTGACCGCCAGAGTAGCGGACGTGAAAATCTCGGATGATCTCCGTCTGCTGGATGCTTCTTTCGTGGACGAAGATCTGAGAA
The DNA here is from genome assembly GCA_910579225.1 of uncultured Lachnospiraceae bacterium. Classification (GTDB taxonomy): domain Bacteria; phylum Bacillota; class Clostridia; order Lachnospirales; family Lachnospiraceae; genus Hominiventricola. Next base: position 104,149 of record CAJTTI010000002.1, on the reverse strand, counting down.
AAGAAACAGACGAAAACGGACAACTGCTTCCGGCCCAGATCCAATATATGAAAACAGGAGATACCAACTCCCTCAGTCAGGAAATCAAATCCAGAGAAGTCCCGCAAAAATTGGTCTATGCTACTATTGAATACCAGAATACCAGTTCGGAAGAAATGACCGACGTTCTGTTCTTCGGAGAACTGGCGCGAATTCAGGAGACCAGCGGACAGATGCAGATCCTGGAAAATGAAACACCCTCTGAAAGTGATACATGGGATATGGCCATTCATCATGGGCTGTCCGCCTCCCGGGAAATGGTTTTCTATGATGTACGCGGCGGAGAGCGGGGAAACAACTATATCGAAAGTATAAAACCCGGCGAGACCGTAACAGTGCATATGGCGTGGATCGTAACGGAAGAAGAACTTGGAACCCTGTTTCTGACGCTTGACCCCTCCGGCGGCGCTTATGAATTCACCGATTCTTCCCTTGCCATCGGCTACGTGGATATCCGCCAGTAATCCAGCGGAAAACATACTACACAAACTTTCTATAGTCATAAACAAAAACAGGCAGGAGCTGTTGTAACGCGTGTTCCTGCCTGTCCTCTTTCTTTTCATCTGCTTTCACAAAATGATACTGCAATCTTCCCGGGACGTCCAGATATAGCAGCCGGTCAGTGCACATCACTCCCGAATTCCTGCAGACGCTCTGCCAGACTCTTCATGTTCCGGGGCGTCAGATGTTCTTTGTAGGTAAGCCCCAGATTCGTAATATGCAGCACAGGATATCTCCCTTTGGTCTGCAGAATATAATTCCTGTCAAGCAGCCAGCCGATCACAGCCGCTGCCTCTTCCCGGTTCAGATAAGCCATGGAACCATATTCCGCGATGGCGTCCAGACGGTATTTTACAATCATCTCCGACTGCAGCCCCCGCAGAACGCCAGCCAGTACAAAGGCACCAAAGTAATGCCGGTCGCTGACGTGTACCAGCGCATGCAGAACCGTCTCCGCTATGACAAACACGCTGTGTCCCTTGTATTCCGGAAAATGACCTGCTGCCTCTTTCCCCTCTCTGGAACGGTCCAACATCTCCTGCTCCCAGTTTTCTCTCCTGCTCTGGTCCGCCGGATCTTTTTCCTCTGCTCTGGCTGTCTGTGAAGTTTCCTGTCCTCTTTCTCCCTTTCTGGCCTCACCCGCTTCCGTCGACCGGACTGCTGTTGGCTCTTTTGCAGCATCGCGGCTGACAGGACGCTCCGGCCGGTTCGGCCGGACCTTATCCGTCGACCGGGCTGCGGACTCTTTCGCAACATCGCGACTGGCAGGACGCTCCGGCCGCGACTCACCCGATACCGCAAGATCTGCCGGATCCGGATATTCATACTCCATTTTTTTGTAATAATCCCTTTTAGACATCATGTTGCCGCATCCGGTGCCGTCCGCCCTGTAGTTCGAGCAGCCCAGCAAACGCCCCCCGTTTTTGGAACGTTTGACAATCAGATACCCATCCTGACAGTTCGTACATTTCATAATTGACAACTTTCTCCCCGCCAGGTCATTGGACATAAAACTGCATATTTCCGGTTCATTGGTACACAGATACAGCTTAAGGCCATAGGCCGCCTTATATCTCAGCTGCAGAGGGAATCCACAGACCGGACATTTTTTCTTCCCGGGCGCCTCCGGCTCTTTCTCTGACCAGTTTCCGCGCAGACAGACATTTTTATACTCCCGTTTGATTTCCAGCAGAAATTCCGACGGATTTTTCTCCGGCGCAATAAAATACACCCGGTTCCTGGTCCGTGTCATGGCCACATAGAAAAGTCTGCGCTCCTCCGCGTACTGCATGGACCGGTCCTCCTTCACCACCAGGGACAGGACCGGATCGTCTTCAATCTTGGAGGGGAATCCATAGGTCTCATTGCGGCCGTTGACCACGATCACATTGTCATACCCAAGACCCTTGGAGGCATGGGCTGTCATAAAGGTGATATCGAGCTTCGGATATTTGACCGCCCGGAGTTTTGCCCCCCGATTGATATACTCGAAAAGACCGGTTCTGGCCAGCCGCTCTCCGTCAAATCCGAATCTGCCCAGCAAAAGGATTCTGGATTCTTCCGTAGAAACTCCCGCCATCTGGTCATACTCCATGATCTGTTCCAGAGCTGTCAAAACTGCACAGGCCAGAGCATAATCCCTGCCGCTTCTCCGGTCTTTCTGCGAAGGCCTGGCGGCGCCGTCATAGGTATAGATGATAACCGGATCTTCCAGATGTTTGGGCGAAAGCAGAGATTTGCGGATCTGAGAAGCGTTTTTCTGGATAAAATTGCCGGCAATATCAATGACTTCCTGAGAATTTCGATAGGTACGTATGATTTTCATCAGTTTTGCGTATCCCATCTTTTCCGCAAACTTCGTAAACAAAGTGATATCCGAACCGCTGAACGCGTAGATCGACTGCCAGTCATCCCCCACCGCCACGATCTTCGCATCCGTCACCTCGGAAAAGGACCGGACCAGATCAAACCGCTGTCTGGAAATATCCTGATACTCGTCCACAATCAAATACCGGAAATCCAGCTTCTCTTTCATCTCCTTCACTTCATTCAGGACTCTGGCCGATTCATTGATCATGTCTTCAAAATCCACTGCGTGGTTTTCAATCAGGTATTTTTTATATTCCAGGTAACAGCCGCGGCAGATATCAAGAAACAGTCTGGTCCGTACGTTGGAACTCTTCCGTGTCAGATCATCGAACTTCCGTTCTCCATATCCGTTGACCTTGAAATTCCGGATAAAATTGATTACCAGAAACACCAGCCGACGGATGTATTTATTCTCTTCCATGGCAATAAGTTTATGGATAATCTCTTCATTGGAACGACGTCTCAGCTCGAAGCCATGCTTTGCCAGATTTTCCTCCAGATGGGCAGAAATGCTTCTTTTGTCGTCATAAGAAGAAAAGGTGTAGATCAGCTTCGTCCCATGCTGTCTGTGCAGAAGGATCTTGTCATGAACCGCCTTTTTATAGGCAATCAGTTCTTCCTCATCATACAAAAAATTCTTTCCGTCCTCCGTGATGCCAAAATGTTCAATGTAGGCTGTGTGACCATCCTGTGTAATCTGAAAATCCGGCGTATAAGGTTTGGAAGCCATCAGGATATGATAGGGATAGATCGGCTCATAAGTATAATCAATTCCGTTCAGATAAAGGAAATTGGCAATCTCCACTTCCTGCATGGACCTGACAATCTCATTTTGAATCGTAACCTTCTTTCTGCTGTTTCGATCAATGATCTCCTCTTTAAAATCATTCAGCTCACTGCGCATAGTCGCGTAATTGGCACTGGCCATATGGTTGAAAAAACGGTTGATGTCGTCCCCCTCATAAGGCGCATCAAAATAGGAAGCAAAAAAAAGAATCAGACTGTTGACCACCCCAGGATTTCGCAGGATCGTCCCTCTGAAATATTCCTGTACGCAGTAATACAGCTTGCTTCCGTCCACAATATTTAATTTTTCGGGATTGTTTTTGTGCAGAATCGCGTTTCCCGTAGAATGAAAGGTCGCAATGGGACACGGAATATTCAAATCCCGGTTGATCTTTTCTTTCAGTTCATTGACGGCTTTATTCGTAAAAGAGATGATCAGAATCCGGGATGGGTCAATCTGCTGCTTTTCCACCAGATATTTCACCTTTGCAGCAATCGTCGTCGTCTTCCCCGCCCCTGCTCCGGCTACTACCAGGCTGTAATCCTCATCAGACAGGACCACGGTTCTCTGATCCTCATCCAGCCGGATCACCGGGTCCACCTTTTCCAGAATGTGATCCAGATAGTCCTGCTCCTCTGTCAGCTTCGCTTTGATATAACGGTCATTGAACCCGTCCACCAGTTCTGTGATACGCTCATAGTCCCTGTACAAAGCCCTGGCCCGCTCCGCCTCAAATCCATTTTTCCAACAGTAATCCTCCAGAAGTTCATTCTCATCAAATGTTCGAAATGTCTGCATCGTGTCGGAAAATTTCTGAATCTTTGGAAGGTATTCCTTTCTTGAAATATAATGGCCCATATGGCCCAGTCCTTCCAGAAACTGCTCCCATTCCAGCAGTTCCAGGCATTTCCCCGTTACTTCCGGCGGCGTCTCCTCCTGTACCTTCTTGTTTCTGAATATATTGCTGAACAATCCCATTTTTCTCTTTTGTATCCTTTTTTACAACTTCTTTCTTAAAATAATACCATCAGAATCTTCCCTCTGCAATATAATTATGGAGATCAATTTTGCAGGTTACTTTTCTGTTACTGTTCACGGCTCAGGAATACGCACTGGCTGCGCATTCCGTAAGAGCATGATTCACTTTTCTTTTTCCTTTTTTTGTGATATTTTCAACCTGTCAAACGTTTATCTATTGAAAGGCCTTTCAAGCAAGCAGAACAAACCGGATCGGATGGAGGTGATTTTTTGGAGAAAGCGGTCTATGACCAGGCGGTAGTCCACTGTCTGGACGCGGTATACCGGACAGCCCTGAACTGTTGCAACAACCGGCAGGACGCAGAGGACGTGGTACAGACAGCCTTCTTAAAGCTGCTGGAATGCAGCACTCCTTTTCAGGACGAAACCCATATCCGCAGATGGCTCATCCGGGTGGCGGTCAATGAATCCCATTCCCTGCGGCGCTCCTTCTGGCGCCGCAACGTGTCCTCTCTGGACGGGGAGATGCGGAACTTGAATCAGCATCGGACCGCACAGTGCACAGATCAATGAGCGAGCTCCGAAGGGGATCGGGAATTGATCTCCTGACCGGGGACTGGGCGGGAAGATGCGGAACTTTAATCAGGAGGCATGGAAATGAACACCGAAAAAAACAATCAAACCTGGTATCACCACACGTTCGACGAAGTACATGCTTCTGAGGATTTACTGAGAAAGGTGAATACAATGAAAAATGAAAATGGAAGGAACAAGGCAAAGAAGACACTGTCCAAAGGAGCGGTTGCAGCCGCGGCCGTTGCTCTTTTGATGCTCAGCAATGTGATCTCCTACGCGGCGTCCGGACGCGCCTGGATCCTGACCATCACCCTGCCCGACGGGGAGACCCGTCAAATTGAGATGGAACCAGGTCCGGAAGACGGACAGTACTTCATCTATGAAGATACGGAGGATTCCGCTGTATCTGACCGTATGGTCAGCACGGAGACAGCGGTCACACTGGAAGAATCCGAAGAAGACTCCGCCCGCCGGCTGGAGGAAGCAGACGGCCGGATCTGGCTGATCCTGGACGAACAGAACCGTGTAGACATCACAGACGATTTCCAGGACGGAGTCTGCAGAGGAACCCTTGAGACAGACGACATGACCTGGTACTATGAAGTCACCGACACGCCGGAGGACTATGACATCCAGGCTCAGGTTATAACTTTTGTCATGAAATAATATTGTTAAAAATCAAAAATACTGCAAAATTGTTATGCCTGCGGCATGTTCCGCAGGCATAATGTCATAAATCAGTTCAGAATATTCTGCCAAAATCATATAAATATATACCTGCTGATGATATCATCAATTTCTACATATCGATCAACCAGTATCTGTCCGCATTTCCGGCATCGCTGTCCTGAGACACATCATGTTGATAAACAACAATCTCATTGGAAAGCATGTTGGCATACGCAGGTGAAGCCCAATACTGACCGTTATAGTATATTACATTCCCGTTAGCAAGGTTTTGCGCCAGAGTCTCCATACTGGAAGTATTATACGGCACCCATTCCGTAAAATCAGCCGGCAGCTGTTCCGAATTTTGCTCTGTCTGCATTTCCGCTTCTGAATCCTGAGGCACTTCTGACACTGCTTCCGGCTCCGGTATAGCCTCCGGTGCTGGTGCTGGTTCCGGCTCCGGCTCTGATACCACTTCCGGCGTCTCCTCCGGTTCAGATTCCGGTACTCCCTCCGGCTTGGACTCCGGTGTTTCCTCCGGCTCGGACTCCGGTGTCTCCTCCGGCTCGGATTCCGGCGTCTCCTCCGGTTCGGACTCCGGTACTTCCTCCGGTTCCGGTGTAACCTGCACTGTTCTGTCCTGCACAGTTTTCGAGGCAGGAGAGTCTTTTGCCCCTGCACACGACGTCAAAACCAACGCCATTATAAGCATAATTGTTAACTTTTTTATCATTGCTTTCTGCCTCCCTCAGACTTTTTTAATTTACTGTCCCAGTATATCCCCCCCCTGCCCTCTTTGTCAAGAATATGACAGTTCTGTTATCAAAGATACGTACGGCTAAAATTTTCCCCCTTTGCCGCCATGTCTTGTACCGGAAGAAGATATATGTGTCCGGGAACCGCCTGAGCCGCCCGATCTGCTTTTTTCCTCCCTTTTCCTCCGGTCAACATTCTGGTAAAGAAACAACTCATTCTTTTTCGTCAGCTGCATACTCCCCTGCTTTATATAATTATCCGCCGCTGTCTGTTTTCGCACTGTTTTGAGCTGACTTTTCATGATCCCCGTCACAGCCAGCGATATCATAAATGCAATTCCAAACGCCACCGCGAGATTCCGGACGGCATTAAACGGTTCCCGGGGAAGATTGCCGATATCATATGGCTCCCCGGTTCTTGCCTGGGATATAAAATCATCACACAATTTTGCAAAACCTGTGAAAGCCGCCGCATAATTTCCTTCACTCAGGTCAGCCACAATGATTTCAGAGAGATACTCCAGCCCTGCATCAGTAAGCGCCGTTATACCATAACCTGTAGTCGATATATACCAGTCTCTTTCGTCCATACTGATCAGAAGAAGAATTCCGTCTCTCCCGTCTCCAAAACCGTAACCGTTCTCATCATAAAAATCATCCGCATATACCATAGCCGACTTACCATCCGTGGATCCGACAGTCACCACTACAAGATCAACCTGCTGCCGTTCGCTGATCTCATCCAGCATCTCTGACAGATCAAACTCTTCGCTGTCCGAGAGCAGATCAGCCATATCCGTCAACCTCGGCAAATTTCCCGCCGCAGATACAGGGAGCCCAAAATCTGCAGATATCATAAATACAGATAACAAAAGTACTGAACATATGCCGGCCAGTCTTTTATTCCATAACCTCATCCTCCATCTCCCCCTTACGACAGCCAGAACAGATAGGAAACAGCAAACAAAACCATTCCCATAATCCCTGTCAGACCAGACAGCCATCTTATGTATGCAGCTTTATCCATGGGAAGATCTCCCACCATCCTGCCAGTCTGTCCGTTCATAGCAAAAAGATAATTCCGGCCGTTCCATGTGGTACTCAACAGCCATACCGGAAAAAGAACACAGATTGCTTTACTGTTCTTAAGCCGAATACTGCACGACTCCCTTATAACCGTCGTATACCCATTGACGGTCTCGTTAAATGCGTTCTCCGCGCTTTCCCGAATCCGCTCGTTGGCGCGTTCTATACTCTTTTCTGCGTTCACATCATATGTATCCGCCAGATAACCTGCCAGATATGCAGCCTGAAAATCCACAGCTTCTGAAAAATCAAACGGTTCGATAGACTCCATCAGATCGTCAGGCATCCTGGAAGAACCGTCTACAGGAACTTTTTCAAATCCAAGCTTTCCGCCCCGGCTTACTGCATAAAATTTTGTCTCTTTGTAATGGTATCTGCTGTCGCTCCATGTACGGACCCTGGTTGCTCTATAACGCATACTGACATCGACGCCGGCATCAAACAGCCAGAACGGAACATATATCCCTTTCACTTCATCAATGTGATTCTGTTCTTTAAATATTTTGGGAAGCAAATGTTTTCGTTCGTAATGTTTTTTGAGCGCTGCTTTTGCAGCTTCTTTATCCATTTTGAACGGAATCACAAAATCCGGTCTCCATGCGCCTGACAGCCTTCCTGCCAGGACTACCGGGTTTCCACAGAACGGACACGAAGTCGCTGCCGTATTCTCATCACATCCAATCTCACCACCGCATGATTGACAGATATAAGCATTTAGTCCTCCTAACTCACCCTCCTGCCGCCCATTTCCCGAAGTCATCTGCCAGTTCATATCGTCTGTCTGATCGTTACTCAGCTCATTGTAATAATCTTCCAGCGCCTTTATCTCGAATTCTGTATTACAGAATGGACACTTCATTTTTTGTATCGTACTGTCAAAGACAATGGCTCCGCCGCAGCACGGACACTTGTATTCGTGTATCGCCGACATCGTAGATCTCCTTATAAATCTCTTTTTCTACATTTTACAACAAAATTATTGTGCAGTGAATATACAATGATCATTTTCATATAGAAATTCGCAGAACAAACTGTCCGTTTTTCACTGAAAAGGTGTACATGCCTCCATACTGTTCCACAATAGCGCAGATACTTTGCACACCTATCCCATGACCGGCTTTCTTTGTGACAGGAATCCCATGGTCAAAAAGAATATCTCCATCACAGGAGTTAACGATCTGCAGAAAAAGTTTTCTGTTTTTTTCATATATGGAGGCTTTGATTTCCCCTGCCGCTCCCTTTTCTCTCAGTTCTCTGCAAGCAGACAGCGCATTTTCCAACCCATTGGACAACAACACGCACAGATCCGTTTCAGACACAGGAAGAAGCTGAGGAATCCTTGCCCTGATCTTCATGACAATCCCACAATCCTCAGCCCGCTTTGCAAATGCAGAGAAAATCAAATTTGCAGCTTCGTTTTTACAGAATACAGTAATCTTATTTGCCTCGATTTCAGAATATATTTTCTGAATATAGTCCTGCGCCTGCCTGAGTTGTCCATTCTCGATGCAGGAAGAAAGGTACTGCATATGATGACGCATATCGTGGCGGTAGATACTGGTTCTCTCCTGGGATTCCCGAAGCATGGCAATCTCCTGGACAGCCTGCTCCATCTGCAGATTCAAGATTGCCCGCGTCTGTTCAAGCCGATTGCGGCTCCGCCGTTCCTCTGAAGTGTAAACTACGAAAAACAGATAGGTCGCACTGCACACAAAGGGCATAAATTCTACAGCAACCAGAACCCCTTCCAGCATCTGATTTGTATAAATGCGCGTCAAATAGTCAAAACCGTAATATAATGCCGGTATTAGTCCAAACCAGCCCTGCAATGAAATGGAATAGTGGGAAACAGAACGAACAGCCGGTGCAATAAACCATATTAAAACCAGCAAAATCGGAAGCGTTATAACTAGTTCGACAGTATTCTGCATGACAGAACCGCCTGCAAATAAGGCCACAATCAGTAACGCCAGCCATCGCCGCAGCTGACAGCAGAGATAGGCGGTCAGTACCGAGACGATCGGCCAGACACAAGTCCGGTTCAGGACACAGAGGACCACTGTCAACGGAATATGTGTAATCAATGGATAAATCTCATCCACGATATCTGCACGAACCCCAAAATAAATGATTCCCTGAAACACCAAAATCAAAGCAATGTCACACGACATAGCAGCAACTTTTTTCCTCGTCCAAGAGATATCACAGAATGCTGCGGATAGCACCATACCGAAAATACCCACTGAAGTAAGATTGATAAACTGAATGCTGATCATGATATAGACACCTGTTTTTTTCCAAACATATACTCAAGATACATATTTTTGATTTCTGAATACTTTCCATGGGGAATGGGAATCTTCGCCAAACTCTCCATTATAATTACCTTATAAGAAATATTTTGAATATACTCCATATTAACCAAAAACGAGCGGTGCGGACGTACAAAATTTTTATATTTTGACAACAGCTTATATAATTTATCCATACTTCCTATCCCTTCCAGAACCCTGTCATTTTCCATATGAAACAGCAAGACGCGTCCGAGAACCTCACAGTATTCCAGCCTGTCCAGATCAATCCGTGTGATTCCGCTTTTACAACGCAGAATCAGACTGTACCGCTGTTCTTTTCGACATTCGGATATAACAGAATCCATCAATCTGTAAAAATCCTCTTCCCAGATTGGCTTCATCTGATAAAAATATGCATCAACTGTATAAGACTGTACTGCAAACTCGGAAGACGACGTCAAAAAAATAATTTTGACAGTACTGTCATACTGCCGGATTTCTCCTGCGATATTGATCCCGTTTTCATCTGGCAGAATAACATCCAGAAACAGGACATCATAGTGTGTACCTTTTTCAATTTCCGTCAGCAATTCCAGAGAACTGTAAAAAGCAGTATACCTAATCTCCTGACTGCGTTTTGTACAATACCGACTGATCATATTTTTCAACTCGTCCAATATAAACAAATCGTCATCACAAAATGCAACTTTTATCATAAAACAACTTCGTCCTTTCATCCCTTTTTCGAAGCAATCATTCATGATTTTGAATATAATATCAATGCTTGACACATTAACTTTTTCTTATTATGATTATAAAACACAGAATTATTGTTAGTATAACAGGCATTCACCCCTATAACTGCCATCCGCACGAAATGTAGCCGAAACTGCGTGAATGGTAAATTGGTTTTTCTAAAAATTGTAAGGAATGATTGGATACATATGAAAACAGAACAAAGACTTGCAGCAATTCTTACAGCAGTATTGATTCTGTCCAACAGCTTTCCGACAACTGCAGCAGAAACGGACTCGACGCCGGAAGGGACAATAACAGAACAGAATATCACAGAAGCGCCTGATGAAATCATGCCTGAAGAAGCACCCCCGTTCCATGCCCGTCTGGAATATTGGATGGGGTATACAGTAATCGGTACTTTTATGGATTTTACACCAGACATCATCCGGATCCAACCGCTGTACTCCTGGGATGGGGAGAACTGGAAGACAGACGCCAGAATCAGCGAATGGAACCTGTCCAATCTGAACACGGATGACGAAGACAAGTTATATGGATTGCAAAATCAGCCCTGTCTCTTCAATACCGACGAACCGTTGAAAAGCTACCTGGAAGAAAAAATCGACTGCTTATATGTAAAGCTGCGCATTACCATAAAAAGCGGTCTTACCTACGATACGCAGTGCGCAGTGATTGAGCGCGGCAGCCCGCAGCCGGTCCCGGAAGGGGCAGAACGCAGCGCCTAGTTTTCCTCTGCCATCTATGTGACAGAAGCAGACCCAACCTCTCCGCACCGCTATCTTGGATACGGCAGATACCAGCTCACTGTAGCCGCAGACGCTACAACCGATGATATATCCGCACTTTTGCCGGATACGCTGCCTGTTGATATCCATTTCAAGTATGGACCAAATTGCCTGGCGATCGGCACAGTTGACTGTCCGGTCACCTGGAAACCCCTGTCTCTTCCCCGCCTTGCTGCCGGCGAAAGCATAACAATCCCGGACGCCGCAGAAGAAATCCTGGTTCCCGCCGGTACTCTGGTATCCACACCGCTTGGCATCTTTCAATTGGATGAACCGCTGAGCCTGAACACGCCTCCAACCACAGACGAGGTCAGGCTGGTCCTGAACACCAGTCCGAAAGACAGCACTTCCACAGGCGTGCTAAGAGAAGAAAGAGACGGATTGAAAATAGCCTTAACCCAAAAGCCCACAGGCGCCACATCTATACAAGCCTATATATTGACAGAAGGCGAATCAGAGTGGTCAGAACTGCCCGGGCTCTCATTGTTAGAAGAGATGAATGCTCCATTCTCATCTGCAAACAGCGGTTATGCACTTGTGCTGCGCACCAACCAGGAGCCTTATCGTTCTTATCTGGAAGCCGAAACTGCAGGAGAGACTCCCGTGCCGTTCTATATCGGCCTGAAAATTGAAGGCGGCATCTACGACGGCCAACAGTTCATCCTCGCCTGGCCAGATATCTATGAAACGCTTCCTGACCTTCCGAAACTCAGCGGCGCCGGCGGAAATGAAGGAAACGCCGGGGCCGGCAATCAAGGGGACAGTACTCCGGAAGGACAGCGCCCAAACCTGCCCCAGACGCCGGATGAACAGCCGGAAGAACAAGGGTCGGACTGGGGAGTGAAGGACAGCCAGGGAGAACAGCAACCGGTCTTAAATACAGAAAGCAGCTCTGGCGAACAACGCCCAGACCCAAGCGGAGAGAATGAGCACGAAGAACAACGGTCGGACTCAGACACAGATACAGAGAACGGTTCCTGGGAACAGCCACCCAATTCATCTCAGAGCATATCTGCCGATACACCCGCCGAAAGTCAGAAGAACAATCCATTCTCTGCCTCTTTTGTGGTCCATGCCGCAGAAGATAAAAATGAAACCCCAAACATCCCGGTTCTGCCCAATGAGCAACTGACTACACAACAAACGGCAGTACATGGCAACCGTACCCCTCTGCTCCTGGTAACAGCAGCCGCGGTCGCCGGCTGTATCGGAACAATTGCCGGCAAGGCGGTCGGATATCGCCTGCTTCACCGGACTGCAGCGAAAATCCGGCATATCCTGCACAGATAACAGGAATCAAAGGGCTGCCCCAGAATCTTGATATGCTGCCATTTTACGGCAGGCCTTTAATTATACTCCGGAAATTCCATAACAAATTTTGTGCCTTTCCCCACCGTGGAATACACCTCTATGGTCCCTCCCAGTTCTGTTACAATTCCATGGACAATGTACAACCCTAAACCTGTTCCTGTCCCGTTATTATTCGCCTCCACATAAAACCGCCGGAAGACAAGAGAAAGTTCCTCTTCCGGAATGCCGCAGCCAGTGTCCTCCACTGTCACACAGATTCTGCCGTTCTTTGTATATGCAGATACTGTAATACGCCCATTAGGCGGCGTCGCTCTAAGAGCGTTATAGATCAGATTCTCAAAAAGAATATTCAATTTTTCCGGCTGCGCCATCAGATATGCATCCTGCGGCGGCACTTCCACCATCAGATACACAGACTGCACTTCTGCCTCCCCTGAGTGAGCAGCAGAAATCTCCGAAAGCATTTCCTTGACAGACACCAAAATCTGCTCCTCATCAATCTGATCCAGCGCATTGATCCTGGAGAGCCCTTGAAAGCGCCTTGCCATTTCCCATTGCTTTGCCTGGGCCTGATCAAGATAATTTTGCAATTCTGCATCCACTCCCACACCGCTCCTTCGAATCGCCTCAATAAAAGACTGGGTAGCAAATACCGGAGCCTTTAAATCATGCGCCATATCAGAAAAAAACGCCTTGCGTTCATTCAAAAGCTGTGTAACCTCCTCTGTCCGCGCCTTCACCTGTTCCTCCAGGTGGTTGGTCAGCCGATCATTTTCTTTTAAAATATGTCGGCTGCGCGATACCATCATGCCTCCAAACAGCAGCACAAGCAAGAGCCCACACCACTCAAACTGCCAGAAAAAATAAATAGGTTCAAAACAATTAGAGAAGAAAAGATTATCCACCAAACCAACTCCGAATACCATACAACAGACCGGTGTATAACATCCCGCCCGGTTCTGCGCTGTCACACTCCGTGCAGAGAAAAAAGCGGCGGTGCAAAAAGTAACAATATAATAAAAATCAGTCAGCCTGCCATGAACGAAAACTGCCCGAAACCATAACGGAGTCAGCAGGCTAAGCACCAGCAAAACGACTGATAACGCCAGCAGAAGCAGCCGTATCTGCCGCCACATTTTGCTGCAGGCAGAACCGGATGTCAGAACCGTAAGCCGTACAACGCAGAAACACAGACTATACATAGCCAGACTCTGGATCAGAAACCAGTATGGTACAACGGGAAGAGAAACAAAATACGATAACTGAAATACAAAATACCGTACCATATACAGGGCGTAACTACAGCACATCGCTCCAAAGCATCTGGCCGCTCTTCCTCCCGTCCGCCATAAAAAAAGCGTAAATACAGCCAACGCCAGAGGAATCAAAAAGGCTGCCGAATAAGCAAAATTTCGGATGCTGCTCACCCGAAAAAGCGTCTCAGCCGTGCCCAATGCAGGCGGAAAATACATTCCGCTGTAATACCCCAGTTTCGACAAAGTATCCACCGCCAAAATATGATCTCCTGCTGTCAGCAAAAACGTAATCTGCCCGCTGCCTGTTCCCTCGGCAAGCTTTGTTCCATCCACCAAAACTGTATACTTGGAATACAATTGCGGGAAATCAACTTCTACAATCCGGTCTGCCCCATCATAACGCAGTATCAGCTCATAATGCGCCTGCCCATGAGGCGAAACTGCCGGATTCCCTCTCTGTAGATTGGAAAACTCCCCAATATAAGTGGGCTTATCTGTCACACGCCCATCCGTCAGCAGCCATCCATCAATAAGAAAAACAGGACTCTTCCGTTCCAGATCCGCCTCAGTCAGATGAATCACACCGGATCTTCCGTAAGGAGGCGGCGTTTGATATTTGTTATCTTCATAAAAAAGCAGAATGAAAAAGGACACCACTGCTGCCAGCACTGACAATAACCGCAGCCACCCTCTGTATTGTTTCATATCTCATACCTTCTTTTCACATGAAATCATATGAAAACGGAGACAAAAAGTATATGATTCTTACATCATACCTCTGCAGGCACAAATCGATAGCCTTGCCCCCATACAGCCTCAATAAAACGATGTTCTTCCCACGCCTTATCCAATTTCCGCCGAAGCCGCGACATATGCATCTGTACCAGCTGCCCGCCGTCCCAGGGCCGTCCGGCCCATATCATTCCATAAATTTCCTCCGGTGTAAAAATATGCCCTGTATGTTCCGCAAGACGGTACAGAATATCAAATTCCGTCGGTGTAAGAAACAACTCTTTTTCCCCCATTAACCCCCTGCGTCTTGTCAAATCCAAAAGAAGGGGACCATAGCGCAGCTGCCTTTGCTCCGACATGGACAGTCGGATACGTGTCTCCACCTTTGCCTAAAAAAGCTCCGCCGGCGTATCTTTCGTAATGTAGTCTATACCACCGGCTGCAAACCCCTCCACCTGCTTATCTGACTCCGTAAGACTGCTTAGGAAAATAACAGGAGTATCCATGAGCCGATGAAATCTCTCACAGACCGCAAACCCATCTTCACCAGGAATCATCACATCCAACAGCACGCAGTCCCAAGGGCTGACCGCTGCCAGCTTCAACGCATTTTCTCCATTATCTGCTGTCTGTACCATACATCCATGTTCCCTCAGGATATTACCCCATATCGCGCGGGCAGCCGGGTCATCGTCTACCAGCAAGATCCGCCAGGGACCATCAGAACGTTCCAACCTGTCGGCAGTAAATACAGATTCTTTTGTCCCTGCCTGATACAGAAACCGCATATAGGCATCCTGAACCTGACTACGCCTCTGGCGCGATACCGGAACACTATGCCCATTCTTCATTTTGACACAATTGACGTCAATCGCCTGAATATAAATCAAATTTACAAGATACGAACGGTGTGTCTTCAAAAACTCTGGTCTTGACAGCAATCTTTCCTCAAAGTCCTCCAAAGCAGCACTCTTCTCGCGGACAGTTCCATCCGCCAGATGAAAAAATACATTCTTGTTCCTAACCTCTACGTACGCCAGTCTCGAAAAAGCAATCCATACAACACCCTCCCTGCTCTTAAGAATAAAACCCTGCTCTACCTGTGCGGACAATTCTCCTCTGATCTTGTCAAGCAACGCGAAAAAGGACTCTACATCGATTGGTTTCAACAGATAGTAGTACGCCCCCACATGATAACTTTCCACCGCAAACTCCGGTGATTCAGACACAAAAATAAGCCGGACATTTTTGTCCAGTTCCCGAAGCTCCTGTGCAGCCTGCAATCCGCTGACTTCCGGCATCACAACATCCAGCAAAACCAGATCATACTCCCCGCCTTTCAGCTCACACAAAAAATCTATACTGTTTATAAAATAATGGCAGATAATCGATTCTTCGCAGCTTATCTGATACTTTGTAATCAATTCCCTGATACGGGAAACTTCCTTCTCGTTCTCACTGCAAACTGCAATCCGCATGATACCATCCTCCACATACAAATCTTCACTAAAGAACCGCGTTACTTGACAAAATCATGATACCATAGTCTGCAATCACAATCAAATCGAATCTTGTATTGATATGCCGGATACCAACAACAGATAAAGCCGACACTTTGGCCGGCTCTATTGCTTCCTAATTATAAAAATTTACTTTCGTTTGGTTCAAAGCATGCGGCTATTCCATAAGTGCTGCAGCCGTTCCCATGTAATCAATGGTCTCATCTTTGGTAAGATACTCTCCTTCATAAGGAGTTCCCTCATTATCAAAGATATAAACCTCTTCTTCTGACTCACCAAAACCAATCTCAAATTCTCCGCCTGTATAAGCATCAGAAACTGTCAATAACGTCCAATCAATTCCATCTTCGTCAGTCTCACTCTCAGCTGTGTAACTGCCGCAGATTACATCTCCCTCTCCTTCAGCGGAAAATATGAACAAAGAAGCCATCGGTGTTCCGGAAGGCTCGGTAAACATTGAAAAAACAAGCTCCGTCCCGTCCTCGCTTACCGCATAAACGCCTGCTTCTATCATGTCTGTTGAAACATCAAGAAGCGTAAATTCCTCTGATGCACTTTCGTCTACCGGTTCAGTCTGGTTCTCTGACTCTGCCTCAGTCCGGTTCTCCGGTTCTGTTTCCGGTTCAGCCTGACTCCCCGACTCTGTTTCTGGTTCCGTCTGACTCCCTGGCTCTGTTCCTGATTCAACTTCTGTAGTTGGAGCAGAAGCTTCTGTTTTTGTGTCCGGCTTACCACTGCAGGCTGTTGCCAAAGACGCCACCATTAACGCTGTTAATACGATTGATACAGATCTTTTTTTCATATTTTTTCCTCCATTTGAAAGATTATTTCATGCAGAAGATATTATACAATAATCCTCTGCAAAAAGGAGAAAGCTGTCATGAATCGACCTGAAACTGCATTAAAACGACTTGTTATTCCAGCAGCGCTTCACTGACCTTCATAAGTTGATCCCGGATGTCAATATGCTGGGGACAGACCTCCTCGCATTTTCCGCACTGAACGCACTCGTCTGCATGCCTGCATCCGTGACCGCTGACCAGCCAGTCTTCCTGATGCCTGGCCGCCGCCGGATCCCGGTACAGGGTCAGATAATTCATGGCCGTAAAGGAACCGGAGATCCCGATCCCCTGGGGACAGACCTTTGTACAGTAGTTGCAGGAAGTGCAGGGGATCAGCGGAATCTTCCGCAATTCCTCCTGAGCCTGCCGCAGCGTCTTCTTCTGACCATCGGTCAGTCCGCGGAAGGACTTCATGTAGGACAGATTATCCTGCATCTGTTCCACATTACTCATACCGGAGAGGACTGTGATCACGCCCTCCAAGTCTGCCGCAAAGCGCACTGCCCAGGACGCCACAGAACTGTCTGGTTCTGCTCCTTTTAGAATTTTTTCCACTGACTCCGGAGGCGTTGCCAGCATCCCGCCTTTCACCGGCTCCATGATGACCACCGGTTTTCCGTGCTTTCTCGCCACCTCATAGCAGCCCCTGGACTGGACCGCCGGGTTCTCCCAGTCGGCATAGTTGATCTGCAGCTGGACAAATTCCACTTCCGGATGAGCTTGAAGAAGCGCCTCCAGCTCCTCCGGCGTGGAGTGGAAGGAAAAGCCCACGTGACGGATCAGGCCCGCTTTCTTCTTCTCCTGCACCCAGTTCCACATGTCATACTCGTCAAAATAGCGGGTCCTTCCTTCTCCCAGATTGTGCAGCAGATAAAAATCAAAATATCCGGCTCCGGTCTGGGCGAGAGAGGTGTCAAACTGCGCATAAGCCTCTTCCTTCGTCTTACAGTTGATCCATGCCGCATTCTTGGTGGCAAGCTGAAAGCGCTCCCTTGGATAACGCTCCACCAGCGCCTGGCGGATGGCGTCCTCACTCCCTGCATAGGCCCACGCCGTATCAAAGTAAGTAAAACCCGCCTCCATGAACAAGTCCACCATCTCCTTTACCTGCTCCACGTCGATCGCATCACCCTTCCGGGGCAGACGCATCAGACCGAAGCCCAGCTTTCTGATCTCTTCGCCTAAATATCCCATATGTAGTTTCCTCCTATTAGAGTTCCGCATCTGTCCTACCCATCCCCCGGCGTCTAGAAGCATTTTCCGACACTTTCGTGTCTGAAAATCCTTCTGGGGTATTGTCCGGACAGATGCTGTTTTTTGAGTTCCGCATCCATCCTCATCATGCCCAGCATCTGGAAGAATTTCCGGTCGCTGCCGCGCCCTGAAATCCTTCCGGGCATTCTTCGGACAGATGCTGTTTTTTGAGTTCCTCATCTATCCGCATCTGTCGCTCTCCACTTCTAATTTCCTGATTGCGCAAAGCGTCCTTCGGCAGTATAATAAGTATAACAACTTCGAGTGACTCGAAGTCAAGAACTTTTTATATTTTCATACGCAAGAGCATCATACCTGTAAAATTGAGAAATATCAAAAAGACGAAAGAGGAAATCTCCATGCAATACACCATAAAGCAATTCGCCGAACTGTTTCGGACCACTGAGCATACCATCCGCTATTACACCGACATCCATCTGCTGCCCTGCCGGAGAGACCGCGCAAACCGGCGGGTATTTGATGAGGAATCGGTCAGCTGGATGCAGGGCATCACCTCACTATGAAGATATCCTTGCCGGCCGGATTCCGGACGATACCAATCCCGGAAACTGGACGTTGGACGACCTCTCTTTTTCGTGCATGCAAAGAGAGGACAACCCGGAAAAATGCAGTTATAATCAGGATAACGAAAAGGAGTGAATACGAAAATGGAATGGATTGACCGACTCAACAGCGCCATCCGTTATATGGAAGAACATCTGACCGATGAGATTGACTACGAACAGCTGGGGCGGATCGCCTGCTGCTCCTCCTGGCATTTTCAGAGGATGTTTTCTTATATGGCGGGGATCCCCCTGTCCGAATACATCCGAAGGCGGAAAATGTCTCTTGCCGCCGTAGACCTGCTGAGCAGCGATGCCCGGATCATTGATATAGCAGAAAAATACGGCTACCGCTCTCCCACCGCTTTCAACCGGGCTTTCCAGTCCATCCACGGAACTGCTCCGTCTTCGGTCCGGCAGGAAGGGATATCTGTACGCTCTTTTCCGCCGATTACCTTTAAAATTACGGTCAAAGGAGTGGAAGAAATGAATTATCGAATTGAGACAAAAGAGGCGTTCCGCATCGTAGGCGTATCGGTGCCTCTGGAAAAAGAGATTGAAAAGAATTTTGCAGTGATCCCGTCCAAATGGCAGGAGATCTCCCTGAACGGTACGCTGCAAACCCTTGCGCAGATGATGAATCAGGAACCCATGGGCGTACTGGGAGTCAGCACCTGCAACGAAGAGGAGCCCTGGCGGTATTACATCGCGGTCTCCACTTCCCTGGAGGCAGGCGACTACGAGGAATATACCGTGCCTGCCGCAACCTGGGCGATCTTCCCCGGAGAGGGTACGAACCAGTCCATCCAGGAGCTGGAACGGCGCATCGTCACCGAATGGCTTCCCACCTCCGGATACGAATACGGAAACGCACCGGACATCGAAGTCTACCAAAGCCCGGACCCCCAGAATGCCCGGTATGAGGTCTGGATCCCTGTAACGAAAAAACAGGGCTGATCTTTCATCGAGCAGGGAAAACCTTCCCCTGCTCGTGCATCAGGCGCCCTTCAGCGCATGCTGACGGGCGCCCGCGTGCATAAAAAAGCAGCCGCGGACCCGCTTCGGCCCATTTACTTGGGCAACACTGTGTGGGCTGCGGCTGCTTCTTCTTACATTTCCTGCTCTGCCGACACCCTCTGGATGTGCATGGCCAGATACCCGATCTCCACCGGATCCAGAGGTTTCTTCAGATGCTTTTCCAGATGTCCGCACACCGTGGACGCCATCCGGAACTCATCCGGGAATTTCACCGACATATAATCGTTCATATCCAGCTTCAGTTTTTCGCCCTTGATGGCCCGGGCCGCCATATAGCGCACATGATTCATAAGGCGGTTGTAGGACAGAGACATCACATCGATGGACGCCCCTGTCTCCGCCTCCACAAGCTGAATGCACTCCCGGACAGTCCTTGCGATCTGCATGGACAGCGCCACATTCTCATCCTCGATGGCAGAGTGAATATGTAACGCAACATACCCGACCTCGTGCTCATCAATCTCCGCCTGAAGCCGTTCCTTCAGGATCGGGATGATGCACTCGGCCGTCTTGTACTCCATGTGGAACAGCGCCCGGATATCTCCGGTCAGCGGATTGCTGATCTGCTCCCCGTTCTGGATTCTCTTTACTGCAAACGCGATATGGTCTGCCATGGGAAAAAGTATGCTCCGGTCAATCTTTCCGAATGTACGTTCGCTTTCCTGCAATACCTGCTCTGCGATCTCCAGGAAAACCGGATCCAGTTCCTTTACCAGCTCCATGGCGGAACCCCGTTCTGTCTTCTCATGGAGAGAATAGACCGTGCACCCTTCGGGGGCCTCCATCCTTTCACTGACTTTCTTTCCGAACCCGATTCCCTTTCCGATCAGAAGGTATTCCTGATTGTCATCCATTCCAATGGCGATCACCGTATTGTGGTTCAGCGCCTTCTTCACTCTGAACATACTTTCTCTCCCCGCAGATTTATTCTCGCGAACAATGAGTCAAGCGGATGCAGAGCATCCATTTGACAAATGCCGCGAAGGTCAAATCCCCCGCAGCTCTGCTGCGCTACAAATTTGATGCCCCGTCAGCCCGCTGCGGGGTTTTTGACTCATTAACCTTCATAGGTATCTACTGCATACAGCGCGTCCCCTGCTTTGATCGCCCCTGTCTTCAGCAGGCGGATCTTCTGGTTGTCAGACAGCTCTGTACAGAGCACCGGCGATGCCAGCGACGGCGCATTTTTCTTCAGGAAATCCAGGTCCATCTTCATGAGCAGATCACCCTTCTTCACCTTGTCGCCATTATTTACAAAGACTTCAAAACCCTGTCCGTTTAAATTCACCGTGTCAATGCCCATATGAAGCAGCATGGCGATACCGGATGCAGTCTCAAATCCAATGGCATGCTTTGTCTCAAAGACAAAGCTGACTTCACCGTCCTCCGGTGCCCGCACCTCACCGTCTTCCGGAATGACCATGGCGCCGTCGCCCATCATCCGGCCTGCGAATGCCTCATCCGGAGTCTCGGACAGATCTGCCGCTGTTCCGTTCACAGGGCTGTATATGGTATCGCTTTTCACCACTTTGCCTGCAGGTTTTTCCTCTGTCAGTGCAGCGGATTCTGCTCCTGCATTGCCTGACGGAACATATTCTTCATCCGGAGCTGTCTCCAGATAATCTTCCAGATTGGATTTGACTACTGTGACTCTCGGTCCATAGATAACCTGCACACCATTTCCTTTGTGTACCACGCCGGATGCTCCGGTGGATTTTAAGAGAGTATCATCCACCAGCTCTGATTTATAGACGGTACAGCGAAGTCTGGTAGCACAGCAGTCCACATCTGAAATATTTTTCTTTCCGCCAAGTCCCCGGCAGATAGCTGCGGACAGGGCATCTTCTTCTGACTGGGCATTGTCAGCCCCTGCAGCGCCTTTTTTCCGGGCATCCACGTCGCTTCTGCGATACAGCTTCACTTCCTCGCTGTCGTCCCGTCCCGGAGTCTTCAGATCCATCTTAGCGATCAGGAAAGAGAACAGGAAATAGTATACAACGAAGTATCCAATACCGACGACCACGATCCAGACCCAGCTGGTCTTGGCATTCCCCTGCAGAATACCGAACAGGAACATATCAATCAGACCGCCGGAGAAGGTCATGCCCACGCCCACGTTAAATATATGCATCAGCATGTAGGCGAGTCCTGCAAATACACAATGGATCGCATACAGAAGCGGTGCCACAAACAGGAAGGTAAACTCCAGAGGCTCCGTGATACCGGTCAGCATGGAGGTCAGTGCTGCAGACAGAAGAAGACCTGCCACTGCTTCTTTTTTCTCCGGCTTTGCAACCTTATACATGGCCAGAGCTGCTCCCGGAAGACCGAAGATCATCAGCGGGAATTTACCGGTCATAAATCTCGTGGCAGACACTGCAAAATGATCCACGGTCGGATCTGCCAGCTGTGCGAAGAAGATATTCTGGGCACCCTCTACCAGACGTCCGCCCACTTCCATGGTTCCGCCCAGAGCCGTCTGCCAGAAGGGCAGATAGAACACATGATGAAGTCCGAAAGGAATCAATGCACGCTCCATAAGACCATATACCCAGGTTCCTGCATATCCGGATTCCAGCACCACGCCGCCGATGGCATAGATCCCCTGCTGAATCACCGGCCAGACAAAGAACATCAGGATTCCGACCACCGTATAGGCAAGTCCGCAGACGATGGGCACGAATCTGGTGCCGCCGAAGAAAGATAATACCTGAGGCAGTTCGATTTTGTAAAATTTATTATGAAGGGCCGACACACCCAGTCCCACGATGATACCGCCGAACACACCCATCTGCAGAGACGTGATACCTACCACAGATGCAGTCGCACCGCTTAACATAGCCTCTGTGCCGCCGTGATTTGTGATCATGGCGCCGATGGATGCATGCATGATGAAAAATGCGATGGCTGCGGACAGCGCCGCCACTTCTTTTTCCTTTTTCGCCATACCGATGGCAACACCCATGGCAAAGATAATGGGCAGATTGGCAAATACGATATCGCCGGCTGCGCTCATGACCTGCAGAATGGCATTTAATACCGTCCCCGGGCCCATGATTCCCATCAGTCCATAAGTAGTAAGCATGGTCTCATTGGTAAAAGAGCCGCCCACGCCCAGCAACAGGCCTGCCACCGGCAGGATCGCGATTGGAAGCATAAAGGATCTTCCCACTCGCTGAAGTACACCGAAAATCTTGTCTTTCATGAAAACAATCCCTCCTGATTAAAGTTCCGCTCCAGCCCTCTCACCACCCGGTGTCTGGAAGAATTTCCGGTCACATCCATGCCCTGAAATCCTTCCGGGCGTTGTAAGGGCTTCCACTGATTAAAATTTTGGATGTTTTTTGCATGTCTCTGTCCTTTACTATCTCCATGGTGCACCGATTTTACGCATAGAAAAAGACATCAACATGCATAAACATCCCTTGGTTTAATGCATAGTTAATGCCTGCTTCCCAGTTACATACTATGTATCTAAAAATTAACATGATTGACAGGATTTGTCAAGTGCGTTTTGGTGCATTTCTACAACACCATTTCCAAAAAACAGCTCTTCTCCGATATTTAAATCCCTGATATTTTTTCGTATTTTATCAGAATATTCTCAAGTTCCGCATTCTCCCGCAGAAATTCATATTCTTCCTTATTTCGGATTTCAGATATGAACGATTTCGCAAAACTTTTGGCGAGCCGGTTGGATGATTCTTTGGGAGACCGGTAATACAGGGGAGACGCTCCCACATCCCACGGCTTCTGCAATTCTTCCAGTGCGGCTTCGATCAGCTGAATACTCTCCTTCTCATCTTTCCGGAACAGAGCGATCAGCAGACGGGGAACCACCGCTCCATAAGGCCACAGCCCGAACAGTGAACACATCTTTTCCGATATTTCGGCGATTTCCTCCGCTTCCCGGTGTTTTCTGTCCTGCTCTTCTATTTCAAGCAACAGAAACAGATAGCTCTGCAGCCTTCCTGCCGTCTGCAGCAGATTCTCCTCAAGGAAAACAGCCGCGGCATTTTCCTCTTTTTCGTGGAGTAAAAGCCTCGTCTGCAGTAATGTTTTGTCTGTCTGAACATCCGGAAGACGCCCCAAAAAGGAACCTGCTTTCTCATATTCTTCCATCTGTAAATATTTCGCAGCCAGCAGATATACCACAGTGTATCTTATCTTTTCGTCTGCACTGTCGCTGACCCGTTCCAGCCAGTTAAAAACAGTCTTTTTGTATGTCTCTCTGCGTTCCTCCGGAATGTCGGACAGTACCAGCACGCCGTCCAGTGCAGTCGCAGCCATATAGATCAGGGAATCGCATCGGGGATACTCCTGTATCTTCGCCGCCGCCATTTCAAATGCAGCATCGATATTTCCTTTTATTGCAGTTTCTGCAATCTCATTGGCAAACTGTCCGGTCTCTAATTCTGTCAGTTCCTCACGGAATGAAAACAGTTCGTTCATATCCATGTTCAGCAGCCTTGCAAGAGCCGGAAGCAGGGTGACATCCGGGTATGTGTTTCCCTTCTCCCATTTGTTGACTGCCGGCGCCGAGACGCCCAGATACGCTGCAACCTGCTCCTGTGTCAGCCCCGCATCTTTCCGATGGCTTCTGATCTGTTCACTCATATTCATTTTCGCCAACCTCCGTTTTCGGATTTTATTAGATCATGAATCTGCGATTCATGACCGACATTCGCCGCTCGCCGAATGAGCAAGCTCATTCTTCTCGCTTGCGCTCATTATATCATCGCCGGCACATTTTTTCTATTGAGTGATTGTTTATTTACCATCCTGAAATTCTAACCATGTGTTATGTATAAACGGCGTTCCTCCAAAGATTTATACGTGAAAACGGTCATACCCCCGGTAGCAGTCTTCGCAGAGCCGTCTGCCGTTCTCCAGGTGAATGTGGTTCTCTGCGGCGATCTCCCCGCAGCCGTCGCATCTCACCGACTGGAAAATCCGAGCCGATTCCGGGAGCTTCAAAGTAGTCTCCTTTACTTCAAAAAGCTCTTCCGGCGCATGATTTTGATAGTACGCAAAGCTTTCCTCTCTGGTCATGCCCTCCGGCTTCGGGCGCAGAACCAGACGGACTGATCTGCCGCTCTTTCGCTCATAAAAGGAAAACGCCTGCTTTCCCGTCATGTGAAACAACAGGTTTCCTTTGCCCACGCTGCATCCTAAAAGTACCTGGATCGCATCCACGCCGCAGGCATCATTTTCGCTGATGCATACCACCTGCTCATCCTCCGAAAAAGAAAGTCCAAGCAGGGAAGCGGCGTACAGGGCCGCCCGGTAGCCGATGGCCAACCCGCCGCAGGAATGCCCGTGAAACGCCACGCATGTTTCCCATTTCTTTTGATCCATCTGTATTTTCTCCTTTTAAGTTCCGCATCTTCCCTCACTCCGCCCCTGCGTCTGGAAGCATTTTCCCTCTCTTCGTTCCGTAAAATCCTTCCGGGGCTGCTTTCGGGCAAATGCTGTTTTTTAGATTTTTAAGTTCCTCATCTCTCTTTACTTCCGTACATTGATTTTAATAATGCGATCCCTGTTCTGGTCCGGAACAGTTTTTTCTCTGTATTCAGAATATTTTCCGCTGAATATCCGGACTCATCTGCATTGACCAGATAATCCGCCTCCAGAAGGATCTGGTGGTCGATCCCCTCTACCGGAGCGATGGTATGATGATGGCCCACCAGCCAGACGATGCGGCTGATCATCTCTTCAGGAAGGCCGCTGTCTTCCAGAAATGCCTCCGTCAGTCCGGTCCCTTCCAGTTCCTGATATTTTCCGTTGGTACTGCCATATTTCTCCCGGCACAGAGGGCAGGCGATATCATGGAGGACAGCCGCCGCCTCAATGGTCCTCTGTTCATCTGGAGACACCTCTTCGCACTCTGCGATGGTCTTCGCAAAAGCGTAGACTTTCATAAAATGCCGGATATCGTGGAGATTTCCCCCGGAAGCTTTGATCATCTTTACCACGAGCTCCGATATGGTCATTTCCTTTTTCATGCTGTTCACTCCTTTTCTTTTAGAAAATGCAGGTTCTCTGTAAATTCCTCCAGCAGCCGGTTTACCTGCTTTGGAGCGTCCGTATTGGAATTATGTCCTGCATTTTTCAGCCATACCAGCCGATATCCATCCTGCTTCGCCCAGCGGCGGTTGTACCTCTTCGCGGAACCCGCCGCATCTTTTTTCCCGCATATCAGCAGTACGGGGCAACAAATCGGGTATTCCGCCTTCGACTCCACCGCTTCCGCAAAGATCCGAAAGCCATGATCTGCCAGCGCGCAGTATTCCTTTTTTTCATAGACCGCCCAGGTACGCTCCATAAGCCTCCTGCCGTAATCCGTCTCCGACGTGCCCTGTACACCCCATTTTAAAAGCAGCTTCCAGGGAATGCTCCGATACATCCACCCGGTATGTTTCAGAAGCAGAAGCTCCCACCAGGAATAATATTTCCGGCTCATAGAACAGGAATCAATGGAGACAAACCCGACCGCAGAGCCCGGATATCGATTCATATAGACCTGGGAGACATATCCTCCGAGAGACTGGCCGATCAGAACAGGGGACCGAATCCCTTCCTCTTCTAGAATCCCGTGCAGCCAGACAGCCATATCTTCCATGGTAAATTCCAATGCAAAGGGGCGGGAGCGGCCGTGAGCCGGGGCATCCCACACCAGGCAGTTATGACAGCCTGAAAAATACGCGGTCTGCCGGTCAAACAAATGGTGATCTGCACTTAGTCCCGGCAGAAAGACCAGCCAAGGGCTCTCCGTCCCTGTTCTGCTCAGCCAGTAGTAAATCCTGCCGCCAGGTGTTTCGTACTGTTTTTCTGTCATTCTCTTCTCCTACTCCAATTTCATCATACGGTAGCCCACGCCGATGTGGGTCTGGATATACTGGGGCGAATCCGGCGACGGCTCCAGCTTTTTGCGCAGGGTTGCCATAAACACCCGCAGGGAAGCTACGTCGTTGTCCCAGCTCCTACCCCAGATCTGCTGGGTGAGAAAGGTATGGGTCAGTACCTTTCCCACATGTCTGGACAGCACACACAAAAGCTTATATTCGATGGGAGTCAGGTGCAGCTCCTGTCCCTCCAGAAAGACACAGCCCCCCGCATAGTCCACCCGAAGCTTTCCATTGACAAACACAGATCCGGAGGAAGGACCGCCGGACGCCATGATAGAAAGCCTCCGCTGGGTCACCCGAAGCCTGGCCAGCAGTTCCTCCACGGAAAAGGGCTTGGTCAGATAGTCGTCCGCCCCCGCGTCCAGAGCCTCAATCTTGTCCCGGTCTTCGCTTCTGGCACTGATGACAATGATGGGCAGGTTTGACCAGGAACGTATATTCTGTATCACCTGCACCCCGCTCAGGTCCGGCAGACCCAGATCCAGAAGGACGATATCCGGATTGTGGGAGGAAGCCTCCGCGATAGCCGCTTCCCCGTTGGCCGCCGTCAAATAGCGGTAATCATTAGTCTTCAATGTAGTTGTAATCAGGTTGCGCACCGGAGGGTCATCCTCCACAACCAGAATCAACGGCTTGTTCATGCAAATTAACCTCCCCGGTCGGCAGAGTAAAGGTAAAAACACTACCTGCCGGCCTGTGATCTGTGACTGTGATTGTACCGCCGTGGGCGGCAATGATGGAGCGGCACAGCGCAAGCCCCAGTCCCAGGCTCCTGCGACTGTCTGCGCTCTTGTTGGCTCCGCTGTAAAACATGTCGAAAACGCGGGGTTTTTGTTCATCGGGAATCCCCGGCCCGTCGTCGGATACAGACACTTCAATCCATTTTCCCTTCTTTTCCGTGCAGATCCCGATCACTGAACCGGGCGGCGTATATTTGACTGCGTTGTCCACCAGATTGATCAGCACCTGGACAATCAACTTCGCGTCGATCTTCGCCAGCAAAAGCTCCTGCCCGGCGCTGACGCGAATGATATGCTCCGTGCTTTTTCGGCCGATGTGCCGCAAAGCCTCCGCTACCACCTCATCCATCAACTCCACCGACCTGGGCAAATCCACCTGTCCGCCCTCGATCCGGGTGACTGCCAGCAGATTTTCCACTAAGTTAATCAGCCACATGGAATCGTCATAGATATCTGTAAAAGTCTGCATTCGAATCGTATCATCCATCTTCTGATAGTTAGCCAGCAGATTGCCGGCACTGCCCGAGATGGAGGTCAGAGGCGTGCGCAGGTCATGAGAAATGGCCCGGAGCAGATTAGCCCGGAGCTGTTCATTTTTTGCCAGAATCGCCGCCTCTTCTTTTTCTTTTGCATTCCGGATACTCTCAAGCGCCAGGGCGCATTCGCCCAGGATCGAGAGAACTACACTGTTGTCAAAAGAATCCAGAGGTTCGCCGTCCATGGAAATCCCCACCACACCATATACTTGCTGCTTGACCCGGACAGCCAGATACAGGCATTTTGCATCGGAAAACGTATCTGTAGCGGCGCCTGCCTGCCGGTTGTTCTGAAAAACCCATCGAGCAGCGGCGCGCTCTTTCTTTGTGTCCAGATCAAAATGGGCGCCGGTCTCTGTTCGGAAGATCAGAGGAGCAGCCAAATCCCCGTCTGCCGGCAGATACACCGCCAGATCTTTTTTCAGCAGCTTGATCATCTGTCCCGCCGCCGCATGAACCACCGCCTGTTCCTCCTTTTCCTTCTGCAGAAGCTGGTTGGTCTCAAAGAGGATCCGGGTTCGGAATGCTGCCTTTGCCGACTGTCTGGCGTTGTCCTTCAGGCGGGCGGCAAAGGAACCGCTCAGAAGTGCTACCATGAACATGATCGTAAAAGTCACCAGATAATCCGGATCATAAAAATGAAAGGTGAACCTCGGAAGAGTAAAGAAAAAATTAAAGATCAGCACACTGATCACCGACGACACCATTCCGCAGAGGCGGTTGGTCGTGATGGACGAGATGACCAGAACGCCAAAGATACAGACGGCTATGATATTGGCCTCCGTAAATCCCAGAAAATCAAACCCGCAGCCTATGAGTGTCACCAGGAGAAGGACGAACACACTTTTGAAAATATCCCCGGCCGGTACAGCCGGCACATGAAGCAACTTTTTCTTCTGTTCCCGATAACCGTTTTCTGCGCCGGTATCCGGGATGATATGAATGTCCAGGCCCGGTGCGGCAGCGATCAGCTGTTCGGTCAGGGTCGGCCTGCTGAAAATATGTTTTCTTGTAGCAGTACTGCGTCCAATGACGATCTTCGAGACGCCGGAAAGTCTGGCAAATTCTGCGATCTGAAAAGAGACATCGTCTCCGCAGACGGTCTCAATAGCTGCACCCAGCTGTCTGGCCAGGCGCATGTGCTCCCACAGTCGCTTTTTATCCTCTTCCCTCATGGCCGCAGCCCCCGGTGTCTCCACGAAAAGTGCCGTAAAGGTCCCCCGAAACGCCTTTGTCATCCTGGCCGCAGTCCGGATGATCTTACCATTAGAAGGTGACGAAGAAAGGCAGACCAGAATGTGTTCTTCTGTATGGTAATGACTGCTGCTTTTTGTTTTATTCCGGTTCATCAGCAGATTCACCCGGTCAGCACAGCGGCGCAGCGCCAGCTCACGCAGCGCCGTCAGATTTTCCAGCGTAAAAAAGCCGGCGATCGGCTGCCCTGCCGGGTTCTCCGCTGCCAGGCGTTCCAGAAGCTCCGCCGGTTCCAGATCCACCAGCTCCACCTGATCTGCCTGGTCAAAGACCAAATCCGGAATCCGCTCTTCCACCTGAATCCCGGCAATAGCGGACACCGTATCATTCAGGCTTTCCAGATGCTGGACATTCATCGTCGTATATACATGGATCCCGGCATCCAGAAGCTCCTGTATATCCTGATAACGGCTGGTATGACGGCTTCCCGGCGCATTCCTGTGGGCAAACCCACCCACCAGAATCAGCTCTGGTCTCCTTCTCAGCGCTGCGTCAAGATCAAACTCCGGATATTTTGCAGGGATCTGTTCCAATTCCTTAAGCGGCCCGGACATCTGCGGACAGCCGCGGAGCTCTGCAAATCCTACCGCAACATCCACGCCCCGTTCCGCTGCCTGATGCGCCCCCTGCAGCATGGCGTAAGTCTTCCCGGTGCCCGAAGCGTAGCTGAAGAAAATTTTCAGTTTCCCGCGCCTGCTACCGGTTCCTTCAGCCCCCTCTCCCTGAAGCGGCATCCCAGAAGCCTTCCCTGTCATGTTCATCTGCTTTCCTCCGATCTGCGCCTCATTTTCACTCATAAGATCATGTATTTCCTCCGGAGACGTAGTCAATCTGCCAGTGTCATTGTCTCCCCTTCGGACAGACGATGATTGCCGCTGGTGCCACGTCTGTCCGCATTATATCATGAATCTGCGATTCATGAACCGCATTCGCCGCTCGCCGGATGAGCGGGCTCATTCTTCTCGCTTACGCTCATTATATCATACTTTCCTCATAATTTCTATTTTATATGGCTTGAATCCCAAAATGCGACATACAGCGGTTGCTTTTCACACCCACGCCAGTCACCCCCTGATTGGCATGAAGGCAATACCATTATGAAATCACAGGAACCGTCCGCATCAGGCGGCTGTACAACACCGGAAGAAACAGGCTCCTGCTCATCCGCTCTATGAGATAAAGCCTGCCGCTCCCGTATCTGACACTGCTCATCCAGAAAATCATCCAGTTTTTTCATCAGGAACCACCCATAAATCCCCATCACCATTACAATCATAATCAACAACAGCTCCTGCATTCTCTCACCCCCTGTCCGGAAAGCAGGACTCCCTCTTATATGTGAAAACATTTCTGCAGATCCTTATTCCTGCCAAGCACCAGCATAGTGGTATCCTTTGCCAGCACCACATCCGGCGACAGCAGAAGCTCCAGTTTTCCGTCCTTTTTAATTCCCATAATATTAATATTATATTTCTTCCGGATGTCGATCTGTCCGATGGTCCGGCCGGTCCAACCTTCCGGAACCGGGATTTCAAACATGGCGTGGACCTCATCCAGTTCTATATAGTCCAGAATATGATCCGCACTGTAGCGGATTGCCGTCCACTTGGCCAGCTGTTTTTCCGGATAGACCACCTCATCCGCACCGTTGCGCAGCAGGAATTTCTTCTGCACGTCTCTGGCTGCTCTGGATACCACCAGCTTCGCTCCCAATTCTTTCAGAAGAGAGGTGGTCTCCAGAGAACTCTGAAAATCATTCCCGATGGCGACAATGCACACGTCAAAATTGCGGATCCCGAGGGATCTTAAAAAATCCTCGTTAGTGCTGTCTCCGATTTGTGCATTGGTGACATAAGGCAAAACCGATTCTACATGTTCCTCCACATGATCCACCGCCATAATCTGATGCCCAAGCTGATTCAGATGCATGGCAATGTGCTTTCCAAAGCGTCCAAGCCCGATCAAAAGTATTGACTTCATAAAAATCCTCCTTACCTACCCCACTGTGATTTTTTCTTTCGGAAGCTGGGATACCTTTTTCCGGGTGCCCGACAGTGCGGCAAAGACCAGCGTCAGTCCTCCCACCCGGCCGAAAAACATTAAAAGAATCAAAACCAGCCGGGATACAGTTCCAAGCTCCGGCGTGATCCCAAGGGAGAGCCCCACTGTTCCCACAGCAGAAGCTGTCTCAAACAGTCCCGTAAGCATCGGAAGCCCTTCCAGGACACTGATCACCAGCCCGCCGAAGAAAAACAACAACAGGTGCATCAGCAGAACTGTCGCCGCATTCTTGATCACATCATCATCAATCCTGCGCCCGAAAAAATGTGTGTGTTCTTTCCGGCAAAAGGTCGATACGGCTGTGGCAGACAGCACCGCCGCTGTGGTGGTCTTCATACCGCCGGCCGTGGAGCCGGGGCTTCCGCCGATCAGCATCAGCACGATGGTTACTGACTGTCCCGCTTCGCTCAAGGCAGCCAGATCTGCCGTATTAAATCCGGCGGTCCTCGTTGTTACCGACTGAAAAAGCGACAAGAATATACGTTCTCCTGTGTCCAATCCTGAAAATTCCAGAAAATAAAAATACACAGCCGGAACCGCCAGCAGAAAAACGGTTGTACAAAGAATCACTTTGCTCTGCATCCGATACCTGTGAAAATGTATCCCGTTAACCCTGATATCCTCCCATGTCAGAAAGCCGATCCCCCCTGTGATGATCAGTGCCATAATTGTCAGATTGATTACAGGCTCCGCGGCATAACTGGTCAAAGACGAAAAAAGCGCCCGTTCTCCCATAAGATCAAATCCGGCATTGCAGAACGCGGATACAGAGTGGAATAACGCCATAAAAAGCCCCCGGAGCCCAAAATCACAGCAGAATACCGGCGCCATCATCGCAGCCCCCAGAAGCTCGATCGCCAGTGTTGTCCGGATAATGAAACCGGTCAAGCGCACGATACCTCCTACCTTCGGCGCTGCGATCGCCTCCTGCATGGTACTGCGCTGCATCAAAGAGAGTTTCCTTCCGGAGATCATGGCGAAAGACGCCGCCACCGTGATCACTCCCATTCCCCCAATCTGAATCAAAAGCAGAAGGACCACCTGACCGAAAACCGACCAGTAGGTTCCGGTATCGCGGACCACCAGCCCCGTCACGCAGACTGCAGAGGTGGATGTGAAAAGTGCATCCAGAAACGGAGCGGCAGCCCCTTCCCTTCTGGAAAACGGCAGCATCAGAAGGAATGTTCCGATCAGAATCACACCGGAAAAACCGAGGATGATGATCTGCGCAGACGTCAGCCGTTTCTTTTTATGAAGCAATTCTTCCATCTGTACGGTACTCCTTTACCATTCTTTCTATGATTTTTATCTTAAGTCAGATCTGATTAAGAAAGTAAAAGGATTCCGGCATCCGTATTAAGATGGTCTAAAGATCAAAATCACACAGGCCGTACAGATGGAACTCAAAACCATCTGTACGGCCTGTGTAACCGATTGGGCAATTATTTTATTTCTTAATACTTCCTTTTTGAATGTTTTCCTGAATCATCTGTTCGGTCACTTTATACAACGTCTCGGATCCTTCTTTTGTCTTTGACTGACGACCGTACACCTGGGAAGCCGTCACCTGATGAGATACCCAGTCCGCCCCGTTGTTACTGTGGTTCAGAAGCAGAGGCTGCAGGTTATCCATGGCGTGGGCAAACTTTGCCTCGACGGTCAGGCCCTCCTCAAACTCATCAAACAGTGCGATGAGTTCCGCTTTCTGATCCTCCGGCAGCATTGAATAAAGCTTCTCCTTGGCCGCGTCTTCTCTGGCCTTCTGGGTTTTCTTATGTTCCGTATCGTAGGCATAAGTATCCCCGGCTTCAATCTCCACAATATCATGAATCAGACACATGATCATAACCCGGGTGATATCAACCGCTTCGTTGGAATATTCTCTCAGCAGATAGGCCATAATCGCCATATGCCACGCATGCTCCGCGTCATTTTCATTTCTGCCGTGACCGGACAGATGGGTCTGACGGAAGATATTTTTCTCCTTATCGATCTCCAGCGCAAAATCCAGCTGCTTTTTTAACCTTTCCTCCATGGCATCCTTCCTCTGTCAGGCTGATCAGATTTCCACAAGTTCGTATTCACGGCTGCCGATGCCCAGCTCCGCCGCCGCTTCCACTGTGTGAATTCCGTTTCTGGACTCCATCCGCTCGATCAGATGGCTCTTGCCCGGATCGTCGGACTGATACACCAGATCCACGCAGGCCTGATCCAGCGCCACCGGGTCCAGAGAAGCCAGCATGCCGATGTCCGCCATCTTCGGGTCCTCCGCTACGGCACAGCAGTCGCAGTCCACAGACATATTTTTCATCACATTGATATAGGCAATCTTTCCGTCAAAAAACTGTACGATGGATTTGGCCGCATCCGCCATGGACTCCAGAAAAGAATCGTGATCGGAATTCCAGAAATCATCCACATTACCGACTCCGTGAATATACGCTTTTCCATGGGAGGATGCGATTCCAATGGAAATATTCTTCAGCGAGCCTCCGAAACCGCCCATGGGATGGCCTTTAAAATGGGTCAGCACCAGCATGGAATCATAGTTCTTCAGATGAGCGCCCACATAGTTTTTCTGAATCTTCTTTCCGTCCTCCACGGACAGTTCCAGTTCGCCCTCTTCGTCCATGATATCGACTTTGGCGATTTTGGTCCAGCCGTGCTGGTCCATGGTTTCCCAGTGAGCCGCTGTCGTATTGCGCTTTCCCTCATAGGCCGTGTTGCACTCCACGATCGTACCGTTCACCTTCTGAACCATGGGCTGCCAGAAGTCCGGCCGGATAAAGTTCTGATTTCCCACTTCCCCTGAATGCAGCTTGACTGCCACCTTGCCGGGAAGCGATGCCCCCAGCGCATCGTACAGTTTCAGAACTGCCTCCGGTGTAATGTCCTTTGTAAAATACACTTTGGATTTTTCCATATTCATTTCCTCCTAGTTAAGTTCCGCATCTTTCGGGGCGATGCTGTTTTTTAAGTTCCACATCTTCCCTCCCGATGCCCTGCGTCTGGAAGCATTTTCCCTCTCT
The DNA here is from genome assembly GCA_910579225.1 of uncultured Lachnospiraceae bacterium. Lineage (GTDB taxonomy): Bacteria > Bacillota > Clostridia > Lachnospirales > Lachnospiraceae > Hominiventricola. The sequence goes on along the minus strand of CAJTTI010000002.1, from coordinate 70,007 downwards.
TCGTTCCGTAAAATCCTTCCGGGGCTGCTTTCGGACAGATGCTGTTTTTACGGTTCTGCTTCTGCGTCCTCCCAGGACAGACTCCCGGTCTCCACGGCGGCCTGGTATCTGAAGATCTTAAAGTCCAGTCGCTCCATGGCATCCTGAAGCTTTTCCTGCTGCCTCTGAAGATTTTTCCTCTGCTCCTTCAGAAGCAGGAGACGCTCCGGGAATGTCCCATCACCCTTCTGGCACAGCTGCAGATATTCCACCAGCGATTCCACCGGCATTCCGGCCCTCCTCAGGCAGACCATATGTTCCACCCAGTCCAAGTCTTCCGGGCGATAGTCTCTGGCCCCTCCCGGCTTCCTTGCAACCTTGGGCAGAATCCCGGCTTTTTCATAATAACGCAGCGTATCCTGCGTAATCCCGAATTTTTCACTGACTTCCTTTATCGTCATCCTGCACCATCTCCATGTGTTAAATCCTTTATCTGACCACTTTTAATCAGCAGCGGGCTGTCCCTGCCCCCGTGTGACAATCTGATTATACTCCATGGAGTTCACTCCAAGTCAAGAATATTTTATCAATTTTCCATGCCCTGGCGGCACTGCGGTTACTGTCCGCGGCCCGGAAGGCCGCTCACTCCTTCAGCAAAAGCCCTACCGGGCAGTGATCGCTCCCCATCTGTTCTGCATAAATCAGACTGTCCTGAATACGCTCTTCATATCCCTCGGACACCAGAAAATAATCGATCCGCCAGCCGGCATTCTTCTCCCTGGCCTTAAAGCGGTAAGACCACCAGCTGTATGCGTCCGTCCGGTCCGGATACAGATACCGGAAAGAATCCACAAAACCGGAAGCCAGAAGCTCCCTCATCTTTCCCCTCTCTTCGTCGGAAAATCCTGCATTTCCCCGGTTGGACTTCGGATTCTTCAGGTCGATCTCCTCTTTCGCCACATTAAAGTCTCCGGTCACAATGACTGGCTTTTTCTGCTTCAGCCCTCCAAGGTATGCCCGGAAATCATCCTCCCATTCCATCCGGTAATCAATGCGCGCCAGCTCGCTCTGAGCATTTGGCACATAGACGTTGACCAGATAAAAATCCTGATATTCCAGCGTCAAAGCCCGGCCTTCCGTATTGTGCCGGTCAAGCCCCAGGTCCGGGGACACAGACAGCGGCGTCTCTTTCGTCAGCACGGCCGTCCCGGAATATCCTTTCTTCACCGCACTGTTCCAGTACACCTCATAGCCCGGAAACACAAAATCCGCCTGCTCCGGCTGCATCTTCGTCTCCTGAACACACAAAACATCCGGGGCCTCCTTCTCCAGAAAATCCAGAAATCCTTTCTTCATACAGGCGCGCAGCCCATTGACATTCCATGAACATAGTTTTTTCATCTCTTTCTCTCTTTCATTAAAGTTCCGCATCTTTCCTCACTCCGCCCCTGCGTCTGGAAGAATTTTCCCTCACTTCGTTCCGTAAAATCCTTCCGGGGCTGCGTTCTGACAGATGCTGTTTTTTAAGTTCCGCATCTCTCCCCACTCCGCCCCTGCGTCTGGAAGAATTTTCCCTCACTTCGTTCCGTAAAATCCTTCCGGGGCTGCGTTCTGACAGATGCTGTTTTTCATAAACTGCTTGACACTACCCCCGTGTCCTCTTTCTTTGTTTCTACTCATATTTTACCAGAATTGGGATGCAATAATTCAGATTGTTGTCCAGGAAGAGGCCGTACGCAGGCTTTCGCCCTTCATCAGTATAAATATAATAGTTCTCATAATCCCCATGCGTGATGTAACCATTCTCGTAAATCAGCCGCTCCGACCCATCGTAAGAACTGCGCAGACTCCAGGACGTAGAACCGAAAATAAAGGAGTTATGCCAGTATTCCCGGCGATAGAGCGTCCCATCCTCCCGATAGACATAATTCACCCTCAGAATGTCCGCCGGTACTCCCGGCTCCACCGCATCCTTCAGCCAGCTGATGATCCCCCGGGAGACATAGTGCTCCGGTTTTCCGTCTTCCCTGCAGGCGGTCTCTTCCTCATAGTCCTCCACGCTGTCGGCTCCGGTCCCTCCCAGGACGGATTCTTTCACCAGGATCTCCGGCTCCATCCACGCCGCTTCCCGCACAGAATCAAATGCAAATCCGTACATTTGTTCGATCTTTTTCCCATCGCCCGTATACCAATACGTATGCCGAAGTCCGCATCCCATCCGCATTTCCTCATCCAGATACAGTTCCAGACGAAGGTTCCCGCACTGGTCGTAATAAGTGTAAAAAGGCTCTTTGTCTGAAAAGCCAAAATCCTTAAGCAGCTCCTCTCTTCCTGGATAAGTCTCAGTGCCGCCCTTATTTCCGAACACCTGCTCCTGTACATATTCAAACCCGCTCTGCTCCGAATCCTCTCCTGACGTCTGTCCTGCCACCCAGGTATCGATCCCGGAAATTTCCCCCTCACGGCCGATCACTGGAATCTGTTCCTGAAAGATGGCCTGATAATAGAGTTCATCCTGAATTCCGCCCTCAGAATCCAGTTCCACAGCCCCCGCAAACAGATCCCGTTCTTCCATACAGTCCCGGATGATCAGACAGCTCTCTGTCCGGTCAAAGATCCATCTCCTGACTTCCACCGTCCGTTTCGTATATGGATCAATCTGGCAAATCTTCTTTTCTTCCGCGTCTCCAGTGTCCTGACATACCAGAAAGCCTTTTCCTGCCCAGACGATCTCTTCCCCGGTTTCTCCTCCCCGGTACCAGGGAATCTCTATGGCTGTCTCCGAAAATCGTTTCTCTTCATAATCCCACAAAAAGAGCTGTCCCACCTGGTCCGGCCCTTTCTCCGCTTCGGAAAAGATCTCCAGGTCTTCCTTCCCACCCCATCCCAGCGAGTCGCAAAACACCTCTGGCTCCCTTACCTGCCCGCAGGAAAATCTCTGCACCCTATGTCCGGCCTCATCGCATACCTGTACCGCATAGGCATCGGCAGCCGCCCCGTCAGGCACCAGAGACAGGGTATATCCCTCCTGATCTCCCGTAAACGGATAATCCACCGGGATCTCCTCCCCAGCCCTGTCCGCTTCCGTCAGAGTCATCGGCGCCTTATCCTTCCGGACACAGCCTGTACAGACCAATGCGCCGCACAGAACTCCTGTCACAATTCGGCCTGACCGATACCATATTTTTAAGTCTCTCCTCATCCGTATTCCTTTACAATCTCAATCCTGCCGACGATGTGCCGGTTAAATTCCTCCAGCTCCTCCGCCGGAATCCAGTATTCCTGATGATACACATCCCCCACCGTCTGCACCTCATATCCGGCCATATAGTCATCTTCCACCTCAAACCGGGTCACATATCCCTTATATCCCGACCGGACGTCCTTCGTATTCCACCGCCCGGCGATCTCACCGGCATACTTCTCATTCAGCACCGGATAAAAGATCGGCTGCTCCGGCAGACGCGGCGGAAACGCACCATATCCGGCCGATGCAATCAACTGCTTTTCCTTCTCTCCCACTGGTCTGTATAAAATCATATTTCCTCTGCCTCTTCTGTCCGCAATCACGCAAAACTGCCCCAGTCACTGCCCGATCTATCCGGCAATCTGACTGCGGCAGTCACTCTGCATCTTATAAAAACAGCAAGCAAGACGATAAGCCGGGTTATGTCGTTGGACAATCATCTATCTAGGCGCACCGTCACCGGTGCGCTCAAGCGACCTACCTGAAGCTGACGGGCCGCCATATGCTTCTGCTTGGTCTTGCTTCGGATGGGGTTTACATGTGCCCCGCCTGTTACCAGCCGGGCGGTAGTCTCTTACACTGCCTTTCCACCCTTACCGGAACCTGTCGCTCCGGCGGTTTATTTCTGTTGCACTGGCCTTGGAGTCACCTCCACCGGACGTTATCCGGCATCCTGCCCTGTGAAGCCCGGACTTTCCTCACCTGACCTTAAGTCAGCTGCGATTGTCTGTCTTACTTGCTGCATTATTTATTTTACCCTATTTTCTTCTGTTTGTCCACGCTGCTGTCAAATTTTCCAAAAGAATATGCTCCTGCTTCCTACAGACTGCACACAAAATCAATAGGGTCAGGATCCCTGCCGGGACCCTGACCCTGATAAGCTCGATCTGATTGATATTTAGACTGAGCAGCTCTGATTTGCATCAGCAGTTCTCCCTGCTCTGCAGACGTTTCGTCCTGACGCAGGAACATGCGCACGCACCTGCCAGCATGCCGAACATCAGAACTGCCCCCAGTACGTCCAGAACTGAGTGTTGTTTGGTGAACATGGTGGACAAAATAATAGATACCGCCAAAAACCGTCCCATCCAGATCCCCGGCGCAGGCAGTCTGTCCGTCTGCATCTCCAGCGTATATTGGAACACCAGCGTCACATACACATGCATGCTCGGAAAGACGCTTTTGGGTGTATCCACTGTCTGCACAAACTGCATCAGATGCCCGCTTAGCACAGCAGTGTCATACTGAATCCCCTCTCTCAGATTCAAACCTGTGGGCCATACATAAGAAATCATCAGAAAGACATTCATACCGGAAGTCAATATGAATATTATTTTCTTATAATCTTTCTCCTCCAGGTTCCGTATAGCCAGGTATGCACATACACCAAGATAGGGAAACCAGCTCAAATATGGATAAATAAATGCCTGGATATATGGAATCCTGTGATCCATTCCGCAGGCAATCAGATGCACTTCTTCCGGTTCGTATATCTCCAGATACAGAAATAAGGCCATATAAATAACAAACCATACCCCCAGGGGTATGAGATATCGTTCCTTAATCCATTTTTTCATAATCATAACTCCGCAATACTCAGTCCGCGGAAGAAGCAGCATATGCCTCTTCCACAGACCGTCGCCTTATGCCTCCTCACAGGAACAGTGAATGCTTCCCTGCTCCCGGCTTCTCTTTGTCACTACTCACACGCGGAAATAAGAACCACCGATAAATTCCCGCAAAATCGAATTATTCGGCACCAGATTGCTGTCGATTCCCTGGAAATAATTCAGGAATTTCAAAAGCCGTTTGGCTTCCAGATATTCCGGTTCCCCCTGGCGGATTCCGAACAGAAGCGGTTCTGCATATTGTTTTAATACAGCCAGTTCATAGATCAGAGCCGAATTAAACACCACATCCGCATCACCCTGATAGGGGAAGATATTCTCATCTTCTCCCCGGCGCACAGACGGCCACATGGAGATGGTCTTCTTCGCACTGGCCCCTCTGGTCCTGGAATCCCTGACCAGTCGGCGAATCAGCCGGCCGTCTGTAGTAGCAATTCGATTGTGTTCATCAATATTAAGCTGAGTCAATGCACTCAGATAAATCTTAAATTTGTTTTCTTTGGGCAAAGAATGGGACAGCGCATCGTTCAGACAGTGAATCCCTTCAATCACCAATACATCATCCGGTCCAAGCTTCAGTGTATCCCCTTTGTATTCTTTCTTACCAGTCAGGAAATTAAAAGTAGGCATGGAAACCTCTTCTCCCCGGAGAAGTGCACTCATCTGGTTATTGAATAATTCGATGTCCATCGCCCCAAGGCATTCAAAATTATAATTGCCATCCTCATCCTTGGGTGTATCTTCCCGCTCCACAAAATAATTATCCACTCCGATTGGATGAGGCCTCAATCCATGGGCCATAAGCTGGATAGACAGCCTGTGTGAAAAAGTAGTCTTTCCGGATGAGGAAGGCCCCGCAATCATGATCAGCTTCTTGTCATGCTGAGAAGCAATCTGAGCCGCAATATTGCCCAGCTCCTTTTCCATAATGGCTTCCTGTGCCAGGATAATATCTCCAATCCTGCCGCAGGCAATCTGCTCATTCAGCGCTCCAATCGTCGCCACTTCCAGCACTTCGCTCCAGTTTGTAGAATTTTTAAGCGCCATAAAGAGCTTATACTCTGGCTTAAAGTCCCCAAAAATCTCCGGTGCCTTTGCCGGAGGATATTCCAGCACAAATCCCTCATCATAGGGAATCAGTTTAAAATATTTCACATAGCTGGTATCCGGTGCCATATAACCATAATAATAATCTTCAAATCCGTCCAGGCGATAGACGTTGACGCTGGAACTTCTCCGGAAGCGGAATAGCTTTGCCTTATCCATCATACCATGACGGGTAAAATTCTCAATCGCATCATCCACCGGTATGGTCTCTTTCTCAATCGGCAGCGCCAGCTCCACCAGTTCTTCCATACGCGCCTGAACCTTCTCGAGAAATGCTTCATCCGGCGTCACATTTTTGCTGGTGCAGTAATATCCTTCGCTTAAGGAAAAACGCACCTTGATCCCGCTGACTGCTTCCATGCCGGCCACATCATATATTGCTTTCAGAAGAATCAAAACACCGCTGCGTTTGTACGTCTTATGCCCGTCCCGGTGTCCGATAGTCAGAAATTCCACCACACAGTCGTCTTTTACCTTCCGGAACAGTTCCCTCATTTTGCCGTTTTCCAGAACCAGAATAATCTGGTGCGGATAGTTCTTCTGATACTCTTTCGCCAGTTCCAGATAAGTTGTGCCGTTCGGCACTTCTGTCTTCTTTCCCTCTACTACAATCTGTCTCATATGTATACCCCCTTTTTTCTTGGTCTAATGCATATGGAGCTGCAGGAACACATTGTTTTCACAGCGTACAGCCAATACAGAAAATACCCGGTCTAACGCACGGTAAACGGATGTTTCACCGGAACACATTCCATGCGCACCCCTGTCAGTACCTTTTCCAGATATGCCCTTACATCTTCCATAAATATATGCTCAATCCCATAATGTCCCGCATCAATGATGCAGAGCCCCTGGTCTACCGCATCAATACCTGTATGGTGGTCAATATCCCCTGTAATGTACACGTCACACCCAAAACGAAGAGCTTCAGACATTGTGCTCTTTCCTGCCCCCGGGCAGACTGCTGCAGAACAGACCTGTGTATCCGGAGCCCCGTATATCCTCACACTGGGAATTTTATATGCTTCTTTCACATGCTCTGCACATTCACCCAGAGTCATATTTTCGGGGAGAATACCCACACGTCCGATCCCTTCCCCGTCTTTGATCTCCTCCAGCACCGTACACTGCTGCAGCTTTAAGAGTCCTGCAGCCAGATCCGCCATTCCTCTGGTGTCATAATTGGTATGCATGGCATAATAAGAAATATCGTTCTGTATGAGGGTAATCAGCCTTCTGCCCACCATGTCCTCATCAGTCACCCGCTTTACAGGAGCAAACAGCATGGGGTGGTGCGTGATCAGCATGTCAGCGTTCTGCTCCGCCGCCATACGGACCACTTCGTCCGTCGCATCCAGGGCCAGCAGAATCTTTTTTACTTCTTTGTCCCGTCTGCCAGCCAGAAGACCCACATTATCCCAGTCACAGGCATATTCCGGAGAATACTCCAGTTCAATCATGGTACATATTTCACTGCATTTCATAAGGAATTTCCTCCTTTTGTCTGTTCTTCAAAGAAATCCGGGGATTTCTCACTGCCCTGGAATTCAGCCAGTACAAAGTTAATTATTTTAATACTGCTTTCTATCTCACAGGCTCGCCTGGTCTTTTCTTTTTGGCTTTGCTTCAGAATACCCAAAATTTTCCTGTTCTCTGAAAGCCTGGCCTGAAGACAGCGCCGCAATATCTGAGGAGAATTTTGTATCTCTCTCTTTCCGTAATAAAGTTCCGGCTCTGTAAGTTCCCGTTCCTGGCCATGAACTGCTTTCAACATAGGATAATATTTTCCGTCTTCCTCCACAATATCTTCCAGCAGGATCTGAAAGCGATGCTCTGACAGCCACCTGCGGACCATATAAATGTCCGACTGGGGCTGAAGGATCAGTTCTTCAGCCATATCCAGACAATGACCGCCCTCTTCCAGAATCCGCACCATCAGCATCCCGCCCATACCGGCGATCAGTATAGTATCTGCTTCTCCCGCCTGAAGCTCCTGAAGGCCGTCCGACCGGCGAAGCCTGATATATGTAGAAAGTCCGGCTTCCCGGATATGTTCCTCCGCGCGGGCAAGAGGGCCTTTGTTCACATCCATTGCAACCGCCGACGGAATCTTTCTCTCTCTGACCAGCGCAATGGGCACATAACCGTGATCTGTTCCCACATCTGCCAGGCGATTCCCCTCTGTTACCAGGGAAGCCAGGCGCTGCATTCTTCTGGATAACTGCATAATCTTCCTCTTACGCTTTAATCCAGAAAGTCTTTCAGCTTCCGGCTTCTGCTGGGATGACGAAGTTTCCGGAGCGCCTTGGCCTCAATCTGACGGATTCGTTCACGGGTCACGTTGAACTCTTTGCCGACTTCCTCCAGCGTACGCGCCCGTCCATCATCCAGACCAAAACGGAGACGGAGCACTTTCTGCTCTCTCTCTGTCAGTGTTCCCAGCACTTCCACAAGCTGTTCTTTCAGAAGAGTAAATGCTGCTGCTTCTGCAGGCACCGGCACATTGTCATCCTGGATAAAATCTCCCAGATGACTGTCTTCCTCCTCCCCGATGGGAGTCTCCAGAGACACCGGTTCCTGAGAAATCTTCAGGATCTCGCGGACCCGTTCCACCGGCATATTCATCTCTTCTGCGATCTCCTCCGGCTGGGGCTCTCTTCCCAGTTCCTGAAGGAGCTGCCTGGAAACCCGGATCAGTTTATTGATCGTCTCAACCATATGAACCGGAATCCGGATAGTCCTTGCCTGGTCTGCGATAGCCCTTGTAATGGCCTGGCGGATCCACCAGGTGGCATAAGTACTGAACTTATAGCCCTTACGGTAATCAAATTTCTCCACTGCTTTGATCAGACCCAGATTTCCTTCCTGAATCAGGTCCAGGAAGAGCATCCCGCGTCCCACATATCTCTTGGCAATGCTGACTACCAGACGAAGATTGGCTTCTGCCAGACGTTTTTTCGCCTCTTCGTCCCCCAACTCCATCCGCTTGGCCAGCTCGATCTCTTCTTCTGCATTGAGAAGGGGAACCTTACCGATCTCTTTCAGATACATACGGACCGGATCTTCGATGCTTACGCCATCAGGTACGGACAGATCAATCTGTTCCACATCCACATCATCCTCATCAGTCAGGATGATATTACTGTCGTCATCATCGTCCGTGATACGGAGTACGTCAATGTTATTCTGCTCAAGAAAATCCAGGATTTTCTCGAACTTCTCCGCGTCCAGTTCCATATCATTGAAAAAGTCGCTGATCTCCTGGTATTCCAGGACATTTTTCTTCTTTTTCGCCATTGCGAGCAGCTCTTTCAATTTGTCACTGAATTTCACTACATTTTCTTCCATACTGGTTCTTCCTTCCATAATTGTTCATATTTTATCCTTAATCCAAAGAAATATGCAATTTCTCAATTTCCCGGCGTTTCTGCACGATTTTCTGCAATGTCTCCATGTCGCCGGGGTCCATATGGGCAGTCTGCCAGGCGATACTGTTCTGCTTCACCCGAAGGATCGTCTCCTGAAGTGCCTTTTCCTCCTCTTCTCTGCCGGACAAAGCCGGAATCGTATCCTGCAGCATGGCAGATACCTGCTTCTGCTCTTCTTCCTCCGCAAAATACTGGAACAGCGCCGCCGGATTCAGACGTCCTTTTTCGTACTGTTCTTCCAAAAGCTCTGCCACGCGCCGGCACAGCGGATCCGTAAACTCATCCGGCTCCACAAACTTTCGGATATTCCGGAACAGGCTGGCCCCCGAACTCATCCAGGTGATCAAAAGTCTCTGCGTGCGGAGACTACTGTCTTCTGTCTTCCTGCGTCGCCTGGGCAAAGCTTCTGTCTCCGTCCTCTTCTGAAGCCCCCCTGTCTTCTCCCCAACCTGCCGGACCATGGATGCCAGCTGTTCATATGACAGGTGATACCGCCCGGCGGCCGCTTCTGTATAATTATTCCGTTCAATTCCCTGCTCAAATTCCAGAAGTCTTCCGGCCAGTGCCCGGAAGAAAGCGGTCTTGCTTTCCGGCTCCCGGAAGTCATATTGCCGCTCCATCACTCTCAGTTCAAAGAAAAAACTGCCCTCAGCACTCTCTATACGTTCCTGGAACTTCTCCATACCTTCTGCTTTTATAAATTCATCCGGGTCCTTATAAGGCTCCATATTAATAATCCGGGCCGTAAGACCGGCGTCTCTCAGAATCGGAATTGCCCGAAGCGCTGCCTTCACACCAGCTTCATCATTGTCATAGGTCAGAAGCACCTCATTGGTATACCGCTTCAGGAGCACTGACTGCTGTGTCGTAAATGCGGTACCCAGCGACGCAACTGCCTGTGAAAAGCCTGCCTGATGCATGGCTATCACATCCATATAACCTTCGCACAGAATCATATTAGGCTTCCGGCTCAAACGCGCCAGATTCAGGCCATACAGATTCCTGCTCTTATCAAAGACTCTTGTCTCCGGCGAGTTAAGGTATTTGGGCTTCCCGTCTCCCATGACCCGGCCGCCGAAACCAATCACCCGGTTATGAATATCCATGATCGGGAAGATCACCCGGTTCCAGAACTTATCATACATGCCTCTCTTCTCATCCACCTGCATCAGCCCGGATTCCTTCAGAAGCTGATCCGAATAACCTTTGCTCTTCAGGTACTGATACAGGCTTCCGTTATACTTATCCGCATAGCCAAGTCCGAATTTCTTAATGGTATCCTCTGTAAGATTCCGGCCCAGCAGGTACTCCATGCCCTGTCTCCCTGCTGGCTGGCGGAGTGTATAATAATAATATTTGGCTGCAAGTCTGTTCAGCTCCATGATCTGCGCCTTGATATCCGCCTGCTGTCTTGCCTCCCTGGAAGCGTCCTGTTCCGGCAGGACCACTCCTGCCCGGTCTGCTAGCACTTTCACTGCCTCCGGGAAGGTCAGATTCTCATATTCCATGACAAATTTGAACACATCTCCCCCTGCGCCACAGCTGAAACAACGGTAGATCTGCCTGGGCGGGTTCACGGACATGGATGGATTCCTGTCATTGTGAAAAGGACAAACCCCCACATAATTACTGCCTTTTCGCTGTAATCTGATGTATCCGGAGATGACATCTACGATATCGCTCCTGGAACGAATCTCTTCCAGAAGATCCTGCGAATAAAAACTCATATGACACCTGATTTCCGTCAAGACTTCCAGGAATCCGGTATAAAGAACTCCTGGAATTTGGATATGGCATACTGATCAGTCATCCCTGCAATATAATCACAGACGCTTCTCTCCTGATTCTCACCTGACTGCCACATTCGTTCCACATATTCATTGGGAAGAAGTTCCGGATGGTCCATATAATAGCAGAACAGCTCTTTTACAATATTCTCTGCTTTCCGTTCCTCCCCTTTTGCTTTTGGATTCGTATACACATTCTCAAACATGAACTTTCTCATGCCCATAAATGCATACTCAATGTCTTCTGACATCCTGATATACGGCTTGTCCAGACTCTGCACCACAATATCATGAATCATCGTGCTCAACCTGTCTTTCGTGGAATGTCCAAGAATATCCGTATATGCCCGCGGCAGATCCAGTTCCTTGATGATTCCGCCCCGTATGGCGTCATCCACATCATGATTTATGTATGCAATCTTATCCGAATAACGGACGATTCGTCCCTCCAGAGTCGCCGCATTGCCCGACATCTGATGATTCAATATACCATCCCTGACCTCCCATGTCAGATTCAGTCCCCTCCCATTCTTCTCCAGACGTTCTACAATACGCACGCTCTGCTTATAGTGTGCAAACCCTTCGCTGCTGATCTTGTGGAGCGCCCGCTCTCCGGCATGTCCAAAAGGCGTATGTCCCAGATCATGTCCCAGTGCAATTGCTTCCGTAAGATCTTCGTTGAGCCGGAGCGCCCTGGCAATGGTCCTGGCGTTCTGTGCCACCTCCAGAGTATGGGTCAGCCGGGTTCTGTAATGATCTCCCTTCGGTGTCAGAAACACCTGCGTTTTATGCTTCAGCCTCCGGAACGCCTTGCAATGCAGGATCCGGTCCCTGTCTCTTTGATAGACCGGACGGATATCGCAGGGAGCCTCTTCTCTATCCCTGCCTCTGGAATTCTGACTCAACGCTGCATAAGAACTCAGGAATTCCCGTTCCCAGCTCTCTGTCTTCTCCCGAATGGTCATATCTATCATGTCTCCTTATATATAAATATACTGCGCCAAAAGTGAAAATCCTTCTTATTTTTTTGAATATTTTATTTTTGGATACGTTTTCTTTCCAATCATGTATCTTTTCATATAACGAAAGGTTTTCTCTTCCCCTTTTTCGTCCAACATATGTAGAATATATTCCAGAAGCGCCCTGGTCTCTTCATGAATTAGATAAGTCCCCTTCCCCTGCTCATAATAGGCAAGTGGAGAATGCTGCGTATATTTCTTCCTTTCATATACTTTGGAAGCCGCAATCCGGTCCATAATCATCTCATTCACATATTTCAGCGGCATCTTCATTCCTGCCATGCACCGCCGGGGCTTCAGACTATAATCAATCCAGTACTCATAATGGTGCTTATTCCGCCCCTTATGATGCAACCAGGCGGAAGAATACCCTTTTGCCTCCCGTTCTGCATTGTTGGGACTCTGAAATCCCTGATAATACCTGCAGCCCTGCCAGAATTCCGCCGGTGTATATTTGGACAGATCATGGGTCAGTCCCTGCCAGTACATCCCCACCTGAAAGCAATGACGGGCGACCATCACCTTATGCTCCGTAATCGTACAAAAATGTCTCCATATATTAATCAGTCTCATCTTTTCTACCTGCCAGTATCAGAATCGTCCGGGGCGGAACCGACACCATCTTCTGATTCTCCAGAAACGGTTCTTCCCCTTCCTTATAAAATGCATGTACCTCTCTTCCCGTATCTGCTTTCACACACCAGCGTTCACTTCCCGGAAGCGTCGGGAGCGCCAGCTCCTGCACCGTCGTATGCATATTGTAGACCACATAACAAGTCTCTGTCCCCGTATAACAGCCCGCATAGAGGATGCCTACCTGACGGTTATAACTCTCAAATTCTCCATACCAGGCCCGCTTCCCATGATAGGACAGATCCGGCATTCCTTTGGAAAGTGTATCTTTCATGGTGTACTCCCGGCGTTTGCCAAAGACAGGAGATTGCTTCCGGAAGCGGAGGGCCTCTTTGACAAATTCCCGAAGGTTCCTGTCCGCTTTTCTCCGGCTCCACTGAACCCAGGCCAGTTCATTATCCTGACACCAGACATTGTTATTGCCCTGCTGGGAATTGCCCATCTCATCTCCCCCATAGATAGCCGGAACTCCCTGAGACAAAAGCACCATCAGAAATGCATTGCGCAGCTGTCTTCTCCTTAGCTGTTCCAGCTTCCTAGCAGATGTAGCGCCCTCTTCCCCATAATTGCAACTGTAATTGTAATTGCTTCCATCGCGGTTTTCTTCTCCGTTGGCCTCATTATGCTTTACATCATAGGATACCGCGTCCATAAGCGTAAATCCATTGTGACATGCCACATAATTGACTACTGCTTCCTGCTCCGGATTCCGGCGTATACTCCCGGTAACCTGCATCAACATGTCCTCGTCCCCCCGAAGAAATCGTCTGATGTTTTGGAGAAAACAGTCATTATACTCTGCAAGTCTGCGGTAAACCGGTACATAATCCGAATCATAGATTCTGTCTAGAGGAAAGCTCTCACTCATAATTTTAATTCCTGACAGTCCGGGGGCAAGCGCCAGATCTTCCAGAGGAACCCCCTGATTGTTCACATGAACCCCGTCAATGTGGTATTCTGCCATCCAATAACCGATACAGTCCCTGATCAGATAAGGTCCTGTCTTTTCCGGAAAATAAAATTCCAGAATCAACTCAATTCCGTTCTTATGCAGTTCCCGCACCAATTCTTTTAATTCTTTTACCGGATTGCCGGAAGCACTGTAGGATGCTTTCGGCGCAAAAAAATTCGCATTCCCATATCCCCAGTAATTCATCCGCTCCCCATTCAGCCTGTGTACAGGCATATGCTTCCTGGAAGCAGTCCTCTTCTCGTATTCTGCAAACTCGTACACCGGCATCAGTTCCAGCTGGCTGATTCCCAGACTTTTCAGATAAGGAATCTTCTCCCGGATTCCGGCAAATGTCCCCGGATGACGTACTCCGGATGACGCGTCCTTCGTAAATCCCCGCACATGAGTCACATAAAGCACACACTCCTCATAAGGAAGCATCAGCGGTCTGTCTCCCTGCCAGGAAAACCGGTCGAACACTGCCGCCCCTCTCAGCTCATGGAGCTCTTTGGTATGAGTTCCCCAGACTTCCCTGCCTCTGATACACATTGCATAGGGATCCTGTACTACCTTTCCGTCAATCTGATAATTATATTCATAATCTTTCACTGGCAGACCATTGATCTGCATTGCATAGATATCGCCAAACTGCATCTCCTCACGAAATGGAAGCTCTGCCTCGATCTGAACGGACCCCTTTCGGTACAACAACAGGCTGCAATCTTTCCCATCCCTTACCACTACTGCAAAATTGATGTCTTTTCCATTCTTCGTCACGCCCAGTTTGACCGGATTTCCGGCCTCAATGCGATAATCAAACATATATCCGTCCTTTTCCCTTCAGTAGTCGACACTTATCCCAATTATAAAACAGTATAGCACTCCCGCTTTTTTTTGGCAATCAAAAATTTTATCCAAAAAGCAAAAAGACTGACGGCCTGTATAACCGCCAGTTTTTCGCCATATCTTTTACTCGTTTTCAGTCTTTATTTTCGTCCTGCTCCTTCTTCCCATTCCGGTCCAAAAATTTTTTCCTGTCCCCGTTCTTTCTGTAAATGGTCTTTTTAAGTATCAGCACCACCAGCGCAATCACGGCAATCCATACAACCAGTACCGGAAGTGAACCGACGAATCCAATTACAAACCCTCGTATTCCTCTTCCTACCATATACAGGCTGTCTCCAAACCGGTCCGCAATCTCCTGGAAAAATGTTTTCTCACCCACTTCTGTAATCCGCTCCACTTCCGATACGGACACATAAACTGTACTGTAATCAATCTGATTATCCAGCAGCCGTTTTTGGCTTCCATAATTCTCAAGCTCATAACGTACTTCAGAAAGTCTGCTTTCAATCGCCAGAAGATCTTCCAGTGTTTCTGCTTTCTCTAAAAGCTCCAGAAGTCTGTCCTGTTCCGTCTCCAGCGCTTTCTTTCGGCTCTCCACGTCCACATACTGAAGCGTTACGTCTTCCACGCTTTCTGATTTATAAGTCACGTTGCCAAGACCGCTGACCACCTCGACAAATTCATTCAGGCGATCTGCCGGAATCCTCACGGTATACTCGGAACTTCGGGTGCTGGTGTTGTAATAACTGTTGCCCCACATGGAAGAATTCTCAATATAACCGTCCATTTCCTGGACCTTTTTCGTAAGTCCCTCAATCACCGCATCAAACTCTTTGGTCTGCATCTCCAGCCGGATGGTCCGGATCAGCTTTCTGCCCGTCTCTGCCACCGGCTCAATACCGTTTTCAGACAGAATCGCCCCATCGTCCATTTCCCCCGCAGCATACTCTGCCGACTCCTGCACCGATGCTGCAGTATCCATTGCAGCTTCTTCCGCCGCACAGTCGGCTGCATATCCGCCGGCCATATTCTTCCCCCCGCAGCCTGTGGCCGATACCAGTAAAAGTCCTGTCAATCCCAAAATCGCCGCATAATATTTCTTCATCGTTTTCCTCCCATTTAAGTTCCGTATCTGCTCTTCTCTCCGCCACTGGGTCTGGAAGAATTTCTGGCCTGCTCCGCGTCCCGAAATCCTTCCGGGCTGCGTTCAGCGCAGATACTGTTTTAAGTTCCGTGTCTGTTTCTTACTCCTGTTCCTCCATTGTCTCTGTAAATGCTCCTTCAAAGGTAAATATCACGCTGAGCATATCCTGTCCCACATAGGTGACCAGACGGTACTGCCTTGCATCATAATCAATCCTGTATTCCGAAAGGTCAATCTCTTCATCAACTGCCATACCGGCTTCCAACGTCAGCCACTGACCTTCTTCCATGGATTCTGACGGGATTCGATACCAGCCGTCTTCCAGCCACACATCCAAATCGTACCGGTTCAGATAGTGAATCTCATCTTCCCCTGTATTCCCAATGGTCAGCACCATGACCGGATTGTCCTTGTCCAATACCGGACAATTCACCAATGCCGTCACCTCAGAGTGCTTCTCCGGCACATCCTGTTCCTCTGCCAGATAAA
Source organism: uncultured Lachnospiraceae bacterium (assembly GCA_910579225.1). GTDB lineage: Bacteria > Bacillota > Clostridia > Lachnospirales > Lachnospiraceae > Hominiventricola. The sequence goes on along the minus strand of CAJTTI010000002.1, from coordinate 53,748 downwards.
CAGTTCTTCCGCAGTAATTTTTTGACCCGGGAAGGGCTACGCTTTCCCCGGACGCCGCACCGGCTTCCTGGCCCCCCTCGTCAGCCGTCGCATCAAACGCCTCTTCTGCAGCGGACTCCAAGTCTGCCGGTGCTTCCGCAGTATCCGCAGCAAATTCCTTGTCCGAGCTGCCAGCAGGACCACTTATAACATAAAACAGCCACCCGCAGACGCAGAACACAAGAATACATGCCGCCCATTGTCCGTACCTTGGTGAAAAGTGCCTCCGGATCTCCTGTCTGGACCTGTGTGCGCACTCATCCAGAAGCTTTTGCATCGCCTGTTCAAATGTCTGAGAAAAACGATGTGTTCTGGCAATCTCCCTGTCCGGTGGCACAAAACTCAGATCTTCCTCCAGGCATTCTTCCAGAACCTGCTTCAGCAGATCCTCCCCTTTGGATCGTTCCTCATGCATGTTCAAACCGGCCGCCCTCCTTCTGAATCATCTTCTGCAGCTTCTTCCTGGCCCGGAAGTAACGTACATTTACATTTTTGGCAGAAATTCCGAGAATATCCCCGATCTCGGCGTCCCCCATCTCATACATGTATTTGTATTCGAAGATGACGCGGTAATGATCTTCCAGCTCCAGAACACAGGAAATCAGATCATGATAATTCTCCTTCGTCAGATATTGTTCCAGAATATCTCCGCCTCCCCTTTCGTTGGCCGCATATTCGTTCAATTCTTCTTCTGGTTTTACCTTTCTCAGAATATCCGCCGCTTTACTCCTTACGATTGTAGCCAGAAACTTCTTCGTCCGGGGACTATGTACCTCTTCTACCTTATCAAAATGCCTGATCAGGGCCAGAAAGGCTTCCTGTACCGCATCCTCCGCCAGATGTGCATCCTGCAACTTCTGGTTCGCCACATACCACATAAAATGCCGGTACTGCTCGTAAATCTCCGTGAATTTCTCCTGTTCCTCCGGACTGTCCAGAAGCGCCAGAAACAGAAACATAATTTATCCTCCTGGTAAATGCATTTACATCTATATAAACGCGTTTTTTTTCTATTTTACTACAACATCGGGAGAAAATCTTCTTAATTCTTCTTAAAAGTTTCTGAATGACGAAACAGCAGAGCGACGCTGCCCTGCTATTTCCGACATTCTTCTTTCCAGGCATGAAAACCTTCTATGGTTCCGTCGGCATATCCATGACAAATTCCACACATCCCATATAGCCAGGAGCCACATCATATTCGTTAAAACAGATCACCACTTTTCCATCTTTGTTTACATAAAAATCCTGATCTTCGGCAATGGACTCAAAATTCCACTCCGGCACATCTTCATTATCAATCCAGTAGACCACATTTTCGTCTTCTGCCATCCGCTTACGCATCTGACTTTTGACTTCTTCGCTGATGATCCTTACATAATCCTCTCCATAAAACTGCGAAAGCTCCGCCCGCTTACCTGTGGTTTTGTCGATGGTATAATGACGGTGTCGTTCATAACCGCTGCCGGCTCCCTGATAAAGAACAAGATCCAACGAAAACCACCGCTCATCGTCTGCCAGCACCTCGCTGTCAATCAAAATATCTCCATATCCCTCCTCAAACTCTTCCATACTGCTTTTAAATTCTTCGATCAATTCATCCGTCACTTTCTGAATATCAAAATTAATGGCGTCTGCAGTCTCCCGCGCCTGCTGTGTGGTCTCCTCTGGTCTGGCGCCTGCATCTTCCGGCACTACCTCCGGCACTTTCACGTCTGCAGAATAACGACCTTCGTCTACCTGATATTCCCGAATGGTCACAACTTTAAAGAAATCTCCCAGCAGCGGAATCTGCTGCATAGCTGCCGCTGCTGTCCGACTGGTATTCGGAAGAATCAGCATAAGGGCAAACACTGCCGCTGCACCTCCCGCATAACGGAATATCCGCGCCTGTTTCGCTCTTCTCTTCGTTTCTTTTGCTTTCATAATTGCATCCTCCATCTTTTCTTTCATACGATCTGGTACCACAATCCTGTCATACTCCTTTTTCCATCTTTCCATATTCTGCCCCTCCTGTCTCCATATATTTTTTCAGCTTTTCCACAGCACGATAAAGGCGGCTCTTCACAGTACTCACCTTCAGATCCATAACGTGGGCAATGGTCTGGAGCTTTTCTTCTTCAAAATATTTAAGAACCACGATTTCACGTTCCTCGTCATTCAATTTTCCAAGCGCCGCTTTTAAGTCCAGGTCTTCCGTCCGGTCCTTTGTACCTGTCTCCGGCACCTCCTCCAGTGCAACCGTACGTCCTCTGTATTTTTCAAGAAAACGTACCGCTTCATTCATCATGATTCTACATATCCATGTGTCCACATATTCTGGATTTTTCAACGACTCGCTTTTTAAAATTGCCCGATAGGCTCCTTCCTGCACAATATCCATGGCATCCTGCTCCTGGAAGGTGTAGCTGTATGCAATCCGGTAATACTTCTCATAATGTTCCACCAGACACTCATGGACTAATGTTTCTCTATCCACTACTCTCATCCGGATTTCCTCCTTCTTTTTTTCTTTCTGACTGTTAGACCCCGGACCCCGTCAAAAAGTTTCATCATCCTGCAAAAATATTGCAACCACCAAAAAATGCAAAGCTGAACGATCACTGTTCAGCTTTGCACCATAAGATGCGGAAGAAGGGACTTGAACCCTCACGAGCGTAGCGCTCACAAGAACCTGAATCTTGCTCGTCTGCCAATTCCGACACTTCCGCAAACCGTATGAAATTTTCCGCAGAGTCCATACCCTCTGCATGCGGAAGATGGGACTTGAACCCACACGACCGGTTGGTCACAAGATCCTTAGTCTTGCTCGTCTGCCAATTCCGACACTTCCGCAAACCGCCGAATCATTTCATCAACGACTCAACGATAGCTATTATAGCACCTGATATCTTATCCGTCAATACCCTTTTTCAAAATTTTGTCAGAAAAAGTATCAGTCCAGGATCCCCATCAACTCATCATAATGTTTCACATAACGATCACTGAAATACCTGACTTCTTCTTGATCTGGCTCTGACTTCTCATACACTCCAATGGTCAGAAAACCGGCCTTCTTCGCCGTCTTCAATGCAAACAGCGCATCCTCCACCACCACACAGTCTTCTACAGATGCACCGAACCTCTCTGCAGCCAGATGATAAACTGCCGGGCTTGTCTTCCCGGCCCCTGCCATACCGCAGTCCACCAGAAAATCAAAGCAGGAAAGAATTCCATTACGTTCCAACGCCGGCCTTCCCAGTTCTGCCGAAGACGCAGTAGCCAGACACATATGTACCCCCTGTTCTTTCAGATAGAACAGCCATTCCTTCACTCCCGGCTTCAGTTGAATGTCTTCGGCATAATTCCTCCCAATTTTTTCACACAGTTTCCGGGTAATCTCTTCTGCCGTCTCATTCAGAGAAAACATGTCTTTCAGCCAGATGCAGGCCTCCTGTATGGACATCGCCGACATCTGGTCATTCAGTCCTTCCGCATTCTGTATGCCAAGCTGCTCCAAAAACTCCGGCACCAGCCGGTCCCAGTAAGGGATGGAATCCAGAAGCGTTCCATCCATATCAAATATTGCATAACGAAATCTCATTCCGTCCTACCCCCGTATCTTCGTGCCTTTCTGATCGCGCCCTGCCTGTTTCAACTTATGAAGGGCCACTTCTTTCTCTTTATATGTGATCATCTGCTCTGTTCCTTTTTCGAACAGATATACGCCGTCCAGACAGTCCCCGTCCGAAAGCTTCATGGCACGCACGCCGACGGCCGCTTTCTTCTTCTCCGGTATCTCGTCTGCGGCAAACCGGAGAAAATATCCTTCCTCCGACTTCAGAACAAGCTGCATATTGTCCCCTTTCAGGCCGGCAAAAAGCACTTTGTCTTCCTCTCCCAGTTTCGTGGCCGCACTGGTCCTGGTCCTCACGTCATATTCCCGGCCGTTTACAGCTTTGCTCATCCCCTGTCTGGTCACAAAAAGTATCGTGCCATTCATCAGCTCTTCCATACTCAGTACACAGAGCATCTGTTCTCTGGCACTGTCAAAATTACTGTAATTGTCAACAGGAAACGCTTTATCCCGGAACTTTCCGAATGGCAGATCCAGAATCTTTGCCGTGTGCAGCTTTCCACTGTCCGTAAAGATACAGAGACGATCTGTATTTTTGCAGAAAATAACATGACGGCTCTCACTGTCCGCAGCATCTTTGTTGCGCTCATATGTAGGCACATCCATCGTGCGGCAGTAACCAAACCGGTCCATCAGCAATACCACCGGCATCTCTTCTGCCTTCTTCTCTACAAACACCGCCTCTTTGCCATTTTCAATGACTGTCCTGCGGGAAGAACCGTAGATTTTCTTAAACCTGTCCAGTTCTTTTATGATGACTTTGGCCATCTCGTCATAATTGTTTAAAATATCAGAGTATCGGGCGATATTCTTCATGGTCGCCTGGTGTTCCTTCATCAGCGCCTCAATCTCCAGGCCGATCAGCCGATAGAGACGCATCTCCAGAATCGCCGAAGCCTGGCGCTCTGTAAAATTCAGCTTCGCCGCCAGTTTTCTGGACTTTTCAGACCGGAAATGGATCCCCTCCGTCTTCCCGCTCATCAAACATGCTTTCGCCATCTTCAGATCCCGGCTTCCTCTCAGGACTTCAATGATCAGATCAATCACATCACAGGCTTTGATCAGTCCTTCCTGGATCTCCTTCTTATCCAGCTCCTTGTTCAAAAGCGTCCGGTATTTCCTGGTATTCAGCTCAAACTGAAAATCAACTGCATGGTCCAGAATCTGAATCAGACCAAGTGTCTCCGGCCTTCCATCAGCCACTGCAAGCATATTTACGCCGAACGTATCCTCCAGTCGGGTCTTCTTATACAGCATATTGGTAAGCTGCTCCGTATCCGCTCCCTTTCGAAGCTCCAATACAATCCGGATCCCTTCCTTGGACGACTGATTGGTGATGTCTACAATCTCTGTTGTCTTCTTCGTCTCCACCAGAGTACCAATATCATTTAAAAACTTGCCTATATTGGCTCCGATCATCGTATACGGAATCTCGGTAATCACCAGCTGTTCTCGTCCACCTTTTATCTTTTCCACTTCCACTTTGCCACGCAGCCTGATCTTTCCGCTTCCGGTACGGTAAATCTCGGTCAGTTCATCCTTATTCACCACGATTCCCCCAGTGGGAAAGTCCGGACCCGGCATGATCTCCAGCAGTTCTTCCACGGTCACTTTCGGATTCTTCATATATGCTTTCATAGCATCAATGGTCTCCCCAAGATTATGAGGGGGAATACTGGTAGACATCCCCACTGCAATACCCTCGGCACCGTTAATCAGAAGATGTGGAATCCGCGCAGGCAGAACTGACGGCTCTTTTTCCGTCTCGTCAAAATTCGGCACAAAATCCACAATGTCTTTATCCAGATCTGCCAGAAGTGCTTCCTCACTTACTTTCTGAAGCCGGGCCTCGGTGTAGCGCATGGCAGCCGCTCCATCCCCTTCGATGGAACCAAAATTTCCGTGGCCATCCACCAGAGGAAGTCCTTTCTTAAAATCCTGGCTCATCACCACCAGTGCTTCATAGATGGAACTGTCCCCGTGCGGGTGGTATTTACCCATGGTATCGCCTACAATACGGGCGCATTTCCGGTAAGGACGGTCGCTTCGGATGCCCAGCTCATGCATGTCATAGAGCGTACGCCTCTGCACCGGCTTCAGTCCATCCCTTACATCCGGCAGCGCCCGCGCCACGATCACACTCATGGCATAGTCAATATAAGACTTCTGCATGATGTCCGAATATTCCGTCTTTATAATCATCTCTTCGCTCATACATTCTCCTATTTATAGTTCCGTTCGGATGGAAAAGCGTTTATATATCCAGCTCCGCGTCCACAGCATTTTCATAGATGAAACGACGCCTCGGCGGTACCTCCGTTCCCATCAGCATCTCCGTTACAGACGAAGCCAGCCTTGCGTCCTCAATCTCCACCTGTTTGAGCCTGCGGTTCTCCGGATCCATGGTAGTCTCCCAGAGCTGTTCCGAATCCATCTCTCCCAGTCCCTTGTAGCGCTGCAGCGTAAACGCTCCCGTATGTTTCTTACGATACCGTTCCAGCGCTTTGTCGTCATACAGATACTCTTCCTTCCCCCTAGAAGGCATGGCTTTATAAAGAGGCGGCATGGCAATGTACACATGTCCTTCATAGATCAGCTCCGGCATAAAACGATAAAACAGCGTTAAAAGGAGCGTACTGATATGCGCCCCGTCCACATCTGCATCCGCCATAATGATAATTTTGTCATAGCGGAGCTTTGTAATATCAAAATCATTCCCATATCCTTCGGAAAATCCGCATCCGAATGCATTGATCATGGTCTTGATCTCTGCATTGGCCAGCACTTTGTCGATGCTTGCCTTCTCCACATTCAGAATCTTGCCGCGAATGGGAAGAATTGCCTGATACGCCCGGTTTCTGGCCGTCTTGGCAGACCCCCCTGCCGAATCTCCCTCCACGATAAAGATCTCGCACCGGGAAGCATCCCGGCTCTCGCAGTTGGCGAGTTTTCCGTTGGAATCAAAGGAAAATTTCTGTTTGCTCAGAAGATTCGTCTTCGCCTTCTCTTCGCTTTTTCGGATTCTGGCTGCTTTTTCTGCACAACCGATCACCGCCTTCAGCGTCTCCAGATTCCGGTCAAAGTACCGCTGAATCTCTTCTCCTGTCACTTTAGAAGCCGCCTTAGAGGCATCCTGATTATCCAGTTTTGTCTTGGTCTGTCCCTCAAACCGGGGATCCGGATGCTTGATGGATACAACAGCAGTCATGCCATTGCGTACGTCAGCTCCGGTAAAATTCGCATCCTTCTCCTTCAGAATTCCCAGTTCCCTGGCATAACTGTTGATCACAGAGGTGAATATTGTCTTAAATCCCGTAATATGCGTCCCACCTTCTGCATTGTAAATGTTATTGCAGAATCCAAGGACATTTTCATGAAATTCATTGATATACTGAAACGCACATTCTACGGTGATCCCTTCATTCTCTCCTTTAAAATATACCACATCATGAATTGTATCCTGCGTGCCGTTCAAATCTTTCACAAATCCCACCAGTCCGTCCGGCTCATGAAATTCCATATGCTCTGTCTGAGCACCCCGGCGATCCTCAAATACAATGGTCAGCTCCGGATTCAGATATGCAGTCTCGTGCATCCTGCTTTTGACTTCCTCTGCTTTAAAGCGGGTTTTCTCAAAGATCTCCGAATCCGGCATAAAATTGATCTTCGTACCTGTCTTCTTCGTCCTGCCAATAGTGGGCAGAAGTCCTTCCACAAGCTCCACTGTGGGATTCCCCCGCTCATAATGATCATGATGAATATATCCGTCACGGGACACTTCAATATCCAGATACGTGGACAGCGCGTTCACCACGGAGGAACCTACCCCGTGAAGTCCACCGCTGGTCTTGTAGGCAGAATCGTCAAATTTACCTCCGGCATGCAGAGTTGTGAAGACCAGTCGTTCTGCTGACATACCCTTTGCGTGCATCCCCACCGGAATGCCTCTCCCGTTGTCGCTGACTGTGCAGGAACCATCCTTTTCCAAATATACTTCTATCTGACTGCAAAAACCCGCCAGATGCTCATCCACCGAATTATCCACGATCTCATAGATCAGATGATTCAGGCCCTTTGTGGATACACTTCCGATGTACATCCCGGGTCTTTTGCGCACCGCTTCCAGTCCTTCCAGGACAGCGATGCTGTCCGCATCATAGGTGTTGTTTGCCATATTATCCTGCTCCTTTTTTTGAAAATACAGGATATAGTATACAGAATTTTACTGAAAATAACAAGACAAAAAACAGAACAAATTTTCGTATTATCTGCGCGTGCCTCTTTTCTACTGTCTGTCGAGCCTCCCATATAATTCGAACACATGATCCAGAAATGCTTTTACCGCTTCAAACTGCTTCGGAGGAAGACGGGTAAGTCTCTCCGTTATATACTCCACATCATTCTGATTCCGCTCTCCAAATAAAATATAGTCGCTGGAAACCGACATCTTTTCACAGATCCTTTTCAATGTAGATACAGTAATTCCTGCTACTCCCCGTTCAATATCCGAGACGTTTTTCGTTCCCAATGAAACCAGCTCTCCAAACTGTTCCTGTGTAAGACCAGCGCGTTCCCGTACCCTTCGAATCTCATTCCCTATAAAAATATTGATTTCTTTTTTTTCGCGCATTCCCAATCCCTTTACTCTCCAAAGTCGCACTTTTTTCTCTGTCTTACAATATACCATCCAGCACCTGAACCTATACAGAAGATTTTTTCCTTTATAGAAAACAAAGGCTGCCGCAGACTCACTTCTGCCTGTTTTCTGTTCGATATCCTCCAAAACAGATGCTGAGTAAACAGGCAGGAGTGCATTTTGCAGCAGCCCCGTTTGATTCATATCCCATAAATCTTTTCATAAAGCTGATTCATTCTTTTTCTTTTCTCTTCATATGCCAAGAAACAGTCGTTTCTCGGTTGATAGCATTCCGTCTTTTCATGTCCCCGTATCTTTGCAAACGCTGTCTCCACAGAGGAACAGCTCTGTAGCCTCTCTAGCGCCACCATCAAGGCCCCTGATGCAGTCGTCTCACTGTCTTCCATGTGAAACAAAGGGATCCCATAGACATCCGACTGCATCTGATTGATCACCGGACTGTTCGTCAAACCTCCGCTGATATATGCCTTCTCAATCCGGATATATTTTTCAAACAATCGGATATTATTTCGTATCTCCAGGCAAATTCCTTCCAACAGCGCCTTTAACAGTTCCTTCCTCCCTGCCGCCAGTGTAAGCTCTCCAAACACAGCCTTCGCCTCCGAATTCCACCTGGGCGTACTGCGTCCCTGAAAATATGGAAGTATTACCGGAGAACTGACTACGCCGTCCAGAAAGCGAAGCTCTTCATTGATCCGCCCATAATCCACTCCGTCTTCCCAGTCATAAAAATTCCGGCAAAACCAGTCAAACGCCGAACAGCAGGTCAACACATTTGCCTCCAGCATATACTGTCCTCTGACGGATGAACAGTTGCAGATCAGTCCGTCCGGCAATTCTTCTTCCACCTGGTCAAGAATCCCCGCCAGAAATCCTCCTGTCCCCGCAACAATCGACAGGTCTCCTTCCCGGAATACTCCCTGCCCAATCAGCGCACACTGCTGATCTCCGCCGGCACTGATCACCGGCGTTCCTTCTGCAATCCCCGTACGATGGGCGAATTCCCTGGTTATTCTGCCGCATATACTGCCCGGCTCCTGCAGAACACAGAGCTGGTCTTCCCGGATACCGAACAGGCGCAGCAGTTCTCCATCCCATGTTCTCTCACGCAGGTTCATCAGATGAGAACGGCTGCCATATGTGGTATCTGTAACATAATTCCCTGTCATATGATGTATAACGTACTCTGGAATATTGACAAATTTGTACAGTTTTTTCTTCACATCCGGACAGTTTCTCAAGATCCAGGTCATACGGCTTCCGGAAAAGACCGTGTTGATTCCGGCCCCGCTCTTTTCAAATATCAGATCCTGATACGGCTTCAGTTCTTCACAGATATCAGCATTTCTGCGGTCCTGCCACATAATCGTATCCATCAGAGGCTTTCCCTCCCGGTCTACCGGGATAACGGCGGAACGCTGTGCGGTAACTGCCAGCGCTTCTACCGGCTCGCCTTTTGCTCTTGCCTCCTCCATAACCGCTTTTACAATCTGCTCCAGAAAAAGGGGCCAGTCACAGGAACTCTGTTCGATTCTTCCATCTGCATATCGAATCGGCTGATATCTGACCTGGCATACGGACAGTTTCCGGCCTTCCTCTGTGAATAAAATACCTCGCATACTGGAGGTACCGATGTCGATCACCAGAATATTCATTGGCTCCTCCTTTTTCCTTCTTCTGTGCTCAGTTCCCATATTTTCAGGTCTCTGATTCGGACCTCGTCCTGTCCCTGTATATAGATGCCTGTACTCTCAGGAAGTTTCGGATAGACTCGGGCAGTTATTGTCTCCTGCCCGCAGGCGAACACCTCCATCACAGAATGATCAATATACACCCGAATTTCCAGTTCCCGAACCGGAGCCAGGCAGCAGGAAAGTTCTCTTTGATTTACTCCTTCCCAAAGGCTTGACCGGCTTCTGTCCAGCGTTAATCTGTGTGTTTTTCCGTCATAGACAAGCTGCGTCTCTTCTCTTCCCTCTTCCTCTGAAAAAAAGGACAAAAACAGTCTGCCCTCTTCCCCGACTTCTGCATGAAGCAGAAGCTCTGCTGCCCGGGAAGACGCCAGCCTGATACGGCGTTCTTCTGTCTGGAATGGCACGCAGGCATGCTCGTTTGCCAGAAGCTTGCCCCGGAGCATCTCGCATTCCTCTGCCGGCCGGATTCGAAGTGTTCCATCCGCTTCTTCAGTCACTTCTCTTGGAAGGGATTGCATCCCTGCCCATCCGTTCACTCCGCTTGCGGCTGGCCGGTCTGCTTCTGAGATCCAGCCCATTATGAGCATTCTTCCCTTCGGATCATTCAGCCAGGTGTTAGGCGCATAGAAACCGTTTTTCAAAATACTGTGATCAAAGATTCCTTCTCTCTCGACCTCAAGGGTCCAGCTTCTGCGGTTTAATGACGCTGTCATATAGTGCACTGCATCCAGAGGAGAATACAGGATCAGATACCGGTCTCCTCCCAGAGGAAGCATAACCGGACATTCCACCAGCCAGTATGTCTCCGATTCATATATTTTATTAAGATACTCCCAGTGTTCCAGATCATCTGAATAGTACAGAAGCAGGCATCCCTTCTGATCCTCCGTACCGCCCAGGACTGCGTACCAGCCGCCGTCTTCCTGCCAGAGAAACGGGTCTCTCCACATCTCAATCTTCCGGTCCCCGTGTAGGGATTCCGGGATTGCCGGCATACCTTTTCTTTCCCACGTCCGCATTCCGTCATAGCTGACCGCACTCCATTGCTGCGCACCGGTCTTCGGGCCCCGGTCCCCGGTACCCACACTGGTATAGAACAGATGGGGAATCCCTTCCCGTATGGTTACGCATCCGGAATAACAGTGGATTTCCCCTGCATCTGCAACCGGAATGAGGGCGGTCGAAAGCTCCTCCCAACGGATCAAATCTGCACTGACCGCATGTCCCCAGTGAATCGTTCCCCACTGGTCCCCATATGGATTATACTGATAGAACAGATGATAGTTCCCCTGAAACCAGACCGGACCGTTGGGATCGTTCATCCAGTTTTTCTCCGGCCGGAAATGATAAGACGGATAGTATAAATCTTCCATAGCTGTCGTTCTCCTGTTAAAATTGCTTATCAGATTTTGCTACATCCCGGCATTGTCCGGGCTCCCGGCATTTCTCACAGCTTATCTCGGCCGCCGGTACTCCCGGTCCGGCAGCAGAGGGAAAGCCCCATGAGGTTCCGTCTGATACCAGTAGGCGACGCTCCCATAGTCGTCCTGTCTCTCAAAATATCCTTTGTGACAGTTTCCCATCTGCTGAACGGTCACTTTCAAATCTTCCTGAAAATAAATGGGATCCATGATGTGCCACCGGTAAAATCCCCTCATGGGCGGACATGCCCCCTCAAACCTCCAGCTGAAATTTTCTTCCCGCGAAGAAAAATATGGAAATCCCTGAAACAGGGTCTGATACTGCTCTTCATATGCCGGAGTCTCCCTTCTCTGATCCGGCACAAATCCCCATGCACCACCGAAATAATCTTCAAAACCGGTTCCGCAGATTGTGGGATACTCCCGGTCTCCGTCCAGATAGAATTTCATCTCTCCCTCTCCGTACCAGTAACGCTCCAGTGCCGTCAGTGCGATGTAGGTCCCCACATAATGTCCTTTCCCTCTGACTCCATCCAGAATTACATAGTCTTCTTTCTGCCTTGTCAGGCGCTCTCTGCGGTACTGCGCATGAAAATACACCGTTTCTTCCGGTATCTCATCATAAAGGGTGTAATCAATTTGAAAGAAAAAACGCGGAACATCCGCCACATGCTGATTTTCCACTGTAATCCTGGCCCGCTTCCGAAAAGGCATCTGAAAATAACAGTTAAACCCCCGAACCGGATTCACCATAATCGGCATGGAATTAATCCGGCAGCCTGTACCAAAACCGTTGCAGAAAAAATCCCCCAACGGACACTCTACAGACGGAGTTTCTTCCTCATCCCAGTACATCCGAAGTACTATGTCGCTTAATACAAAGAAATCCTGTTCCGTACGGTCTGTGACGGTGATCCAGATATGGTTGATCACACCAGGACCCTGAATATCCGCCAGAACCCGCGTCTCCCCTTTCTGAAAACAACGGATTGAAGGCGCTCCTTTTCTGGAAGGTCCCAAGGCGCCTTCCGCTGTACCTCCTGCTCCTTTTTCACCTGTCGGATTTTCCATGGTAATCGCTCTGCTTCTCCCGTTTCCTGCCAACATCAGAGATCCAAGTCCCATGCCAAAACTGTTTATCATCTGTTCTCTTCCTCTTTTCTTCCCCGATCATCCGTCCTCACGGCAGTTGTTCAGTCCTTCCACGCAGAAATCATATGCCAGTACAGTCCCCTCATCCACCACAAATCCTGCTCCGCCGGAACGATAAGTTCCGTCGCAAGCCTTCAGACATTTCCATTCTTCATTACTTCTGCGGGAACCTGCTGCGCGTACACGACCCGTGATCCTGTCTTTATTCATACACAACTCTATATCATATTTCTCATTATTCCCATAGGAAAAATCAACTTTTGCAAGGCAGTATTCCTTTCCGCCCTTCCGGCAGAAAATGCCTGCATATCGGCCATCCCAGAGCATCAGCGCATAATAGCGTCTGTGTCCTCTTGCCCTGCCGATTACTCCGAATCTTTTGTGCAGACTTGGTTCCATGCGGCTGGACACCATATAATCCTTCCACTGAGCCGTACCGATGGTCGCCGCACCGTTCCGCTCGGTATGAGAGATCGTAAAGCTCGCCCTGGAATCAAAATGAAACTGCCTGGCCGAAGATACGAAAGATTCCATGGCCATATTCAGACCTATATCATAATTCCGAAGGGAACCCCGAATCTCAAAATGCTCCGGCGCACCATTCCAATCCATACTCTTAAGAATTGCCTCGGTCTCTTTTCCAACGCCGGCCATACACAAAACTCCCATCCTTGCCACAGGCATTCCACCAAGAGACGGAAGTTTCCAGGTCAGAACTGCATGTTTCTGTCCTTCCTTCCATACAGGACCATAACAGATTTGAATTTGATTATCAAAATTATAATATGCTGCATACAACTGAAGCTGTGTGTCTGTATCTGGAACCTTAAACTCTGCATGAACCGTCTGCCCCTCATAGAGTACCGGACTGGCCGTCAGACAATAATTCTGCTGCCGGTCCGCCGGGTCGAACATCACCGGAACAGAGACTGCACATCTGCCGTTCCTCGTACGCAGCAGAAGGCCGTTTCCTTTTCCGTACTGGCTGGCATTCTCCGCCGGATAAGATTCTCTTTCCAGATACGGGCAGCTGGCAAATCCCTGTACGGCCCCCGGATATTCGAAGGCATATCTCGGTTTCTTACCGGGAACCGGCCTGCCGTACAGCCGCGCGCTGGCCGCCAGGATCCTTCTGGTCTGCTGTACGGCATCGCTGACGCACTCTCCTCCGTTAGCAGAAATATTATACAACCGGTCAGCAATGGGACCGCGAAAGTCAAAATTCTCGTTAATCGCAGAAAGTCCCAGTCGGATTCCGTTGATGCAGCCCAGATTGGCGCCGTTGCAGTCCGTATCCCATCCGCAGGAGATACAGATTCTCATGGCTTTGCCAAAATCATCTCCGCCCAGAATCAAAGATGCAAGAATCAGGGCGAAATTAGGAATCACATGGCAGTTTCCCGGATACAGCTGATAGCCGTAATATGTTTCCAGCCAGTCTCGCACCTGACGAAAATCATCAGTTTTCCTGCACTCCTGCCGTACATCTTCTATGATCTTTCCAAGTCTGTCGCTGACTCCCTGCGCCTCTGCCTGATTAAGAAGCTCCTCAATATCCCGAATCTCATATGCCAGTGCCTCCAGAGACGCCAGAAAGCAGGCCGCTTCCACAGCAATCCCGTCATGACTCACCCGGGCAGATTCTCTTACCAATTTCCTGGCCATCTGCGGGTCTCCCGGACACATCATCGCCAGCGCATCCATAAAAATCTGCGCTCCAATCTGCTCTGCCACTGCTTCGCCATTCAGCGCCGCAGAACCGCTCTCAGGTGCTTTTACTCCCTGTTTCAGCCTCAGATATGCCGTGTGCTCTGTAGATCTGCCCAGACCGCCCCACCAGAAGATCGTCTTATCCTCGATCACATAGTCAAGCCATGCCTCCCCGAAATCTTCTGCTGTCAGTTCCCGGATATGATCCGTATCTTCCACAGCATTTAAAAAAGTAAAAGTGCCGGCAACATCATCATCCGCAACGATTAACGGTGTCCCAGCTTCTTTATAGACATAATGATCTACCACGTCAAAAGTTTTCCGGATTTTCTCATACGGCCATCCCTCAATGGGACGGCCGTAAAATACACCAATGATTTTTCCAAGAACTCCTGCGTATGTTTTTTCTGCAATTTTTTCCTGCATCGTTCTATCCTTTTATTCCTGAAGTTGCAATACCTTCCACAAAATATTTCTGGAAGCACACATACAGTACCAGAAGGGGTGCCACTGTCAGACAGGCCATGGCCATTAGAGGTCCCACGTCCATAGCTCCTCCATACTGAGCCTTGAACATATTCAGCCCCAGAGCCACCGTGAACTTATCCGGCTTGCCCAGATAGATCAGAGGCGCCATATAATCATTCCATACATACACCAGCTGATTGATCGTCACCACCAAAAGCGCCGGCTTTGTATTGGGAATATAGATTCGCATAAAGATCCCAAACCAGCTGCAGCCGTCGATCCTTCCTGCCTCCGCAAGCTCATTGGGCAGCCCCGCAAAAAACTGCCGGAGCAAAAAGACATTAAACGCACTGGTGGCAAAGAATGCGGGCAATATCAACGGGATAAACGTATTGACCCACCCAAGCTTGCTGTAAAGCATATAGGACGGAATCAAAGTTACCGTTTGCGGCACCATCATTGTCGCCAGAAGAACCATGAACAGAAAGTTCTTTCCCTTTGCCTTGAATTTGGCGAATCCAAATGCAACCAGAGAGCAGGAAGACACTGTTCCAATCACACACATGACTCCAATAAACACCGTATTACGGATATACAGTCCAAACTGTCCTCCTGCAAATCCTTCAATATAACTCCTTACCGTAGCCGGATTAGGGAACAACTGTTTATATTCCGCAATCTGCCCGGATGATTTCAGAGAGGTGCAGAACATCCACAGAATCGGAAGCAGGAATAAAAACGCGAAGAAAATCAGAACTGCTTCCCCAATAATGATCTCTATTCTTTTTCTTTGACTCGTCTTCATCAGTCAACCTCCTCCCTGTAGAACACCCAGAATTTTGACGTCCCGAAAACAACCAGACTGATCGCAATCAGTATGACAAACAAGATCCATGCAAGCGCCGACGCATAACCGAACTTGGTATAGGAAAAGGCTGTATTATACAGATATAGTCCGTAGACGAACGTCGCCCGGGCCGGACCACCTTCTGTCATGACATAGGGCTGGGTGAAAATCTGTACGCTTTTAATAATTGCCATCAAAATATTGAAGAACAATACCGGACTCAGCATGGGAATCGTAATATGCACAAATTTCTGCAGCCCGCTGGCTCCGTCCAGCTCACAAGCTTCATAATAATCCTTTGGAATATCCTGAAGTCCTGCCAGGACAATGGTCATGGACGTTCCGCATCCGAACATATCCATCAGAATAATCGAAGGAAGCGCTGTCTTATAATCTGCCAGCCATCTGGGTCCTTCAATACCGATTTTGGAAAGCAGAACATTGATATAACCGGTATCTCCATTATAGAGATACATCCAGGCAATATACAGAGCCACACCCGTACAAATCGTTGGCAGATAAAACACTGCTCTGAAAAAGTTGGTTCCCGGCATCCTCTGATTCAGAAGAACCGCCAGTATCACCGATACTGTCATATTGAGTGGCACGGAGACTCCCACATAGACCAGTGTATTCTTCAAAGCGGTCACAAAACTTTTATCCGCCGTAAAGATCTGAATATAATTATCCAGTCCGAACTTTGTCGGGAGCCCCAGTCCGCTCCAGTCTGTGAACGAGGTCACAAGCGAAAACAGCATCGGGAAAAACGTAAATGCACAAAATCCTATGATCCATGGCGCGATAAAGAGATAGAACATTCCCGATGTATCCTGTAAGCTTTTCTTCTTCTTTCTTTTCACACCTGTGACCTCCTTCACATGATCTGTTTACTGTGCGGTCGAAAGGATCGCATCACCCTGAGTCTGAACTTCAGAGATCATCTCATCAATGGTAACCTGCCCTGCCAGAAGCAGTTCATATTGTTCTTTAACCATATCATTGACCTCTGCAAATGCACCCAGATTGTTAAAGTCTGTGGTCCAATCCAGCATGTCCACGAACGCTTTCTTATCATATGCTGTTCCCTCTCCAAAATCGTTCAGATAATCATCGCTGGAGATAAAGGAAACAGAAGACGGAATACCGATAGTCTGGCTCGCTTTTGTAGCTTCCTCAGAAGCAGACAGGAATTTGATAAAATCCCAGCAGACTTCTTTGTTCTCCGACCCGGAATTCATACACCAGCCGTTGCTGCGCAGAGTTGTCAGCATTCTGGTATTGAATTTGGTATTCATCGGAAGCACTACCACATCCCATGCAAAAGAATCACCGATCATGCTCTGGAACGTAGCAATATCCCAGGTTGCAGAAAGCTGCATTCCATACATACCAGTCTCAAATCCGCCGGTGGAAATCGCTCCTGAAGTCTCATCTGGAGCCAGGCCCTGACTAATAGTATCTGCAAACAGAGAAACTGCCGCTTTGAACTTTTCGTTTCCTTCTGCTTTCATCTCGAAGGTGTTCATATCATACATCATATCGCCGTACAGATTCCTGTAGAATTCCGGCGGTCTGACTCCCCATCTGAGACCATAGATTTTCTCATCAGCTGTGGACAGCGCCGTAATTGCTTTTGCTGCTTCCAGCATGTCCTCTTCAGTCCAGTCTGCTGTCGGATATTCGATTCCTGCCTTGTCAAACAGGTCTTTATTGTACGCCATTGCAAAAGTCTTGGTAACAAACGGAGTTGCTATGATTCTTCCGTCCTCTTCTCCGAAGGAAGCTGCCAGTGCATCCATATCCCAGTCACTGCCAAGTCCGTCCTTCTCGATATAAGGAGCCAGATCTTCAAAGACCGGGTTTCCTTTCCACTGGAAGAAATGATCATTCGCCAGACCAAATACATCCGGCACCGAATTGGAAGTCAGCCAAGTCTGCATCTTGGTCAGATAGCCTGCGCCATCCGTATATTCCATCTCAATTTTTACATTTGGATGATCTTTCATATAAGCTTCTGCCAGCGCCTGTTTCATCTCCGCCTCAGCCGTATCGCCCCAGAACCCAAAAGTAATGGTTACTTCCTCTCCGTCTGCTGCCTGTGCGGTTCCATCTGTTTCTGTCTCCGGTGCAGTTGTTTCCTCTCCTGCTGCCTCCGTTTCCTGATCTGCAGCCGGCGTTTCCTGCTTCGGTGAACCGCATCCGCCCAGAATCCCCGCTGCCATAACAGCAGCCATTGATACTCCAAAAAATCTTCTGAATTTCATAAAAATCCTCCTTTATGTGTTATTTCGGGAAATATCCCGACCTCGTAAAAAAATTCTAGCATCTTTCCAATGGCTCATCAACAAATCTGCAGATATTGCACATTTGTGCAATATAGGTACGCTTCTTTATTTACTGCAGTTTTTCCATCAGTTTTTCCGCACAGGACTCGTCAATAATCAACGTATTTACAAATTTCCCCCGTAATGCACCCAGTACGGCATCTGCTTTCACCGCCCCGTATGCCACGCAGATCATATCTCTGCACCGTATCATGTCCTCCAGTTCCACTCCAATCATACGGCTCTGAAGCTGTGTGCGTATCTCACATCCATTGATATCGTAAAAATGGCCTCCGATATATCCCACGGCCCCTTTACTTTCCAGTGTTTTCCACACATCCGCCCGCAGGTAATTGCTCCACGAGCGGTCCGCCACCGAACCTACGCTGGACAGCATAATTTGTGCGTTTCTGGCCATATCCAGCACCTCTCTGATATGTTCTTCCTGCACCAGGCTCTTTCGGATCTCCTCATTGTTGACAAACAGCGGCGCATACAGATATTTGTATTTTCCTCCGTATGCCTGTGCCAGATTTCGCGCCAGGTCCAGCACATCCTGTTCTGAATTTCGCACATGCCCTGCTCCCATGATCGGTACTACAGTAATAGGAATATTCTTCCGATTCATCTTTGATATATGATTAACAATCCGATATAGCGTATTTCCCCAGGAAACACCAATCACCACATCTTTTTTCACAACAGAATCCAGATAATATGCCGCCACTTCTCCAAGTCTTGCCAACTCATCTGTTTTATCCGTCTTTTTATTCTTCATCACACGGATCATCGTAAGATCAAACTGCTCCTTCATCTTCTGTTCATACCACAGTTCCCTTTCCCAGGGCTCGCGGATATAGATCTCCACCAGCCCCATCTCCCTTGCCTCTTTTAATAAACGAGATACTTTCGAGCGTGATGTAAAGATACGGTTGGCAATCTGGCTCTGGGTAAGATTACCGTTATAATACAGATTCGCCACCATTGCCAGAATATACCATTTTTCCTGGACGCTCATTTTGTCATAATTATCAATATTATCCACATATCCTTCTTTCAGAAGCCATTCTTCACTCATATACTTCCTCCTTCTGGTATCTGCAAGTTCTGCTTCACGAAATCTATGACAAATTCTTATCAATCAGTTTAAAGAATCACTTTGCTCTCAAGAACCTTGTTTTGCCATTATAATTTATGGCAGCAATGCACGGATCCAACCTGTCCGGAACCATATTCGCAATGTAGCCGCTCAAAGATCTTTTCTGTAGCATAAAAAAATCCCGCAGCATTTCGCTGCGGGATCTTCCCTGTTATTTTCTCTATACGGTGTCGTTTCTCTTTACATATCCAGGTTTTTCCGGTTCTGCAATAATTTCTTTCATGCGGGTGACTTTCGCAAGTCTGTCCACCACCTGGCCTTCGATATGTACATCATTTCCAATGACTGTATCTGCCAGAACCACACAGTTCTTCACAACTGCGCCCGGCTTAACCACACATCCTCTGCCGATAACGGAATTCTCCACTGTACCCTCGATCTGGCATCCGTTGGAAATGAAAGAAGACTTCACGTTTGCAGTCTCATAATACTGTGTCGGACAGGAATCGCTGGTCCGGGTATAGATTGGCCACTCATCATTGAAAAGGCTCTTCACATTCTTGTGGTCCACCAGAGACAGATTGGCGTCGTAATATCCTTTTAAATCATTGATCGGTGCAAAATACCCTTTGTGTGCCACACCACGGATATCCAGCTCTCCGCACATATCGTTGATGATATGTTTCATCGTATACATGGAAGACGCCTTCTGTGCCGCCGATACCAGGTCAAGGAACGTCTCTTTCTTCATGATATAAGTATCCATGAAAATATTCCTGCTCTTGGTCGTACCATTATTGCGTTCAATGGACTCTACGCCTTTTTGTTTATTCAGATTCAGATAATCACAGCTCAAATATGCTTCCTTCGCATTATCCACTTTATGATAAAGCAGTGTCACATCTGCTTCAGACTCCTCATGCACTTTCAGAAGCTCATCAAAATCCTGCGTATATACCATATATCCCGGAGCGATAACCACATGGGTGTTGCTTGCTTTTACCATGCGGTCCAGATTCTCTGCATATGCTTTGATATCTGTATTGTAATAATCCTTGTCTTCCTGAGAATCTGCAAATACCATCTGCAGATATCCGCTCTTGGAATTGATGTTGTAATGTCTTCCGGTTCCGATATGCTCTACCAGAGAACATGGTTTTCTTCTGATATATACCTGAATTCTGTCAATACCACTGTTGGACATATTGGAAATCGGAAAGTCAACCACACGATATCTGCCCAGGAAGGAGAATGCCGGGATTGAACGATAAGTTTCCATCCCTTCCACCCAAATATGGTTCTCTGAAAAACTTATGATTCCTAATGCTCTTGCCATACGATTCTACCCCTTTACATTTTTCGCAACCAGTTCAATATGCTCGCTGTCTGCACTTCCGACAACTGCCTGGCTTCCAATCTTTACCTGATCCGCCACTAATGCTCTTGTTACCACTGCGCCTTCTTCCACAACCGCTCCCGGCATCAGAACGCTGTCGATAACTTTCGCACCCGGCCCCACCTTCGCACCGGTGAAGAGAACGGAATTTCTCACTTCCCCTTCCACAATACAGCCCTGGGTTATAAATGCACGCTTCACGTCTGCATCTGCAGAAATATACTGCGGAAGTGTGGGAACATCCTCCGTATAGATCGTCCATGTACGGTCGTCCAGATCCAGTCCGTTCTTCTTGTCCAGAAGATCCATGTTTGCTTCCCACAGAGAATCAATGGTTCCTACATCTTTCCAGTATCCTTTGAACTTATATGCGAACAACTTCTTGTCATCGTTCAGAAGAGCCGGAATAATATCCTTGCCGAAGTCGTGGTTGGACTCTTCATTCTTCATATCCGCCACCAGCATCTTGCGCAGCAGTTTCCAGTTGAATATGTAGATACCCATGGACGCCAGATTACTCTTTGGCTCCGCAGGCTTTTCTTCGAACTCCACAATCCTGCCGGTCTCCGGATCCGTATTCATGATACCGAAACGGCTGGCCTCCTTCATAGGTACTTCGATAACGGCAATCGTTGCATCCGCACCGTTCTCTTTGTGTGCCTGAAGCATCTTTGCATAGTTCATTTTATAAATATGGTCGCCGGAAAGAATCAGCATATATTCCGGATCGTAATTGTCTACAAAATCAATGTTCTGGGAAATTGCATCTGCAGTTCCTCGGTACACGTCCAGGTTCGCATCTGCCTTCTCACGGGGCGGAAGAACGAACACTCCGCTGTCACGGGCATCCAGACCCCAGCTTCCGCCGCCTGCCACATAGCTGTTCAAAAGAACAGATTCATACTGTGTCAGCACACCTACCACATCAACTCCACTGTTCGCACAATTGCTGAGCGGAAAATCAATGATTTTGTACTTTCCGCCGTATGAAACAGCCGGTTTTGCAACTTTATTGGTAAGATCATGGAGTCTGGAACCGCGTCCGCCTGCCAGAATCATCGCCAACATACTATTTTGCTTCATAGAAAGGTCCTCTCTTTCATTTATATAGCACAATTATACAATCTTATAGCAAAAATTGCAATTTCTTTCCGTTATTTTCGCAATTTTATACAATTTTAAGCCCGAGTTTTCTCTTTGTTTTTGTCTATTTTTACCTAAACCTGTGATATGATGTCAAAACAAGTACAGAACGGGGCTCTATCCGGACTCTGTTTTCCGCCGGTTCCACCGGCACTGCCCCTGGTATCCCACCCGGAAGGTAACTTCCAAAGCTGTCTGCTTCCACCTGCCACCGCATATGTGCAGCAAGTCCGGGCAGAGAGAATTCCTGCGGTTCCCAAAACACATTGACAGCCAGACATACCACATCATCATCCGTATCTTCGTGATTCCTTCCGGCATAAATGACACGCAGAACTTTCGTATTTTCATCTGGTCCCATAATCTGAATCTCCGGAAATCCCAGAGAACAATTTCTGGCAAATCTGCGTACCACATCATGCTCTTTTCGGATTCGTATGACATTCTTTGTATATTCGAAATGATCCCTGTTTTTTCTGAGATCTTCCCAGTTCAGCCAGGAGATCTCATTGTCCTGGCAATAGGCATTGTTGTTACCAAACTGGCTATTCAGGAATTCATCTCCCGCCAGAAACATAGGCGTTCCGCGGCTCAGCATCAAAACTGTCAGCGCATTCCTGGCAAGCCTTCGGCGAAGTGTAAGGATCTCCTCATTGTCAGTCTCTCCCTCCGCGCCGCAGTTCCAACTCCGGTTATCATTGGCGCCGTCCGTATTTCCCCAGCCGTTAGCCTCGTTGTGCTTCTCGTTATAAGAATACATATCCCACAGTGTAAATCCGTCGTGGCAGTTCAGGAAATTCACAGAAGCATTGTGTCCCCGTTCTTCCTGACCATACATGTCAAGAGAACCGGTGATCCGTTTTGCCGCTGTAAGAGACATTCCCAGATCTCCTTTCAGATAACTGCGCATATCATCCCGATATCTGCCGTTCCACTCTGCCCAGCGATTCCAGGATGGAAAACTTCCCACCTGATACAGACCCCCTGCATCCCAGGCTTCTGCAATCAGCTTTACATCACCCAGAATCGGATCAAATGCAAGACTTTTCAGCAGGGGCGGCTTACTCATGGGAGAACCATCCTCATTGCGTCCCAGGATACTTGCCAGATCGAACCGGAATCCGTCCACATGATACGCCGTAGTCCAGTAGCGCAGACATTCCAGAATCATCTGCTGGACAATAGGATGGTTGCAGTTCATCGTATTGCCACAGCCGCTGAAGTTATAATAGTGACCATCCGGAGTCAGCATATAATAAATATTATTGTCAAACCCTTTAAAAGAAAAGCATGGCCCCAACTCGTTCCCTTCCGCAGTATGGTTAAATACAACGTCCAGTATACATTCAATTCCATTCTCATTGAGTGCTTTGATCAGTGTCTTCAGTTCTGTTCCTTCCCGGTTATATTCGGTTGCCCCTGTATAACTGGTATTCGGTGCGAAAAAACTCACCGTGTTATATCCCCAGTAATTCATGACTTGGCGGCCGTCCACCACCCGGCCATCTTTCACCTCATCAAACTCAAAGATCGGCATCAGCTCCACGGCATTGACACCAAGTTCTTTCAGATAAGGGATTTTTTCCATTAATCCTGCAAAAGTTCCCGGATATTCCACACCAGATGACCCATGTCTGGTAAAACCCCTTACGTGCATCTCATAGATGATCAAGTCTTCCATGGGAATCAAAGGGTTCCGGTTCCTTCCCCAGTCAAAATCATCTTTTACCACTCTTGCCTTATAAATAGAGCCTTCGTTTCGGGGTCTTCCCCACTGACTCTGCCCGGTCACTGCCTTTGCATAGATATCCAAAAGTACCTTATTTTTGTCAAAAAGAAGTCCTTTGGATACATCATACGGCCCGTCCAGTCGATATGCATATTCAAAATCCTGAATATTCAGCCCAAACACAATCATGGAAAATACGTTTCCCACCCGATAATGTTCCGGAAACGGCAGTACTGCATATGGTTCTTCCTCCATTCGGTGAAAAAGCAGAAGTTCGCAGGACGTCGCACCGTACGAATGCACCGTAAAATTCACTCCCACCGGTATAGCCATGGCCCCATTCAGCTCATACATTCCGGGACGCACTTCAAACCCGGAGATCACATCCATAGGAACCATATGAATGCTTCTCATGGGACTGATAAACTGTTGATCCTCCATTCCCCATCCCTCCCCGTATATTTATTTATATGAAACTGTTCCGCCCGGCAGGACAGACAGTTTCTCCAAAATTTTCTCAAGCAGCACATCTGAAAATATCCGATCTGCCGATATTTCGGTCACATGCGCGGAAAAATTGTGCCTCTTCCTCAATTCCTCCGGCGCATATGCCATATCCGCTTCCTCCAGCATGGGAATATCAAATTCGCTGTCCCCTGCCGCAATTACCATATCTGCCTTTATGTAATCTCTGAACCGCCTGACTGCATGTCCTTTGTCGAGTCCTTTCGGAACCGCATATACTTTGTTTCCATTGGAAAAGACCCCCATAAAAGCAGGATTCAGTTCTCTCTTCATCCGTTCTGCAGTCTCTGCAGGCATACGGCTCTTGGTGAATAAAAAAAGGTCCCGGATATTTCTCACTTCAAAGTTCCGAAAAGGATCCTCCTGAAGGATTCTGAACGCACGCAGGAATTCCTCCCGGCTATTCTCAATCACCCCAAGGGACTCTTCATACCACTCCGATACCTCGTCCGTTCCTTTCAGCAATATTCCGCCATTACATACAAGTGCATAATCCGGCACACCCAGCCCCAGATCAATCCGACCATACTGTTCCTCTGTCCGGGTTGTGGTGGGAACAAAACATACTCTTTCTCTTATTAACTTAAGAAGAGAAGAGGACTTTTCAGTCATAAAAGAAATCTCCCTGTCTTTGTAGACCTCTACGTTCCTCTTCTCTTCTCCGATCTCATGTTTGTAAGAATAGATCAGTGTATTGTCCAGATCTGCATGAAATATAATCAATGATTCTTTCCTGTCAGACATTTTCTGACCAGGTCCACTGGTATCATCGTTACAGCCAGAAGAGCTACAACACCCCAACCGGCGATATTAAAGGGAACACAGCTGAACATATTGCCGATCCAGGTGAATACGGTCAATGGCACCAGCGCTGCATTTACAATTACCGCCTGAACCAGAACAATGATACAGAACACCTTCATAAAACCTGTATTCTCGTTCAAACCGGAAAAGATGGCAAACCCTTCATCTCTGACATTGAAACCGTTGAACAGCGCACTGACGATAAACAATACAAAGTATCCGGTCAGATGCTGTGCATCACTGTCAAAGAATCCCCGGAAGAACGGAACTTTCAGATAGACAAAACTGATAACAGTGAGCCACGCACCCATCACGCCGATCTGGATCGCCATCTTCCTGCTGATAATGCTCTCGTCCCTTCTCCTTGGTTTCTCTCTCATATACTCTTCCAGAGCAGGCTCGTTGCCCAGCATGATTGCCCCAAGGCCGTCCATAACCAGATTGACGAACAGAAGATGGGTTACTTTCAGCGGTTCTTCCACACCGAAAAACGGGGCAATCGCACTGACCACCACCGCAGCCACGTTAATCACCAGCTGGAACTTGCAGAACTTCAGAATATTGTGATAAATCGTTCTTCCGTACCAGATGGCATCTTTAATGGATTTAAAGTTATCATCCAGAATCACGATCTCTCCTGCCTCTTTGGCCGCCTCTGTACCGCTGCCCATGGCAAAGCCCACATCTGCTCTCTTAAGAGCCGGAGAATCGTTAACTCCATCTCCAGTCATGCCTACCACCAGATTCATCTCCTGGCAGAGACGTACCATTCTGGATTTATCCGTGGGAAGCGCCCTGGCAATCACACGAATCTCAGGAATGATCTTTTTCACTTCCTCATCCGACATTTCATTCAGTTGTGCAGACGTAAGCGCCCGGTCTGTACTTTCTTTCAGAAGTCCGGCGTCTTTGGCGATTGCCATGGCAGTCTCCAGCCGGTCTCCCGTGATCATGACCACCTGAATACCTGCGCTTCTTACTTCTGCAATTGCATCTCTTGCTTCTGGTCTTACATCATCGCGAATTGCCACAAGGCCAATAAGAACCAGATCTTCATGAATTGTATTTTCTACCAGTTCTTTCTCTGAATAGCCAAATGCCAGCACACGCATGGCTTTCTCAGCAAGTCCATCTATTTTCTGATTCAGCTTATCTTTGTCAATGGACAGAACTTTGCCTTCTTTGTCCAGATACCGCTCAGCTTTCGCCAGCAGACGTTCCGGCGCCCCTTTATAAAAGGTTTTTCCTGTGCTGCCGATCCTTGCCTGGCTGAACTTGTTCATAGAATTAAAACCCTGTGATGAAGAGAGCTGATAATCTTTTCTTCCCTCCAGTGCCCGGAATGTGTTTTCTCCCAGAAATTTCATCAGCGCCTGATCCGTGGCATTACCGCCAATCACTCTGTGCTCTGCGTCATACATGGACTGCGTGTTCTTACCAATAGCCAGATCCAGAAGTTCTTTTACATCCTTATGACCGGAAAGTTCCCCGATTGGAATCACACTTCCGTCGGCAGTAAAAAATTCCACTACTTCAAGGCTTCCTTTGGTAATCGTTCCCGTCTTATCACTGAACAAAATATTGAGGGAGCCTGCCGTCTCGATTCCTTCTGCCTTTCTCACAAGCACGTTGTGATCCAGCATTTTACTGGTATTTTGCATCAAAACCAGCGAAATCATCAGCGGAAGTCCTTCAGGAACCGCGCATACAATAATCACAATAGCGAGGGACACCGCTTCCACAATATCCTTAATAATCTGCTCCACACCGATGGAAAAATATGCAGTAATTCCACCTGCTGACATGATAAAGTACGCAAAATACAGAATTGCGATTACTGTTGCGCCCACATAGCCGAAGACCGAGATCTGGCCTGCCAGCTTGGACAATTTGACCTTCAGAGGAGAATCAATATCCTCACCCTGCATCTCATCCGCCATTCTGCCCATCATGGTCTTCAGGCCCACTTTCCGCACATCCAGCACGCCTTCGCCGTCGAATACCACAGCTCCGCGGAACAGAGAATGAGCATCTACAAACGTGTCACCGGTAATCTCATCCGCCAGCTCAAATCCTTCCTCCGCAGCCGTCTTCTTACACTCTTCTGCTTCTCCGTTTAATGCAGAGTTGTCTACCCGAAGACTTCCTGATATCAGCACGCCGTCTGCAGGAATCTTATCTCCTGACTGCAGAAGTACTTTGTCTCCCACCACCACGTCATCCACCTGGATCACAGCTATTTTACCGTCCCGGTATACTTTGCAATGATCTTTCTCTGTCCGGTCTTTCAGCTCACGGTATTTGGTATCGCTTGCAACGCCGGTCTTTGCTGAGACAAAAGCCACAATCAGTACTGCCACGATTGTTCCCAGAGGTTCATAGATCTCCGCATAACCGAAGAAGAACATCACAATCATGAGTGCAGCGATTGCCAGCAGGATCCGGATCATGGGATCGCCGAAAGTCTCCTTGAATTCATCCCAGAAAGTAGTCGGTTCCGAATCAGGGATTTCATTGCTGCCATATTTTTTCCGGGAAGCCTCCGCCTCCTGCTCTGTCAGTCCATTAAATTTCATCACATATCTCCTCAAAGGTTTTGTATTTCTTACATGTATCGGCGAATCAGCTCACCCAGGCCCGGGTCTGTTGTTCCCTGACCAACCGGATTAAACTTCCATTCTCCGTTATGACGATAAATCTCACCAAAAATCATAGCCGTCATGTTGACATAATCTTCTGTCAGATTGTATCTGCACATTTCACTGTTGTTTTTCCCATCCACCAGACGGATAAACGCATTTTGAATCATTCCAAAATGCTGTTTTCTCTGCACTGCCTGATAAATATTTACAACAATTACAATCTTATCATACTCCGCCGGAATACTTGCAAGGTCCACGATGATCTGCTCATCGTCTCCGTCTCCGGCTCCGGTCAGATTGTCTCCCATATGCTGCACTGTCCCTGTTGGATGACGCAGATTCCCAAAATAAACCACATCCTCCTTGTATACAAGCTTGCCGTCATGGAGCAGAATCGCCGAGGCATCACAATCAATAGGTGCCGGCTTGGGCGCGAGGAAATTAAATCCTTTTGACTTTTTGACCTCATCCCAGCCAAGGCCAACCACAACTCTGGCCAAACCCGGATTCTCCTTGGACAGGCTCACCTTCTGCCCCTTTTTCAAACTAATTGACATAATAACGACCTCCGCTGTTTTATAGTGTCTGTTTATTCCACGTCCACGCCGAAGTTTGCGCACAGCGCTGCCAGACCGCCCTGGTAGCCGCTTCCAATGGCGTTAAATTTCCATTCATTTCCGTTTTTGTAAAGTTCACCGAATACTGCCGCCGTCTCAATGGAAAAATCTTCTCCCAGATCATAACGCAACAGCTCTTCTCCAGTCTCTTCATTGTAAATGCGGATGAACGCATTGTTTACCTGTCCGAAATTCTGTCTTCTTGCCTCTGCCTCATAGATCGTCACTGTAAAAGCAATCTTTGAGACATTCCCCGGCACCATGGACAGATCCACTTTGATCTGTTCATCGTCTCCGTCTCCGGCCCCGGTCAGATTGTCTCCCATATGCTGTACACTTCCTGACGGATGCTTCAGATTTCCATAGAATACAAAGTCTTCCGAGCCGTTCACCTTTCCGCTGTCCGTCAGCAGAAAAGCTGCTGCATCCAGGTCGAAATCTCCTCCCGTATCAAACGCGTTCACGTCCCATCCAAGACCAACCACTACTTTTTTAAGACCCGGATTGCCCTTTGTCAGGCTCACCTTCTGTCCTTTCTGCAAATTCACCGGCATATTAATATCCTCCTTTTTATGCTACTTCGATTCCATAGTGTCCGCACAATGCTGCCAGACCGCCCTGGAAACCGCTACCAATGGCATTGAATTTCCACTCGCCGTTATGTTTGTAAAGCTCTCCTACAACCACTGCCGTCTCAATAGAGAAATCCTCTCCCAGGTCATAATGAATCAGCTCTTTCCCAGTGCTCTCATCCACAATACGGATGAAAGAATTGGAAACCTGACCAAAATTCTGTCCTCTGGACTCTGCTTCATAAATTGTAACCGTAAATGCAACCTTTGATACATTAGCCGGGATTTTTGACAGATCCACAAAGATCTGCTCATCGTCGCCTTCACCCTCGCCGGTCAGGTTATCTCCCATATGCTTCAGAGACTCGCTTGGATGCGTCAGATTGCCGTAGAAAATGAACTCCTTCTCCGTAGGGCATTTCCCATTGTCTCCCAGCATGAATGCCGCCGCATCCAGATCGAAATCTGCTCCGGAATCGAACGCGTTCACATCCCATCCAAGACCAACCATCAGTTTTTTCAGTCCCGGATTTCCTTTCGTCAAGTCTACCTTTTGTCCTTTTGTCAGATTGATTGCCATAATGTGTTACCTCCTGTCACCTACTTTTTATCTGGCATATGATACATCCTGTCAAACTCTTCTCTGATATGCTCCAGACGAAGCTGATCTTCTGTACGCTGCTTTCTCGCGTTTTCCTGAATCTGCCGCGTCTCATCAATACCGTTTACAATGGTTCTCCAGGTTGTTTCCAGTGTCTCAATCTTAATTGAACTTCCCGAGGCCAGCTGAGCGGTCATCTTCGACTGCTCCACTGTATTGCGGGCATTTCGTATCAACATCTCATTGGTCTTCTCATCCAGCGCAGACATAGCTTCTGCCTGAATACGCTGCCTTTTCAACATAATGGCCTGCGCCAATGCCTGTTTGAACACCGGCAGTGTAATGATAAAGGCAGAATTGATCTTCCGCACCAGGTTCATGTTGCTGAATTCCATGGTCTTGATCATGGGAATGGACTGCATAGCCACATTCTCTGCAATTCTCAGATCCTGTGTCCTCTGCTCCAGCATCATCAGCGCCTGATTCAGGCTCTGAATCTCAAACTGAATCGAATTGTCCCCCGTCGCTTCCATATCCTGCTGGCGCTTTTCAATATAATCAGAAATCTCCTTGCACCCCTGTTCGCCTGCAAGAATATATTTCACAAGATCATGATAATAATTCACATTGGCATCAAACATCTGATTCAGTTTCCGATTTGACTGCTTAATCTCAGATTCGTACTGCTTCAGCTGTACATAAATCTTATCAACCTCATCTCCCATGGTATGATATTTATCCAGAATCTTATCCAGCTGCTTCCTGAGATTTCCGAACAGTTTCCCAAACAAAGTGGGATTCTCCTTAATCTCTTCAATATCAAATTTGGACATGATTTTTGCCAGCTGATTCAACATGGCGCTGGAATCGTCCAGCTGAGACATGTTCATGCTGTTCAGCACTACATCCGATGCTTTTGAGATCTCCTCTGCCACTTCTGAACCAAAAGAAACAATGGTCTCCAAATCATAGACCTCAATCTGACTTGCCAGGGAATCTACCTCTGGAGAATTCACAAGCTCCATATTCATCCGCTGACGGTCTGCCACAATGTCATACTTTTCCACCACTTCCACGCCATTCTCTGCTTCCATCACTGCAGTCTCTGTGCTGTTCTGTGGTCTGCTAAAATCAAGCCCCATATTCAACTACCTCTCTTAAATATTATTTCACGCCATGAACGCCGTGTATTTGCATTTGATGGAGCAGCACGGAAAAACGGTGCCTGCAGATCATACAGATACTCTCCGATCTGATGCTCCTCCATAATCTCTCTGTTAAAATGTTTCTCAACGTTCTGATATCCGGTAGGCACAAAAAACACTACATCAAATCCCGCCAGGTTCAGAAACGCAGTCACAATACTGTCTTCCAGGGAAATCATCTGTTCAGTCGTATGAATATAGATCAGCTTCGGATTCTTTTTTGTAAAATCAAAGCGCTGCAACAGACGCACAATCTCCTTTTCCAGATTCAGTACTACCGCAATAATCGTATATTCTGTCCCGTTTTCAAAGGTTCCCCGGATGATCTTCTGATCAATCAGAAGCTGCAGTTTCTCCAGTATATGGTCCTGCATCTCTTCTCTCAAAAATCCATAAGGGTACGCAGCATGTTCTTTGATCTTCGATTTCTGAAGCTTTCCGTTCTTAAAAAATCCGGTAACATGCGCTTTCATGGGATTGGGATCTGTGGGATTGATGTGCGGCGCCTGGCGAATCACCAGAGTATCCGCAGTTACAAGATTATGGATGTCCGACCAGTATTTTGTAAGCTGCCCGTCCCTGACACCCGATACCTTTGCAAAGATCACAGGAATACTGACTACCGGACCGTTCACCGCAAAATTCGGCCGATACTTTACCTCCTGGTTCCACAAAATCGAGATCTCCTCATACATGGTCTGAAGAGATACAGACACTGCCCGGTCATACTGCTGGTTCCTGTATAAGCCGGAATCCTGATACATCACCTCGTCCAGTTCCCGCTCTGCATGATATGCGGCAGTTCCCATCCGGATATCCTGGCCTTCTTTAGGGAAATGTTCCACCACCAGAGACTGCATATGGTTTATTTCGTACAGTACCGGATCTGCAAGACAGCACGCCGCGTCTCTGTCCGGCTTCAGAATCAATACATCCACCGGTAATTTTGACAGAAGTTTAACAAACATGGCTTCTTTTCCGTTCCTGCAGCCGCCCAGGTAGATAAAGCATCCCAGTTGCGGCATCTTCCAGTTGTCAAACAGCCTCGACGTATATCGCTTCAGCCAGCACAAAAGGTACACCCCATGATTCATCAACCGATTCAGGTTTACTCCCTCTCTGCCCGCCTCTTCCGACAGAGCATCAATGAATGCTTTCCTCATCAGCTTTTCCAGCTCCCCGCTGGCTGTATAATGAATTTCCCTGGAAAGCTCCGCTATCAGTTGATCTTCATTGCCATAATTTTTCCTCGGCACGGAACTGATCTCTTCCGAGGAGGGAGCTGGAATCTCCTTTTCCAGAATCAGAAGCTTTCGCCCGCTGTTCCGGAGCTCCAGCTGAAACTGGTATAATTCATTCAGATAAGTAACCTTATCTTCCACGCCATTTATTCTGATGAAACAGTTGTAAAAAAACCGGCGGTCCGTTCCTCTCTCGGAACTGCTTTTTAAAGAATCTGTGAACCCTTTTCCTTCTATCCATGCATTCGTGCAGTTCGAAAGCGTCGGCCCTCCTCCGCAGAGTCTCTCCCGGTTCCACTGTTTTTCCAGTTCTTTTCGAAGCCATTTGACGCCAAATCCTGTTGGGAATCCAGTCATTCCCGGCAGTTCCAGCACATCTGACAGCGTACCAGAAGGATCCAGCTTCCGATAATTCTGATCTCCTTCCTGCTGCAGAAGGATAATATCGCTTCCAGCCTTTGACAATATATCCAGAATCTTCAGTTCATATGTGCTGATTGTTCCTTCATAGAGAATCTTCGGTACTGCATTCTCTCCCAACCGGTTCACAATCCGCTCAAATTTATAATAGAACCAGCACATAAACTTAATATACGCATTCTTCAGCATATTATCATTCTTCCCTGTCCGGCGCATGTCGTCCAGGGTATCATAGATAGAAGCCGCAACCTGCCCCCTTTGATAATCATTCATTCTGGGCAGCCAGCGTCTTAGACTTTCCTCAATAAACCCTCCGTCCATCCGGAATTCCCTGCCCATGATCTCTTCGTAATACTGAAGATGCGTTTCCTCCGGGTTTTGGATCTTTCCTTCAATCACCACCCCGGTCTTTCTGGCCGCCTCATAATACATCTGCAGAAATTCCCGAATCTTCTCATGATAACCATTGATTCTGCAGAAATAGACGCTTCCCTCCGGCCGGTCCTTCAATCCCCTAAAACAGTCCTCCAGATTCTGAAGTTTTCCACGTTTAAACATATGTCCCCAACTTCACTTTCCATGCCGCCCGGTAAATCCACTGACAAACTGTGTAATAAATTCATACCCGACAGCCAGATTAATATTCTGCCCGTTGTCAAATCCGGCCGTACTGATTCCGATCACTTCTCCGTACATATTCAGCACAGCACCTCCGGAACTGCCGTGAGAAATCGGTGCTGTGAACTGAATCATGTCCACATCATTGATTACACGGAATCCGGATATGATTCCGTCCGAAACCGAATTAAATAACCCCAGCGGGCTCCCAATAGCCACCACTTTCTGACCTCTTACCAGCGGCTTTCCTTCGCCGTATATAGAAAGCGGCCGCAGCTTCCTTTCGATTCGGATCACCGCCAGATCCAGAACGGAATTATATTTGATCACTTCGTCTGTTTTATAGATTGTATTGTCATCCTCGATCCGAACAGAATAGAATCTTCCGCCGGTAGCTACATGATGGTTCGTCAATATGTATCCCTCTTCACCAATCATGATACCGGAACCGTTTCCCAGAATCTCTCCCTTTTTGTCGTGTACGGAAATCATCACCACTGAAGAAGCCAGTTTTGCAAGCTCTTCAAAATCCAGCTCCCTTCTCCCCGACCGGCCTGGAACTACATTGCCGGAACCTGCAGCATCCGTTCTGTGCATCCCCGGATTGCCTGGTCTTCGCCCACCGGTGCCACCCGCTCCCGGTGCGGTAAAACCGCCCCGCTCTGTCCCGGACGCTCTGCTACCGGTCCCAGTCCTCAAAGCCCCCAGTCCCCTGCTGCCGGACCTCTGTATAGAAGAACTCCCGGACTCTCCCGCCTTACGCACTTCCAGCGGCCGCCTTTCTCTTGCCGGCCTGGTGTTCTTCCGTTCTGTGTGAGGAGGAACAGCCGGTGCCTGAAGATGCGGCTCATTAACTGGAAGGTCACAGGCTCCGAATTCTCCAAGACTCACTTTTTTCGACAAGCCCAGCCCTTCCAACTGCCCGTCAATGTCTGCCTGATATTGCAGAAGCAATATATCTACGCCCAGTAATGACATAAAACAGGCAAACAAATATTCCTGCTTTTTGAAAAAATTCGGCGCCACAAGTTTCCGGTTTCCTTCCGGCCGGTAATCCTCCAGAAGCTCTTTCCCTATATGATCTGTCCAGAACATCAGTTTGACTGCAAAATTCTTCTCCATGGAGGCGCTGGCATGAGGCGTCACCTGCCCAAACAGCCGCACAGCCTCCTGGCAGGCAGTTCCAAGCGCCGCCTGCAACCCTTCATTTTGCTGCGATACCTGAAGCACTAACGATTTCCTCCCACTGCTGGTCCAGTTATCATAGCAGCCCGAATAATAATCCACATCCTCCGACGCAGCCAGTCTTGGAAGTTCACAAATCCGTCTATATCGAATCTCTCCGTTTGCCCCCTGCTCTGACAGCAGGCGGTCCATCTGACCAACCTCGTCCGTATATGAAGCATTCCTGCCGGTCATACGAACAAAAGATACATCCTTATAGTCTCCGTCAAATCCGCCCCGTATATTCGCAAACGCGCTGATAGAAGAGACATCTGTCGCATTATGCCTTACATTCCACATTGCCTTCACTCCCATATGTTCATAAAATACCATAATCCCCCATAGTCTCTCCGGGGATTTCCCGTGCCCGGTCTCTGCAAATCTGCAGAAGCCGATATACACCGGTACTGTCTCACTGATATAATGTCTGGCGATACCCTCAAGTGAACAAGGGGATACACGCCCCTTGTTCATTGAGGGTATTATATCATATTTAAAAAACAATTACTATGATTTTATTCTTAATAATGATATAATGTGAGCCATGAGTGTTTCTGCCCGGCTGCCGCCCATTCACAGCCCGGAACGGACACTTTGATTTTCACAGACCTTGAAAGGAGCAACCCTTTTTATGAAAAATTCTGTATTTTATTACAGTGTAGGCCCCCTCCTGTACTGTCCTGCCAACCATACAGGTATTGCAGATTCCCTGATTCAGGAACGGTTCGGCACTCATTTTTCTCTTGCCATGTGCCTGGAAGACACCATTGCCGACGGGCATGTGGAGGAGGCGGAACGTCAGCTTACATGCACTCTGAAAAAACTTGCCCAGGCGTCTGCAGAAAAACCCTTTTTTATACCGAAGATTTTTATCAGAGTACGGAATCCGGAACAGATCCTCCGGCTTCCTACCGGTTTCGGGGATGCTGCCCGGCTTCTGACCGGATTCATCCTTCCCAAATTCTCCTCCGGCAACGCAGGGGGCTATATGAATGCCCTGAGCCTTGTCAACCGGACGGCCGGACGGCCAATCTATATGATGCCCATACTGGAAGATCCCTCGCTGATTGACCTTCGTACCCGGTATGAACTTTTATATCACCTGAAAGACGAATTGGATGCCATGGAAGAGTTGGTACTGAATGTCCGGGTAGGCGGCAATGATCTGTGCCATATGTTCGGATTCCGCCGCAACTCCAGACAGTCCATCCACAGTATCCGGACAATTTCGGATATTTTCTCCGATATTATCACCGTCTTCGGAATGAATTATGTGATCTCAGGCCCCGTATGGGAATACTATAATGGAAAGAACTGGAAACATGGAATGATGAAAGAACTAAAAGAAGACCGCATGTGCGGCTTTACCGGCAAGACGGTCATTCATCCCAACCAGATCGAACTGGTCAATCAGGCATACAAAGTATCAAAAAAAGACCTTGCTGACGCAAGGGCTATCCTGGGATGGGACCAGGCGTTGCCAAGACTGGTACTGGGAAGCACTGCCGGAGAGCGTATGAACGAATATAAAGTGCACTCCAACTGGGCAGAACGGATACTGATGCTGTCAGAGGCTTTCGGAGTCCGATAGCCTCTCTGTCAGGTATCCGCCAGTTTCTGAATCAGACCGCAGGCTTTGTAATGCCTTAGCGGAAAATATTCTACTGGTACCTGCTTCTCTTCCGCCAGACGGATCAGATGCGCCATAGAGACATCTTCTCTGCATTCCTGCCGAATCAATACTTTCCACGGAATTCTCCGAAGCAGCACCCGGGTGGCTTCGCCGATTCCCGGCTTAATCAGGTTAATGTCCTCGATCCCGAAGCGGGCAGCCAGCTCTCTCACTTCGTCAATTCCCCTTCCCGTAACCTGCTCTTCCCCGGAAATATATCCGCTTCCAAATTCCGATTCAATCGTCCGGATAAAGTCACAGGACAGATCGGAGGCGCTCAGTCCTCCATAATAAACCGCCCCATGGAAATCATCTTTTCCAATGATATCATCCCTCAGGAACGTCCTGCTGACCAGGCCGGATACCGTACTGTTCAGGCAGGAGCTGGGAATCAGAAGATCTTCATGAGTCCCGCACAGCTCTGTCATATTGGCAGGGTCCGCCACTACCGCCAGCTCAGGAGACACTCCTGCATAAGACGCCATCTCCTTTTCCAGTTCACCCAGAATCGCTCCTTTTCCAATCCAGCCGTCCACAAAAAGAATCTGCTCCGGTTTGTATCGCTCCAGCAGATATTTCATGGCATTATGATCAACTCCCCTGCCCCTTATGATCGAAATCGAATAATGCGGCAGATCAATCCCGTATTTCTTCCTTATGTAGTGTCTGATCAGGATACCCATAGGCGTCCCCGCCCTCGCCAGAGACACCAGCACCGCCGAGTCTCCTCTTCTGGCCATGATTTTGTCGGAGAGCCGCTCTATGGCTGCTGCCACCGGTACAGCAAAATGCCGCAGCGCTTCCTGGTAAGTCTCCATATAGGCTGCGCTTGGAACATACTCCACCGGCAGCATCTCACAATAATGCCGTCCGGACTGTATCAGACGTTCCCGCTCCTTCGCAGGCTGGGGTTCCACCAGACCTGTGATATCTTTCAGCAAAAAAATCACATCTTCATATTGATAAGAACTTCTCAATTTTCACACCACCTGACTACCCGAATATTTTCATTACCACAGAGACAAAGCGCATTTACCAGCGAATACAATCCTGTTTCGTCTTTCTCCGCGGCGTCCGTCACGATCAGAACATCCTCATATGCCGATAAATCATAGAGAAATGTCTTTCTCTGACTGTCATAAAGGCTTCGAAGTTCATAACGCTCATGCAGCGGATATTCCCTGTCCCTGCTGACTGCAATGGGACTTCGGGTAGTCGAATGAGACCAGACCTGCCCTCCCTCCTCTTCCAGCATATGCGCCAGCAGAAGAGCCGGATACATGAATTCCTCCGTCCCTACTACCAGAAGCTTTTTACCGCTGACAGAAGGCAGCTGTCTCAGAACCTCTTTTCCCATCTGTTCACATGCTTCCCGATATTCTCTTCCTTTTATAAGCCTCCGGGCATTCTGTCCGCCCGGGATCCGGTATTCTTCCGGACGTACTGCCGGAACACTGATGTCGCACGGATGATACTTCCCGTCTTCCGCATACCCGGCCGCCCGTCTGCTGTAATCGTCATGGCAGGTTTTCACAAGCCAGTGAAGCCGAATACCTCTGTCCCTGTATAAGCTCTCATATTCTTCCGTCATACCGTTCAAAATAGATGCTGCCGAGTAGTGAAACCGTCCCGGATATTCCTGCTCCAGAAGCCGGATAATATTCCAGATTGTATCTCCGGTGGTGATCTCGTCTTCAATAAAAATAATCCGTTCTGCCCAGTCCGCCGCCTGATTCAGATCACCCTTCACAAGTTTCTGTTCCGTGGCATGACTGTGCTGTTCGGTAAAATAAAAGTATTCCACATCTTTGATCTGTTCTCTCGTGGTCTGAATATAAAGCGCGGAAAGCCTTCCCGCCACTGCAGCGCCGATGGCTGTGGCGGTCTCTGCAAAGCCGATCAGAAGAAGTTTCTCCTTCCCATATTCCTGCAAAAGCTTTTCTGCCAGGCAGTCAAACATCTCAAGAGATTCCTTTGGATGAACCGGAACATGTTTTCCCTGTAACCGATTTACTACCAGATACGCCCTTTTTTGATTATTTTCCCGCTTCGCTACGGATACCAGTTGCTCTTCTGTATAAAATTGGGCATCTTTTATGCTCATGTCCCTGTCCTTTCTGTTCTTTAAAAGATATGTATTGATTTCTCTGTTCACTCTCATATTCTACCCGTAAAAGTGAAGTATGACACCGGTATCGTACCATGCTCTCAGGTGTTTTTCAACCGCTTTCTCCGATTTTAACAGTATAACAAAAACTTTACATTTCAAGGCAAAAAATAAAACCGGCAGGATCTATCTGTCAATTCCGACAGTTTTTATGATATACATTTGTAAAAAAATTTGATATACTAAGTATACAGAATAGTATTTGGAGAGAAATGGGCTTCATTGTCCCAGCGAATAATTAAGCATAAAAAAGCGAGGATTCTATTATGAAAAAAACAACATTATTTACCTTTGGCATCATCGGTACTCTTACACTGACCGGATGCCAGTCCGGGAGCTCTGATGTAGAGGCTGAAGCTCTGAGGGAACAGGTCACACAACTGGAACAGCAGATCCATGATCTGCAAGATCAGATTTCCTCCGGCAGCCAGCCGGCCAACGAGAACACTGCACCCCCTTCTCAGGTCTCAGAGCCTGAAGACACTGCCGCCGGAGACGCCCTCCCCTCCTCTGACCCAGAGACGGAAAACCAGGTTCCTTCAGACAGCGGAACCTCCGAACTTTCCACTACCCGCACCATGGAGGAACTCACCAACATCGTATCCGGTTATGAGGAGAAAGTCAATACGGTTGTCTCTGCCAGCACTCCGGCAGAAGATATGGAACTGTTCTTTGCTCTGAAGCAAGAGGAGAAGCAAATCGACGATATCCTGGATCTACATGAAGATGAACTGGAATATTTGTATCGGAAGAACAGTCTTTCCCGTGATGAATATCGGACACTGGAGTACGAACTGGAACGTCTGGAAGATCGCCTGGATGACGCAGAAGATCAACTGGAATATATATTTGGCATCGACGACTGAGAATTTCCCAGTCAGAAAAGCGGGAGCCTTATCCTCTCGGATACAGCTCCCGCTTATTGTCACAGCTGCACACTCAGCAACCAAGAACCACTCGTCTGCTGAAGGTATCGCTCTCCGTTACATGGAAACACGTTCTTCAATCTCTGCCATCTTCGCTGCATTCAGCCGCGTATCACCCTTTACTCTCGAATAAGACAGATATCCGTTCATACGATCAATCTTCGTCAGATTATGGCTGCCGCACTTGGGACATACATCCATGTCCAGCTCCTGATGTCCACAGTCGTCGCAATAAGCCAGAGACAGATTCACCCCTTCATAGAAGCCCATCTTCATGGCGCGGCGCACCAGGGTACGGACCGCTTCCTTGTTATATCCCACCGGATAACGCACATACTGGATCTTGCCTCCGTTGCAGAGTTCCCAGAACCGTCCTTCGCAGTCTTGTTTCTCAATGGGCGTCATGTCTTCGGTCACATGGCAGTGAAAACTGTTGCTCACATATGGCCTGTCCGAGACATTTTCCACGATCCCATATTTCTTGCGAAACTGCTCAATCTGCAGGCCGCACAGGCTCTCCGCCGGCGTTCCGTAGATGGCATAGAGATTGCCGTCCTCTTCCTTAAACTGCGTAATCTTTTGATTGATATGCTGCATGACTTCCAGCGTAAACTGTCCGTCTTCCCTGATTGAATGCCCGTTATACAATTCCTGCAGCTCATTTAACGCGGTGATCCCAAAGGATGCCGTCATTGGTTTTAACAAAGGCTTGATCTTGTCATGCGGATTCAGATGCCCGCCGTAGAAACCGCCCTCGCAGTACGCCAGCGGATTGGTGGAGGCACGCATCTCTCCAAGATAATCATAAGTACGGATGTGCAGATTCCGGATCATCTCCAGATAATAATCCAGCACTTCGTAGAAATCCCGGTTTTCTGAACGGGACTGAGCCAGAATCATGGGAAGATGAAGGCTGACCGCCCCTACGTTAAAACGCCCCACGAAGATAGGTTTGTCCTCTTCGTCCGCCGGTTTCATACCACCCCGCTCATACCAGGGACTTAGGAAGGCCCGGCACCCCATGGGACTGATGACCCTTCCATATCGCTGATACATCTCCGAAATATACCCTTCTCCGCTCAGAGACAGCCAGTCCGGATACATGGTTCTGGACGAGCACTCAATCCCGGCCTCAAAGACATCTTCACAGCATCCCCCGGCGCCATGAATCGCTTCATCATACAAAAATACAATCTTCGGAAAGAGTACCGGCTTTTTGCTTCCCGGCTTCCCCTGCCCTTCCTGATGGACCTGTAATAGGGAAATATTGCACATTTTCGCAAAACGCTCCTGGCCAAGGCCCATGGTCACCGTTACGAACGGATAATCTCCTCTGGAAGACCCTACTGTGTTCAGCTTATATTCAATCCCCTGCCAGCCCTGATCAAAGTCTCTGCGAACCTTCTTCATGGCATAAAGCTCCGCTTTCTCTTCTACTCCTTCCCAGGACGGATCTGCATAGGACATGAATTCGTTCTTATACTTCGTATAACTCTTTTCCGCATAAGGCGCCAGCACCTTGTCCACTTCCGGCACGGTGAATCCGCCGTACTGCTGAGCCGCCGTACTCAGGATAATATCACCCATAACGTCAAAAGCCGTGTCCAGCGTCTTCGGCTCATTATACCATACATTCCCCATCTCAAAACCGCCGCTTAATACGTTGGCAATATCAAACAGACAGCAATTCATAGTATCCAGACGGGCAGACTGGTCGTGAATATAAATATACCCGTCCCTGCACGCCTGTAGCTCGTTCCGGTTCATGAAAAACTTCCGGTACAACTCCTTATTCAGCTCATTGAAGATCAGACTCCTCTTGGTCGCCACCAACGCGCTGTCCGTGTTAGCGTTGCTCTTGTCTCCAATATAACGGATGGACTGGCTCTTCGTATACACGTCATCCATCATGTGAACGAAATCTTTTTTATAATTCCGATAATCCCGGTAGCTCTTTGCCACAGCAGGATTCACCCGGTCCAGCGCTCCCTCCACGATGTTGTGCATCTCCTGGATATCAATCCCCTCTTTGCCAAGAGATTCCGCACGCTCCTGCGCAAACTTACAGATATATTCGGTCTCTTCATCGGAAAACTTATAAAGAATCCTGGCAGCAGACTTATTCACCGCATTGATGATCTTTTCCACATGAAACTGTTCTCTTGTACCATCCTTCTTAATTACATACAAATTCCATTCCCCCAACTATATATTGTGCTTTTTCTACAGGTTCTTACCAAATGTTGATTAAAAGTATATACCATCTATGCCTGTTCTGCAATAGATAAACCGAAAAATCTGTCCTGGTATTTTTGTAAAAATTCTGCAATATTTCACAAAGATCAAAAAACGGAGCGGACCCTCTTGACAGGCCGCTCCATTCCCTATTTCATAAAACGGTCAATCGCTTCCGTCAGATCCGCGACTGCCTCCATATCCCCGCATTCCACTGCTTCCACAAGGCAATGCTCGATATGATCTTTTAAAATCACCTTGCCCGTATTGTTGATCGCAGACTTTACAGCTGAGAGCTGAATCAGTACCTCGCTGCAATCCCGGCCTTCCTCCACCATACGCCGGATGGACTCCAGATGTCCAATGGCACGGGAAAGACGGTTCATCACTGCCTTTGTGTTAGCATGTGTATGGGTATGGGTATGTTCGTATACGGTTCCGTCCGGAGCCGTATGCATATGCTTTTCTTCCGCCACCTCTGCTCCTTTCCGGTATCCTACAGATCGCAGTTCTTCACGGTCCTTGGGAACGGAATCACATCGCGGATATTCCCCATACCCGTCAGATACATGACACAACGCTCAAAGCCAAGTCCAAAACCTGCGTGGCGTGCGGTGCCGTATTTTCTCAGATCCAGATAGAATCCATAATCTTCTTCTCTAAGTCCCAGTTCCTTCATACGGGAAGCCAGCTTCCCATAATCATCTTCCCTCTGACTGCCTCCAATAATCTCGCCGATCCCGGGCACAAGGCAATCCATAGCTGCCACCGTCCGGTTATCCTCGTTCATCTTCATATAGAAGGCCTTGATTTCCTTCGGATAGTCGGTCACAAAGACAGGACGCTTGAACACCCGTTCAGTTAGATAACGTTCGTGTTCTGTCTGCAGATCACAGCCCCAGGAAACTTTATAATCAAACTGATCATTCTGTTTCTCCAGGATCTCAACAGCTTCTGTGTAGGTCACATGGCCAAATTCAGAATTCAGCACATGGTTCAGACGTTCCAGCAACCCTTTGTCCACGAAAGAATTGAAGAAATTCATCTCTTCCGGCGCATGATCCAGCACGTAATGAATCACATATTTCAGCATATCTTCCGCAACCTGCATATTATCTTCCAGGTCTGCAAACGCCATCTCAGGCTCGATCATCCAGAACTCTGCCGCATGGCGGGTAGTGTTGGAATTCTCTGCACGGAACGTGGGACCGAAGGTATAGACATTCCGGAATGCCATGGCAAAAGTCTCCGCGTTCAGCTGTCCGCTGACTGTCAAGTTTGTAGGTTTACAGAAGAAATCTCCGGAGAAATCCACTTCTCCTGTCGGAGTCTTCGGCACCTGGGCAAGATCCATCGTTGTCACCTGGAACATCTCGCCTGCTCCCTCACAGTCGCTGCCGGTGATCAGAGGCGTGTGCACATAGACAAATCCACGCTCCTGGAAAAACTGATGAATCGCATAAGCCGTCAGAGAACGTACCCTAAAGACCGCCTGGAACGTGTTGGTCCTGGGTCTTAAATGCGTCATTGTCCTTAAATACTCCAACGTATGGCGCTTCTTCTGAAGCGGATAATCCGGCGCAGAAGCGCCTTCCAGGCTCACTTCCGCCGCCTGGATCTCGAAAGGCTGCTTGGCCTGCGGAGTCGCTACCAGAGTCCCTCTGACAGTCACTGCAGCTCCCACATTCAGTTTGCTGATACTGGCAAAATTATCCATGGTATCATGGTAGACAATCTGCAACGTATCAAAAAACGTTCCGTCATGCAACACCAGAAAGCCAAAACTTTTGGAATCCCGTATGCTTCGCACCCATCCGCCTACCGTGACCTCCTGATTGAGATATGCCTTTGTGTCTTTATATAATTCACGAATTGTTGTCAGTTTCATAGTTCATCTATCCCCTCGTACTTGTATTATCTAAACTGACTGGCCTGCTGATGCAGGCATTGCCCGTTAAAGGCCCGACCACCCGGCAGCCGCAGGGCAGTGCGCGAATATGCACTGCCCTGCGGCTGCCGTCCGGAATTTTACAGCCAAAAGACATTAGGTAGTATACCACATTCTGTCAATATTATCAAACAATTCCTTCCGCATACTATCTGCCGCTGTAGACAATGCCCTGCTCTGCATCAATCGTCACAAATGTACCGGATTTCAAAATACTTGCCGCATTTCTTGCCGCCACAATCACCGGAATATCCAGAGCCATACCCACAATTGCCGCATGACTGTACCGGTCTCCGGTCTCTGTTACGATGCCTGCCGCATCCTTTAATTTACTCATCATCTCATTGGTGGTCTGTTCCACTACCAGAATATCGCCTGGACGGAAATTCTCTTCCAGTTCTTTCATATCTCTGCATACGCATACCTTTCCGGACTTTTTCAGCGTATTGCAGCCTTTGCCTGAGATCAGCGTGTTGCCTGCCACATGCACCTTGATCATATTAGTCGTACCGGACATTCCAAGAGGAACTCCCGCTGTGATGACCGCCAGCTCGCCTCTCCTTATCAATCCTCTCTGCTCCGCCTTTTCCACCGCATGATCAAACAGCTCATCTGCCGTCTCTTCCTCCTCCATCAGGATCGGAATCACTCCCCAGCTTAGATTAAGCTGGCGGCATACCCGTTCCTCTGTAGAACATCCGATGATCGGAACAGAAGGACGGTATTTGGAGATGCTGCCCACTGTTTTGCCTGACTTGGACACGGCCACGATAGCCGCTGCCTTCAGATCCATAGCTGTCGTACAAGTCGCATGGGAAATGGCATTGGTCACATCCGGACGATGGGACAGTCTCCTCGGTTTAAACTCTGTAGTATAATCAATATCTTTTTCCGTGCGCTCTGCAATCCGCGCCATGGTCTTCACCGCTTCCACCGGATATGCGCCTGCCGCTGTCTCTCCTGACAGCATAATCGCGCTGGTTCCCTGATAGATGGCGTTGGATACATCCGAGGTTTCTGCACGGGTGGGGCGGGGATTCTTAATCATGGAATCCAACATCTGCGTTGCTGTGATCACCGGCTTGTCCATACTGATGGCCAACCGGATCAACTTCTTCTGGATCACCGGAACTTCCTCCAGCGGAATCTCCACTCCCATATCCCCTCTGGCAATCATGATACCATCCGCCACGCGAAGGATGGCTCCGCAGTTTTCCACTCCCTGCATATTCTCGATCTTCGCAATAATCCGGATACCTTCTCCGTCATGGCTCTGCAGAATCCGGCGAAGTTCCAGAATGTCTTCTGCTGTTCTGGTAAATGATGCCGCTATATAATCAAATCCCTGCTCAGCCGCGAAAATCACATCCTCATAGTCCTTTTGACTGACAAAGGGCATCTTAAGCTCCACACCCGGTACATTCACACCTTTTCTGTTGGATATAAATCCGCCGTTCTTCACCTGACAGATAATCTCTTTTCCTTCGATTCTCTGCACTTCCATGCCAATCAGACCATCGTCAATCAGAATCGAATCTCCCGGACATACATCCAGGTACAGTTCCTTATAAGTAATCGACACTTTTTCCTGTATCCCTGTTATCTCTTCATTCGTAAGCGTGAACGTCTGTCCTGCTTTCAGTTCCAGTTTTCCACCTTCCACTTCTCCGATGCGGATCTCCGGTCCTTTCGTATCCAGAAGCGCCGCAATCGGAAGGTCCAGTTCCTTCCTCAATTTCTTCACTGCATCCAGACGCACCTTCTGCTCCTCATGAGTCCCATGGGAGAAATTCATCCTGGCAACTGCCATTCCTTCCAGCATCAGCTGTCTCAAGACGTTTTCATCGTCTGTAGACGGACCAAGTGTACACACAATCTTTGTTTTTCTCATAATCTCCTTATCCTTTCCCTGAAAAATTAAAATTCTGT
Organism: uncultured Lachnospiraceae bacterium; assembly: GCA_910579225.1. GTDB lineage: Bacteria > Bacillota > Clostridia > Lachnospirales > Lachnospiraceae > Hominiventricola. The sequence continues at coordinate 9,107 of CAJTTI010000002.1, read as the reverse complement.
CAATTCCAGATACTGGCTCCTTATGCTATCAGTTTAACATCTGCACTCTTTTTTTACAACTAAAAATACAAGAGAACCCGGAACATCTGACCATGTTCCGGGTTCTGTACTTTTTACACAATTTCTTTGATCCAACCTTCCGGTGCCTGAATACGGCCCATCTGGATACCCGTCAGGGTATCATAAAGCTTCTTCGTCACCGGTCCCATATCCTCCATACCGCTGGGCAGGCAGATCTCTTCTCCGTGGTCCACGATCTTGCCAACCGGAGAGATGACGGCAGCCGTTCCGCACAGACCACACTCGGCAAAATCCTTCAACTCATCCTTGCTCACCGGACGCTCTTCCACTTCCATGCCCAGGTAATCCTTCGCCACCACCATCAGCGAACGGCGGGTGACAGAAGGAAGAATACTGCCGGACTTGGGCGTTACAAATTTTCCGTCTTTTGTAATGAACATAAAATTGGCCCCGCCGGTCTCTTCCACATAAGTCCTGGTTCCCGGATCCAGATACAGGTTTTCATCAAATCCCTGATTATGCGCATCTACAATGTTATAAAGGCTCATGGCATAATTCAGTCCGGCCTTGATATCTCCGGTCCCATGAGGCGCCGCACGATCCACATCTGATACGCGGATGGTGATCGGCTTCGCTCCGCCTTTAAAATATGGTCCTACCGGTGTGGTAAACACACGGAACTGGTACTCTGTCGCTGGCTTCACCCCGATAATGGAATCAATACCGAACATAAACGGACGAATATACAGAGTCGCCCCGCTTCCGTAAGGAGGCACATACGCGGCATTGGCTTTCACAGTCTCCACCACAGCCTCTATAAAACGTTCCTCCGGAAATACCGGCATCTGAAGCCTTCTGGCAGAATCCGCCATACGCTTTGCGTTCAGGTCCGGGCGGAATGTCACGATCCTTCCGTCTTCCGTTGTATAAGCCTTGATCCCCTCAAAGCAGGTCTGCGCGTACTGCAGCACGCAGGCGCACTCGCTCATGGTGATCATGGGATCGTCGCTCAAAGTCCCCTCATCCCATGCTCCATTTTTATAATTTGCCACATACCTTTTATCTGTAGGCATGTAGCTGAATCCCAGATTGCCCCAGTCAATATTCTTCTTCTCCATCACGCGCGCTTCCTTTCCTGTGTATTGTATCTGATGTCTGCGATGACTCATAACTTTTGTCTTTTCCCATCATACGCCTTTCAGAATTACATGTCAAGATAAGGTGAAGAATTGCTGCTTCACCAACCCTTTTCTGAAATCTTCCATAGGCGTCAGATATCTGGCGCAGAAAGGTTTGACAGTCCCCCGGTCATAGACGTGAAGACTGCACCGCATGAGCCGCTCCACATTCAGATTCATGGCATCCTGAAAGGCCATGGCAGACAGGGTCAGGCTGCCGTGCCGCAGACGGTAGAGAAACGTATCAAAATCCATCTCATCAGAAAAATTTCCCGCAGGCTTTGGTTCTGCCTCCGGACGCCGCCAGTGACGGACCACATATTCCCGGTTATCTCTGGCCGAACCCCGTTCTCTGGCCGAACGTGTGATGGAAGTCAGGGGTTTTAAGCCCCCCGGGGTCAGTAAAAAGTTCGCATGAAAGCCGCACAGAGGATGGTCGCAGCGGGAAGGCATAAAACTTTCCACCGGAATGCCTGCCTGATCGCTTAGGTCGGACATGAGCTGATCCAGCGTATAGCGGCCGTCGTCCCCCGGCATACCCATATACCGTCCAAAGTAAGACACCGGTTGGAAATGAATGCCGCGCACCGCCGGGACCCGTTTCCGGGCGAACCGGACCAGAGACCCCAGGTCCTGATCGTTGACTCCAGGCACCACGGTAGGAACCAGCGTCACACCGATCTGCAGATCGGAACAGACTTCCACAGCCCGCGTCTTGAGCTCCAGAAGCGGCTTTCCTCTCAGATATTGGTAGATTTGGTCATCCGTACCGTCAAACTGGAGAAATACAATGTCCAGCCCTGCTTCTGCCAGCGCTTCTGCATAGGCAGGATCTTCTGCCAGGCGAATACCGTTGGTATTAAGCTGCACATAGCTGCAGCCGGCCTTTTTGGCAAAACGAATCAGCTCCGGCAGATCCTCCCGCAGGGTCGGTTCCCCGCCGGACAGCTGCAAAAGAGGCTGACCGCACTGGCGGACCAGTTCCCGGACGGCTTCCTTCAGTTCCTCCATGGAAGGATCCTTTTCAGACGTACCGCCATTCGCAAAGCAGAACCGGCAGTGTAGATTGCACCGCCCGGTCACTTCCAGAAGAACACAGCAGGTACCGACCTGGTGATTGCCGCAGATGCCGCAGTGTCCGGGACAGGAAAGCCCCTCCGCCTCCGTCAGAGGCTCTGCATACTGTACCCACTGATGAAAATTCACTCTGCCCCGCCACACCGGTACGGAAAAATCTCCGTGATCGGGACAAGTTTTTTCTAAAAAGATCTGCCTGTCCTCCTGCTCTGTCATCTGAGCCGGAAGATTTTTCAGGCATACCGGACAGAGCGAACGGGTGGTGCGAATCCGTTTTCTCATATAATCAAATCACTTCTTTCCGATAGATCACCAAATCCAGCTGATATTGTCTGCTGATCTGTTCTACTGTGGTGGTAATGGCAGCGTCCAGCTCCTTGCTGATGCCAAACATGCTGGCGTTCAGTGTCACAGCCAGCTCTGTACAGGGATGGTCAAAGGAGTGACTGACCTCCATGGGGCGGTCAACGTCCAGCAGGTCCACCTTGCCGTATTCTCCTTCCGGCTCCCACGCCAACAGCTTCATATGAGGAATCCTGGCCTTAAGCCCTCTCACGCGTTCCTGCACCTCCCGGGCCAGCGCCACCAGATAGGCGTTGCCGTCAAAATCATTGCAGCAGACCGTGGCATAGTATTGGATGTTGTACTCACAGACCCGGCCCATGACCTCCGTGAACGCCTTCCCGCCGTAGCCGATGTCCGGACGGCGCATGGACGCCCGACCCTCTGTCAAGGCCTGGTAAAGAGCGTCCAGACCCCCGCCGGTGACTGCACTGATGGTCACTACCGCTGCCTGAGAGTAGGTTTTCTGCAGATATTCCACGGCCGCCGCTTTCCCAGCCTCGTCCAGCAAATCACACTTGTTCAGCACTATCAGATCGGCCTCCACCAGCTGAGTATGGAGAATGTAGGTCAGGTCGCTGCGGCTCTTCTGCAGCAGAGCCACTGTGCGGGGCTCTGTCAGCACCGTAAAGGGCGCCAGCTCATACCGGCCCGGATAGTTCTCTCCCAGAGTGTGATACACATGTTCCAGCGCCCCCACACCGAAACCGGGGATATCCGAGATCACTAGGTCACACTCCTGTTCCTCAAAAAGCTGGTTCAGAGTTTTCACCAGTTTTTCAGTCTGATAGCAGATACAGTCACCGGTGATCTCCACCGCGTTGCACTGGCGAAGCGTGGCCAGTTTGTGATCCGCCAGGCCCCGGGCCCCCAGGTCGTTGGTGATCATGGCTGTCCTCGCGCCTTTTTTCGCCAACGCCATCATCGTCGTCGTCTTTCCGGAACCTAAAAACCCGCTGAATACCGCAAATTTCCCCATATTTTCCCCTTTCAAAGATCATCATGACGGCAGCTGCTGACAGTATACATATCAACCTCACTGGACATTAAGCCGAGATAACAATTTAAAGCTGACAGTGTATGGAAACCAATCTGATATGTTGGATATCTGAACTCCGCCAATGCCCAAAACTGTTTGCGGCTAATCCTTCCTGAAAGAAAGTCATTTACATAATTCCAGATCGTATCATTAGCCATTGGTCCTTCTACAATATCATAAGAATGCGTTTCTCCCTTTCTACATTTTGCAATAAAGTCAAGCCATTCATCTGACATTTATCTTACCCACATTCCCTAATCGCCCCTTAATGATCAGCAATATTCTTCTGTGAATACGTCTATTCTACCATGGATATCTACGTTTTAAAACCGCTTTTTGAAAGCTACGTCGAGAATTGGCGCAAACTTTTCAGTGCAGGTGGAGATTTTTTCGCGCTCAACCCCTGGCACCCTGCCCGAAACACCCGTATTTTATAAGATCCTGTAAGCCCTGAAAAAATCCCGAATCTCTGTCCCGTCGTAATAGACATCTTCTTCTGCCGAATGTCCCCTGTGGAAGCGGACAATATCGTCTTTCATGCTGAACCAAAGCGTATATGCATGCCCTTTGTATTCTGGATAACTGATCCGAATATCCGCCTCCCACTCGTCATCCATCTGTCCCCTTCGTTCTGCCTGCTCCTCTTTTGATGATTCCTGGAGGTCCAGACACAGCACAAGGAGTTCCTTCTGCGCTTCCTGGTTCAGTTCGGCCTCATAAGGTTCCCGTTCTGCGGGTTCTCCTTCACTCCATAATGTCACACTGACCCGGGGAACCAGATTCGTATCCCAGGGAGTATTCACGATTCTGCGGCACTCCATCTGATAAGAAAGAAGCAGAACCATCATGGCTGCCCCGGTTAAAGCCCACAGAAATACCGGCAGTTTCCATGCATTTTTCCCCTCTGCTTTACGCTGCCACACCCACAGAAGCGTGTAAAGAACTGTAGCCAGCAGAAGTGTCAGGCCATACACCCCCTGATGCTCCGGCTGATTGAATATGCTCATCTTTACCGGAGAAAATTCTATGAGCCGCCGGTTGACTGGCTGCCGGTATACGGAGGCAGCCAGATACGACAGAAGCAGCAGAAAGAACGCCGCAATCACCCAGTCTCTGTTTCTCCTGATACGCCACTTTTTCATAACCATCCCTCCAGACATTCTCTGTATAATTTCATAAATGCATCTGTCATCTGATATACTTTCCCCTGATCTGTCACCAGATATCCTTTCTCCGGATGGATCCATGCAAGCATGGCACCCTCCCCATGAGAACCAAAGATCAGATCCAGCTCCTGTTCCTGTTCTGGTTCCCGGATCCCTGCACCAACCTCTTCCGGTCCAATCCCTTCATAAAACGCCTCCTTAAGTCGATCTCCTTCTGCTTCCCAGTAATCCGCGTAAAATCCCCGACCTCCAAAATCTCCAATCACAAAGAGCCCACTCAAATCCGTCAGGCAATTATTTCTTCTCACCTGCAGGGAATTCATACTGAACAGTGCCACTGTACAGACACTGATCACTGCAGCCCAGGCACATCCGAACCGTACATAACCGGCCAAAGTAAAAATCCGTTTGTCACCAGTAAAATATGCAAGGCTCCCATAGATCGCTCCTCCGAACAATGCCGGCATCCCATACTCCGCAAATACGGACACATATGGCGCCTGAGGAAAGAATGCATCTCTTCCAAAAATCCCCAATCCTGCAATCCTATACATTCCTTCTTCGTGCAACGCCTGATGCAGGCATTCGCTCAGCTTATACGGAACGGCCAGGATCACCTTCAGCGGAAAAAAATCCGCCCCATAATAACAATAACTGAACCATCCCAACAAAAGTCCCACCACGGTGAAGATCAGGATCCTCCTGGTTCCCTTTTCATAGTGGACCACCTGTTCCTTCAGCACCTCGTCTTTTCCACTGTAGCCTACCCGGGGAATCTCCACTGGTTCTTCCATCTGCTCTTCTGTCTTGTCTCTTTTTATCTCCGCCATCTTCATTCCTCCATCCGTCCGCTTTCAATTAGATACAGTTTCCGATACTTTTTCCTTGCACGGTGCAGACGCACCTTCACGTTTGCTTCTGTGATCCCAAGAATTCTGGAAAGTTCCTCATAGGCAATTCCTTCACAGTCCCGCAGAAGCAAAATCGTTCGTTCCTCCTCTTTTAGCATGAAGAGAACCTTCTGCACAAACGCACTTTCTTCTCTTCGAATCATCTGTGCTTCCAAAGGGCTGTCCAGATTTCCGCCCGCCTCAGTCGACAGCTCTTCCTCAAGCAGCATGGGCTGCTTTTTCCTTGCATAGGACAGAAATGTATTTCTTGCAATGGTCAGACACCAGGTTTTCTCACTACAATCTCCCCGAAACCTTCGCATTCCCTGGAAAATTTTCAGAAAAGTCTCCTGTGCCAGATCCTTTGCCAACTCCTCTTCTCTGCACATATAATACAGATAGTTGTATACCGTATCCCTGTATGTCCGATAAAGCGTCTCAAACTGTGCTTTCATCAACGGCTTCCTCTTTTCTTCCTTCATGATGGCCATCTATAATGATAGACGCAGAATATCATTCATAAGTTACAGTTTTTTATTAATTTTTTCATAAACCAAGCCGGGACGCCTACTCATCCAGAAAGATGGTTAAGCGCCCCGGCTATATGTCTACATGACAGTCAGTTACCCATATTTATAAATACTGCTCCGCAATTGCCTGCATTTGTCCCCACTTGTCTTCCATATCCTTCACCATACGGAACTGGGTTCTGCAGCGGTCCAGGTTGTGCTCCGGCCGATGAATTTTAAAATAATGATCTCCTTCCAGATAATCGGTCAGGAACCTCATACCGCACTCCAGCGTCATGAGTTTGGCGCCCATGGGGAGCATCAGGATCTCCTTTTCGGTAAGCGATCCACCGCAGCCCTCGATAAATCCTTTCGTATACAGGGCAAACAGCTCCAGATCACAGGAAATCTTCGTCAGATCCTTCTCATCCTCCGCTCCGGTATTCGCTCCGAAGCGAATGGAATCTCCATAGTCATAGAGTGCCGAACCGGGCATCACCGTATCCAGGTCAATTACACAGATTCCTTTTCTGGAAACCTGATCCAGCATGATATTGTTCAGCTTCGTATCATTATGCGTTACCCGCAGCGGAATCTCTCCGGAGGAAAGCAGGTCGCAGAGCACACAGCAGTCCTCTTCCCGGTCCAGCACGAACCGGATCTCTTCTGCCACTCCTGCTGCACGCTTCAGAGAATCCGCTTCCACCGCCTTCTTAAAGTTCTTCAGACGGTCCACCGTATTGTGGAAATTCGGAATCGTCTCATGAAGGCTCTCTGCCGGATACTCTGCCAGCAGTTTCTGGAAATGGCCGAATGCCACCGCGCTCTCATAGAAATCCTCCGGACGTTCCACCACATCATAACTGACTGCATCCTCCACAAACCGGTACATCCGCCAGAACGTACCGTCCGCTTCCTGCCAGTAGGAACCGCCGTCTCTGGTCGGAATCACATTCAGCGCCTCTCTTTTTGGGTCTCCGCCGTTCTCCATAATTTTCTTCTGCAGAAATGCGGTCACACCCACGATATTCTCCATCAATCCTTTGGGATCCTTGAACACCTCATGATTCATCCTTTGAAGAATGTATCTCACCTGTTCTCCGGATGCCGTACGACAGGTCAGAAGAAAAGTGTCGTTGATATGTCCGTTTCCATGGGGTTCGACGCTTTCCAGCTCTCCTTCAATCTCAAACTTCCCCGAGATCTGTAATAATTCCGTCTTTTCTCTGCTCATACAGGCCTCCTAACCTTTTACACCGCCGCCTGTAACACCGGCAATGATCTTTTCTGACAGGAAGACATACAGGATGAATGTAGGCAGAAAGACAATGACCACTGCCGCAAACATTCCCGCATAGTCTCCGGTATACCGCATGGAATTGATCATCCCGTAAAGTCCGATGGCTACGGATTTTACCCTGTCAGAGTTTGCAAAAATCAGAGACATAAAGTATTCATTCCACACATTGATAAAGTTGAAAATAGTAACCGTAATAATTCCCGGCTGCGCCATGGGCAGCATGATCTTCCAGAAGGTCTTCATGGGTGGACATCCGTCAATGGCAGCCGCCTCTTCAAAGGATCTGGAAAGATTGCTGAAAAAGGTCAGAAGGAAAATCGTCGTATAGGGCACATTGATCCCCACATACAAAAAGATCAGCACTGCACGGTTGGCCAGCGATACATTCAGGATATTCCAGCCTGCCACCAGTCCGAACAGCGGCAGCACGATCATGGTCGCCGGAACACCCATGGCCGCCACAAAACCGTTCTGGACCAGTTTATTACCCAGAAACGTAAAGCGGGAAAGCACATAGGCCGCCGGTGCGCAGATCAGCACCAGAAACGCACAGGATATGGTCGCATAGACCAGTGAATTCATGAAAAACACGGACACGTTGGATGCATTCCATGCTTTGGCATAATTCTCCAGATGAAATCCGCTCTCAAACTGGAAGACCGTTCCGGAGAAGATTTCCTTGGAAGTGGAGAAGCTGGCAGCAATCACCCACCCCAGAAGGATAAAGGTGAACAGCACCCACAGGGACAGGATGAGATAACCGGGAGCCAGACGAAGCTCTCTGCGCCAGTTCACACGTTCACGCACTTTCTTTTCTTTTGCCATCCTTACTCCCTCCTTTAAAATTCGATGTCATCGTCTTTGAAGACTTTGTCGCACACAACGAAAATCAGTACCACGCACACACTCAGGAGTACGCCCACCGCCGCGCCGATCCCGGCATTTCTCTCGGTCATACTGTTTCCTGCGCCGAAGATGTTCTGGTACATATAGACCACCGGCGTGATGGTCTGGGTATTGGAGACCACCATGGAGAACAGCTGGGACCACAGGAAAAATCCGGCGGAACTGATACTCCACATGGTTATATTCGTCTTTGTAACCCCCTTCAGAAGCGGAAGGGTGATATAGCGGAACTGCTGAACCCTGCTGGCGCCGTCCAGCGTAGCCGCCTCATAGTAATCCGTGCCGATCCGCTCGATGCCGCTGGCAAAGATCAGCATATGATATCCCACCATTCCGAAGCAGTATGCAATCAGAAGGGCGATAAACAGGTGAGACGGATCCAGCCACTGGAATTTGGCCAGCCACTTCCAGTGCAGCAGTTCTCCGATGGATTTGAAAAGACCGAATTTGGGGCTGAACACATACTGCAGCCACATGGTCGCCAGTGCCACCGCGCTGACCACGTTGGGCATATAGATAATAGCCCGGAACGCGCTTTTGAAGCGGATCCCGCTGGTGAGGATCGCTGCAAAGAGGAGCGCAAGCCCCATAACAAGGATTCCTCCGAAAAGCCAGATCCGGAAGATATTCCACATAGATATGCGGAACAGCTCCGTGTTGAACAGTTTTATGTAGTTGG
>CAJTTI010000001.1:159237-213518 GCA_910579225.1 uncultured Lachnospiraceae bacterium | reverse complement strand
AATATATTTTCATTTTGTAAGGAAAAATCTGAAAATAGATGAAAAAGAACGCAGATATAAAAACAGGGAAGGAATCTGCAGATTTACAGATTCCTTCCCTGTTTTGAGTATATTTATCTCTCCCTTTATGCCTGCAGCCGCTCCAGTATCTGCTCCAGCTCTTCATAGATCTGCTGTCCGCTGTCCGTACGCTGCAGAAAGGATGCTTTCATCCCGCATTCCCTCACGTTGTCAATCCACTGGAGAACCGTCTCCCGGCTGACCGACTGGTTCAGCATCCCATAATAAATATAAGCCAGTTCGTTGGACACATTGGTATGAAATACCGACGGATCATCGGAGTTGATGCACACCATCACATTGTCCTCCCCGCCCGGACGGTTCAGACGATAGATTTGATTCTCTGTGATCCTGTCGATCTCGCCGATTGCAAGATTCGAAGAAGGATTCACTTCCACCACGATTCCCTTTCGGCTCAGCTTCCGCCGCAGAATCTCCTGCAGCGTCTCCGTAATCTGAATATCCTGCTCGGTCACCTCATAGTGAATCGGCCGCTCCATCTCCGTCAGAAATTTCCTGCAATGCCTTGCCCGGGCGATCTTTTCCCCGTTCCAGACCAGTTCATTATAGGTCCGATTTCGGACGGCCTCGCAGAACCCTGTATCTTCCGCCTCTTTGCAGACGGTGCGATTCCCGGATGATATGGCAAATGTTTTCAGATACCCTTCTGTCAGAGCCTGCATGGTCAGGCCCTGCGACTTTCCGTAGATACCCTCGGCCAGCTCGCAGACACGCCTCTCTATGTACGCAGTCCATGCAAAATGAGCCCCCGCCGTATCCTGACTCAGTTCATAATACGCCCAGATATAATTTTCCAGCGCTTCAATCCGCGGCAAGACTGCAAACGGATTCCGTTCTTTCCACAGCCTGGGCGAAATCCCAAGTGCAGTCCCGTGTCCAATCCGGTCTCCCGCATGAAATTTCAGGAAGGTAACCGCTTCATCCATCCTGCGCAGTCCGGACAGCATATGCCGGAAATCCTCCCCCGCGTGAAAAGTAAAGCGCAGACTCTGCCTCTGATTCCTGCCGTATCCAATCGGTTCCAGCAGGCTGTCCCTGGCTTTTTCGTATGCCCGCACAAAGACCCAGACCGGTGTGGAGTTCTCCAGACTGGCCGCGTCGATTCCCACAAGATACCGGTCCAGCCCCGGTATTCCATCCCGAAGCTCCTGCATACACCGGACCTGCCGTTCATATTTATCTTCCAGCATGCCGAACTGCATCTTTTCCCGATCTTTAAGCCCATCCAGATAACATTTGTCCGGAACCGTCCGATCCGTCTCTTTGATCAGATGGCAGACCAGTCCCACCTGAGGAAAGTCCCGGTTGACCCGGTATCCGCCTTCTGTCTTTTTGCAGTAATCTCTTTGAATGATTCTGCGGTATGCCTCCAGAAACGCCTGCACCTCTTTTCGGAATCCTGCTTCATTCTCATTGACTGACATCCGGAATTCGATTTTCTTCAGATCTCTGTTCTGGAACTGCTTGCGCATCGCCAGTTCCCAGTATGTGGTCCGCTCCTCCCCGGGAACCAGGCCCGCCGATACCGCGCTGTAATACTGGTTCATCTTCGAATTCCTGTTATAAAATTCATTTTGAAAATAGTCCAGGCCCCGTATGGTCTTCTTCTGAACCGTACGTCCGAATACCGAGTGTTTCACCCTCAGATACTGCAGGATACACCGGACCGTCTGCTCGTCCTGAATGGAGATCTGTGCTTTGGCAGACAACTCTTCGGAACATTTGCACAGATACTGCATTCCCTTAAATAAAAATATATTTTCATCGGAAGTATAGAGTCCTTTGTTGATACCGAAAATCTTCTGCACAATGGTCTGCTCTTCCGTCTGTTCCGGCAGAAAGAGAAGCAGCGTCTCCCACAATTTCTGGAAATAGAGAAGGATCTCATGCCTTGCCCTCTTCTCGTCAATGTTTCCCCACCACTGCCGGTAAAATCTCTCCAGTTCCCTGCCGCTGATAAAACGGCGCACCAGCTTCCTCACTTCCCGGTTCGGCAAATCTTCCTCAGACCCGGTCCCGCTTTCCTGTCCTCCGCTCTCCTGCCGCATTTTAAATTCCTCCGGCATCCGTTCGCCCAGCGCAAGAGCCGTCCAGATGCGGACAACCGCCGCCGACAGCACATAGAACAATACTTCGCATTCTCCCCGTGTCTGATCACTCAGCCGAATCTGCATCCGCTCCAGCACGCTGGCCGTATGGCTGTCAAGGGGCGCCATAAAAGCTTCCCAAATCTCAAAAAACGACAGAGACACGCCTTTATGAAGATGGTTTTCCGCTACCCCCGCCTGCAGCACCGCATCCAGCTGCTGATCCGCCACTTCGATCTGACTGTAATAATGGTTCAGATTGTTTACATTGTTCTTCCGATTCTGAACCATATGAAGCATAACAAGAAAGTCCAGGGGCACGTGCATATTCAGGCTGTGAAAGAGAAAGATCTTGTTCGCATCTCCAAAACCGCTCAGAAAATCCGGATCGTGTTCGTTCTTCCAGTATTTGAATACAATCTTGCCGTCCCGCTGGGAGATCAGCGAGCGCGTAATCTTCCGGAAACATTCCAGATACAGCTGGAGCGCATTCTGATGCGGCTGCGTCTCTGCATCATACAGATAGCATTTCTCCAGATACATATACACTTCGTCATAGGAATACAGACTGCAGGTCTTCTGTACATGGCGGACCATGGCTTCCTGCAGCCGTTTCTTCGTCTTCTCCCAGGGCCCCCACCGCTTCCTCTCCTGAATGATTTCCTCCATATAATCTTCCAGGAAGAAATCCAGGGAGGCAAACGGATAGCACAGGATCGTCAGATAACGGTTGATCGTGTCATTCATATCCTTATCTTCTCCCTATCAGAACAGTTCTTCAAATTCTGCTTCTGTAATCCCCAGTTTTTTACTGACCAGTTCAAAGACATCGTTCTGGCGCATCCGGTCGGCAAGCACTTCGCTTTCCAGCAGGCTGTCCACCAGCGTCTTGATCTCCTGGGCGTCCCTGCCCATCTCCTCCGCCTGCAGATCGTTCGCAAGAAGGCAGCGGAGATAGCTGTAGAAATAGAACATATAGTCTTCTTTGGCGGGAATCGGCTCCACTCTGCTCCATGCCTTTTTTAGAGCCTCCGGATTGATCTGCAGGTTTTTCTCCAGTTCATGGATTGCTTTCTGCTGAACCAGATACTCAATATATGTGAATGACTGAACTTTCTCATGATAGGTATTTTCCATGTACTTTTTTATCCATGCTTCTATAGGATCCTTCCCCCCAAATTTTGTATCTTCTCCCAGATAATAGTTCTGGTACACGTCATCCACCAGCCCGTCAAGTCCTTCCATTTTGTTCTGCTTCTTTAAAACATTTATCACTTCATCTTTTTTTGCTATATCATACCGTAACCTCTTCCACTCCTGCAGCGCGGGCAGTTCTTTCGCTTGCTGTTCCTTCTCCTGCAAAGGTAATTCCTCCGCCTGCGGCTCATCCTTGTAAAAGAATCTCTCTTCCCTGGCCTTCAGTTCTTCCTGTATCTGATCCCAGTTCTCCGTCCGGATCACCAGCGGCAGTTCCTTCAGCTCCATCAGAAACTTTCTCGCCTCCTGCTTGCCGTACCGGACTCTCGGATGGCGGAGCAAAAATTCCTCCAACATACAACGAATCACAAGCACATGTTCCAGTCTCATATACCAGGAACTGTCCAGATGATGGTCTGCCTCTGATAAAAACAAAATCGTTTCCAGACGTTCGACCAGACCAAGCGCCAGCGCTTTTCCAGATGTTCCTTTGTTGCAGTCCCTGAGAGCAGCATAGGCCCCGCGGATTAACTGGCTGGCATCGAAGACCATCCTTCCGCCGCTTATCTTTTCAATACAGCCTTCTGTCTTTCTCTTCAGATAAGGGAACACCTTTTCCTTTGTATAGGAATGGTTCCATATTCCGGCTTTATCAATCTCCACAACCACCTGTCTTTGCTTTTCATCTTCCTTCCCCTGTACGGATTCATAGACAAAGCCTTCTAACGCCTGAACCTGGTTATCTTTTTCTATCCCCTCAATCAGATTCCCCAAAGTTTTCGCCATACCCGCATACATCAGCTCCTTCGCCATACGGCCGATATTAAAATATATTTTTGAATATTTATCGTTTTCCCTAAGACAGCTTTCAAAATATAGGCCATACAGCGAACACCTGCCGGTATACTCCGCCCAATGCCAGTTTCCGATAAAAATATCGTTTCGAACCCCCTGGGCGGGCACATACTTATGTGACTCCGACAAATATTTTTTTATACTGTCCAGGCATCCTTCCGCTTCTCCCAGGTATGCTATTGCTACATTATCGCTGTCATAATCACGATATCTCATGCCCCTCAATATAAGATCTCTTATCAGCCATTCCCCATAAATTACATTCTGGTGATAGGGCAGATGGTTTAAAAGCTCCAATAATGCATCTTCCGCCTGGAGATAAAGTTCTGCCAGATATCTGCCACATTCCTGCCTGTGATCTTTGCCTTCCACGCATATGGTCCATATAGTCTTTTTCAATGCAACAGCGATCTTATAGAAGCGGTTCTCTTTCGGCGAGCCTGCAGAAGTCTTTGCGTCTACATTCAATATATCATAGACTGCCTCCCTTCCGAGATACTGAATCAGATTCAAACCGAACAGAAAACTTCCGCATTGAAGCAGGCGTTTTAAAACCCATGGTTCTTTTTTCTCCTGATCTGTCTTATCCTTCGTCTTCAGATCAGGCAACGGCCTCTCAGCCGCGATCTTCCCGTCTATTTCTTCACTCCGGATATACTCTGCAAGAATCTTTAACTTCAGCTCCTGATAGTTCAGCTCCTCCCGGCTCTCCTTTGAAAACAGTCCCGCAGCAAACTCGGCCAGGAGAAAGAGGCGGAATCCATCCACCGCTGAGAACCTTAAATCACCCCCGTAATACAACAAGTTTTTCAGACTCAGGAAATCAACCTGCGCTCCCTGACCGATCTGAACGATTACATTTTTCAGCAGCGTCTCTTTATACTTCGCATAGAACGGCGAAGAATCTATGACTGCCCGAAGCAGTCTCCACAGCCCCATCTTCTCTGCATCTTCTTCCTGTTGGCTGTTATCGGTCCCCTTTTCCTTCCCGCACAGTTCCAGCAGTACGTTATAGACATTGTTCAGTCCTCTGGAGGTTTCATCAAAGAGGTGGTACATGACATGTATCCCATGCGTCTTTCCCTCCCCCCGGTCTGCATCAAAACAGGACCTTTCCATCTTCCCCGCTGTCACTTCCCCCAGCAGTTCTGCCAGCGTTTTCTGCTCCTTTCCCTCCTCGTCTGCGACGCGATAGTTCCCTCTCTCCTCCAGGGACCAGTATTTGATATTTTTGCGGTATGCGGGCGGAAGGATTTTCTTCAGATATTCATAAGCAAGTTCCTTCTTCTGTTCACGCAGACTGTGCTCTTCTTCTTCCGCTTTCGACAGCTCGCTGCTGCGCCCGTTTCTGGCAGGACCATATGCCTTCAAAAACACATCCGCATCCAGTGCCTTCTCCTGCCGCAGGAATTCCAGTGTCAGCGCTTCCTCAAAGGTGTTCAGATCGCCTGACAAAAATGTAACAATCCTTGGATGGGACAGATAAGACAGCAGCGTCTTCACTACATCCATGCAGCGGATGGTGCTCAGATCAATATCGTCAATAAACAGGAACAGCATGGCCTCGGATGTGCCCTCTTTGTTCCAGTCCCGATCCAGAAGCAAATCAATAAATTTGCTGAACTGCTCGATAAATACCGTATCCGAACTGAATACTTTCGTCGTCTTATCCACATAATACTGCTCGCTGGTAAACTGATGAATCAGAATATCCCGGTAATCTTTCTTAATATAGCAATACTGCTTCACCAACTTGTGATACGCCTGCTCCAATTTGCCCCGGTTCAGATAGATGCAGTCTCCCTGGGGCGCCGCTTTGCTTTCCTCATCCACCAAAGGCTTCATCATCCCAAGCACCACATCCATAAGTGAAGTTCCAGACGACATGTTTTCCGGAATGATAATGGGCAGCACAATATCGTTACATGATTTGCCTTCTTTTAACTTCTTATGAAAAGTCCTCAGGATGGACGTCTTGCCGGCGCCCCGGCGGCCCATGATTCCAATATGATTGGTCTTCTGTTCGTATTCCTGCTGACCGGACTTCTGAACAGAACGGTCATGCCGGAATACTTCGATCTGTGAAGTGATAGATTTCCAGTCGGGCAGAATCGCTCCCATCTCTGAATCTGATAAAAATCTTGCACCTAGTTTTGTCTTCTGTATACTCACTTTCTGCTGTACTCCCTTCTTCCGGATTCTGTGTTTATTCCTCTAACGATAAATTTCCAGCGGGAAGCAATTCAAAACAATATTGAATAAATTCCATCAGATTGGTTTGCCTGATTCCCTTAAGTTTTGAAGCGAATATTCTGACTTGATTGATAGTTTCTACACTCATTGGTTCCGTATTGAGCGGAAATATCTTACTGTAATACGTACCTTTTTCCGCATCCCGGATTTGCCTGGTCATAATTCCTGCTCTGATCATAATCTCCTCCAGATTTGGAGTGTTATATACTGGAACAATATATTCCGAAAGCAGATGTCCCCTGAATAATTCACCAGATATGTACTTTTCCCGGGTTTCCTCTTCACAATCATCTGTATCCATAATGGTAAACAATTTAAAATTTTTCAGTACTTTATTCTTCCTGTCATACTCTATAGAATGCTCTTCTGCAAACGTCTTTAATGATTTACATTTACATTTTCTATTCATGTATTCCAGCAAACCGTTAATTTGAATGCTGCTTTTTCCTTTGTCCTTTGATATCAATTCCAGCGGAAGATGAAGATTGGTATATACATGTCTCACCAAATGCCATTCTGATCTTCCATGCACAATTACAATGCCTTTCTTATAACACAGGTCCAAACGGGGCATGATCACCCACCCCCCTGCTCTTCTGAGGAATTATCTTCCAGTTCCTGCAGAATTTCTTCATAATCTATCGCATCGATCACCGGCACTCCCCCGAACATTCCTTTCATATACATTACTCTTGGATTGTTGCTGTTCTGGATCCGCGGATACTGATCAAGGCATTTCACTTCCTTCTTTCCGGTATAATCCGATTGAATAAGGTATACGGATCTAATATTCATACTTTCCAGCAAATAGGTATTATGCGTCGTAATAATCAGCTGACCGGTAATTTCATCTGTCATGGATTCCAATATGCTCTTCAGCAGCAGATCATGGATACCGTTGTCAATCTCGTCATAAACAACCGTTACTCCGCAAAATGCCCCCAGTAAAGAACGCAGGATCTCCAGAATGCGCTTTGTACCCGCCGATTCGCTGGAGAAAGGAATCATACGAAGCTTCCCTCCTATCATTTTCCTGACATACAAACGATAGGCAACCTCTTTTCCTTCCTTTTTCCTGTCATAGAATATGTCTTTTATATCTGCATACGCCTGCGTAAAAAAATCACGGATAATTTTTTCCGTGTGATTGAGCATGTGCTCCCTGTCCTGGGAAATCTTTCCTTCATTCAAATCCTTCAGTACATTCCCGGGCTTTCCCGACGGCAGTTCCAGATCACTCCTATCCAGCGTCTGCCGATGAACCACCGTATCTCTAAGCATATTCAGTAAATCAAACACATAGGATAAATAATTTTCTTCTATATAATGTTCATTTTTTTGCATCCGTTCTTTATTCAGGATGCTCAAAAAAGTATGCTTTCCCCAGTATTTTTGAATTTCTTCCTTTATCTCATCTTCTGTTCTTTTATTGGCAAAAAGTTTATTGGACAGAGAAATCTCCGTCTCTTCCCCGTTTGACTTTATTTCATACAGCACGCCGCTCTGTTTTCCGGTAAAATAGTACAATTTCTCATACACAAAACGTTCCTTAAAACTCAGCATATAATAACCGCTATGACCGTTGATCTGAAATCCATATTCGGTCAAGGTCTCCTCTTCGGCGTCAATCATCCTGTAGCTTTCCGCCATCTGTAATATGCTCGTATTCTGTATAACCAAGTCCCAGATTTCTTTTGAAACACTGTACTTTTTCGTTTCTTCCAAAAGATCCTGTACCTGTTCAAATGCCGTATTCAGAGCGAATGACTCGATACTTTTTCTCAAAAAATTAATACCGCTTACAAAATTAGATTTTCCGCTCCCATTTTCCCCATAAATAGAAATAAAGCTCTTTACTCCTTTACTTCCATGCCGGAAGTCAAACACCACATCGTCAAATGACAGAAAGTTTTTTAATCTGATATATGTGAACATTTCTGGCACCTCCATGTTTATACTAGCATTTCTTTCCGATCTCGTCAATAACTCTACGTTTTTCGTTGCTTTTTATATCATTTTATCAAATCTTTTTCATTTTATTCACATAATCTTTTAAAATATGAGAGTGTCGTAAAGTAAAAAAGGCAAACCAGTCACTCTTGCATGACTGGCTTACCCTTTAAAAATATAATTGCTGTAAAGTCTCACATCCCAAGACGTTTCATATCCTTCAGAATCTGCCGCTGTGTCCTCTGAGCTCCGGCCAAAAGCTGCCGGGACTCTGTTTTGTCTGCCTCCGCCCCTCCTGCAGCCGCCAGATACGGCGCGTACAGCCGCAGAAGGAAATGAGACTGCACATTTGCAGTAGCGGCAAACCCAAAGCAGCACCACAGGAACGCCCACAGCGGCATCCACTCCATAAAGGAATAGGTGATATAGAAGGGCAGAAGCCACGCCCCGACCACCGGCAGAACCGTGACCGGAGATTTCCCGGCAAAAAACAGGCTGTTCAAAAGCTGCCTTCCGACCGGCGCGTCAAACGCCGCGATCCCCGGAAAGGTATAGACAGCCGTCACTGCCGCCGTCAGAAGCACGGTTCCAAGCCCGTAGAGGAACAGATGCATCACTCCGGCCGCCTGGCTGCACCAGAACATCTCCAGAAGCAGAACCGATATCAGACACAGTACGCCCACCCATACGACCGTCGCTTTGATAAAATTTTCACGAAATCCTTTTACGAACAGACGAAAAGGATTGATCTCTCCGCCTCCCCGCTGGTATTTCATAAGCGTATAATACATGGCCGAGAGAGAGGCTCCGATCGTCACAATGCCCAGAGAGCCGATGATAAATAAAAGATTGACCGCAATATATGTTCCTACCTTCGTGACGGCCCGTCCTAGCGGGCTGTCGTTGTCAAATAACTGTGCAATACCGCTCATAACATTTCTCCTGATTTAAATTCCGCTGTTTTAAGTTCCGCTTCAGCCCTCTCAGTCCCCGGGCCCTCCGCTGTGTTCAGTATTCCTGCATAATTTTAAAGTGATAAGTCAGCGACGGATAGTCTCCGCTCATGATCGGGAGGGTGAACCCTCCATGCATCAGCGCCGCGCCGCTGTATGTTTTCCCGAAGATCAGTTCCTGATAGCAGGCGTCCTCCCGAAGTCCCTTCAGCCGTACATGGATCGGCGTCGGATTCGCCTGGGGCGCGAGCACCACCACATTCAGAAGCGCCTCCGTGCCGTCTTTCGCCCCGTGCTGCCAGGCGGTAAAATACCGGTCTTCGACGGCGTTGGTCAGCCTATAATAATCCCCTTCCTGAATCAGCGGAGCGTATTCTTTAAACCGGGCGATCTGTCCCTTGATCTCCTGCTTCTCCAGTTCGTCAAGCGTCGTCAGGTCCAGTTCGTAGCCGAAGGTCCCCGACATGGCCACGGTCGCTCTGGTGGCAAGAGAAGTGCACCGGCCGGTCTGATGGTTGGGCGACGCAGATACATGGGAGCCCACAGCGGATACGGGATATCCAAAAGAGGTCCCGTACTGGATCTTCAGCCGCTCGATGGCGTCCGTATCGTCGCTGCACCAGATCTGCGGCGAGTAATAGAGCATCCCGCAGTCAAAGCGCCCGCCGCCCCCGCTGCAGCCCTCAAACAGTACTTCCGGAAAGCTGCCGGTCAGACGCTCCAGCAGGTCATAGACCCCCAGCATGTAACGGACATGGACCTCTCCCTGCCGGTGAGCGGGAAGGGCGCGGCTGTACATATCCGTCATATTCCGGTTCATGTCCCACTTCACATAATCAATGGGATAATTTCTCAAAAGGTCCGACAGAACCTGATACAGATAGTCCCGGACCTCTCTCCGGCCCAGATCCAGCACCAGCTGGCATCTCCCCATGGCGGGCAGCCTTCCGGGTACGGTCAGCGCCCAGTCCGGATGCTTCTGATACAGATCGCTGGCCTCATTTACCATCTCCGGCTCCACCCAGATGCCGAACTTCATTCCCATCCCATGGATCTCCCGGATCAGAGGAGCCAGTCCGCCCGCCAGCTTTTTCTCGTTGACGTACCAGTCGCCCAGTCCGTCTTTCTCGCCGTCTCTCCTTCCGAACCAGCCGTCGTCCAGCACCAGCATCTCCATGCCAAGCTCTGACGCCTGTTTTGCGATATCCAGAAGACGCCCGGAATCAAAATCAAAATATGTCGCTTCCCAGTTATTGATGAGGATCGGGCGGCGGGCCTTCTTATATGTTCCCCGGCAGATATGTTCCCGGATAAAATCCGCATACTGATGGCTCAGCCTGGTAAGGCCATCGCTGCTGAAACCAAACAGTACTTCCGGCATGACAAACTGCTCCCCTTTTTGCAGCTCCCACTGAAACTGCTCGTCCTGAATGCCCAGCACCATGCGCACGGCCCGCATCTGCGTCCGTTCGATATCGATCCGATAGCTTCCGGAATAGACCAGCATGGCGCCCAGGCACTCTCCGTAGTCCTCGGAAGTCTCAGGGGCCGCCAGGATGACAAAGGGATTGTGATGATGGCTGCTGCTTCCTCTTCTGGAACCCACTGTCAGGACCCCGTCCGGCAGCTTCTGCCGTTTAGCCTGCCGTTCCATACAGTGCCTTCCGGGAAAATGGATCAGATCCCACTCCCCGAACGGAATGTCCAGACACGCGGACAGCGCTTTGTGCAGGACCACCGTTCCTTTTGTGTGATTTTCCACAATGGCGCTGCGGGTAATCATATCCTCCTCTTCAAAAACGCCGTAGAGAAGCTTCAGCGCCAGCCCGGTCACCGGATCCTCCAGGCAGAGAATCAGGCTTTCGGCTCTGCCGCCGTCATCATAAGCTGCCGGAAGGCCGGGAAGCCTGTATGTTCCATGGATGATCTCATGACTCACATACCGGAACTCCGCGCCGAAGCTCCCGTCCGGATTCTGGAGCGACAGACAGCTCACCCGATAGTCCCCCGCGTCGCATCCGGGATACTCCTGACACACATTGTCCAGGGAGAAATCCCTCTGGTCCATCAGCTCGTAGGGATTGCCGGAGAATCCGCAGTCGGAATAATAATGCATATATTCCATATGACTCGTCCCCACCTGCCTTCCATAATAAAGGTGGTGCACATATCCGCGGCAGTCCGCCTGGATCTGATAAGATGTGTGGGCCGTGTTCAGATAAAAGGTACGGCTTTCCTGTTCAAACAGAATACTCATTTTCTCCTCCGTCCGGCAGCCCCTCGGACACCGCCATGCGGATGCGGTATTCTCTCGGGCTGACTCCGTAAGTTTTTTTAAACATTTTGGTAAAGGTCAGGGGATTGTCATAGCCGGAGCGTTTCGCCACCTCCTGAATCGGAAGCTCCGTCGTCCGCAGAAGCTCCCCGCCCCGCTCCATCCGATAGCGGACCAGGTAATGCTGAGGTGACATACCCAGCTTTTTCTTAAAGATATCCGACAGATAACTCCGGTTGATCCCCACATACCGGGCAAGCTCTTCCACAGTGATGTGGCTGTAATTCTTTTTGATCAGCTCTACGGCATAGTCCACATACATATCCGGCATAAAGACCGGCTGGTATGCATCCCCAAGTCCGGACCGGATATGGGATTCCGCCGCCAGCGCCAGATACTCATACATCACCGCCGTCCTCTGGAGCACGGAGGAGATGCTCGGCTTCATATTCTGTATCATCTTCTCCGCAATCTTCAGAAACCGCTCCAGATCCACATGGCAGTCCCGCCAGTAGACGCCGGGGCCGAAGCCCGCCAGCTCTGCATAATAGTCCGCCTTCTCTCCGTCAAAGGCAAGCCAGCAGTAGCTCCACGGATTGTCTCCGTCCGCATAATAGGTGACTGTCTCCTCCGGCCGGATCATGAACATCTGTCCCGCGTGGAGGGAAAACAGTCCGCAGGGCGTCTCGTAATACCCTCTGCCCGACAGGATCACATGAAGGTGATACCCGTCTCTTGCCACCGGACCCACGTGCTGGGAAGCGGCGCACCGCTCCCGCCCGCACAGGGTCAGATACAATTCTTCCGATATCTTCTGCTGATACGCCAGACTGCTGTAATGGGGCATATCCCATCGCCTGATCTCACCCATAGGTTTTACAGTTTTCCTCCTGAAGTAGCGATTCCTTCCACGAACTGTTTCTGGAAGATCACGTAGATTATAATCATGGGAAGGCATGCCATCAGCGCCGCCGCCATCAGTTCCGGATAATTGGAAGAGAACTGTCCCTGCATCTTGGCAAGGGCCGCGGACAGCGTCGTCGTAGACGCTTCCGAGCAGACGATCATGGGCCACATCAGATCCTTAAACGCAAAGACTGCGGTAAAGATCCCCAGGGATACCATGGCGCTTCTGGTCAGCGGAGCCATGACCAGCAGAAATCTCTGGCCGTAATTACACCCGTCCACCATGGCCGCCTCTTCCATATCTTTGGGAAGCCCCTGGAAGCTGGTCTTCAGAAGGAAGATTCCAAAAGCCGTCACCACGCCCGGAAATACCAGCGCAAACAGCGTGTTCAGAAGTCCCAGCTTCGATACCATTACGTACTGTGGAATGATAAAGATCTGCGCCGGCACCATCATCTGGATCATAACCAGAGAAAACGCAATATTTTTCCCGGGAAAATTCATCCGTCCAAAGGCATAGCCCGCCATGGTCGCCGTCAGCACCGCGCAGACCACCCGGAAGAAGATCATAAGCAGGGTGTTTTTATAGAGCACCAGAAAATTATAATTTTTCCACACATTGAGGAAACTGTCCAGTTTCCAGCTGGATGGGAAGATTACGAACGGATTGATGCTGGTGGCCTCTCCGATGGTCTTGAACGCCGTCAGGAACATCCACAGAAACGGCACGATCATCACGAACGCCACAACGATCAGGATCACATGGATCAGAATTCCATTGGCCTTGTCTTTCGCCATTTTTCTCTCCCTCCTTTAATTATAGAACACAAATTTCTTCTCTGCTTTCTGAAGGAGCACCGTCAGAAAGAGAATGATCAGCAGCAGCAGAATGACAAACGTTGCGCCGTATCCTTTATTTCCATAGGTAAATGCATAGCGGTAGAACACCGGCACCACCGTCTCCACGTTGGAAAGCGCCGGATTGGACGTATCCATCACCATGTAGATCAGGTCAAACTGCTGCAGGGCCCCGATGATCCTGGTCTGTACAATAAAGAAGATCGTGGGGCTTAGGAGCGGCACCGTAATGCTGAAAAACTGCCGGATGGGGCTGGCGCCGTCGATATCCGCCGCCTCATGGTAATCTCTTGGAATCTCCTGCAGCCCGCCGATCATCAAGACCATATTGTAGCCCAGAATGGACCAGACGCCGATGATTCCGATGGAAATCCAGGCGATCTTCGGATCGGAGATCCAGCCCGTACTGCTGCCGAAGAGATGGTTTAACAGTCCATACTGCTGATTGTACAGCCATTTCCATACCATGGCCACCGCTGCCGGAGCCGCCACCATGGGAAGGAAATAAATGGTGCGGTAGATGCTGCGCCCTGCCATCTTCCGGTTCAGGAACACCGCCAGCACCAGTGCGATGCAGACCGAGAACGGCACCTCAATGACTGCATATTTGAACGTATTGAACAGGCTCACCCAGAATTCACTGCCGGACAGGACGTCGATATAGTTCTGAAGCCCCACAAACGTGTTGCCCCGGCCGAAGTCTCCGGTCTTGCAGAAACTCTGCCAGACCGTATTGACTATGGGATAAAAATTCAGGATCAGAAGCCCCAGCATGGTGGGAGCGATAAAGAACCATCCCCAGAGGGCCTCCGTCTTCTCCGCCTTCGTCATTTTTCGTTTCACACCCTCATCCCCCTTATTCCTGTGCAAGCTGCGCGTTCATCTCCGCCGCGATCTTCGTGCAGGCGTCTTTCATGGTGGACACATCGTTCCACGCGCCTACCAGCGTCTCTCCCATCATGGTCTCCCAGTTGGTCGTATACTTGCTGCACGGACGTACGACCAGCGTTCCCTCGGATTCCATGTCCAGAAACGCGCTGATATCCATTCCTTCAAAGGCGGACGGATAGCTGTCGGAAGCGCCTTTAAAGCCTGCCATGGTCACGCCCAGATCGGCCTGTTTCACCTGATTTTCTTCCTTGCAGAACCACTCGATCAGGCTCCATGCCGCATCCGGAGCGTCCGTGCCTGCCGCTGCCGCCCAGCCAAGGCCGTTGTAAATGGTGCAGCGCTCTCCCGGATCCGCGGTTCCGTTTCCGTTCTGATCATAGTAGGGAAGCACGGACCATGCAAAATTTTCGCTGTTGTCGCTGGTATAGAAGGTATTGATATTCCAGCTTCCCTGGGTGGTCATGGCCGTCACGCCGGAGGTGAAGAGCGTGCCGCTGCCGTTCTCCGAGATCACCGACTGGGCCGGCATGGTATCCGCGATCAGTTTTCCAAGGAACTCCATGGCTTCCAGCGTCTTCGGATCATCCATCCCGGAAGTCTTATGGTCTTCGCTGATCACATACCCGCCGTAATCGTAGACGATGTTCCACCAGCCGTCCTGATTGTTTCCCACGTCGATGGAATATCCGTATGTACTGCCCTGTCCTGCATCCGTGATGGCCTTCGCCGCCTCATAGAAATCCTCCCAGGTCCAGGTCTCGTCCGGATACGCCACCTGATACTGATCGAAGATCGCCTTGTTGTAGCACAGGGCGACGGTGTCATGATCCTTGGGAACCGCATACTGTGCGTCTCCCAACTGATAGATTCCCGTGATTCCCTCATAGTAATTGGCCAGGTCAATGTCCTCCGACTGGCTGATATAGTCGTCGAGTTTTAAAAGCAGATCATTTTCCATGTACTTCTGCGCCACATTGGAATGCATCCAGAATACATCCGGCATGTCTCCGCCGGTAGCTCCTGCTTCCAGCAGGGTCCAGTACTCATCCCAGCCCAGCACCTGGATGTTTACTTTGATGCCGGACTGCGCCGTCCACTCGTCCGCGATCTGTTGCAGGCCGTCCACCTGGGCGCTGTCCCAGATCTTCACCTCCAGCGCATCCGCGCTGCCCGCGCCGCCCTGGGACGCCGGCGCATCGCCTCCGGAACCGCATCCTGCCGCCGATACCGCCATCATCGCCGCAAGCCCTGCCGCCATTACTCTGCATTTTCTCTTCATGTCTTCTCCTCCTTGCATGTTTTCACTGCTGCTTCTTATTGGCAGTTTCAGTATAGCAAGAAGCCTGTATTCCTCATATGTTCCAGTGTTAGATGTATATGGAATTATGCTGGATGATCGTGCTTTTTTCTTTGTTGGATTTCACCGGAATCCGGGGCCGGGCAGGGCCGCCCCCTTCTTTTCTTCTGAAAAAATACACAGGGATTGGAAAAGAACTGCGTGTTTTTCGCAAAAAGCGACGGAAAAGCGTCCTGGGAATCTCCTGAATACCCAGTGCAACGAACCGGCGAAATGCCATTTTGCATCTTTCTTTATGTTATTTTGCGATTTCCCGAACCTGACAGCTTTCAAAAAAGACCGGTCCTTTCATCTTCGGACAGGCACCATGCTTCCAGTGCCCGCCCGGACGAATACCGGACCGGTCTTGTTCCTTTCCTGCTGTTTTCTTTTTCCTGATTCTTTTGCCGGCATCCGGCATTCAGAACCGCCGCAGATGCAGACTGTTCTTTTACCGCTCTTTTGTCTGCCAGTCCAGCAAAAGCTCCCTGACCCAGCCGCACAGCCTCTCGCTGCTCTCATTTGCGATCCGCACCACTTCTTCGTGGCTGTGCTTCGTCTTCGCGATCCCGGTGGCCATGTTGGTGATGCAGGCGATTCCCAGCACCTTCATACCCAGATAGTTGGCCGCGATCGTCTCCGGCACCGTGGACATGCCGATGGCGTCCGCTCCCAGCCGTTCATAGGCCCGGATCTCCGCCGCCGTCTCATAGCAGGGGCCGGAGAAGATGGCGTAGACGCCTTTTTGATAAGAAAGTCCCAGCCTCTCTGCAGTTCGTTCTGCTTTTTGCATCAGTTCTCTGGAATATGCCTCCGACATATCCGGAAACCGCACGCCGAAACGCTCGTCATTTTCGCCGATCAGGGAGTTATTGCCCAGCATATTGATGTAATCGGTCAGAAGCATCAGGTCGCCAGGCGCAAAGTCCCGGTTGATCCCGCCGCAGGCGTTGGTCACGATCAGATTTTCAATGCCCAGAAGCTTCATCACGTAGATGGGATACGTCACTTCCTTCATGGTAAAGCCTTCATAATAATGAAAGCGTCCCTGCATGGCGGCGATGATCTCCTGTCCGATCCTGCCGATCACCAGATTGCCTGCATGTCCCGCCACATGGGACTGCGGAAAGTTCGGGATCTCCTTATAGGGGATCACGGTCCGCTCCTCCATGATGTCCACCAGGCTTCCCAGGCCGCTGCCCAGGATGATGCCGATGGTCGGACGCAGCGCGGTCCTGCTCTCAATAAACTGTGTGGATTCTTTTACTTTTTCGTAAAACATGGGTTGATTCCTCCTTATATTGTTTTTATCAGAAATGAATCTCAAAATTTTCTTCCCGTAATATCACACGGTCGATAATCTGTAATCTACGTTTTCGACCAGAAAAACCCGATGATAAATACAATCACAAAAATCCGGGTTAAAAAGCGCCAGATTATACGCATCATGATCAAATGTACTGAAATATTTCACACCATCATATCCTGAAAATTTTGCAAAATCGCTGATATATTGTGTAGGCAGATAATCCAGGTCTGTATCCCATCTGCTTACAGGTTTTGCCAGATCGTTTTCTATTTCCCTCAGAAACTTTTCGTTAACAAGATATGATAACAAATCTGTTCCTGCATAAAACGGTGAAGCATGCGTAATAGAACTTAGATCCAGCACTCTGACATCATGATTCAGTCTGAACGTAGCAATCGTGACATGATCAAATACATGTGCGCGTATTTCTTTCACGGTTGTCTTTTTCCTGCTTGCCAGATAAAGGCAGCTTTGCCCTTTTGAATTGGCGCGACCAGCTGATGCCTTATCATCAGGCGGCGCACCCATTTGCCCTCTGCAAAATCCTGATTTATCTGATACTCTTGCTCTGTAAAACTTCTCATTTGCGGATATGGTAATCACGGTGTCTTTTAAAATCTGCGCCAGTATTTCAAGATTTATATATTTGCTGTGAAAACGGTTCTCATTTCGCAGACATTTTTTAAAGTTCTCCCAACTGTATCTGCCCGTCAAGGAATGATTCTCTAAATATGTATCATCGAATAACTGTGGAATTCCTACCTTTTCGCTGATAAGTTTATCATTCAATTCCGGCGTATCTGTAATCATTCCTTCGATGATCTGCCTGACCTGTTTTGAGTTTCCGGAAAAAATCTTCCAGTCTTTCTTCAGCCGATCCTCTATATTCAACTTCTCTTCATCAGGATAAGTAATACTCAGTTCTGATTCCGGGACGTACACATCCAGAATGGAACTGATCAATTCTTCAACATTTGTATTGTCTTTATCAATATTCGAATCATAAATCCATACATTTTGCTTCCTGCAGACAGGACAATCGCTTTTATTCCCAAGAATCATAATCGCAGCTCTCAATTCCGGATCTGCAAAACATTCTGCACAGCATATCATTTATTCATCTCCCAGGTAATCATTTATAATCTCCAGATGGTGCATCAACGAATATTTTTTTATCACTCCCAAACCCGGAAATCTCCCGTGATAATAGTAGCTTAACAAATTATTTAATCCGGTTGTTTTGGGAATCACGTCAAAATTCTCCCAATCAACCAGATGACTCATGGCTTCTTCAAATTTTCTGGCCGGGTCAGAAATATTTTCGTTTGATTCAGAAACAAAATGATGGATACGCAGTACATCCTTCTTTCCAAAATAGACCAAGTGTATCGCAATCGCCAAAGGTGCAAAGCCACTTTCTTCGTATTCACTGCCCACAATGGAATAATCACAAAATCCGCAGTATCCCCTTTTCTTATATACTACATGATTTCTACTGAAAATCTCATCCGGCTGTTCAAGATAATCTATATTTCTTTTTGCCTTTTTGTACCCATCCTCTATAACAGCCACTTCTCCAGAAACGTCATCCTTAAAATCCATATCATTGGGAATAAAGGTAAGCTTTGCAACCAGTTCTTCCCCATATTCATCATAATATTCATAATTACCCAGTTCACGGTTAATCACAATTGCATCTTCTATGTCTTTATTCTTTTTCAAAAATTCCGAGACCATTTCAGCATCATTGATATATCCAGCCAAAATATGTTCATTTTTTAATATTTCCATGTAGACTTCCAACGTTTCCTGAAGCTTTTTCTTTTTATCAGTGTCACCTTCTCTCTCTGTTTTCGCCCGCATTTCAGTGAACTCTTTATCGAATTTCCCTACTTTGGGATTTTGTATAACTATGACGTCCCTGTTCATCTCAATAAATTTTGACAGCGTAGAAAAAAAAGTACTGCTAAACCGGACCGGCTCTATAACAGGCACTATTTTTTTTCCAAGTTTACCATTCTCCAACAGTTCACGCAGGCACAACAATTCATTTTGCCGACCTCTCAAATACGGATAATACACCCTTACACCTCCATTTTTTTAGATAAAAGAACATCCATCAGACTATGATCCGACCAATATCTTTTTGAAAAATAAGCATAGTACCTAAGCTCATATGGCACTTCTCCCTGCAGCAGATCCGTTATAACAATGCTTGTTCTTTTTTTTAAACAATCCATCACATCTTTCTGGAACGTCAGAATATTGATGCCTTTTATCCATTCCAGACACTGTCTGTAGTATATAAAATTATTTACATCAGGAAGTTTTTGATAATGTTTTAACAATATCTCTTCAAACTCATACTTTCTCAACAATCTGAACATGATATCATGTGACAAATGTTCTCGATTACAAGAAGCTCTCCTTCTTTGTATCAGTCTCCCCGTATCTGTTAATTCATAAATTCCTGCTTTTGTATCCTGAAAAACTTCTTTTATTTTCGTCAGGTGTTTACGGCCTGTAACAATATAAACATAACTGAATACCTGATAATAATCATTTATCTGATTTTCCAGTCTTGACAGATTATCCAGGTCTGTTTTTATCTCATACACCACCCCCTGTCCGTTAATCATGACAACATCTGCTTTGGACCCCGCAACTGGTAATTCTGACAGAACAGATGTATGATAGATATCGTGTTTTCCCAACAACAGCTGATTCAGTATTGTATTTTTATAAAAATATTCGTTCCTGTATTCCCTGTCCATATAATGATAAATCTCGCTTAATGCTTCTCCAATGGTCTGTTTGTCATTATTTACATACCGTTTCACACACTTCAGAAAGGAATCGGGAATCATATCCTCTGTCGCCATTTTATCCAGATATGGGACTGTAAATATTTTATTCAGCAAATACTCTTTTATTTTTTCCATTTCAACACCTTCTGACAAACTTCGGCATGAGAATCACTGGATCACCAGCGCCCGCTCCCCAACCACATCCTCCAGAAGCCCCCGGACGATGCGCTCGGTCTGGGTCCTGGCGTTCTGGATCAGGCTGTCCATGTCCGCTTTTTCCGACACATCCGCCTTCGCCGCCGCCACCATGTCGATGACGTCCTCCTTTTCCGTCCGGTTAAAGAGAGCCCACTGCTCGTCATAGAATTCAATGGAATCTTCGTCGATCTCTATGGACTGTACTTCACACTCCGGCAGGGTGATCACCACCTGGTCTTCCTGAATGTCGATCTCTGCCTGCCGGATATCGATCCCGGCCCGGACCCTGGCCGTGTAGATCATGGAAAAGCTGTTTTTCGTAAGGAACGGAATCTTCCCTTCCGAATACTTGATCAGCCCTGTGTAGGTCAGCCGGACAGTGGTCAGTTCGCTGACTGCTTCCAGCTTCCCGCTGACAAATGCGGAGGTCAGTTCCGGCTCCTTCAGTGCGGTGTAACGGGCATACCCATAGATCCCCGCGCCCATGCCCAGCAGCAGTACCAACAGTAACAAAACACATCGTTTTAGAAATTTCCTCATCTTTATCCCCCTCGTATTTGATTATATTCTAAGGAATCCCGCTGATGCCCGCGCAGGTCATCATCTTCCGCTTCGCTCCGGTTGATGACATTATATCATGAATCTTCGATTCATGATCACCATTCGCCGCTCGCCGAATGGGCAAGCCCATTCTTCTCGCTTGCGCTCATTATATCATGCGTGCCTTTGACTGGGAACTCCAACTTTCTGCATTTTATATCACGAATATTTATATATGGATTGACACAGTATATTATATGATATATAATATACAAAACCAAAGCATAAGAAAGGAGCCAGAATATGATCTTTCCGTTAAGTCCGCCCATGTTCGACCTGCTGATCCTTTCCATTACGGAAAAGGAAGATTCCTATGGCTATCAGCTGAGTCAGAAGATCAAGAATGTCTCCGGCGTCAAGGATTCCACCCTCTATCCGATCCTGAAACGGCTGCAGGAGCAGGGGTATCTAAGCGTGTATGACCAGCCCTTCCAGGGGCGGAACCGGAGATATTACCGGATCACGGAATCCGGCCGGCAGAGATATCAGGAGCTTATGGAGGAATGGAAGCTTCACAAGGAAGCCATTGATCAGATTTTGAAAGGAGAACACGAAGAATGAACCGGGAACAATACATGGAACGCCTTCAGCACAGGCTTAAGAGACTTCCAAAAACAGATTATGAACGGGCAGTCGCCTATTTTACCGAATATTTTGAGGAAGCAGGACCCGAACGGGAAGCGCAGGCCATCGAGGATCTGGGAAGCCCGGAGCTGGCCGCCGATCAGATCATCCGGGATTTTGCGGTGGAGAATGCCGCCGAACCAGTCAGGGATGTGAAAAAGGGCTTCTCCGCCCTGTGGATCGGGATTCTGGCCGTCTTCGCCGCGCCCGTCGCCCTGCCGCTGGCGCTGGCTTTTGGAGCAGTGCTTCTGGCCTTTGTACTGGTGGTGATCGCGCTGCTTTTCTCCGTGTTCCTGATCGCGGTATCCGTTACCATCAGCGCCGTCCCCTGCGTCCTCGTAAGCTTCTGGCTGCTCTTTACCTCTTTTGCGGACGGACTGGCGACGCTGGGATGCGGACTGATCCTGCTGGGCGCAGGCATCCTGATGACTCTGTTAAGCTTCTTCTTTACCAGATGGGGGCTGCATGGCATGACCTGTCTGTTCGGATCGATCGTGAAAGGCGGTGCGCGTTATGAAAAATAAAAAAATATGGCTTTTCCTGTCCCTTGGATGCATCCTGTCGGGTATCTTCTTTTTATTTGCCGGCACTCTGCTGGGGGGCATTCCCGGCTTCTATGTGGACCGAACCGGCGTCCATACTTCCAGAGAAGCGGCGGATCAGAGAAGGAATGTGTTTCAGGATACGGTAGAACTGGACGCATTTGACCGTATAGAGCTGGATGTCAGCTATGTGGAAGATGTGTCGCTTGTCCCTTCCAACCGGTATGCCGTTGAATACCGCACCTGGGGAAGCGCAGAGGAACCGGTCTGCAGGGTGGAAGACGGACGGCTGCTTTTCCGGGAAGGTCCCTTTTCCGGCAGCGACTCCCGGATCTGGTTTTTGTATGCCGACCCGGGATCCGAATATACCAGAGAACTGCAACCGGGTCCTTATTATGTAACGATCAAATATCCCGCAGACCAGACCTTTACGGATGTGGTAATCCGGATGGAGTCCGGTGACCTGAAGCTTCCCCGGCTGCAGGCAAATATGCTGGACATCCGGGACGAATACGGCGACGTCTCACTGGAAGGCTATACCGGAACCACATGGAACCTCCGCATGTCAAGCGGCAATCTGACTGCGGGAACGGTCACTGCAGAGCAGGCGCAGCTGAAGAGTGAATATGGAGACGTCGACCTGGACGGCTATACCGGCAGCTCACTGGAGATTCATATGTCCAGCGGCGATCTTTTCCTTGGTTCCGTGGAGGCAGAGCGAACGGAGATTCACAATGAATATGGAGAAGTCCTGATCGATCAGGCGGCCGGAGACAGCCTGACCGCGGATTTAAACTCCGGGTCTTTTCTGACCAACGGTCTGGACGTAAAGACTTTAAAAGTGCAAAATGAATATGGGACCGTCCGCATCCGGCTTCCCGAAGATCTCTCCGGATACGGGTACCAGCTGAAGACGGAATACGGCTCCATCCTGCTGGACGGAAAAAGGCTCACGAATCATGACGAAGATGAAGATGAGAATGAGTGTCATTATACATCCGCCGGGACAAACGGGAAGACCGTCGAGATCTTCTGCGACAGCGGAGAGATCCTGATTGATCCGGCTCCGTAATCGGAGGGCGGGAACTGCACAGTATTTTCATATGCTTTTTGTACAGGCGAATCCGTCAATGGCTGTTTCACACAATCTCTTTATTCATACAAAAATCAGGAAGGAATTCGAAAATCAAAGAATTCCTTCCTGATTCCTGCGTACCTTAATAAAAATCTCCATTCAGGAATCGTATGAAATCAGTGTTCCCCGGCTTCCGCCGCCCGGATCAGCACCTTTCTCCCTTCAAAGGCAAATCCGTATTTCCGGATCTTCTGCGCGTCCAGCCCTTTTGCCTCCAAAAGCGCCGCATAGTTCTGCCGCTCAATCCGTGCCAGCGCTTCCCGGGCCGTATCCTCCAGCGTCCGCTCTTCTTCCGGATCATGGACCTTAAATTCCAGAATCGCTGCCGAATCCTCCGGATGGCGGGGCTCCATCATTACGTCATATCTTCCCAGTCCGCTTTCCCTGTTGGATGTAGTGACATAACGGTCTGACAATTCCACCATAAGCCCCAGCACAAATCCATGATAGAAACGCTCTGGCTCCGCCGCCTCCGACGGCCGCTTCCCACTGTCAAAGCCAACAAACAAGCTGTTGGCTCGCGGGCAGTCGCCAAATTCAAGCAAGCTTGACTTTGGCTCGTTGCCTCCGCGAAAAAAGCTGAACGTAGCCATGGCCACTTTATTCATGTATACATTCATGGACTTTACGTCACCAGCCAGCAGCGCTTTGAGAAAGCCGTTGTAGACAGAAGCCGAACCGGCAAACCATTTCCGGATCATCCTGCGGAACATCAGGTACACCTCTTTATTGGTCAGGGACAGTTCATACAGATCTTCCCCTTCCTCCTCGTCCCAGATCCGGTTTTCTACTTTCAGATAGCCGGTCGCCAGCAAAAGACTCCAGATCGCATTTTCATCTTCTGCCAGCTGATGAAAAATAATCTGCTCATCCAGTTTCCGGTACAGGTGCTGTCCTTTCAGCAGATTTTCCATAATCATTTTAATATCAGTACTTCCCTCCCGAATCATCTTATCCACCAGACCGTTGCTGCTGGTATTGGTCCAATAGGCAGCAAAACGCCTCTTGTCCAGATAGTTCAAAATCGACCAGGGATTGTAAATATCACGCCTTTTTCCGAAAGTAAAACCATCATACCATTCCCTGACTCTTTCCTTCTGCTCATACAGACTGCTCTCTTTCAGCGCATTCCATACCTCTTCCTCTGTAAACCCAAAGCAGGTCTCATATTTTTCCGATGTAATAGTCACCACTTTCAAATGATTCAGATCAGAAAAGATAGATTCCTTACTGACCCGGGTAATCCCCGTCATAACCGCCCGTTCCAGATATGGATTGGTCTTAAAGGATGAGTTAAAGAGGCTTCGAATAAATTCCACCATTTCCTGCCAGTAGCCGTATACCCACGCTTCCTGCAGCGGCGTGTCGTACTCGTCCAGCAGGATGATCACCTGCTTTTGATAATAACGGGACAGGTACAAAGACAGCGCCTTAATGCTGCTGGACGCCTCCTGATCCGTCATATTTAAAGACACGCGCGCAAATGCTTCCTTTTCTTTTTCGCTCAGGCAGCCGCTGTCCGGGAGAAACGCAAACTGCCCGTACAGTTTGGAATATTCTGATTCTGGCGCCTGCAAAAGTAGATTCTTTCATATCTGCAAAGCTTAAAAAGATGACCGGATACGTCCCCTGAAGCCTGCGGTACGCTTCCTCCTCCCATATGGACAGTCCTTCAAACACTTCTCCCCTGCCTTTGTATTTCACGGAGAAAAAGCGCTCCAGCATGTTCATGTTCAGAGTCTTCCCGAATCTGCGGGGACGCGTGATCAATGTCACATCATCCCGGCTCTCCCACCACTCTTTGATAAAATACATTTTGTCCACATAAAAACAGTTATTTTTTCTGATTTTCTCAAAGCTCTGGATTCCAATCCCTACGGTCCTTGCCATGGCGTTCCCTGCCTTCCTGTTCTGTCCTTCATTATAGCATTCCCGTTTTTTTCTTTCAAGCCGTCCTTTCCCACCGGCAGCCCCAGTTTATTCGATCTCCCGGCTCTCATCCGCAAGATATTCAAAGAAATCAAAATCCGCATACTGCCTGTGTTTCACCCGGTCCGCACAGGTGATTCCCACCATGGTTCCGGTAAATTCCCCGTATTCACAGTATTCATCCGAAAATTTTGTCGTGTCAAAGGCCTGGCCGATCCGCTCATACGTCTCATTGTCATAGCTCCATTCAAACCAGGAGCTTCTTCCATGGATATAGAGCCGCAGATAAACCGGCACATCGCGCACCGGAATCCGGGTATTCAGAAATTCCATCTTATTCCCGTTTTCCAGATAAATAATGGACAGTGCGCTCTTCCCCAGCGTCTCGCTGTAATATTTGCGCAGATTGATATAATTCATATTGTCATAATAGAGAATCAGTCCCGCGCTGTGCTGGTGTACCTCCGGACAGAATTCCATCTTTGTGGTGATACGTGCATGGGTGCCGGTCAGCTTTCTGGCAAGGATACTGACTTTATGAAGAGATGTCCTGGACTCCTGACCGCGGATCCTCACATGGCCCGGTCTTGCCTTCACGTCCGCAAACCGCTTCGGCATCATCCGGGGCGCATAGTACCAGCAGCCCAGCTCTTCCCCGTCGAAATCGTCAAAATCCGGCGCCTGCGCAAGAGGACACTCCGGCAGAGACGGCTTTGGCACCTCTGTTTTGGCCAGATTGTTGCCGTCCGCCATGCGAAGCCAGCCGTCTCTGGTCCACATCATTTTCTGAATGGCCGTCTCCCTTCCCAGCGTACAGCGAAGCTCCGGGACAAAAGGCCGTGCCGCAATGTGCACCAGATAGACCTCCCCATTCGGAAGCTCCACACAGCTTCCGTGACCGCATTTCTGGAGTACCGTATCCGGGTTGAAATACTTTGGCTTCAGATGATCCGGATCGTGCCGCTCATAAGAATTTCCCGAGGCGGATGTGACGATGGGATTGCAGGGGTCCTTTTCGTAGAGTCCCCATATGTCTTTTGCACGTCCCATGGTCACGCAGTGGTTGTACCCCGTCCCGCCTTCTGCACACATGATGTAATAATACCCGCTTCGTTTTGTCAGATGCGGTCCCTCAATACAGCCCCTGTCCGTGCCGCCGTACCAGATGCGTTTTGGATATCCGACAATCTCTTTCCGCCGGGGGCTGTATTCCACCATGCAGATCGCGCCCGGTTTCTCATAGCCCTCTCTTGTCTCCCATTCCAGGGAGACAATCCATTTGCGCCCGTCATCATCGTGAAAGATAGAGGCGTCAAAGCCAGAGGAATGCAGATAAACCGGCTCGCTCCACGGCCCCTTGATGTCCTTTGCCGTGATCAGGTAATTATCCACATCAAAATATCTGGCATTCATGGAATTCATCACCCCGTAGATCACATAAAACAGATCCTCTTCCTCACAGTAAGTCAGGCAGGGCGCCCAGATTCCTTTTGCACTGGGCAGATTTTTCAGATCTACCGCCTCATCATCGGTCAGCACATGGGTATACAGTTCCCAGTGCTTCAGATCTCTGGAGTGATACACCGGAATCCCCGGAAACCACTCAAAGGTAGACACTGCCAGATAATAGTCCTCTCCCTTTCTGCAGATGCAGGGATCCGGATTGAACCCCGGCAGAATCGGATTTCTGATCATATACCGTCGCCTCCTGTTTTATTTTAATCGTCCTTATGCTTTCCCTGTGCGAGTTCTGCGACCACCTTGTCATAATGCCTGTCAAGGTCAAAGAAAACCATGCAGACTGCGCTGATCGCTGCTGTGAGCGCCGGTACCCATGCAAAGGACACGGTGACTGCCGCCAGCGCCGATGTGCTCTGAACGGCAAGCTCCGACCGGAAGCCGCCGGCCCCCAGGATCCATCCCATGGCCGCCGTACCAAGACCGGAGCCGATTTTCATACAGAAGGAAGAAGCTGCATTTCCCATACCTGCCGCATTGCATCCGGATTTCCACTCACCGTAGGTAATCGCATCCTGCAGACATCCGAACATGGTGGAACCCGCAAATCCGAACCCGATTCCCTTCAGGACGGAGGTGACACAGATAAATCCATAACTGGTGCTCATTCCGCCCATGGCGCATGCAACCGCCACAATGGCCATACCGGACATGTTCAGATAGCGCTTGCTGATCTTCTTCATCAGAAACGGCGTGATGAACAGCGTCACGATCTGTGTCCCGGACAGCAGGTTTGCCACCATTGCATACTGGTTTTCATTTCCCATGTTGTACTTTGTGAAAAATAAAACCGTACCGAAGAAGGTGGACATCATGAAAAACATAAAAAACAGATTGCACACCATCAACAGCCAGTATTTGTTCGTCACCATGGCCTTCAGACCCTTTGTAAAGGACACGGACTCTTTTTTCTGACCATCCGCCTGCACCGCCACACGCTCCTTACAGGTAAAAAAGGTAAGCATATTCAAAGCGACAAACAATACCATCAGAACCGCAACGGTCATCGTCCAGCCTTTCTGGGTATAGGCGTCTCCGCCGCCGAAAAATCCTGTCATCTTCAGCACCACGGTGTTGACCGTCATCGTCCCGAATGTGGAAAGCAGGTTCCGGAAATTTCCAAGAAGTCCTCTTTCGTACTGATCGGTGGTCATCAGCCCCTGCAAAGTTGCATACGGCACGTTGACGCCGGTGTAGAAAATCGTCGAGACCAGGTTGTAAGTAAGGAACATATACACAAGCTGCGGCGTTCCCACCAAAGACGACGGTACGCTGAACATCAGCACCGTACACACCGCCAGCGGCACGCACAGTCTCGCAATCCAGGGACGTGCCTTTCCATATTTGCTGTGCGTATGATCCACGATATACCCCATGGCAAGATCGGAAAAACCGTCAAAAATCTTGGAGACTGCGATGATCGAAGCCGCCACAGCAGGGTCTACATGGAGTACAAGCGTATAATACACGACCAGAAATGCACTGATCGACGAATATACAAGGTTGGCCGCATAATCACCGGCGCCGTATCCAAAACGTTCGATAAATGTTAATTTTGCATTGGGATTCACATCTGTTTTCATTCTCTTCTTCTCCTTCTTTTCCGTTTTGCATCCGCGGTTTACGCTTCTTCCAGCGGAAACCATCCAAGGTCCACGCATCTTCCGAAATCCCAGCAGTCCCATCCGACCCAGCCCGCATCGTTGACCGTGTCTGTCAGAAGCTTGTAGTTCCAGTAAAAATAGCCGTTCCCCCTGCGCCACGCATTCAGCTGCGCCTTTGCCACCGCCCGGTAAATCTCTTTTTTGCGCTCCGGGCCGATCGTTTCCTCGGACATCCCTTCTATGCCGTTTAAGACGCTCTGGCCGCCTCTGGTATCATGTCCGGCAGCCAGGGAGTTAAAAAGACACCATTCGCCGCAGATAACCGGGAAATACTCCGCCATCTCTTCAATGTCCTTTGCAAGAGTATGATTGACATAGTTAAGGTAATGCTCCAGCTTCTGCCCGCAGCCTTCCAGCTCTGCAATCATCAGATACTGGTGCGTGTCCAGCACCACATTTTTGTATCTGTCCTCCTGCATGAAATCTTTCCAGATTTTCAGCTCAAATCCGTCGTGGAACACAATATATTTATCCTCCGGCAAAAATCTGCGCATCCGGTCATAAGCCTCCCTGTAATACCAGCGCAGGAACTCTGCGGTGTTCGGCCCGGACCCGGCCGCCTTTTCCTGATCCACTGCCGGATAGCGGTTCGGCACATCCATGGACTTCCAGATGCCCTCAAGGGCCGGCTCGTTGATGATCTCAATGCCCCACAGCCCTTTTCTCTGTCCATAGCGTTCTGCCAGCCGCTCCAGTACAGTCAGTTCAAACTCCACCTCTTCCGGCTCCTGAGACCATCTGCACACGCCGCTGATCCCGCCGTTGTCAAAGCCGTTCTGACTGTCCGGCGCCGTATGCAGATCAATCAGAATCTGAAGGCCGTATTTCTCCGCCCAGTTAAATGCCTTGTCGAGCTCTGCGACGCAGCCGATGAACGGTTCCCGGTCTCCGAAGATAAAATACGGCACCGGAATCCTCACCGCATCCATGCCCATGGCCCGGATCCTCGTAAAATCGCGCTCCGAGATATATTCCGCCCGGTGTACCCGAATCCTCGCCTCGTACACTTCCCTGGACAGCTGCGTGGGCAGATAGTATTCGTCCTCTGCCGTCGTCCCCTCAAACAGCGCCGGGCTCATCCATTTCTCCAGTACCAGCCAGTTGCCGAGATTTACTCCTTTTACGTACATGATCAACCTCCTATTTAAGTTCCGCATCTGCCCTCTCTTCGCCCCAGCGTCCGGAAGGTTTTTCCCTCTCTTCGTTCAGCAAAATCCTTCCGGGGCTGCTTTCTGGCAGATGCTGTTTTTCAGTAACCACTTGCCACTACCATTTATCCTAGAACAGTTTCTGCCGACAGATTTTTTCAAATCTATTCCCTCCGAAAAATTGTTGTAGTATAATGAAATCAATGACAAATTCCAGTTCAATGATGAGCTGTACAAAGCAAAAAATCGGAAGTTACAGAGTCAGGAAGGGTAAAAGAATGTTTTATATTATTTTCGATTTCATAATGGCAGTAATTATGTTTTTGTTTGGAACATGGTTTTATAAATCAGATGGGAAAGCTGCAAATTTCTTATCGGGTTATAATATGACGCCAGAAAATGAGCGTAAAAAATATGATGAAAAAACCATGTGTAAGGCTTACGGATACAGAATGATCGTTATGTCGTTACCGTTTGTCCTGGGAATAATGATAGATATTCAATATCAGGGAATTGGTTGTTTGATTGCATGGTTTGTATGGTTTGTTATGTTTATCTTATTACTTGTTGATAGATCCAAAAGAGAACGTTAACTTCCAGTTTAAGCAAAGTTAAGCTGTGAAAAAATTGGAACGGGACGAGGAAAAAGACCGCTATGCCGCAATCGGAACGGAGTGAGATACTACTGTGATTGAAAAAGATGACTGGCGTTTACGGAATGATGTGGAACATTTGAAGAAAGCAGCGATCAATCCAACGGATGGTGAAGAATTATGCAGGCATGCCCCTCATTTGAAACGTTGTGAATTTTGCTTCCAGCCGGTGCAGGATACTCCGCATCAGCGGTGGTTTGTTTCTGCAGACTTATCCGGCTGCATTTGTGAAGAATGTTATAATGATTTTAAAGATGATTTTGAATGGAAAAAACTGGATGGCTGGGATGTTGAATGGTTTGTCTGATATCCTGAATGGAGAGGAATTCTCAGTAACACTTCATTATCTCAGGAAAAGGATTTTACGGAACAAAGTAAGGGAAAATTCTTCCAGGCGCCGGGGTGAAAAGAGGGCAGATGCGGAATTTAAACCAGAAAGGAATGCAGGATGAAAAACGAAAATATAGAAAGATGTTCGTGGGCAACAACAGACTTGTACAAAGAATATCATGATAAAGAATGGGGAAATCCCGTCCATGATGATGATAAATTATTTGAAATGCTGATCCTTGAAGGGATGCAGGCCGGATTATCATGGCTGACAATCTTAAAGAAAAGAGCGGCTTTCAGAGAAGCATTTGACCAGTTTGACTGCAGAAAAATAGCACGCTATGCCGAAGCAAAAATTGAGGAACTGATGAAAAATGAGAAAATCATTCGTAATCGATTAAAAATCAGGTCAGCAGTAACGAACGCACAGCAATTTATAAAGATCCAGGAAGAATATGGCAGTTTTGATTCCTTTCTATGGTCTTATGTGGGCGGCAAACCGGTTAAGAACCATTTTGAGTCTGAAGACGAATTACCTGCCAAAACCCCCCTTTCAGACAAAATCAGTAAAGATTTAAAAAAATATGGTTTTAAGTTTGTAGGAAGTACGATTATCTATGCCTATATGCAGGCAGTCGGAATAGTGAATGATCATGTAAAACGATGTTATTTGTATCAATCCTGAAATTTATGACAGCCGGATTCATGTTTGCGAAATGGAGAAAATCGGAATTTTATGGAGGTGTCTTCTTGAAAAACAAACTGCGGAAAATCACGGTTGCAGGACAGACATTCATCTATTGGTATTCCATCGGCGAAAGTTTCATCCTGAATATTTCACCTGAAAATATCAAAACTTCAAAAATCATATTAAAATTTATTGCAAATGTACCAGATAAAGACCCTGTCATGTTCTGGATATTTTATAAAATTCATGCGGTTAAAAATAATGTTGAAACTTCCATTCTCCTGACAAGCCCCAAAAACATAGCTGAACTGATCTCTTTTCTTCTCAATGATAATGAAAACCTTTTTATCAAAGGACAAACCCGTATGATAAATAACGCGATGCATTTGTTAAATAAGATGGGCTATACGAACCTTAACCCTGTTTGGGAACGCGAATGGTAAGCCCATTTTGTCTGTAGGAAATCAATGGGCGAAATCATCTGTACAAGTCCAGGCGGCAACGATAACCTTGATTATTTGGCAATGCACATTAGTGAGAAAAAGTATTGGAACATTGTTAAGCAAAAAAAGTCACAGAGGGAAGTGATTGCAGTTATGAATTACAAAATCAGAAAAATATCAGAGGAAGAAGTCAATCTGCTTCAAGATTTTTTGTATGAAGCTGTTTTTGTGCCAGAGGGAATGTCCGCACCGCCTAAATCCATTATCAATCAGCCGGAGCTTCAGGTATATATAACCGACTTTGGTAAGAAAAAAGATGATATAAGTTTGGTTGCGGAAGTTGATAAAAAGGTTGTTGGTGCTGTTTGGGTACGCATTATGAATGATTATGGACATATAGACAACGAGACTCCATCCTTTGCTGTTTCTTTATATAAAGATTATCGGGGCTTTGGAATAGGTACTGATTTGATGAAAGAAATGCTCCGTATTCTGAAAGACAGAGGGTATAAACAAGCGTCACTCTCAGTACAAAAAGCCAACTATGCTGTAAGAATGTATCAAAAAACAGGATTTGAAATTATAGATGAAAATGAGGAAGAGTATATTATGCTTTGTCATTTTTGATAATACAACTTCCAGTTAACAGGCCCGGGCAAAATCTTGTTTTATTGTGGAGGCAGACGGCATGATGAAGTCACCGTCAGCCTGGAAGGGGAAAAAGAAAAATTTGAAGAATTAAAATTAACGGCAGGCGAGCAAATCTGTTAATTAGAGAATATAACAAATATTTTGCAGGACAATATTGAAAAACAGAAGGAAACAAAAATGGGACAGAACGACCTGAAAATTTATGAAAGTCTTCGATGCAGGGTATTCCATTACGGGTGCGAAGGACAGGCATATGCTATGCTCCGTGCGATTGAACCATATTTATTGTCTGATTTTATATACAAGCACTCTCTTATGCGTGTATTCTTCCGTCCGCTGTTTTATATGGGATATGCAGATTCGAGAACACCCATGGCTGTGGTACATACCTGTATTACCCAGGATCCAGATTATTGTAAGGATGCAGATGCACTTTACAGATATATGGAGCAAAATAATCTGCTGATCACAAAGGTTATTGAGGAACTTCATCTCTGCTGTGATTATTATGATGTAGAATACTGTAAGGAACGGAATGCAGTATTATTCAGAGAACATATATTTCACAATATTAACGAATTGCGGGAGGTTTTTCTGGAAGATTTCAGAAAACTGGATATTTCAGATGATGAAATCTTCCGGATATTTGAAGAAGAATCCGATCATTTTTATCAGAGTGAATTTAATAAAATACAAACGTGATCTTTTCATTCCTCTCATTACGATAAAAATTATCTGCTACTGCTGTAACTTTCCATTTATCAGGAAACCGGGCTGAGGAAACTTTGGAAGTTATAAAAGGAATCCGGTTAAAAGATACAATTGCCGGAAAGTGAAACGAAGAAAAAATCGGAATTTGGAGGAATTAAGTATGGATGAAGACAAAAGAGAATTAACTGATAAGGAATTAAAACGTAAAGACTTCTTTGAAAAATTCACTTCTGAAATGCAGCAAAAAGGATATAAAACGAAAAATATAATTATCAATATGCAACAGGCAAAGCATTTATGGCTTTCGCATTTTGGATATACGATAATGTGAATGGTTTTGATTTAGATTGTCTTTCGTGGGGATTTGTTGTAGCATTACCTGTGCTTATTTTATGTCTATCTGTTTTACATGAGTTAATACATGGAATTATCTGGAGTAGTTTTTCTCCATACTGCACTTGTTCAAATCCACTGAAAAAATGGCAATATCTCCTGGGGGTTGCTATGCCTGCATTCGTTTTAGGAGGCGGAGTTGCAGCAGTTGCTGTAATGGCAAATCAACTGCTGCTGTTTTTTCTGACAGAATACATGATACTGTCGGGTGGCGGAGATTTTCTAATTATACTGAAAAGTATGTTATACCACACTGATAAGCAAGAAAGCGTGTATTGCGACCATCCTTACGAATGTGGTTTTGTAGTTTTTGAAAAATAAAAACTACTATTACAAATTCCAGTTTAAGCAAAGTTAAGCTGAGAAAAATTGAATTTGCAGAACTGTATCAACCCAAAAATAAAAGTTCTAAAAAGGAAAACCGAGGTTTTAAAAAGCAGCGATGAATAACGAATATGATAATGAAAAATTTTTTGAGGAATATGCAAAAATGCCCCGCAGCAGAGACGGACTGAGTTCTGCCGGAGAATGGCACCAGTTAAAATCCCTGTTCCCGCCTCTGAAAGGGAAAAATGTTCTTGATTTAGGGTGTGGTTACGGATGGCATTGTAAATTTGCAGCAGAACAGGGAGCGCTGCGGGTATTGGGGCTTGATCTGAGCCGCAACATGATTGAAACGGCAAAAATACATAACGCAGGAGAACAAATTGAGTATCGTATTTGTGGAATAGAGGAATACGAGTACCCTGAAAACACGTGGGATTGTGTTGTTTCCAATCTGGCACTACACTACATAGAAAATATAGAACTCATATTTCAAAAAGTTCACAGGACCCTGAAACAAAATGGGATATTCCTCTTTAATATTGAACACCCTGTTTTTACCTCCGGGATTGGACAGGACTGGATTTATACAGACAAAGGAACACCACAATGCTGGCCGATTGATAATTACTTCATCCCAGGAGAACGATATACTCACTTTTTGGGGTGCGATGTAATAAAACAGCACCACACACTTACACAGATATTGATGGGCTTATTGAATAATGGCTTTGAACTTAAAGCTGTGGAAGAAGCTGAACCCCCGCAGGATATGATGGACATTCCGGGATTCAAAGACGAACTGCGCCGTCCAATGATGCTGTTGGTGAAAGCAGCAGTGAGGCTTCCATAAGAGATAACAGGAAAGTCAATTGTCATTTCAGAAGATTTTATGACAGATCAGGGAGGACATCTGTATCTGCTGTTTTCAAGAATATGCGGCGGAGCGGATTTGGAGGATCATGGAATCGTGCAGCAAAAAATCGAACGTTATAAGGAGGAAAATAAAATGCAGCAATCTGTATTGAAAGTGCAGGAA
This sequence comes from uncultured Lachnospiraceae bacterium, assembly GCA_910579225.1. Taxonomy (GTDB): domain Bacteria; phylum Bacillota; class Clostridia; order Lachnospirales; family Lachnospiraceae; genus Hominiventricola. Next base: position 179,170 of record CAJTTI010000001.1, on the reverse strand, counting down.
CTGGGAGCTCCGCCGGAAGGCTTTGAAAGCGGTAAGCCTTCCAGTAAAAAGGCCTTTCGGATATGGGATGAATGGATGGAAGCAGTCACTTCCATCCAAAAGCCAGTCACATGGGAAGAAGCTGAAATTCTTATTAAATGTTGTCCAACTGACCATATGGCCGGAATGGAATGGACATTTTTACATTGTATAGAGAGTGTATGCAGGACAGAAGAAACGGAGCGATACCAGGCACTCATAGAACAATGCAATTCGGATATGATGAAGCATGAATTGTTAAGGAGACTTGAAAACAGCCAGATGAAAGCATCTATACCCTCCGTGAATTGAGAATTATTAGAACTTTATTGACATATTAGCAGAGGTATCGTAAATCGACAGAAACATTCAACATGTGGAACAGGTCTATTTTCCGCATCCGTTTGCGGACTTTTTGAAGATAAGATACAGCAGTTATTCAATTTATAAAAAGTGACTAATCAGAATTCCTGTTTGCCGGGAAGTTGCGGAATGTACAGAATCAAAATTGATGGAGGCGTTTTGGATCATGAAAAACCAGGGTCAGAAAAAAATCTTTACCTGCCATGGCAACAGGCAGGAGAAAAGTCATGAATATTGACTGTATCATGGAATATCTGTCCCGCAATCTCCATACCGCCGTATGGGTTCTCACACCGGAAGGCCGACAGGAAAAGCGTATCTGCCTGCGGGCCGACCTGGAAGACCGGATGAATGAGACGCTGCTTTCGGAGCTGCTCTCTCTCGCCGTTTCCGAACACCCGGTTCTTGTCTCGGATGATGCCTCTGCTGCCTATGCCGTCGTCTCCGCCGGGGAGCGGTTACTTGTCCTGGGACCCGTTCTTCTGACCTTCGGCAATGCCTGCCGGCGCCGCATTTCCTGCGTCGGCTATCATTCGGACGCTCTGCTCTTACTTCATCCATGCGGAAGCGCTGATCTTCTCCGGGATGCCCTGCTCCTTCACAACCTTTTTCATAAGAAAAATCTGACCATGGAAGAAGCAGCCGACGTCAACTATCTGGATGACCAGATCAAATACACCGTACAGGAACATTTTGTGAAGATCGTTTTCGAAAATCAGGAACAGGGGTCCAGACACAATCCTTATGACCAGGAGGTGCGGGAGGTTGCCGCCATAAGAAACGGCGACCCGGAAGCGCTGAAGCAAAGCTGGGCGGAAGATTATATCGGAAAACTTGGTGTGGTGGCAAAAACGCATCTTCGCAACAACCAGAATCTGGGCATCATTCTGGTCACGCTGGCCTCCCGCGCAGCCATGGAAGGAGGCGTCATGCCGGAGGTCGCCTACTCCTTCAGCGACAGTTATATCAACCGGATCGAGGAAGCCCTCTCGCCGGAAGAGGCCCTCTCTCTTGGCCGGCAGGCTGAATACCATTATGCCTGTCTGGTGCAGGAAATCAAAGGGGAACGGACGGCACCGGAGACATGCCGGAACACCAATTCAAATATCAGTCTGTGCAAAGACTATATTTTTCAGGAAAAACTCAAGCTGATCAAGAACATGCTGATCTATTCCCGTTATTCCTACAACGAGATCGCCAGCTACCTTGGTTTTTCCTCTCAGAGTCACCTTGGTATGCGTTTTAAGAAAAGTACCGGCATGACCCTGCATCAGTACCGGGAAACATACGGCCGTAAAGAATTTCAGGATGACCGGCACAGACAGAAAAAGGGATAACTGACATCTCCTGCCGGTTATCCCTTTTTCTTATCCTGCTGATTCTGTTCTGTCTTCAGGCAGAACTGCTGTTCTTTTATCTGGCATATTACAAACGTTGACAGAATGAACGGAGCGGCTTCAAATGGAACCGTTTTCCTTTTATCTGTTTTTCATAATCCGGTATACAGCAATCCCGTTTGTATTGCCGTTTAATGCCAGTCCTCCGCTGACAATCTCTGCTCCGTTTTCCACAATATAGTCTGCAAATCTTTCTCTTAAAGATTTTCTCTCCACTGCATGTTTCATCATTCTGTTTCCAGATACTGCTGTTGTCATAACTTTTTCCTCACTTTTCCTTCTCTGTCTGATTTATTCTTTTCTTTACTTTACGAGTGTCATCATACCGTTAAAAACAGATCCTTTGCAGTAGGAAATTTGACCATTTTTAAGTCGATATTGACTTTTCCAGATGATTTTTATAAAATAAATCCGGAAAAAACAAAAACAGGAATCTGCCGAAAGGACGGAAGACATCAATGAGCCATGCATTTTATGAAACTATGAAAGAAACAAAAAGCCTGGGAATCCAGCTGGGATTCTATTCCGTTCCCGGCGGCTATCATCCTCCGCACTGGCATGACGAGCTGGAGATCCTGTACTACTTAAACGGCGGCACCGAAATCTGTGTGGAACACAAAACCTTTCAGCTTCCCAAAAAGCAGGTGATCGTCGTTGACTCCCGGCAGATCCACAGTACCCATACTTCAGACACCACGGCAATGTTTGTCTGCATTCATATATCCAAAGCAAAACTGCTGGAATATGTTCCGGATGCCGAGTCTCTTGCCATCCGCTGTCTTCCGGAAGATATCACAGAAGAAAATTTCCCTGCATATCTTGAGATCTGCAAACTCGCCGGATCTCTGGTACAGTTATATATGGAAGACTCTCCATTTTTTGCTCTGGAGTCAGAAGGAATCATTCTGCAGATGTTCGCCCGGATTCTGAGGCATTTCTCTGTCCGCACCCTTCCGGAGCAGTCCGGCCAGCCGCTCTCTTTAAAAGAACGACTCCGGGAGATCATCGCTTACATCAACGACCATTACGCCGAGCCGCTTACCCTGACGGAAATTGCGGAACATGCCGGTCTTACACGGGAATATTTCTGCCGTTTTTTCAAAAAAAATATGGGAATCTCTTTTCTGGACTATGTAAATGAAGTGAGATTGTCCCATATCTATCATGATCTTTTTCACACGGATCAGTCCATCTCCCGGCTGATGGAAAACAACGGCTTTACCAATCAGAAATTATTTAATCAGAGTTTTAAGAAGCGGTATGGACGCACGCCTTCTCAGGTGCGGAAGGAAAGCCTCTCATCTTCGCTTTCCCCCTGAATGCCCGGCTTCCGCCGCATAATTTTGCTGTTCAATCTGCGCCAGCGCTTCCCTGACCGTATCCTCCATCGCCTGTTCCTCATCCGGATCGTGAACCTTGAATTTCGGAATTACTGCCTGATCCTCCGAACGGCGCTTTCGTTGCCCTCAGGACGAACTGATCGAAAAAAATGGCCGTATATGGGCACCGCTGCAACGGCCACGAGACTCTGGCGTCGCCGTACCTGTTTTATGGACCTGATTTCAACACGAAAAAAACCGCACAAAAAATCCACCAGCCTGGCATAAATCTGATGGATTTCCTGATATTCTGACCTGTTATTCTTTTTTGTCCAACTGCTGCCGGAACAAAATGAAATATGCTAAGCTACCAGTTCCTTTGCTCTCTGTGCGCAGGAAGCAGCATCTTCTGTATATGCATCTGCTCCGATCTCATCTGCAAATGCCTGCGTAATCGGTGCCCCGCCTACCATGATCTTAATATGGGAGCGGAAAGGCGCTCCGTTTAACAAGGTAACTGTATCCTTCAGAGATGGCATGGTGGTAGTCAGAAGTGCAGAGCAACAAACAATCTTCACATCTGGATTCGCCTCCACTGCCTCTACGAATTTTTCTTTGGCCACATCCACACCCAGGTCAATAACTTCAAAACCTGCAGACTCCAGCATCATGGACACCAGGTTTTTGCCGATGTCATGCAGATCGCCTGCCACAGTTCCAATGACCACTTTGCCCGCTGCACCTGCCACACCGGATGCCAGATGGGGCTTTAATACTTCTACGCCTTTCTTCATAGCCCTTGCAGCCACCAACATTTCCGGCACAAAGATCTCACCGGATTTAAATTTTGCGCCAACCTCATCCATGGCTGAGATCATACCCTTGTTCAGAATATCAGTGGGATCACATCCTGCATCCAGCGCCTCCTGGACTGCTGCTGCGATCAGTTTCGCTTTTCCTTTTGCTACTAACTCGTGTACTTCCTGAATTCCTGCCATTTTTCTTCTCCTCCAATTTTTCTTAATTTTTATTGCAGCTTATTTTTTCGGTCCGAAGATTCCTTCCCGATACGCACTGATGTATTCCATACAGTAGTCATCCTGTCCAAGGAGCGCTTCCGTCGCATAGATCACGCCCATCATATCCCGGTTGGTGGGATCCAGGATCGCGCTGTCCAGACCTGCGTTCATGGCCAGCACGGTGAAGCCCAGATTGATCATCTTTCTCACCGGAAGATTAAAGGAAATATTGCTGACTGCAGCCGTGATATGGATATCCGGATATTTTGCCCGGATGGTACTGATTACTTCCACGTTCATGGCAATACCGTCTTCCGATGTGCAGAGCATCTCCACCAGGGGATCAATGTGCAGGCGGTTCGGCGCGATGCCGTATTCCTTCGCTTTGGAGATGATGTAGTCAAAGACCTTCAAACGGTCCGCCGCACATTTGGGAATTCCGCTGTCGTCTGACAGAAGGCAGATTACCTCCCATTTGGTATCTGCAATCAGCGGGAACAGTTTGTCTACCTTGCCTCCCTCGCCGGACACAGAGTTGATAAGACCTGGCCGCTTACAATATGGAAATACCTGCGCGATCACGTCCGCACTTGGGCTGTCCACCGCAATGGGAAGATCACTGACCTCCTGGATGCAGTCAATCATCCACTTTAAGGTTTCCACTTCCTCCGCCTCCGGAACTGACGCACAACAATCCAGGAAAGTAGCGCCTGCTTCTGTCTGGATCCTCGCCCGCTCCTTGATAAACTCTGCGTCCCGCTTTGCGATGGCTTCCGCTACCGCTGGGATAGAGCCGTTGATTTTTTCACCGATGATAATCATCTTTGTTCCTCCTTATTTATAGTTCCGCATCTGCCCTTCTGATGCCCGACGTCTGGAAGCATTTCTGGTCGCATCCGCGTCCTGAAATCCTTCCGGGCATCCTCCGGGCGGATGCTGTTTTTATAGTTCCGCATCTGCCTTTCTGATGTTGTTTTTTCCCGTCTTTCTTTATATAAAGTGTAACACAGACGGCCTTTTGGTACTATCGCCAGAAATGTTGATTTTGGGCACGTGATTTCCTACATTTTATAGGACAGATTGCGCCCTCATGTTTTTCATTGTATAATATTCATGAAAAGGAGTGATCGTCATGTACCTGAGCGCTTTATTGATCGCCTGGCACCTTCAAAAACAATATCCGGAGACTATCGTTTCCTCCTGGCTTTCCCGGGATCCCATCTTAAAATATTCCATCAACTATGAAGGAACCCTCCTTCCTGACGATGGAATCATCTACCTGATCGACAATCCGGAATTGCCTCTGCCCACCAGACGTCTGTCCAAAAATATGGTCCTGTTCACCGGCCAGTGTATCAATCTGTCCGACTCCTGCAGGCCCAGCTATTGTTTTCTTCCAGAAACTGTCACCTTGGGAGAACTTTTGTCTTTTCTGCAAAAACTCTATAACCACTACGACTGCTGGAACCAAAGCCTTATGGATTCCCGTCTGGCCAACGGGTCTATCCAGAAACTTCTGGATCTGACCGATCCGATTATACCCAATCCCATGATGGTGGCCGGCAAAGATTTTTCGATCATCGCATCCAAAAAACTCACTTATGGAAAACTCAAGAACTCGGTTCTCGGTTCCACAGAATCCACACAACCTATTGTCAACGCCCTCAAGCAGGATGTCTACTATGAGGAGTCCTTTGACCGGACCGGGTACTTCTACTATCCTGGTAATCAGGTCGCTACCCCAAAGCTTTGCGTCAATATTCCACGAGCCGGAAAGACGGTTTTTCGCCTGATGATCTCCGAAGGAGATGTACCTCTTGACGACACCTTCGGATTTCTCCTGGAATATCTGGCGCGGATGATTTCCCACGCCCTTTCCACCAATGTGGTTCAGAGTCGCGACAGTTCCTACAAGCTCCATCAGATCTTTCTGACACTTCTTACCACACCCAGTGCGGATTATGTGGAAGTTAGTCGTCAGCTGGATGCTTCCGGATGGTTTTCCTCGCATCACTATCTGTGTGTCCTGATCAACGTAAGTATTCTGGATACAAAAAATCTCACGCTTCGTTCCATCTGCAGCTATGTGGAAGAGATCATCCCTGGCTCTTGTGCGGTGGAACACCAGGGAAACGCAGTCATCTTTATCAATCTGTCTCTCTGTCCTCTGGATCAGGATCAGATCCATCAGAAACTGGCAGGCTTTATCAGAGACAGCCTTCTGACCGCCGGATACAGCCGTAGCATGTTGGGGCATTTTAATTTTTACCGGCAATACGTCCAGGCTTCCACCGCCCTTCAGGTGGGAACCCGCCAGAATCCTTCCCGCTGGATTCACCAGTTCAACGAAATCGCCATGTACTACATCTACGAGCAGGCAACCCGAAAGCTTCCTGCCTACATGATCTGCCACGAAAAGCTTCTGGAATTGAAATATGAGGATGAAGCCAATCACACGGAACTGTACCAGACAACCCGCTGTTACCTGGAGCTGCATCAGAGTATCGCCCGTACCTCAGAAGCTCTGTTCATTCACCGAAGCACTCTCTTATACCGGCTGGATAAGATCAAGCATATCCTGAAAACCGATTTCTCCGATCCTCAGGAACTGCTCTATCTACGGTTATCCTTCTACCTGATCGACATGGAGGAACGACATTAACCTTTGCGCACACAAAGCACCTGTTTTTTACGAAATGTAAGCGCCAAAGACCTTCTTTTTATTCTCTGCCTACACCGGGAACAGAAGTTCCTCCATAAAGATGTCCGGAAATTCTCTGTCCCTTGCAAGCTCCAGAAATTCGGTCTCTTCTGCCAGCCGACTGCAAATTTCATATTCCTCCACGCTCAGGGCTGCCCTCTGCGCTCCCTCTCCAGCCGCATTTCCAATGGACCGGATCTTATGTTCCAGTTCCGCCGGGAACAGGCCGACCGCGCAGGCGCTGGAGGGATCCATATAGCTCCCAAAGGCTCCGGCCAGCTGTATTTCCCGGATATCGGAAAACCCGACCCCATAGCGGCTGCACAGAAGACGCAGTCCCGCGGCGATGGCGGCCTTGGCAAGCTGCAGTTCCCGGATATCCTTCTGGGAAACCCCTACTTTTGGCGTAAAATGCCAGGTTTTCTCCATCCGCCCGGTCTCGTCCATAACTCCCATTTTCAGAAAACAGGCGGCGGCATCCAAAAGTCCCGAACCGCAGATCCCCATGGCTTCCGTCTCCCCAATCACATGATAGAGAAGCCTCCCTCCTTCCTCTGTCACATGATCAATGGCGCCGTCACTGCTTCGCATCCCGCAGGAAGTCTTCACCCCTTCAAAGGCAGGACCAGCAGCCGTGGAACAGGCGATCCGTCTTCTGCAGTTGCCCAGCACCAGTTCTGCGTTAGTCCCAATATCCACCAAAAGTACCAGTTCCTCCTGCTCATGAAGACCAGAAGCCAGGATGCAGCCCACCGTATCAGCCCCTACAAAACCTCCGATATTGGGGAGCCACCACAGTTCTGCAGACGGATGGACCAGAAGTCCATAATCCAGCGCGTTTCTTTTTATGGCATCTTTTGCCTTTGGCTCATGAGGCGCCACCACCAGAGTGTCCGTCGGAATATTCAGAAACAGGTGATGCATACATGTGTTTCCCACCATGACAATACGAACGATATCCTCACTGCTTCTCTGACATTCTCTAGCTGCCTCCCGAAGCAGATGGTTTACTGCTTCACCGGCACAGCTGCTCAGAATTCCTGCCCCATGTTCCAATGCATAGCTACTTCGTGTAACCACATCTGCGCCATACTTTTTCTGCGGGTTCAGCATGCTTCTAACGGACAACTGCTGACCGGTCAGACCGTCCATCAGATACGCGACGATGGATGTGGAACCCAGATCCACTGCTGCCAGTATAGGCTTTCTTACATCTTCCAGTATTTCCTGATCCATATAAGCAATCCAAGCCTTCTTCATACCTGTTCCCCGTTTTCGAAACATTATTAACCACTTTGTTCCATACAACATCCGGCAGGACGATCCACAATGTCTGTTTCCCATACTACCCGCAGATCAGACACTTATGGAATTATGGAAATAGCAGGATCGCAAAAATCCCCGTAATCACCACTGAAAGCAGCATTCTCTCCAGCCATACGATCACCATATCCCTGAAGCTCACCGGTATGTCCGTAGCCATCAGGCAGGGGACAAAACTAGCAAGGAAGATAATCGACGTCACGGGCACTACCGCCATCATATAACGGGTCCGAAGGCTCCACTCTCCCACAGTTACCAGAAGTGCTGGAAGTGTTACCTCGATAAAAGATACCGCTGCGCCGGTACATGCCGTCACTGCTTCCGATGCCGGGATGGAGATCCGCATAAACGGATAAAATATATAGCCTACCCAACGAACCAGCGGAGTATAGGTATACAGAAGCACCCCTGCTGTGGCAAAAAAAGCTGTTCCTGACGCAACCGTCCCCAGAACCCCAATCGTCTCTTTCATGATGTATGCGATCCGTCGGACCAAAGCTTCCTGATTTTCAGCCGTCTGGAGAGCCTCCTCCGCTGCCACCCGAAACAGCTGTTCCTGAATGGGAAGCTCCGGCTTTGGCTTCGCCCCCGGACAGAATGCATCTGCGATTTGCTTCAGCGGATAGATCCGCACACCGATCAGGCTTACCAGAAGGGTGATCAGAAAGGCAGTCCAGAAATACAGATTCCAGTATCCCCGTTCATTCAGTCCCGTATTGTTGGCAAGCACCAGCAGAAAGCCCACAGACACCGTGGAAAAGCTGGTTCCGATCACTACAGCTTCCCGCTCAGTCATCCGTCCGGTCTTGTACTGATCATTGACCGCGATATGCCCCACAGAGAAATTCCCCAGAAAAGCGGATACCATGATCACGGCTGCACGTCCTGGAAGCTTGAAAACCGGGCGCATGATAGGACGCACCAGCACGCCTACAAAATCTACCAGACCATAGTCCACCAGAAGCGGCAAAAAGAGTGAAGCCGCCGGAATGGAAATACAGATGGTCACCAGGATATTATTCATGATGAATGTACAGATGCTTTTTTCTCCCAGAGACGCCACCGGCTGAAAAAACCAGTCCATAAAGAACGGATTCCATCCAAAATACTGCTGGACCACAGCAAAACACAACAACAGAAAACCGATGACTTTAAACACCGCAAAGACGGCCGCTACCTTCGTTGTATGCCAAAATTTACCAGGCCTCAGCAAAAAGAGATCCACAATGCTGTAGACACCGATCAGCCATACAACAAAAGGCATGGCATGGAAATTCCCGGTAAATAAGGCGGCCTTAACCAGATTGGTAAAGTGTGAGACCAGCACGTTGGACTGCCCTGCCACCTTTCCCCATTCCCACGGACCAAATACAATCTGATACTCTGGTACATTAAAATTAATAAAAAATACATAGATACCGACCAGTGAAAACAAAAGGAACTTGACCCAGGAAGACTTTTTATATTGCTTCATATATATCCTTTCTATGGCGTTCTACAGATCCATGGCTGCGTGATACCCCTGATAGATGGCCATGCAGATATTCGCCGGCCGGATACAGTCTCCTATCCTCTTGACCACCGGAGCACAGTCCAGAAGAGATTCCGCTATGTCCTTTCTCGCTCTCTGGCCCACGGCACAGATCACGGAGCCTCCCGGCACCAACACTTCTTCTTCTCCGGCTTTACACCAGACGCCTTCTTCGGTAACCCGAAGTCCCTGATACCCCATATGACAGATCACTTTCTGATCCTCCAGTTCCTTCAGAAGAATGGGGCGATGACGGATATTGGCATCCGGCGCCAGCTCTGTACGCATTTCCACCAGATGCACTTTCTTACCTTCCCTTGCCAGATGCACCGCGCTCTCGCAGCCTGCAAGACCGCCTCCCAGGACGATCACCTCGTCACTTTTTACCTTGTCCTTTTCCAGATAGTAATTGTTTACAACCACAACCTGTTCTCCGTCAATCCCGGGAATCGGAGGCACGATGGGAGCGGAACCCACGGCGATAATCAGCGCATCCGCACCGACCTCCTCTGCATACTCCGGCGTCACCTCCGTACCGGTGCGGATCTCCACGCCTTCCAGCCGCGCCAGATGCTCCAGCGTCACCCCAAGCTCGTACATCTCATGTTTGAAATCAATACCCTGTTCGCATTTGAGGATACCGCCCAGGCGGTCGCTCTTCTCGCACAGGATAACCTGATGGCCCCTTCTTGCGGCGGTTACCGCTGTTTCCAGACCGGCCACGCCGCCTCCCACGATCAGAACCTTCCGTTTCTTCCTTGCCGGCTGCAGGTCCATGCCTTCCCACTCCCGTCCGATCAGCGGATTGACAGAGCAGCGCCTGGTCTGGGTCGTCCCCCGCTCTGCCATACAGACAAAGCAGCGCAGACACCTTATAATCTCATCCTCCCGATTCTCCATCACCTTCGACGGAAGTTCCGGATCTGCCAGCAGCGCCCTTCCCATGACCACAATATCCACTTTTCCGGAACCGATCAGTTCATCCATCATGGCCGGATCGTTTAGTCCACCGATGGTCGCCACCGGTTTGGACACATGCTTTTTAATCTCTTCCGCCAGAAAGACATTGCATCCATGATCCCGGAACATGGACGGATGGGTAATGGAGAAACCGAATTTGTAGGAACCGGCAGAAACATGAATCAGATCCACCAGGTCCTCCACTGCCTGAGCGATCTTCACACCTTCCTCCAGGTCATAGCCGCCCTCGAACATCTCCGAGCCGCTCATGCGGAATTCAATGGGAAATCCGGGACCCACCGCTTTACGGACTGCCTGCAGTACCTCTCTGGCCAGACGCACCCGATTCTCCAGGCATCCGCCGTACTCGTCGGTCCGATGATTAAAATAGGGGGACAGGAACTGATTGATCAGCCAGCCGTGTCCGCCGTGAACCATGATCATCTCATATCCACACAGCTTCGCCAGCTTTGCGTTTTCATAATATGCCTGTACAATGTCCTGTATCTGTTCCTTTGAAAGAGGCGTCACCGGAAGGCCGTCCGGTCTTGTCCCTTCGCTGGGCCCATACTGGGTCATGGATTCCTTTTTGTTTTTGTCCAGCAGATAAGTACCCGCATACTGACCGGAATGAGACAGCTCCACACTGGGCACAGCGCCGTGTCTTTTGATGGCATCTGCTGTATAGGTAAAGCTGGCTACTGAGCCCACCGTCTGCATATTCAGATGATACGCATGGGACGCGTCTGTGGGGGGATGAACCATCAGTTCACTGACCGTCACCGCAGCAGCGCCGCCCTTTGCCCGCAGCTCATAAAATGACGTGGATTTGGATCCGATGGTGCATTCCGGTGTGATCTCTGCCCCACTCATGGGTGCTGAGAACATCCGGTTCCGAAAAGTTACATTGCCGATGGTGATCGGCTTACAGAGATTTTTATATTTTCTTATCATAGTTCTATTTCCCTCCTGCTGTCTGAACATCCTGTTTCGTTTTTATATTACAAAGTCCAAACTCTTCTTCCAGGCACACCTTCAGTTCTTCTTCATCCTGAAGCTGCCGCCGCAAGGTCTGCTCTCCTTCCCGAACAACCAGTTCCATTTCCGTCAATGCCTTACTTCCGGCTGCTGTGCACAGGTTTATCACCCTCTTATGAGAAAAGATCACTGCCGGGTTTGCCGCACAGTAAAAATTCAACAACTGAAAGTCCTGCTGGAAAAACGGCTGATCGTGAAATTGCAGCACTGCCTTCCACTCTTCATCGTGTGCCCTCTCTATCAGAAGATCCCCTGATGTTCCTCTCACCTGAAATCGCTCCCCCGCCACCTCCTGCACAGGTGGTTCCAGACTCAGAAGACCTTTGGGCCCCGGACCGCCATACCCCACATCACACAGATATTTTCCGTCTGAAAGACGTACTACCAGAGCCATATGGGAGACCGGCGGAAGTATGTCCCGGTTCCAGAGCACCCGCACCGCCACTGGGTACACGGTAAAACCCAGGGCACGGAGCAGCGCAAGAAAAAGTGTGTTCAATTCAAAACAATAACCACCCCTGCGCCTCTTCACGATCTTTTCAAAAAGCTCCCCTTCGTCCAGAGACGGAACCTTTCCAAGCTCACAGACGTCCAGATTTTCAAAGGGCACCTGCTCCAGATGTGCGCGGATCAACCCGTTTAATGTCTCTTTGTCCTTTTGAACAGGCTCTGTATATCTGATTCGTCTCAGATATGCTTTTGCATCCCCGTGATTCATACGCAGCCTCCCTCTCTTCTTTAAATTCTGCAATTTTCCTTTCAAGCCCTTAGTTCCAGAGAATTCTCTGCTGTATCTGCGTCAGGAAACTCTCCCAGGACCTGTATGGTCCATTGCTTTTTTCACAGATTATTTGACATTGTCTTTTAAAAAGCCCCGAAGAGACAACCGCCTCTTCGGGGCCCCGAATATCAGTTAGATCCCGTACACTTCTTTATTGTATTTTGCGATCTCATCATCAATAATCGGATCCACATGGGGGAACAGGCAACCCGGAGCACCATAGGTGATACACGGGATAAAATGTCCGCCCGGCCCATAAGCTTCACACGCTCTTCTGACTTCTTTGCGGATCTCTTCCTCTGTGGAATCTGCACGGTCCACGATGGAAGCATCAATGCCGCCCATAAGTGTCATTCTTCCATTCAACTGCTTCTGCAGCTTCGGAATATCATTCTCCGGAATCACACCCTGCCAGATATCAATTCCCAGATCCACCATATCTTCCACGATCTGCTCCATGAAAGAATCCGCATGATGCATGATAATCACGCCTTTTTCTTTCATATAGCCATAGGTCTTTGCATAGTTTGGTTTGATAAACTCACGCCAGGTATCAGGGCTTACGAACAGCGAATTCTTGGAACCCCAGTCATCATGGGAAAGCATGACATCCGGTTTGATATGATCCACGATCAGTTTCATATACTGATAACGGTATTCTCCGATGGCATTGCACAGGTCCATCATATCTTCCGGCTCCAGCAGGAAGTTCATGAGCATGTCTTCAAATCCCATAAGGAAATGCAGTCTTTCAAAGACACCTGTGGGCATAAATGCCATGACCAGCTCTCCTTTTGCCCGAATCTCCTCCGCCTGCTTTACAAATGGCTCCCACAGAGCAGGATCAGAACAATTAGCCTCCAGGTCCGGCATAACCAGCTGATCTTTCCATTCAGTGATATCGCTGATTACTTTGTTCTCATCAGTCACATGGGGCATTGCTGCCACCTGGCCGGCCGGCCACAGAATCGTGGTCCCAAAACGATCCTTCATGGGATCCATACCTGCTTTGCGAACCCCTCTGATATAAGTGGATGCCGGGTTCGGCGGGAAAAATACAGTCCCCTCATACTGTCTGGAAAGCCGCTCCGGTTTTCCGTCCGGCTTTACCGTCTCAAGAAAATTCTGTACGGATGTAAGCATTTTTTCATGTCCTCCTTTTCAAGCATGATATTGTAATTTTATGTAAACTTCTTTTATCACTTCCTGCAGCCGGCGGTGCACAAACTGCCATGAGCCGATCAGGAAAGCCTCTTTCAGTTCTTCGCATCAATCTCTTTCTGATACTGAGTCACTTTATCCTTTGTAATCTTAAATCCCACAATCAGCAGAATCATGCCTGCCAGGCAAAGTGTCGCCGGAACCAGTGCGAAAGCGATGGTCATTCCCTGACGCGCACTTCCTTCCAGAGCCACACCGGACTGCCAGCCAACAGCTACCAGACAGCTGCTTAAGATCACGCCTCTCATAAAGACGCCCACTTTCAGAGGCAGATTCTGCAGACCCATGATCCAGCCGGAAGCATCTCTGCCTGTTTTCCAGGTGGCATAGACTACCGTATCCGCATAGAGTGCCGGCGACGCCGCAAATGCCATGCCGTAGAATACATGAGCGATGGTCATCAGTGCGATGACAACCGATGCATTGGCATACATCACATAGATCAGGAACATGGACACTGCCATTCCTCCATAGGACACGATCATGGTTGTCCGGGAAGACAGTTTCTGTGCGATATACCGCATGGCGAAAGCGCCGACGATTGCGCCCAGAGACACGCTTAAGGTATAGATGCTCATCAGTCCGGGATTGCCCATGGCGTCGCGGAAATAGTAGATGGCGGAAGCTGCTGTTACAAATTTCACACACCATTTTGCCAGATCTGCCAGCATCAGCACCATGAGAGGCGGATTCTGAAACAGAGAAGCGAACATCTCTGGCACAGATACCTTTGTCTTGTCATTTCCTCTTATCTGCTGCTCACCAGTCTCGATCTCCTCATAGCCATCGGTCATCTTGAAGTGAGCAAAATAAGTAACCACCATCAGAATGCCCAGACAGAAAGCAGCCGCCGCAAATTTGTTCCGCTCTCCCACAAAACCAGCCAGAAGCGTTGCAAAAGGCAGACCCATATAAGAGAACAGAAGACCGCCGATGTTGTTCCAGGTTGCGCGGGAAGAAGCAAGGGTCGCCTTGTCCTCCGGCGTCTTTCCTACCACGCTGATCAGCGTTGCATTTGCCACATAACCGAAGTTCCACACCACATGGGACAGAATCGCCGCTGCGATGATCACAACTGCAGAAAGCATCTCATTGTCGCTGATGCGCAGGAACATAAACGCATACAGGAACGGGACCATCCATGGCACAATGATCAGCCAGGAACGATAGCGCCCCCATCTCTTTGCTTTTGTACCATTGATGATGCCGCCGTACAGCCAAGACAGACAGGCGTCTACCGTGGTGAACACCGAATTGATCATACCTGAGATCACGGCACTGAAGCCTGCAACATCTGTCAGAAACGTCATAAAGAAGAACGTCTCGATGTTACTCATCAGTACAAAGCCGGCGTCGCCTACACCAAAGAAATATTTCAATGTACTGCTTAGACTTTTTTTCTGGTTTCCGTTGTTTTCATTACTCATTTGCACATTTCCCCCTTCTGGTTTTAGTTCCTTTTTTATGATACCTTCAGTATATAGTTCACAACCCTATCCGTAAATCCGACAGATCGGTTCATAATTTTTTCCTATATTCCTACTTTTTGTCTCAGTCATTTCAGCAATATTCACAAACATGTACAAATATGTTATAATGTTGAAAATTACCAACGGAGGAGAAATTCATGGAATCATTTCTGTTAAATATGCAGCTTCTTAACGAAGCATTCCACAGTGTCTATGAGCATGTTACCCTTTTTTCCGATTCAGATCCGGCCAGACTGGAAGCGGTCCGACTCTATCAGAAAGACCGGCCGCTTCTTCCCTCTTATCTCTATCTCCTTCGTTCAGACGAATTGGAGCAGATGCCGTCCTGCCTTCAGGGGCTTTCCTTCCTCGTGTCAGGGAGGGTCGAATCCGGACAGATCCCCGCTGACTGCTCACTGCTGATCGTGCAAGATGAGACTTCCATTCCGGAGCTTTTTAACCTGGCACAGGACACCTTCGAACGCTACACCCGATGGAATCAGGAGTTACATACTGCCATGAAAAGCGATCATCCTCTGGATGCCATGCTGGAAGCCAGCCTGAAGGTCTTTCAGAATCCCATCTTCATTCATGACACTAATTTCTACATCCTTTCCTGTCCTCACCGGGCTCCCAATATGCTTGTCTGGGACAAAGATTCCCGGACCGGCTGGAACATTGTTCCTTTAAGCCTGATCCATGATTTCAAGGTGGACCCGGAATATCTGAGCACTCTGACCACCACAGAAGCCTGTGTCTACTCTGCAGAACAGCGGGGGTATCCGATCCTCTATATGAACCTCTGGAACAATGGCAGATATGAGGGACGCATCTGCGTGGATGAACTGGAGACGCTGATCCTGCCGGGACAACATCTTCTGATCACGCATCTGGCAAAACTGATTCTTCAAACCATGCAAAACAACAGCCTTTTCCATCTGAACATGGGAAATGACATCGAACAATTTTTCCGGGAATATCTGGATGGTGATATCCAGGATCAATCTATTGTCATGAAGATGCTGCAGTTTCTGGACTGGAAACGTGATGACCACTACCTCTGCCTTCGCCTCGAAACCGGCCGACAGAATATCCGTATGCTGTCTTCTGCCGCCACCCTTGGTCACATTGAAACACAGATTCCGGAGGGACATGCCTTTATGCACAACAATGGGATCACCGTACTGGTCAATCTGACCTACTCTCATACGCGGATCTCCGACGTCTTAAGCAGCCTTGCCATTCTTCTTCGGGAAGGACTTCTGAAGATGGGAGCCAGCTCGGAGATCTATGATTTTCTGCTGCTTTCTCAAGGTTATTATCAGGCGCGAACAGCCCTGGAGCTTGGCAAGAAAAGCGGCAGCATGAACTGGTGCTGCCGCTTCGATGATTATCTTCTGGAATATCTGTTAAGTCAGGGGGGAGAACATCTCTCTCCGGAACTCCTCTGCTCCAACAAGCTTCTGATCTTAAAACAATATGATGAAAAAAACAAAACCGATCTGTACCATACTCTGCAGGTCTATCTGGACCTGGAACGAAACGTCCTGCAGACCGCTAAAGCTCTGTTTATTCACCGGAGCACTCTCTTTTACCGGCTGGAACGGATTCAGAAGCTGGCGGATATCGACTATGAGAATACAAAAGAGCGGCTGGTCCTCCAGCTTTCTTTTCAGATTCTAGAGCAGAGGATTGTCTGACCATGCTCCCCGGCTGTACAATCTGTAGAAATCATCCCCTCCAAATTCCTATGTTTTAAAAGTTTTCAGTCCATGGG
The DNA here is from genome assembly GCA_910579225.1 of uncultured Lachnospiraceae bacterium. Classification (GTDB taxonomy): domain Bacteria; phylum Bacillota; class Clostridia; order Lachnospirales; family Lachnospiraceae; genus Hominiventricola. The sequence goes on along the minus strand of CAJTTI010000001.1, from coordinate 162,253 downwards.
AACCATGCTATAATTATGTCATACAGAACGATTACGAAGCAGAGGGGGATACACATGCATCAGGTATATTTTGTCAGAGAAAAAAAGAAAATCGAAGTACCGGAAGGCACTACCATCCTGGAAGCACAGCGTCTGGCCGGCCTTCGTCCGGACGCCCCCTGCGGCGGAGCCGGGACCTGTGGAAAATGTCAGGTCATGGTAGATAGTCAGCCGGTACAGGCCTGCCAGACGCAGATCCAGGAAAATCTTCTGGTGGATACCACCGTCTCTTCTTCTCTGGAGGACGCCGTCATACTGACTGATGGTTTTTCAAGACCCGTGGCATTTAAGCCTCAGATCGCTACCCATTCCATTGAGCTTAAAAAAACCGTACCCGGAGACAAACGGTCAGACTGGGAACGGCTGCTGCAGGCTCTTGCAGACGCCGGAGCGCCTGCCACGGAACACTTTCTGCCTGATCCGGACCTTTCCTCCTCCCTTTATGAACGATGCATACAAGGCAAAACCTGGTATATCACACATACAGAAAAAGAGATTCTGGATATCTCATCTGAGAAAAAGCCCTTCTGTCTTGCCGCCTTTGACATTGGAACCACCACCTTAGCGGGATATCTGCTGGATGCCTCCTGCGGTCAGGTACTGGCAGTGGAAAGCCGGATGAATCCCCAAGCACAATACGGAGCCGACGTAATTATGCGGTCGGACTACGCCCTCTCCCATGGTACGGAAGCGCTCAGCCTCTGCATCCGCCAGGAATTAGACGAGATGCTCGGATGTCTCTGCGACCGGTCGGACCGGAAGCGTGCAGACCTACTGCAGGTATGTGTGGTGGGAAATACCTGCATGCACCATTTATTTCTGGGGATTTCCCCTGCCTCTTTGGTCCACGCCCCCTACACCCCCGCCATCAGCCAGTCCATGACCCTCCCGGCAACGGCATACGGGCTTCAGATCCACCCAAAGGGACAGCTTCTGCTGCTGCCAAACATTGCCGGATATGTGGGTGCGGATACCAGCGGCTGTCTGTTGGCTGTTCGTCCGGACCAGAAGGAAGAGATCACCCTTCTTCTGGATATCGGAACTAACGGAGAGATGATTCTGGGCAACAGGAACCGTCTGGCCACCTGTTCCACAGCGGCGGGACCTGCCCTTGAGGGCGCAAAGATTGAATGCGGCATGCGGGGTACAGACGGAGCTGTGGACCATGTCTATTTTGAAAACGGCACCTGGCACTTTACGACTATCAACAACCAGCCTGCTGTGGGACTGTGCGGCTCCGGTCTTCTGGATCTGACCGCTCAACTTCTGAAACAGGGCTTTATTGATGAAAACGGAAGTCTGGAGAGCGGCCAGGAAACTCCAAAAACCTTCTTCCTAGTGCCGCCGGAGGCTTCCGGAAACGGCAGAGGCGTCTATCTGACCCAGAAAGACATCCGGGAAGTACAGCTGGCCAAAGCTGCCATTGCCGCCGGTATCCGGATCCTGATGAAGACCCTGTCAGTGACAGAAAAAGACATATCCTGCCTGTACATTGCCGGCGCTTTCGGCAATTACATGGATCCGGCCAGCGCAGGCGCCATCGGACTGATCCCACAATCTCTTGTGGACCGGATTTGCCCCATCGGAAATGCAGCCGGAGAAGGTGCCAAGATTGCCCTTCTAAATGCAGAGGAATGGAAGCTTGCCGACACCCTGACCAGAAACGTGGAGTTTGTAGAGCTGGCCGCGCTGCCGGAATTCCAGGACCGCTTTGTGGATGAACTGGAATTTCCTCCGCAGGGCTGACCAATATATACAGCAGATAAAATAAACACATTACATCAAGGAATACCGCCGCAAAAGGGTGGTGAAGCGGTAAGGATTATGACAGATATGGACAAGATCATAGAACTGGCAAAGAAGCATGGATTTTCCCAGGCCGCGCCTCTTAACTGCCATACCATCGAATTAAAACCGGAAGTCCGGCAGATGTGCAAAGCCAACGCCTGCCATATGTACGGCAGATGCTGGAGCTGCCCGCCGGGATGCGGCTCCCTTGTGAACTGCCGGGAAAAAATCGCCCGGTATCAGTACGGATTGCTCGTACAGACTACCGGGCGGCTGGAAGACGAACTGGACGGCGAGACCATGATGGAGACGGAGGCACTTCACAAGAAGCATTTTTACGCATTTGAACGGAGCCTGCGGGCGGAGTATCCGGATATGCTGGCCATCGGCGCAGGCTGCTGCACAAAATGCAAAACGTGCACTTACCCCGACGAGCCGTGCCGTTTCCCAAAGGAAGCTTTTTCTTCCATGGAAGCCTACGGGATGGTCGTCACGCAGATCTGTCAGGACAACGGACTTTCCTACTATTACGGCCCCTGTACGATCACTTACACCAGTTGTTATCTGCTGGGATGAATGCAAATCCAGCGCAGGAATGCACCATTTTTTCTCATTCCTCTGTCAAAGCATTATTTAAAATTTTGATAAATTCCAATGCGCTGAAAAACGTCTCTTTTATTTCCTGCTCCATCCACACTACATCTCCCTGCCAGGCGGAATTCTGACGGTACCGGACACAGGTAATAAAAGTACCTATCTCTCCCCGATATGTAATGATCTCTTTTTGTTCTCTTACTTTTTCGTGAGCCGTCTTCTCCCTCTTTTCCGGCTCCATAAAATGTCTGGACAATGTAGACGCCTGAGGAAAAGAGATTCCGTCATAGAGCATCTCCATCATTCTCAGAAGCTGCACTACATTGGAAAATCTCCATGGCTCTTTCGTATAGCAGTGATACAGTCTGCCCGACATCTCTCCGTCAAAAGTTCTGTCCACACAGATATTAACCAGATTCGGTGCTGATATATTGATACGGCACGTTTGACGGTCCTTCATTTCTTTTTCTTTGTATCTCCTTGTATCTATCCTTTAAAAATTATCTCGCTGCTTTCGCGTTCCATGTCAGCTGCAGAAGATATACAACAGTCCAGATTGCGGCTCCAGTGTCTGTGCTCCCTGCTGAACACTTTC
>CAJTTI010000001.1:0-159137 GCA_910579225.1 uncultured Lachnospiraceae bacterium | reverse complement strand
TATACAACAGTCCAGATTGCGGCTCCAGTGTCTGTGCTCCCTGCTGAACACTTTCATCTGTTCCAGCATCCGCTCTGACGGACTGATCCCCAGCTCTTCAAAGAAAAGCTTGGCCGTATCTTCATATTCCTTATACCGGTTCATGGCAATATAACAATCAATCCGAAGCACCTGCCATTCATCAAACGGATACATCTCGCAAGCCGCCCCGCACAACCGCAGAATCTCTTCGTAATCGCGCTGCACTTTTAGATAACTACACACTTCCTGAAGCGCACCGGCATACATATCCTTGTACCGCATTCCCTCCAAAAGCACCCATTCATCGCCGGAAAGGCCCTTTAAAAATTCCCCTCTGTACATCTCACAGGCTTCCCGAAGGAGTCCTATCTTCTTCTCCTTATTGCTTTCCTGATCTGCCCTGCTGATCAGGCTTCGGAATATATGCACATCCACCTCTATATATGCAGGAGCCTCGAAATAGTATAGACCATCCTTTACCACAATATAGTCATGTTCCGGCAATCCGCCGTTCATAAGCATCTTTTTCAGGCGGTAACAGGCCACTCTTAGATTATTGGCGCCATCCAGCACTTCTTCTCTTCCGTACAAATCCTCAATCAGCTTATTTCTCGTAATGCCTGCAGGACTGTTATAAAGCAGGATTAACAGCAGCTTCATCACCCTTGACGTACCGCTTCGCTGACGCAGAATCGGACGCCCCCCATAAGTAATGCGCTCTCCTCCCAACATCCTGACATGCAATGCAGGCAGTTCTCTCTCCATAATACTTCCCCTCCCGCATACAGGCATACCAAAACACATCCCGTTTGTATGCAAATTTAACAAATCCATCCCTGTTCTGTCAGGGAATATGTTAAATTTTTTTACTTTTTTGCATAATTATATCATAATTTCATTTGGGAGTGCAAGACATCTTTCTATTTGGCATATCTCATTTCACACATATCTCTTTGTTTCCGGACAGACAAAAAGGAGATCTTCTAGTAGATCTCCTTTCCCTCTTGTCTGTTCACATTCTTCTGTAAAACTGCTCATAAAAATCTTCTTCCGACTCATACGGCGTCACGTAAAACCTATTCAGAAGGTTCAGGCTGATTTCCCGAATCTGCCCCGCGTCACCTGCCACCCTCTCTCTGAGTGCTTTCAGATAATCATGCCAGTCGCAGACAAACTGCTCATAGCGCCTGAGATCCGGCACCCCAAGCCATTTCTTCACCTTTACTTTCGTCTTATTCTCCTTCGGACACTCATGGAGCTGAAGAAAATACCGGAAACCGTTCTTTTCATAGAACCGTCCCAGCGGAAAGAGACGGCACATACCTGGACGAAAACCATGAATACTGCAGCGCCCCTCCTGATCCAGGAATACGCAGGAATCTCCTTCTCCTGTCATCTTAAGGTTCGGCAGAATCAACCGGTCTGCAATATTCAGCTCAACCCGGTCTTCCATCAGCTCTTCAAAGCTTGTATTCAGGCCTTTACACAGACTGAATATATCACAGGGATCCAATATGATCGAATGTCCCATCCCCCGACAGCATACTGAACACCCATGACAGCCCTGACAATCCGTTCTCACCAGGTCATTGGCCGTATATAATTTCCCATCTGACACCTGATTCATGTCAATATTTCGTTCCATTGTCTACTCCTGTTCTTCCCCCATACTCCTTCGCCCCATTCGCACTTCATGGAGCTTCTCTGCCAGCTCTTCCGGCAAATAGTCAAAGAGATAGTTCCTGCTGCCGGAATGCTGTCCCATATATTCCTTTTGAATCTCCTGATTCACATAAGCGATTTCATCCTGAAGTTCCCTGGCAGACATCATGATACATCCTTGACCCCGGATGACAATCTGCTCCAACCCATCGGAAGTAGCTACAGTAACCTGATACTTTCTTCCGATCTCATGGGCAGTCCGTTCAATATACTGGTCTGCCGTCTCCGCCTCTTTCGTATAGACCACATAGATATTGTGGTATTTCACGATTTCTTCCCGGTGTCCTTCCACCCGGTAAGCATCAAACACCAGTATGACACTGCACTTGCGAAATCCCTGATAATTACACAGAATATCCATCAGCTTATCCCGGGCACTGTCAATATTCACCTTCGCCAGTTCCTTCAGCTCATCCCAAGCAAAAATAATATTGTATCCGTCTACCAGCAGATATTCCGGCAGCTTTTCCTTCGGCCGGTACACATAAGGCTTATCCTCCTTTGTCTTACCAAAAGTTTCCGTATGGGCAGAGTCATTCCCGCGCCGTCTCTTCTGCATTCCATAAGTCCTGGTGAAGATTTCTTCCAGTTCTTTCTCCTCTTCCACTGAGCCAGGTGTCTGCTTCCCCCTTCTGGAGTTCCTCTTTGGCGCCCCGGACTCCTCTTTGCCCGGTTCCCTTTCTCTGGACAGAAAGCCCGGAAGGTGCATATGCCCCGGCACCTCATACCATGGAACAACCATCCCCGCCCCATGATAGCAAAAAACCGAGTCCGGCGTATGTTCCACGTCATTTTCCGGAAGATAATCACTCTCTTCCAGGACTTCCTCCGTGTTATGACAGGGACCATAACCTTTCATACTGCAGAAGAGTCGTCCCCGGCCCTTTGTATAAGCGGACAGCTCCTGATAATAGTTCTGCATGGCAGACACCGGTGCTGTACCTGTCAACACTGACCGTTCTCCTTCCAGCTCCGGCTGTTCGAAAGAGGCATACATTTTCTCCAGGTCCGACATGGCACGTCCCACCTGGTCCGGAGGCACTTCCAGACGAAATTCATAATAAGGTTCCAGAAGCACGCTTTCCGCCTGCATCAACCCCTGGCGAACCGCCCGGTAAGTGGCCTGCCGGAAATCTCCCCCTTCTGTATGCTTCAGGTGTGCCTTCCCGGCCACCAGTGTGATCTTCATATCGGTAAGCTCCGCTCCGATCATTACCCCTCTATGATTTCTCTCCTCCAGGTGAGTCAGAATCAGCCTTTGCCAGTTCCGATCCAGAAGATCTTCGCTGCATACAGATGAATACTGCATCCCGCTTCCCACTTCCCCGGGCTCCAGCAGAAGATGCACTTCCGCATAATGACGCAGTGGTTCAAAATGACCCACGCCTTCCACCCGATTCGCAATCGTCTCTTTATATACAATCTTACCTGCTGCAAATTCTACGGATATTCCAAAACGTTCCCGGATCTGTGTTTTCAGCACTTCGATCTGCACTTCTCCCATAAGCTGCGCCTGGATCTCCTGCAGCCTCTCCTCCCAGCAGATATGGAGTTCCGGTTCTTCTTCCTCCAGAAGCCGGAGCTTCTGCAGCATCCGCCTCGCATCCACTCCTTTCGGGAGTTCCATCCGATAAGTCAGTACTGGTTCCAGTATCGGCATGCGAAAATCTTTCTCTGCTCCCAGCCCTTCCCCCGGGCAGGTCTTTGTAAGTCCGGTTACTGCACAGACTGTCCCTGCCGCCGCCTCGTCAGCCGTCTCAAACCTGGCCCCGGAATACATCCGGATCTGATTGACTTTCTCTTCCCACTGTCTTTCCCCGGTTCCTCCTGACAGGACCATTTTAACTTTCAGCATTCCTCCGGTCACTTTCATCCAGGTCAGACGCTGTCCCTGATCGTCTCTGCTGATCTTGAAAACTCTTGCCCCGAATGTCTCTTCGTATACCGGGCAGCACATATACCGCTCCATTCCTTCCATCAGCGCATCTGTCCCGTCTTCTTTCAGCGCCGACCCGAAATAGCACGGAAATACCTGTCGTTTCGCGATCAGATGACGGATCTCCTCTTCCGGCACTTCTCCGTGTTCCAGATAATATTCCAGTATATGTTCCTCGCAAACCGCCACATCTTCCTGAAAGATATCTGAAGTCCGGTCTGCGCCAAAATCCACACACCGATCATCCAGCCTGTTCTTCAGTTCCTCTATCAGCCGCTCCCGGTTAGTCCCGTTCTGGTCCATTTTGTTGATAAACAGGAAAACCGGTATCTGATACCTTTGCAGAAGCTTCCAGAGCGTCTCTGTATGCCCCTGAATCCCATCCGCCCCGCTGACAATCAGCACCGCATAATCCAGTACCTGCAGCGTCCGCTCCATCTCTGCTGAAAAGTCCACATGCCCGGGCGTGTCCATCAGCGTAAACTGCTTTTCGCCCAGAGTAAACAGTGCCTGTTTGGAAAAGATCGTAATCCCCCTGGCTCGCTCCATCTCATTATGATCCAGAAATGTATCTCCCTTATCCACTCTGCCCAGCTTCCGGATGCTTCCACTTTTGTACAAAATACACTCGGATAAGGTGGTTTTTCCTGCATCCACATGGGCCAATACGCCGATACAGATGCGCTTCTGCTTCTTCAATACCCGCTCTCCTCTACTCCTCATAAAAAGCGTCCAGATTTCGCCGGTACAGCCTGGCAGGCCTGTGCCCGGCGCCATCCGCAATTTCTTCCGTCTCTTTTACATACGCACCGATCTTCCGTCTGAAATTTGCCGTCAGAAGGGGTCTGCCCTGTATGGTCTCATAAGCGCTCTGAAGGCTCTTCAGGGTAAATGTCTCCGGCATCAGGTCAAAGACAATTCTGCCGCTGTCGCCGGCCTCTTCCCGAAGCGCCAGATATGCACAGAGAATGATCTTCGCGTGGTCAAAGGCAAGACCACCGGTCTCCAGAATCCGGTATTCCACAGTCTCATGATAAGCCTGAAAGGTCTTCTGTTCCTGAATCACCGCCTTCAGAGAGAGATTCTTTCCCCCTTCACAATGAAGATGAAGTTCATATTCATTCTCAATCACTGCATGAGCCTCTTCAACTTCTTTCTTAACCTGTTGTTTCTTCATGGATATGGAAAACCATCTTGCCTCCCACGCATCGGAACCGCTGCGAAGTTCACAGCGTCCCCCGTCCATCAGAGCCAAAAATCCATGAGAGATAATCCAGCCCCGCGGATCCCGCTCCGGTTCGCTGAAGATGGAAAAGGGATTCAGATATGCATCCTCCACCCCCGTCTCTTCCTTCAGTTCCCTCTTTGCAGTCTCCTGAATACTTTCTCCCGGACGGCAAAAGCCGCCGGGCAGCGCCCAGCAGTCCTTGTATGGATGGGAGCCCCGGCGGATGAGCAGAAGCTTCAGACATTTCTCAGGATCCTTCCTGTAGTTCCCCCGGAACTGCCCTGTCTCTTCCTCCCACACGGCTGTTTCCATAATTGAAAACACCGCCATATCCGCAGCCACTGAAGGTCTTGGAAAGCGGGTTATGTCATATGTGCCCAGCCAGGCCTTTTCTTCCGGTGATGGCTTCTTGTTGTTCATGATCGTTCCTGCCTTTCCATATCTGTCCAAAACCGGCATGGATTTGGACAACAGATTCCAGTCATAGAATCTTCCTGTCTCACATTATATAAGATATCCCCGGGAGAGTCAAACCCGGAGCCGGGCAGTATCCTGCACTATTCCAAATAATAGAGGTTCTCATTATTCAGAATCAGAAATCTTCTTCCCTTTTTGATAAGTTTACTGTCTGCATCCACCAGTTCGCAGACAAAATCCTTGAACTGGTCTCTCTGATATGCGTATCCCCGGATCCTCCCGTCTGCCGGCATATAAAGAATCTGATTCGATATACAGAGGTGATTCAGGGAACCGGGATACCGAATCTGATCTGTATCATATAGAACCGAACCTCCAGATATAACCAATGTCCGGAAACTGCCGGAAACACATTCCAGGACAATCAGCCAGGAATCAGCAGGCGCATCATGGTGAATGCCGTAATTAATCACTTTACCCTTATGAGAGAGTTTCAGGTGATATCCGTCCGCATGGACTATCAACTGATTATCATAGATGTTGACTACACAATATTTCTGGTCCTTTGCCTCAAAGTACGCAGCATTGCCGCACTGACAGAGCTTCCGGATACTGTTGCCCGCAGGATGGACAATCACTTCGCAGAGGCTGCTCTGTTTGTTCAAATAACAGATTCTGTTCTCTTCCACAGCAATACTGCTGTTAAATTTCTTGTCAAAGAAATAGTCTTCTTTTCCGCTGATCCGGAACTGCTCTTTATTCTCCGTGATCAAAGTGCCGTCTGCAGTAAAATAATACCGCCGGCCGGGAAGATACGGAACTTTTCTTCCAGTCTGTACATGGGTCACGGCCCCCTCCTGATCAATGTAGGATCCTTCGTTCAGAACGGTCCGGATCTCATCCCGGTTCCACACGGCAGTCAGAATCAGACCTTCCAGCACGCCGCAGGAAACCGGGCGCTTCCGGATCCGGGCATGGACATCGCACAAAGGGCAGGTCATATATCTTCCATCATAATATTCCTGATCAGAAGCGCAGTATTTCAGTCCCTGCAAAAGCTTTTCCAGTTCCGCGCCCATGGAACGCCTTCCCTGCTCAAACACCTCTTTCATGACAGATATCAGTTCCGGAGACAAATTCTTCCAGGGTTTTACAGTCCTGGGAAGCTTTACAGAAGGCCGGTCAATTACGGAAAGACCCTTTCCCATCCGTTCTACAGGATTCAGATCCGGATCCATGCTTCCACCAAACGGATGGACTCTTGTCAGTGCCTTCCATGCCAGAATGCAGAAAGCATAGGTGTCTGTCTTCTCATCAAAATCATTCCCTGACAACAGGGGATCCTGAAACAGTTCCTGGGCAACTTCACATTTATCAGTTCCTACGGTCCAGCTGTCACAATCAATCAGATAAATATGGTGCTGGCTGTCGAATAAAATATTTCGATCATTCAGATCCCCCACCCAAATCTGACTGCTGTGCAGCTCGTCAAGTGCTTTCTTAATCTGTACCAGCATACCAAGAATATCTCTTGTAGTAATACCATTGGCACTGGTAAATTTCTTGTTGGACAGCATCCGGAATTCTTCCCCCAGGACCTTCTTCATCCGATATCCGGCAAATCTTCCCCGGCGGTCCGTCAGTTCCTCCAAAGGCCGTACCGCCTCCTCCGGAAGACGGGCTTTCATGAGAAGCGCTGTCTTCCTGCGTTTTGCCTCCAGATTTACCCCCGGCTTATACCATTTTAAAACTGTATCCCGATCCTCATACAAGATGCCCTCTCCCCCTTCTGACAGGACCGGGTATTTGCTGATATCTCTGATCTTCATACCTCTTCCCCTTAATCTTAAAATCCCCCGTCTGCTTCGCGCCTCGTCCCTTCACCATGCTATAGTCAGGTCATCTTTGAACAATGTCCGATACCGGTTTATCAGCCGCTTTACTTTCACCTCCTGATCCAGGCGAAGAGCGGCCGTAAACTCATCCAGTAATTTCTGCTCCCCCTGTATCAGATAGCGCAGCCCGTCCGTAGCCGCACCCACTCTTCGATACCGGTCTTTTCCGAACGTCAGTTCTTTTATTTTAACTCCGTCTTTATAATATTTCAGACGGTCCGGAGCCACATAATTATACGCGTAATACTCCGGATATACGCCGCCTTTCAATTCCCGAAAAGTGACTGTTCCTTCTGTGTCTTCCAGAATCACATATCCATCCCCCCAAAAGTATACCTGATACGCGTCCTTTTCTTCTTCTACCCGGATCATTGTAAAACAGAGAAAATCCCGTACTGCTTCCGTGCTCTGCCCCAGCAACTCCATTAATTTCTCAAACGCCTCCTCCACCCCGAACCCCTGCCTCGTCAAATGCACAAATACCTTAACACCTACCTCTGTATGTGCTCCTTCCGAACATCCGTCGCACACCATCCTGATCTTTTCTGCTGCCATCCCATAGTCCTGGCAGTTCTTCCCATATTCCAGATGGATTCTGCCGATCTTATTCACAAACATTCTGACTTCTCTCCTTCCCAGAATCCGGAAAAATCTCCTGCCCTTTTTCAAAACTGGAAGAAATCATTTGCGTCCGCCAGTACACTTCTGGAACTTTCGATTACTGATCTGGACAGGCAATCGAACGCTCTGCGGAGTTCCGATGCGGAACTGGTCACATCCAGAAGATTCTGAAACCCCAGATCCCGGGCAGTCCCGGCTGCTTTCCCTCCAAAACTGATGAACGCCGTCGTAATCTCTTCCTGGTTCAAAAAGGAAACTGCCTGTTTTGCCTCGCTGAATGTACGCCTGGAATCATTGTCCAGACCGTCGCTGAAGACTGCAAAAACTGCTTTTACCCGCATGCCCTCATTTTTCAGAAATGCCCTGTAATTCTTCAGTTTCGAAGTTCCTTCCGTGATCGCATCGTACATAGCCGTACATCCTCTGGCTGTAAAACCTGTCTGAAACTCGTCTATTCTCTTATAGCCGCCTACGTCAATTCCGGAGTCAAAATTGGCTCTCGCCACTAAAATCTCTTCTGCCTCTCGGGAATTCATAAGCGCAGTCCTGAATTCTTCCAGCGCATGCCTCATATCCTGGTCATAAACCTTCATAGAACCTGACTGATCAATGCCCAGAAAAATCAGATTGATGTTTTCGCTTCCAATATCATCTATAGAAGTATTCTCCAGCTCTATCTCGTCCAGACCGTCAATTACCATACCATTTTCATATTGCTTCATACTACACCCTTCTTTCTGCATTATGATGTGCTTTTATTTACAACAATTACAGGAACGTTTCTGTGCTGCGGACCAGATTTACATGGTAGCGGTTCCGGAACTCCCGGAATGCCTGGTCTGTCGCATCCTCATACCCCGGAATCGGCGACATACAATCTTCCAGAATCCAGATCTTCTTCGTCACTTCCGGCCTTGTTTCATAGTGCTCCAGAATCTGTTTGATGCTCTCCAGTACACAGTGCGACTTTGCCTCGCCAGCTATGATCACCTGGTCAAATGTCTCCACCTTATTCAGGAAATCCATATTGATATATCCTTTTGTATCGTACTCCGGCTTAATGATCCCGTACATCTCACTCATGGGATCCTGTCCCTTCACCAACCTTTGTACCACCGTTTTCTTCGCAACCGAGTGAAAATAAATCATGTTGGCGAACTGATTCTCCAGCGCTGCCCCTGCAGTTCCCTGCAGGCAGTGATAGGTCCAGATACAAAGCGCCTTCTTTGCATCCTGTTCCAGGTGCTTCACATATTCCCTGCTTGCCTGAGGATTGATAACTGCCCTCCATTTTCCTGCATCCAGGTCATCTAGCGTAATAACCGTATATGGTGCCGGATTCCTCCCATTCTCATCAATCCACCAGCAGGGATGAAAAATCTGATGAGGCGTATGAGTATCAATGGACACTGCAATGTTGGAGATCTGATTTATATGTTTGTAAAGAAATTCTGTCATTCGCTCTACATCTTTCTTCGCCCCAGGAACTCCCAGGGCTCCGCCGTCCATAAAATCCTGCTGTACATCAATTCCCAGGAACAATACCCGCTTCTTGTTCTGTGCGGAAGGCGTCATCTCTTCCTCATTGGCCTTCTGAAGAATCTCATTCATGGATACAGGATTCTCTGTACTCCCAATATAATTCTGATTCACAATCTCTGGATAAGCCGTCTTCATGTTATGTTCCTCCTTTTTTGTTATTATTATAATGATAATATCTTTTGTTATTTGTATGATACTATCATTTCAATAATATGTCAAGCGATTTTTTATAAATTTATAATTATAAGCGAACAAAATAAAAAAATCCTGATGTGTTTTATTGTAAACTTCCACATCAGGATTAAAATAGGGAAGACAAGTATAAACAAGCATTCAGGAAGGCGGGCAAAACTCCCGCTCTCCCAGCAGCGCTTCCACTATCTTCATATATTCTGAAAGCCTCTGCACTTTCCGAAGCTTCTTTTCATAAGATTTTGCATCTGCAAACAGATGAATCTGATAAAACCACAATTCTTTCATTTTAAAAAGCACATTGGTATCACCCAGATTCCGGGACAGATACCCGGAAAGCAGCTTTTCATGGAACGTTCTGAACTGCTCTTTTGTGCTCTTCCTGCTGCAGAGTCCCGGATTCAGGACCAGCCCTCTTCCAATCATCAGCCGATCTTCTTCCGGATACTCCTCGCAAAAGCTCCGAATCCGGCTGGCCGTAAACAAGTCTCCGTTATAACAGGTCCGATTACGACTGTGTTCCCGTGCCTCTTCGTAGACTTCTCTCCTTGGTTCCCCCTGGTAATAATCCGCCTGTACTCTCGGATGAATAATCAACTCCTCCAGCGGATACCGGTTATAGATCTCCAGAAGCCGGCTGAATTCCTCCGGATCCGTTTTTCCAATCCGGGTCTTAACAGAGATCTTCGCATCCGTTCCCGAAAAAATATCCTCCAGAAAATGATCCAGCTCCTCTGTCAAAGCCAGAAAACCGGCACCTTTCTGCTTCGATGCCACGGTTCTGGACGGGCAACCCAGGTTCAGGTTGATTTCCTTATAACCATACCCCTGCAGCGCATGGACCAGCTTTAGAAAGCTTTCCGCCCGGTTGGTCAGAATCTGGGGAACTACATAGATTCCCTCATTATTCTCCGGCAGAATCTCCTGAAGTTCTCTGGTCTTAAAATCTCTTTTTTCATGAGGCTCGATAAATGGAATAAAATATTTAGAAAGAGGATCGTACACTTCGGCATGGGCCCGGCGATAAATCCAGGTGGTGATCCCCTCCATGGGTGCAAAATAATAATGAATTCTGTCCATTTGCACAAACTCCTGTTCTGTTTATTGGAAAGAAAAACCACCCTTGTATACTTGTCCGGTAACAGGGTGGCAGTTCTGTTATTTTAATTTTCAAATGCCGGAAAAGCTATCTTTTTTCCCACAGCTGCTTCAGCTTTTCATCGGCCCAGACTACCATGTTCCGTCCGTTTTTCTTTGCGTCGTACAGCATCGCATCCGCGATTTTAAGATAAAAGTTATAGTCTTTTCCCTTTTCAGGAATGATGGTAACGCCTCCGATACTAATGGTAACCCATTCAGACACAGACGGATCATGCGGAATATGAAGGTCCTCCACTGCCTGGCGGATTTTTTTGAAATGATCAAATATCTGTTCCGAGCGGTCTCCTATGGACAGTGCCACAAATTCCTCACCACCGTAGCGGGCCAGAAAATCTGTACTGCGCTTCAGACGGGAAGCAGCCGTTTTCGCTACAGCAGCAATCACTTTATCTCCGGCAGGATGGCCAAAGGTGTCATTATACACTTTAAAACGGTCAATATCAAACATACAGATGGAAAATGGAACATGCAGACGGGCTGCTTCACTCCATTTTGTGATGCTGTATTGTTCATACTTGCGCCGGTTGGAAATCCCCGTCAGCTGATCCGTCATAGATTGCTGCTCAATCTGTCTGCGATATTGGTATAGTTTGACGTGCGTATTGACTCTTGCCTTGACGATCAATGGTTTAAAGGGCTTTGTGATATAGTCAACAGCACCTAAGATAAGCCCACGTTGCTCGTTTTCCACATCGGACAAGCTGGTAATCAAAATGACCGGGACGCTCTGCGTAATGATTTCCTCCTGCAATTTCTTCAGCAGCGTAAAACCATCCATTTCCGGCATCACCACGTCCAGCAAAATGAGAGAGAAGTTTTCATCACTGGCATAGCGCAACCCCTCCTCCGCTCTCTGAGCAATAGTAACGTCATACTCATCCTCTAAGATTGTTTTTAAATGTTTTGCCTGCAGGAGACTGTCATCGACAATCAGTATTTTTTCCATAATTGCACTCCTCACTATACTTGCTCAACATCAACTGACTGTTGCCCAAATAACAACATAACAAAGACTATGTTATCAATGTCAGATTCATATGGTTTATTCTTTTTTCGATGTATAAAATTGTCCTCAAAAAACTCTTTTGTAGAATATCAGTGAATATTTATTGTCTTTTACATAAAAATAAACCGACTTTTAATGGTCGATTGTAGGCCATACAAATGTATGGTCCTTATTCCTTTTAATAATTTGTATTCCGGTAACATTCAGTGTATTCCTTTATCCTGCCACCTGTTTCCAGAGGAATTATATACTAACTTATTCCTTTTGGCAATACCTTTTTGGGAATTCGCAGCCACCTCGCAAATCTGCGGCAAAGCCACACTAATCAGGAACCGGTCAGGCCTTTACTTTTTAGTTAAAACCACTTGCAAAACAGCAAATTTTTTCTTATTATAATTTGTATATTGGGTGGTACTGACAGGAATATTTTTTGCATACAGACCTGTGATATGGGCTGCCTGTTCTGATTTTTCACACAAATAAAAAGCAAAGGAGAACTTGATATGTCTGAAATCTTCGATGAAGCAAACATGCGGCAATCTCTGGAGAAATATATTCCCGAAGGCGAAACGCTGCAGGCAGGTATACATGCAATAGCAAAAGAGACAAAAGTGACGGGCATCTATGGAAAGTGCATTCGCAAAGAAGACAGCCTGGTTCCGGATGAGAACGGGGGAATTATCGCACTGAACAAGAAAAAATACTCAACTTATGATATTTACCTTGGCATTACGCAGTCTTCTCTGATAATTACCGAGTGTGAACAGTACAGCTACTTCTATCAGTTTAAGGACAACCCGGACGTGAACGGGGCAAATATTCAGGAAATCACATCAGAACTGTCTTTTACCGATATTGGAACATGCTTTCCATTGACAGACATTCAAAACTGCGAGAAAAAAAATGGCTGGATGGGTTCTGTAAAATGTTCCCTTACGATGAAAAACAGAAGCTACTTCAAACTTGTGCTCCCGAAACGGGGCGGCCTAGGCGGAGGTATGCCGCATCATACGGAATACCTCACTACCATAATCGCGCGACTGAAGGAGTTCAGCATATAAAACTTTATCCGAAAAAACTGATCCCGCATGGACCGACGGAGTATTAACCCTGCATTTAATACTCCCTTCGGTTTTCAGGAAGATAAAATCTGCCGGTACAGTGCTTCCAGAACTTCTTCTGTCAGGAGCACCGGATTATTTTTCAGACGGTCAGGATTAACGGATTTCTTCAAAAGTTCCAGTTCCTCTATATTTTTCTGTACAGGTGCCGGAAGCGCAAGTTCTTCTAAGAATTTCTGATATTTACCGACTGCCGTCAACGCATCGGTACAATCCATGGCCCGGGCAATCCTTTGGAACATTTCCTCCAGATATTCTCTTCCTCTCGGATCCGTACAGTCTTCCATATGCTCAATCATATATGGCCAAAGCGCCGACACACACAATGCCGCTGCATGACCGTGCGCAAGTCCATAGAGTGTAGTTAGTTTGTAGCACATGGCATGTCCTGCCGTTGTCTGTGTAATGTTGATTGCCCTGCCTGCCGTATTGGCCGCCTGCAGCATCCCTTCATTCCCTGCACAGTCATTTTCCAGATAAGCCTTCTGATATCTGAACACTTCGCCAATAGCCTCTTCTGCATATGCTCTGCTCTCTTCCGTGGAATTTACAGACCAGAAGGATTCCAGTGCATGACATAGTGCATCCAGCATGGTTGCCTTCCTCTGATATGCTGGCAGCGTCTGAAGGAGGGACGCATCCAGAAGCACATACTCCGGAATACAACTTGGGTGGCTTACTGACTGTTTGTTACCTTTATAATAGATAATAGCAAAACGAGTCGCCTCACTCCCTGTACCTGCTGTAGTCGGTATGGCAAGAACAGGAACCGGATTCTCCACAATCTCCTGCTCCAGATAGTTCTGATTCCCATCCATATTCCAGAACAGCTTGATACATTTAGCCACGTCTATGGCGCTTCCGCCCCCTGCGGCAATGATGAAGTCGCAGCTATTTTCCTGGAACACCCGAACTCCTTCCACCACAGATTCATATTTTGGATTTGGTGCGAATTCCGAAAATTCTGTCAGTTTTGCTCCCATCGCTTTCGCTGCACAACAGATTTTATCGTACAACTCCTGCTCCTGGAAGGAATTCCCGCAGACCAGCAGCACGGAAGCCGCCTTTTTGTCATATAGTACCTGTTCCACATCCAAAATTCTTTTATCACCCATATATTCACCGTTCCTTTCCAGGGCACAGACAGATTGTGAAAATTTTATCAAATTTTTCACCGTTTATCTCTTCCCACTGTTTCTTTACTGAATATTGTAATGGCTGCGACACAGACCCGCAACTATATTTTATAATTTTAATCCGATATGCCTCATTTCCCCGCTGTTTCCATGCATGATCTTAAAAAAGGCTCCCCTATGAATATAACAGAAACAACAATGAATGGTTCCCCAGGAGCGGCCTTAACAATTTCCGCATATACTGAATGGAAACGAATTCTCTTGAGGTAGTTCTATGAATCATCCTACACCTGCTTCTCATTTCCAGTATCTTCTGACCCATGCTGAACCTGCTGCCATCGCATGGATCCAGGGAAATGTTTCAAGACCGCAGCTTGCCGGCTCTGTAAAGTTCTATCAGACCTCTTATGGCGGAGTCCTGATTGAAGCTCAGATCTTCGGCCTTCCCAATATCAGTACTCCCGGCTCCAGCAGTTTCTACGGCATGCATATCCATGAATACGGGGACTGCACCAAACCTTTCGGACAGACCGGAGACCATTATAACCCCGGACATATGCCCCATCCCCAGCATGCGGGCGACCTGACGCCCCTTCTGGGCAATCAGGGATATGCCTATCAGGTATTCTATGACAAGCGCTTCTCTATTGATGATATTATCGGGAGATCCGTCGTCATACACAGTATGCCGGATGACTTTACCAGTCAGCCTTCCGGTAATTCCGGAGAAAAAATCGGATGCGGAATCATTGAATCTGTGGTAAACTGAGAACATCTGATCAAATATACCACAAAAAGGAGTTTTTATGCCTACCATTTGTACCATTGCCGGAATTTTCTGTCTGATCTACTTTACATTACTGCTGATCTACAGTGGCCTGACCACTGTATTTTATCTGATCTGGCTGTTTATGGCTTTTGGATGTTTTCTGCTTGGATGGCTGTTCCGGATCCGGTTTTTCCATCATCTCCCGGGCATGGCGCGGATTTCCATGATCCTTATTCTCTCCGCCTGCCTGCTCTTCTTCCTGGGTGTAGAGGGTATGATCCTCAAAGGTTCTCTCACCACGCCGAAAGAGCCGCAGGATTATGTGATTGTGCTGGGCGCCCATGTACGGTCCACCGGCCCAAGCCGGGCGCTGGCGCTCCGGCTGGACAAAGCATATGAATATGCCCTGGAGCATCCGGATACCATTGTCATTGTCTCCGGCGGCCAGGGAAGCAATGAACCCTGTACGGAAAGTTCAGCCATGAAACAATATCTGATTGAAAAAGGAATTGATGAAGACCGGATTCTGGAAGAAGATCAGTCCACGAACACCAGGGAAAATCTGATTTATTCAAAAGAAATGATACCGGAAGAAGCTTCTGTGGGAATCATCAGCAACGGATTCCACATCTGCCGGGCTCTGCATCTGGCCAAAACGCTTGGATATGAAAATGCAAACGGCATCCCGGCCAAAAGCGACCTGGCTACTCAGCCCACAAACCTGCTGCGGGAATTTTTCGCAGTTGTAAAAGATTTCTGGCTGGTACGGGGGTAAAAGCGCTCTGCCATCTCTGATTTTAAAACAGACGGCCGCAAAATATGGAAAACCTGCACTCCAAAGCTGCCTCACCGACTGTGCGTGTCCATATTTTGCGGCCGTCCTGTCTGCTGCGCTCTACAGAAACATCAGCCGGTTCTCCGCCTGCAGCAAATACTCATTCTCTGCCTCATGGAACCTGCCATCGGCAAGCTCCGCCAGTCCGGTATCAATAGGCATCTTGCCAAGCACCGGAAGATCCAGCTCTTCTGATAAAGCATCTATACTGCTCTCTCCAAAGATCCGAAACTCTTTTCCGCAATCCGGGCAGACTACATAGCTGTAATTTTCCACCAGTCCAAGTACTGGTATCTTCATGCTCTCCGCCATGTTCAGGGCCTTCCGTACAATCAGACGCACCAGATCCTGCGGAGAAGTCACGACGATGATTCCCTCAACCGGAATCGACTGAAAGACGGTCAGCGGTACGTCGCCGGTTCCCGGAGGCATATCTACAAACAGATAATCCAGCTCCCCCCACGCCACGTCCGTCCAGAACTGCTTCACCATCCCTGCCAGAATCGGTCCTCTCCAGATCACCGGCGACTCCTCATCCGGAAGAAGGAGGTTGATGGACATGACTTGGATTCCGTTCTTCGTACGGATTGGCTGAATGCACTCATCCACCACTTGCGCCGGGCCATGAAGCCCATACATCTTCGGAATTGATGGACCTGTAATATCTGCATCCATAATTCCCACGCGGTATCCCTGAGACGCCATCATATTTGCCAGGGATGCAGTCACCAGCGATTTGCCCACGCCGCCTTTTCCACTGACCACGCCCACTACATGTTTAATGTTGGAAAATATATTCTGCTCTTCCAGCATACTTTTGGGTGCCTGCTGTCTGCTGGGACATCCCTCGCAGCTCTCTTTTGTACAGCTGGTACTGCTGCATTCTTTCTCTGCCATTTTTCTAACCTCTCTTTTTCTTTGTTTTACCTGAGACGATTACACTCGAACTTCTCCATCATAGACAGACAGTTCAGAATCTCATCGTATTTTTCCTGCGTACTCTTCTCATCTACTACCAGATCCAGCGATATGGCAATGCTGTTCAGAAGATTGTCATCCATTCGATTCCTTCCAAAAATCATGATATGCAGTTTTTCTTCCAGCGTCTCTGCATCCAGAAACTCCAGCAGAAGCGGATTCACACCTTCTTCATCCGAAGATACGGCTGCCTCTGTGAAGACAATCTCTTCCTGCTTCCTCCCATGTTCTGTTTCCGGATCTATCCTGCGAACCGGAACTTCTCTCTGCTCTGGTGTTTCCCGGGATACCGCCCCGACTTCATTCTTCACTTCCATATCCGACGGTTTCACCAGTTCAAAACGGTACTTCTGCGCTGCCTGAGGGTATTTCTCATGATCCACCTCGCTCACAAACATCCCATAAGGTCTCACAAACACACGGTAATCTCCATACAACGCCTGGTAGACTACCATACGTTCTCCCGTCTCTGAATGTTCCGCCACCGCCACAATCTGATACAGCCGACCTTTAAAATGTCTGTAAAACTGTCCTTGTAAAACCTCTTGCATACTGATTCACTCCCTTACTTCACATATTATAGCACTCTTTTCCTGCTTATGCTACGGAAATAAACGAAAAACTCTGTTTGCGCCAAAATGGAGCTGTTGCTCCGGCAGATTTTTTATCTGCTTTTGCAACAGCTCCTGTTTTACACCGACGATCCTTCTCTCAACAGCCCCTTTTCGTTAATATGAAACTCACTGAAGGAACATCAACAGGTTGCCCCGCCTTTTGTGTGCAGTTCCGCCGCCAGAATCGCATCTTTTCTTGCGAGAATATCATCGGACAGAAGCTGCGCCTCCACATTCTCAAAACCAAGCCGGTCAATGGTCTGTGAAAGGCGCTCACCGGTCTTGCCCTGCTCTCTGAACAGAAGAAGTGTCTTCTCGATTATAGACAGCGCTTCTTCTTTGTCTGTGAAAATTTTACCAAGCGGACGGCCCTGCGCCACTTTCTTGCCCCAGCGACCGCCAATATAAATCTTATATCCGTATGTTCCGTCCTCAATGGCATCAAAGGGACATTTTTCCACACAGCGTCCGCAATTATTACAGGTAGACTGATCAATCTCCATGACGCCGTCCACCACCTTCGCTGCACCTGTGGGGCAGAGTTTCTCAATCGCACACTTCTTACATCCGTTGCAGGAATCCTCCTCAAAATTCGGAATATACTGCCCAACAATTCCCAGATCGTTCAGATCCGGCTTGACACAGTTATTGGGACATCCGCCTACGGCAATCTTAAATTTATGCGGAAGAAGCACCTGTCTGTACCCCTCATAAAATCTCTCGTGGATCTCTTTTGAAAGTGCAAAGGAATCCAGAAGGCCATACTGGCAGGTAGTACCCTTGCAGGCAACCACCGGACGCACTTTTGAACCAGTTCCGCCGGTCACAAGTCCCTCTTTGGCAATAAACTGCTGGAACTCTTCAATCTTGTCGTAGGGAATTCCCGGCACTTCCACTGTCAGGCGGGTGGTAAATACCACATCGCCGTTTCCAAACTTCTCTGCCGCCTCTGCAATACATCTCTGCTGTGCCGCTGTGATCTTTCCATTCACGGTGATAATCCGGCCGTTAAAATTGTCTGTGCCCTTGTTGTTCAAAAAGCCCATACCTTTGACTCTTTTTTCATCTGCTGCGCTGACTGTTAATGCTGACATATATTCCTCCTGATTATAGTTTTGTATCCGTCACTCACAAAGCCCCGCGCTTTGTCCGGACGGCCGCTTATCTTTACTCTTCGATTTCCACTTCATTGAAGGTCAGACCGCCTTCAAGAACTTTTGTGTTGGTGTAGCCATAATATTTCATACGGTTCTGGGTCAGATAACCCCGTTTTCCTTTGGCGCATACCAAAAGAATGGGCTCATCTTTTGCAAATCCTTCCACTTCGCCTTCAATCTTTGTCAGATCCACATAGATTGCTCCTTCAATGGAAGGTTTAAGGGAAACGTCCATGACTTTGTAACCATCTGCAGCCCCTGCCGCATATTCCACAGGCGTTATCGTTTCCAGCGTACCGTCCATTTTATTCATCAGCACATTAATTGCATGCGCCAGCGGATGAATCGCTGTGGAGAACGGAGGTGCATATGCAAAATCCATATCTGCAATTTCATCCACAGTTGCCTTCATGGCAATCGCAGCCACGCAGATATCCACCACTTTGTCTACCGAGCCTTTGCCAAGCACCTGAACACCCAGAAGTCTTCTGCTGGCCTGATCTGCGATCAGCTTAATGATAAAGCTGTCCGCCCCCGGCATATAATGCGCCTTGTCATCTGTCACCATAATCACGCTGACTGCATGGAACCCGGCGTCCTTGGCCTGCGCTTCAGACAGACCAGTTTTTCCTGCATTCAGCTCCGGGAGCTGACAGACGGCTGTGCCCATGGCTCCGCGGTACGCCGCGTCTTTTCCAGCCATGTTTCGCGCTGTTATACGGCCGGTAATATTGGCAGTAGAACCCATGGGGGACCATGCAGAGGCACCTGTGATCCGATTGGTCACCAGGGCACAGTCGCCAACTGCATAGATGTCCGGATCACTGGTCTGCATATGCTCGTTAACAAGAACTGTCCCGTTCGGTGCCAGCTCAATGCCCGTATCTGCCAAAAATCCGGTATTTGCACGGATACCGATGGAAAGAACCACCAGGTCCGCTTTCAAAGCACGTCTGTCCGTCTGTATCTTTTCCACCTTTCCTTCTCCCAGAACCCCTTCAAACCTGGTCCCGGTCATAGTGTTGATCCCATGCTCTGCCAGATAATTCTCCACAAATATCTGCATTTCCTCATCAAATCCCGGAAGTACATGGGGCGCCATGTCCAGTACATTGCAGCGGACCCCCATAGAACTTAAATTCTCTGCAATCTCCAGGCCGATAAATCCTCCGCCAACTACCACTGCTCTTTTGATTCCGCCTGCCTCCACAGCCGCCCGAAGATTCACCGCATCATCCGGAGTCCTCATAAAGAATACCTGCGGCAGATCCAGTCCCGGCAATGGAGGCTTGATGGGTGACGCGCCAGAAGCAATGACCAGTCTGTCGTATTCCCATGTACTGGTATTTCCGTTCTCGTCTGCTGCTTCTACATTCTTTTCCTGACGGTTTACTTTTGTCACTTCCATTCCGGTAACAACTTTCGCCCCAGTCAGTGCAGCAAATTTTTCCGGCGTATTCACAACCAAGCTCCCGCGATCCGGAATCACCTTTCCCACATAATAAGGAAGTCCGCATCCTGCATAGGATATATCCTTTCCTTTCGTCAGAATCGTCACCTCTGCACTGCGGTCCTCTCTCTTCAGTTTTGCCGCAACCTTGGTTCCGGCTGCAACTCCTCCAATGATAATTACTTTCACATTCCCGTCTCCTTTTTATTCATCCTGTTCTGGTATCTGATCCTACCGATACCAAAACGCATCCTTTTCGTTCTATTATAACACTTGTTTTCTATACTGGAAAATGATATTATTCTATCAAGTTAATAGGTAAAACCTATAAGGAGATTCTTATGACTATTCGACATCTGAAAATCTTTATCACCGTCGCAGAATGCGGCTCCATGAACACAGCTGCCAGAAAGCTGTATCTCTCCCAGCCCACCATCAGCCAGGCCATCCGGGAACTGGAAGAACACTATGAGGCCCGTCTCTTCGATCGTCTGTCCCGCAGACTTCACATTACGCCTGCCGGACAGGAGCTTTTGAACAGCGCCTATCAGGTTGTCGGACAGTTCAATCAGATGGAACGGACAATGCAGAAAAGTTGCAAAAAAGATATTATCCGCATCGGTTCCACTATTACCATCGGCTCCTGCCTGATCTCCAACGTACTGAATGATTTTTCCCAAGAACTCCCTCACACCGAGACCTATACTTTTATTGGAAACACACATATGATAGAAGAAAAGATTCTGAGATCTGAATTGGATATCGGTATTGTGGAAGGGAAAATCCACCACCCGGATCTGATTATGGTCCCGAGTATCCGGGACTTTCTCGTACTTGGTTGTGCCGATACCCACCCGTTTGCAGACCGGGAAACGATCCATGTAGCGGAGCTGGAAGATCAGAAGTTCATCATTCGGGAACCAGGAAGCGGCACACGGGCGCTGTTCGATCAATTTATCAAACGTCACAGCCTGAACATCCGCACCTCCTGGGAAGCAACCTGTCCGGACGCCTTCCGCAATGCAATCCTGTACAACCAGTGCCTGGCCGTTGTCTCCGTGAGGCTTCTGGAACGCGATATCCGGAGTCGGCAGATCCGCATCTTCATTCCCCCCACTAATGAGCTGGAACGCTCCTTCAGTCTGGTATATCACAAAGGCAAGAGCTTCACCCCAGCCATGAATGCCATACGGGACATTGTAGCCCACTACCGACAGCCCGACTGGCTGGACAATATCCCTGTTGGAACACTTACCGAATAGGGCGCGAAAGTGACATAGCCTGTTCATTGGCCGCATCCAGCCACTTAAGATACAGGTTTTCTTCTGCTGCCTGTCCCAGAATCTTGTTGACCGCCGCCAAAAGTTCTGTCTCTCCTTTTACCACACCTCCTACCACTCCGGATGGCGTATAAGAGAGCTCTGCCTGAGAAAGCGCCAGCTCCTCATGTTCCAGAACTGCAGTTTCCGCAAGAGCCTCTTCTAGAATCACTCCATCCACAATCCCAAGCCGCAGCTTGAGGATCCCTTCTTTCACATTCTCTGTCAGTTCCGGCAAGGAACCGGGCAGCTGTTCCACCAGAAGCTGCGCCTGCAGACTTCCATACTGAGCAGCCACTGTCTTCTCTTCAAAATCTTCCAGCTTTGACAATTTTTCCTTCTGAGACTCTTTGATCAGGAACACTTGTCTGCCTGGTCTGTAATAGACTTCTGTATAATCCATCACTGTGTCCCGGTCTCCTTTCGGCAGCATGCCCAAGAGCACCAGATCCACACTGCCTTCTGCCACAGCAGCCAGACAATCGTCAAATTCCATCTCACAGAATTCTGCTTCCACTCCAAGATTCTCTGCTATATAATTTCCCAACTCAATATCCGCCCCTGCATAGGGAACTCCTTCCCCATCCGGATTCTCAAAGGCAAAAGGCGCATAATCTGCAGAAATACCGATTTTAAGCTTTCCATACTGTTTTACTGCGTCCAGACGGTTCGCCGCCATATCCTGTACTTCTTCTGATCTCTCCCCTGCTGCCGATACCCATGGCATGCGTTTTGAACATCCCGATGCCAGGACCGCAAGCATTCCGGCCAGACAGACCGCAAGCGCTCTCTTTCCTCTCATACTTCGCTTCTCCTCCTGCAATACTTTATAGCCCCTGCCCCACCCCTCTTTGCCGGACAGATGCAGATTTCTTCCATACGGATCCATACATACGTAAAATAAAAGGCTCCGGAAACGCAACTCCGAAGCCTCAAACAGGGACAGAAGGACTCGAACCCTCGACATTTGGTTTTGGAGACCAACGTTCTACCGACTGAACTATATCCCTGTATCTCTGACACTCGGATAATATACCATATTTTTCGGACAGTGTCAATTATTTTTTTCTTTTTGTTTCATCATGTTTAGTTGCCCTTGATCGACAAGGGGACTGTGCAGAAACTCAAACGGGAAGATACCCTTGCAATCTCCTGACAATCATACTATAATTAGGAAAGTATCCTGCCAGGGGGGCCTGAACGCCTGGAAATCTGAAGAATGGAGTAGATCAGATGCTGTTCAATTCAATTTTGTTTGTAATATTTTATCTGGCAGTTTTGCTGGTCTACTATCTACTTCCCAGGAAGATCCGATGGATCTGGCTGTTCGCTGCCAGCTATGTCTTCTACGGCGCATGGAATGCAAAATACCTTCTGCTGCTTATGGGAATGTCTCTTGTTACTTATCTGGCAGGATTTCTGATCGACTGGTCCCGGACTTCTTTGTTAAATACAGAGACCCGGAAGAAGATCAGCCGCACGGCTGTCGTCGCCGCCGTGATCTGTAATATAGGACTTCTTGTATATTTTAAATATCTGAATATGTTTGCCTCAACTCTGTCCGGTATCCTTGGGCGCCTTGGCATCGCCTCCGGTCCCGGGCATTTTGATATCCTGCTTCCTGTTGGTATTTCCTTTATCTCCTTTCAGTCCCTTGGTTATGTGATTGACGTATACAGAGGAAAGATTCAGGCTGAGAAGAATCCTTTCCGATATTCTTTATTCATAGCCTTTTTCCCGCAGCTGGTGGCAGGTCCCATTGAACGTTCCGAGAATCTGCTGACTCAGATACAGAACATCCACAACCAGAAGCAAATCCGCTATGAGACTTTTACAGACGGACTGGTCCTGATGCTGGTGGGGTATTTCCAAAAGGTTGTGATTGCGGACAGGCTCAGTATTTTCGTAGTAAGCGTTTTTAAAGCTCCTGAACAATACAACTCCATCATACTCCTCCTGGGCGCCGCAGCCTTTGCCGTCCAGATTTATTGCGACTTCGGCGGATATTCCAATATTGCTGTAGGAGCCGCCAAAACCCTGGGGTTCGAGATGATGGAAAATTTCAACGCACCATATTTCTCCTCGTCAATCAAAGAGTTCTGGCGCAGATGGCACATTTCTCTGAGCTCCTGGTTCCGGGACTATCTGTACATTCCTCTTGGAGGAAACCGGCAGGGAACCATCCGCAAATATCTGAATCTTATGATCACATTTCTGGCCAGTGGATTATGGCACGGCGCCGCCTGGCATTATGTGATCTGGGGCGGGATCCACGGCTTCTATCAGATCGCAGGAGATCTCTTTTCAAAAGCCGCCGGCAGAGGGAAGAGCAAGACAGGATGGACTGTACGGACAGAGGTTTTCAGTTATAAGCTGCTTAAGATTCTTTGTACATTCTTCCTGACCACTTTTGCCTGGATCTTTTTTCGGGCGGAATCAACCAGGGACGCTTTTGTGTATATCCGGCACCTGTTCACTGCACCAGACATAGGGGTACTGTTCAACGGAGAACTGTATCAGCTGGGACTGACGGTCAATGATCTGCATGCCCTTCTGTTCTGCCTCCTGATCCTGCTGTTGATTGATTTTGTGAGGTATTACAAGAATATACGTATTGAAAGATTTCTAAGCAGTCAGAATCTATGGTTCAAATGGGCTGTTCTGCTGACTCTGATTTTCTGCATTGTCATCTTTGGGCACTATGGTCTGAATTATGATGCAGCCGAGTTTATTTACTTCAAATTCTAGGTGATGGAACATGAAAGAAACAATCAGTAATACCGTCCGGTTCACTGCTTTTATCCTGCTGGCACTGCTGATGCTTGCCGGATTAAATCATCTGTTTTTATACCGTGACAAGTCCATCTGGTCTACAGACGTCCGGATGAAAACCTACCAGGAACTGCCGGAAAATTCCATAGATATTTTATTTCTCGGATCCAGCAATATCATGAGTGGTATCAATCCCGTACAGCTGTGGGAGGAAACGGGCATTCAATCCTACAACTACTGCAGCCGGGCCCAGAGCTTTGCCTTCTCCTATGGTTATCTGACCGACGCGCTGAAGACGCAGTCCCCGGAATGTGTGGTCCTGGATGCCTATTCCGTACTGCTGGATAAAAGCAGCAATGGCATCATCGACACGGATTTTCACTTTGGCATCAATATGGATAATTTATCCCCAGCAAGCCGGACAGAACTGCTGAAAACGTTCGTAAAACGGGAGGAACAGCTATTGTATCTGTTTCCGCTGCTGAAAAACCATAATTATTACCAGACGTGGGAGCATGTGGAAGATGAAACTGACCAGATTTTCCTCGGCTTCTGTCCGGCAGATCTGACAGAACCTTACGAAACGCCAGCCTACACAGATGCCACAAGGCCCATGGATGAAATTGACCGGATCTATCTGGAGAAAATCATCCGGCTCTGCCAGGAAAAAGAGATTGATCTCTTTGTAATCAAAACGCCTGTGGTATGTTCCGACAGCTATCACAGCGTATTAAACGATGTGAAGCAGATGTGCAGCGATCTTCAGGTAGATTATTATGATATGTCTGAAGACGCCCGGGACTGGGGATTTGATTACAGTTCCGACATGATGAATGAATACCATGTGAACCAGAACGGCGCTAGAAAAGTTACGGCACGCCTGGGCAGAATATTGACGGAACAATATGGTGGTTCTGTCAGCGATACCCGCATCTCCCAGTGGTTCTGGGCACAGGAATCCGAACGTATGCAGAAAACCTCTCCCTGATACTGTACCGGATTCTGCCGATCATTACACGAGGAGGAATCATATGAAACTGTCAATCTCAAATATCGCCTGGTCTGCTGACCAGGACCGACAAGTATATGTACTTATGAAGAAATACGGATATTCCGGCCTGGAGATTGCGCCCACCAGAATCTTTCCGGAAAAGCCCTATGATCAGCTGTCGGCCGCTGCCGGCTGGGCGGAAGAACTCCGGACACAGTATGGTCTGTCTGTCTCTTCCATGCAGTCCATCTGGTATGGCGTACAGGAACGGGTGTTTGGCTCAGAAGAAGAGCAGCATTTTCTGATTGGCTATACGAAGAAGGCAATTCTCTTTGCAGAAGCAGCGGGGTGCCCGAATCTGGTCTTCGGATGCCCCCGAAACCGTTTTCTGCCGGAAGGGGCCGATGCGCAGACTGCCGTGTACTTTTTCCGGGAACTGGCAGAAGACGCCAGGACTCATCACACAGTCATCGCCATGGAGGCTAATCCTCTCATCTATCACACCAATTATATCAACACGACCTCTCAGGCCATAGAACTGGTCCGGACCGTCCGGTCGCCGGGAATGAAGATAAATCTGGACATGGGAACTATTTTGGAAAATAAAGAACCTCTTACAGTTCTGGAGGGAATTACAGACATGATCAGCCATGTTCACATCAGCGAACCAGGACTGAAAAAAATCGAAAAGCGGACACTCCACCAGGAACTGTCCGACCTTCTGAAAAAAGAGCATTATCAAGGTTATGTGTCTATTGAGACGGGAAAGACGGAATGTCTGTCAGAACTGGAAGAAACCATGGCTTATGTAAAGGAGGTATTTGAATGATCTATGAAAGGCAGGACGGCGTTCCCGCTTTTTCCAGCGAGGAATATACCGGAAAGCAAAAAGATTATGCGTTACTGATTCCGATCATCAATGAAGGGAGCCGCATTCACAAAGAACTGCACCGTGCAAAAAGGTACCATATATCCGATTATGCCGATATCATTATCTGTGACGGAGGTTCCACCGACGGAAGCACCAGGTCAGGTCTTCTAAAGTCCCTGGAGGTCAACGCGTTGCTGGTAAAGCAGGATACAGGAAAGCAGGGCGCTCAGCTCCGCATGGGCTTCTGGTGGGCGCTGCAGCGGGGATACAAGGGAATCATCACCATTGACG
This sequence comes from uncultured Lachnospiraceae bacterium, assembly GCA_910579225.1. GTDB lineage: Bacteria > Bacillota > Clostridia > Lachnospirales > Lachnospiraceae > Hominiventricola. The sequence goes on along the minus strand of CAJTTI010000001.1, from coordinate 133,092 downwards.
GAAATAATAAGGACAGCATCGAACATGTCCCGGATTTTATAGAAAAGCTGCAGGAAGGATATGATTTTGTCCAGGGTTCCCGGTTCGTCAAAGGCGGAAGAGCTATCCGGACTCCTCTGCTCCGTCTGATCTCCGTACGCCTGATTCATGCCCCTGTGATCTCCCTGACTGCCGGACAGTGGTTTACGGACACCACCAATGCCTACCGTGCCTATTCTGCCGAATACCTCCAGGACCAGCAGGTCCGGCCCTTCCGGGATCTCTTCCAGACCTATGAACTTCTGGCCTATCTGTCTGTCCGCGCCACGCAGACTGGCAGAAAAGCCTGCGAAATACCGGTAACCAGAGCCTATCCCAGACATGGAAAGACCCCCACCAAGATCAGTTTTTTCAAAGGCAACAGCGAACTGATGAAAATTCTCCTCTGTAATCTGTTTGGTGCGTACAATCCCAAACTTCAGTAGCGCAAAAGAAAGCGAAATGCATCCGGCGGTATTCGCCGAATGCATGCTGCAGCGTTTTCTTACGCACCTTTTATATCCCGGAATTTGTCTTCACATAATGATACAGATATGTTTCATACTTACAGGCTGCGATCCGGACCTCTCCGGATCGTTCCAGCAGCCGAAGAAGGGCCTGGGTATCTTCCTTTTTCTCCGCAATTTCATGAGATGTATAGATATATACTGAATCACAGGACTCAATCAGCTCCGCCTCTGCTTCCACCGCCTCCATGATGGGTTCTCCCTCATAGCTGTAGGGAATCTCATAGAAATATCGGAAGGTGGGCTGTCCCAGAATATAATGGTCCTTCACCAAAGGCGTCTCGTACACCAGATCTGCATCCCCCCATGGATAATCCATCTCATACAGAAATGCCGGTATAGCCTCATGCCTCACATAGACCATATCTGCTTCCGTTAGATGTTCCTCCAGATATCTCAGGTTTCCGGCAGTCTCCGATCCGACCATATATACGCCGCCCGGCCTCCAGTATGCAGAATCCCCGAGCAGATACACAAGAAAAACCGCTCCTCCGCCCCCCAGCAGCGCCAAAACAACAAGTTTTTTCCCGCTTTTCAGGCAAAGGTCTATGATATCTTCAAGGACATCAATTACAAAGACCAACAGCGTCATGGAGACAAACAACACCATCCGGTCCTGAATGGGGTAGAATCCCAGCCAGGATGCCATAAGCAGAAGCGCTGTTCCTGATAAAATCTGCCGGTCTGCAGCACGGATGCTGCGCCTGCGAATGCAGAGAATCACTTTTCCGGTCACGAGCAGGCAGATCACAATACGGAAGCTGCCGAAAGGCGTCAGCACCTGCTCCATCATCTTTCCCATAAGTCTGATGTCCGAAAATGATGTGGGAATCAGTGGAAAACGCAGCAGTTCCCAGTACCCCTGCCCTTCCGCATTGCTGGAGGTGGATGAAAGCCAGAATACATAATTAAGCAGAAAGCTGAACAGAACCAGAAAACAGAACGGAATTTTCTTCAGAACATTTGTTCTTTCCCTCTTTTTTTTGATCAACTTAAAAAGCATTTCCACACTGATCAGAATCATGGCTCCGGCTATATAGAATACGGCTCCGAAAGAACACCACACTATGACCGCATATGCTGCTGCAATCTGTCCGAAGCCCAGGCGGCCATCCTGATACACGCCATACAAAAGCACTGCCAGCAGGACAAAAAAACATTCGGACATATAGGGTTTCAGTTCATTTCCATAATAAATCCAGATCGGTATCACCATGAATACCGCCAGGTAAATCAGGCGGTATTTTGCCTTGATCACTCTGCTTAAAATCTGTCCGAACACGAATGCGCTTCCGAAAAAGGCCAGAAGGGACCAGAGACGCAGTGCAGCCTCCCCGGTACCGAATATTGTACAGAGGAACTTTACAAGGTACAGATAGCCCACAGGCGCGCTCTGACCTGTATCCAGAGGGCTTGCCGCCAGCTGCAGAAAATCCCGGTTCACAATGGAACTTGCAAGCCTGGCTTCGTCAATCCACAGGGAACGCTGGAACACATAGGGCATGATATGACTGATCACTCCAACCGCAATGATCAGATACAGGCAGTAACGGAGCTTCTTATTCCTCATCTCTCTCACGCATCTCCTCTGATACAAATGCCCGAATCTCTCCGATCACCTGAGCTTTGTCCATTATATATCCCTCGCTGCCTCCGAAATTTCCTGCATACAGAGTCTTATAATCATAAGTAGCCGGAACTCCCGGAAGTTCATTGACAAATCGCTCCCCTTCTAGACTCTCGTAAAGTTCTCCGGCCGATACAGGTTCCACCGCCGGATGCCAGAGTGTAAGCCCTGCCTGAAGGGCAGTCTGAATGTCTCCCCACAGACGGCCAAGCGGATAGAACTGATACCTGCTCCTGCTATCTGTGAAATACAGAGCGGAAAATCCCAACTGTTGGAACATCTTCCTCAGTTCTCTCTCTTCTTCCGGATTCAGTTCTCTGCAGCGATAATATCCGTTTTCCTGCAGCACATAATATGCATGCAGTCTTTCTTCCCTGCTGCAAAGTTCTTCATACTTCTCTCTCGTCAGCATAAAAGGAATCCGTTTCAGATAGTCATAGATAAAATTTTTCTTGATATTTCTTCCGAACAATGCCGGCAGCCGTATCATCAACGCATCCGGGTATGCTTCCCGGACCATACACTCCAGCCGGTACCGGTTGAGCCCGTAGGCATGCAGCCCCCCGGTATCCACAAGGGTATGCTCATCTGCATCCTGCGGGTCCCGGAATATATCTATGGTAGAGATCAGCACCAGCTTCTTCGGAGCAATCTTCCTGATATTCTCCGCCGCCTGCACAATCTGTTCCATATCCCGCTCCGGAGCCCGGTTCGCCAGATATTTCTCCGCCCGGAGTCCTGCATATACCAGAAGATCCGGCTCAAGACCATAAGCGTCTTCAATGTTTTTCGAGTTAAAAACCCGGTCAAAATTTCCTTTTTCATAAATATTGCTTCCGACGAAGCCTGTATACCCAACTAAAATATTCATATTGTCCTCGTATTCATAGTTCCACATCTACGCTCCGGAGCTGGAAATATCCCCGCTCACTTCATGCCCGGAAATCCTTCCGGGACTCCGTTCAAGCTGATGCTGGTGAAGGTGTCCGGTTTTCGGTCTTCTGTGCCCTTATCAGGTTAGTTTCTCGATGCTTTCGAAGCTGTATTTTGTTCTTCGGAAGCTTAATTCCAGCAGAATCTGCAGGTATTTGATAATGATAGTCAGTATGATAAACAGGCCGAGAAAGGCTACGGCAAGGAACAGGATGGTCGTCGTCCAGCCTGCCACAGGTTTGGCCATGGCATATACGATCACAGTGTACAGAATCATGAACAGAGACAAGAACATCATAAGCCCCGTCATCAGTTTTGAGCAGAAATAACCTGCATTCGTAAACAGAAGCAATGTATCTGCCGCCAGATTGCTCCGGTATTTTCTCATTCTTCTGTCTTCCTTCTCCCAGGTGCCTGCAGACGTCACAGGATACTGCAGGTTCAAAGTACGCAGGCCGCAGTTGGCGTAGATTCCTTTTCGATAAGGTATGGTCCTGCTCATACTGCTGACCCGGTTCAGAGCCCGGCGACTGAGCACCCGGAAGGTCTCCGAGCACATTTTCATATTATGATCGCTGAATTTCTCATAAACCCAGTAAAAAAGACTGGAAGTAAACCGTTGTTTACGGTCCGAAGATGCGCTGACAATATCGTACCCCTCCAATACCTTCTGATAGACCCGCAGGATCTCGTCCATGGAATAGTCCTGAACCGTATGGTCAATCTCCAGGACAAAATCTCCGATTGCCAGATCCACCCCTGCGTTCATGGCAATCTCCACTCCGTGATAATAACTCATATTCAAAACCGACACCATCGTCGTTTCTGCATTTTTACCAGCCTTTTTAATCTCTGCCACACTGTTGTCCGTAGAGAAATCATTCACGCAGATAATCTCCGAATGTTCAAAATGCGTTTCCAGAAGCTCAATGATCTGATTTAGAAATTCCCCGATACGGCTTTCCGCGTTGCATACATAGATCACTGCTGATATAAAATTCTTTTCTTTATTCATGTAACAGTACCTCGTCCAAATCGTATACGGTATTGATCTTTCCCGACAGGACACTGACATATACAGGCCTGTCTGAATGCTTCCGGATGACCGTGGGTCTGGAATCGTCCACTTCTGAGCTCATGAGAATCGGTTTCATGGAGTAGAGGGAATGATCATAAGTAAACGTATAGTCATCTCTCATATATTTCCTCGCCAGATTTGCCATGTAAGGGAAAGACGACGCGGGCTTTGCCGGGCAGTCGTTGCAGTTGCCCAGATATGCCGTACTGCAGTAACCCCCGCTTCGCTTCTGGCATTCAAAGAAAGGCACCTCCTCATAACTGGTACTGTGAGGCGTAAAAGTAACCGAAGTCAACGAATGATACCCGGTTTTACCAAAGGGCATAATCGAAAAGAAAGGCCCATCCATCACTGTAAACCCATAATCTTTCAACTTCTCGTTCACCTGACAGAGAATGATCTCGCACAGTTCATATTTAATCCGGAAGGTCTCCATTCCCAGCATCCTGGAAATCTGATTAGTAGATGCGTAAGTGGCATTCAGCAGATATCCCGAATAGTACACAGAGCCATCCTCCATACGGATTTCAAACCGGTCTTCCTGCATCTCAACAGACGCGATCTTCACACCGAACTGAAGCTTCACTGCCGTCAAGTCTCTGATTTTGTCCATATAAAATTCTTTCAGGATATGCGCATCATACGTATACTCCCTGGTAAGAAATGCACCATCGCACATCCCTTTCTTAAAAAACGTATCCGGGCACAGCTCCGTACAAGGAATCTCAGCAGCTCTGCAGAATTCTTTGAACTGTTTCGCACTGGACCAGGAGAATTCCTTCGATGTGGCATATATTTTTTCAAATTCCCGATTGATACAGAAGCCATAATCCTCCTGAAACCGCTGAAAATATCCGGCAGATTTCAGGGCTGTGGACAGGGAACGGGGATAATGATACCCCTGATGCACCCTTGCCTGATTGATATAAGTTGCCCGGCAAAAAGGAGCCGCTTCCGTCTCCAGCACCAGCACGCTCTGTCCGTGCCTTCCGCAGAGCTCTGCCGCATATAACCCATATAAACCTGCTCCTATAATAATCTTGTCATATCGGGCTTTCATCTCGTCCCTCCCTGATTTCATTTCCATATATGGACCGGATTCCATGCTTTTAACTGCCACCGCAGCACTTCCCACCCGTCTTCTTTAAAAAACAGATTGGACAGCATCAGAGAAGCCGCCTGCGTAATCACTGTGGCAATGGCCGCTCCATAGATTCCCCAGAGCCTGATTCCCACCAGGTTCATGACCACATTGGCGCAGACACTGACAAATTGTGAATAAGTTAACACACTTCCATGATGATTCAATGTAAAATGTCCCTCCCGAAGGGCTGCATTATACATAAAAAATGTCCCCAGGACATGAATTTGATAGACAGGGAAAGCCTGCGCGTATTCTGCATTCAGAAAACGGAACAGATATGGCAGGATCACAAAAGAAAAGGAGACACCTGCAATATAGATCCAGGTCAGGATGCTGGAGATCTGAATATAACGCCGGACATACTCCGGACGGTTTTCTTCATAGAGGTGAATCAGCTTTGGATATACGGATTCTCTTATGGGTGCAATCGCAATCTGCACCACGTTAATCAGGCTGACGGAGACCGAATAGATACCCACTTCCGCCGACGTCAGCATGGCTCCCAACATAATACTGTCACATCTTGCATAGAGCACCGAACAGGAGCCGGCCAACGCCAGAGGAACGCTTTCCTTTATCATCTCCTTCGCCAGATCCCGGTCCGGACGCAGCCCCTTATGTCCTCCAAATTCCGCTCTGTACTGCAGGAATACAATCCCAATGCTGATCAAGGTGGATATCAGAGCAATCAAAGCCAGCACATGGACCGGCCGATGCCCATGCACCGCCAGCAGCTGCAGCAGAGAAGCCGCCACCACTGCAATATCGGAAGCAATGACGATCTTTTTGGATTTCAGCAAATACTCAAACCGGTTAGCCATACCAAACTTTATACTTCCGGCCGCCATATTCAACAGCAGCAGGAAAAACATAACCGAAAATGAAAAACTGCCCCCATAGGTCAGGAGGAACAAAAGTCCCAGAATTACGGAAATACCCGACAAAAAGACCCTGACTGCTGTGGCAGTCAGCATCACCAGCTCCGGTTCATAATTCATATATCTCTGCTTCACCACACGGCCGTCCACAAAAGTTGCCACAATCTCGAAAACCGCAATAATATTTACCGCATACTGATAAGAGCCGTATCCCATAGCTCCGTAATAGTTGGCAATCTTCACAGATACAAAAAGGTTCAGTGCCAGAATAAAGACTCTGTCAAAAACCATCCATGCCGTATTTGATAATATTTTCACAAAATCGCCATCCCGGCGGATTTTCTTTCTGTTGTCCATCTTCACTTATATTCTGCTCTTTCATCTACCAGTCTAATCTATCACAGAACCACAGGTATTTCAAGCGCAACCTACCCTATAATCCGCAGCGCATCCCGAACCGTAGCCACGCCGGACAGTTCCAGCCCGGCAACAGTCTTCACCTGTTCCATGCTGCTTCTGGGCAAAAGCACTTTCGTAAATCCCAGTTTTTTCGCCTCCTGCACCCGCTGCTGCACCATGCTGACCGCACGGACTTCTCCGCTTAGCCCCACCTCTCCGAAGACAATCGTCTTTCCCGAGACCGGGATATCCTTATAGCTGGAGATCACCGCCAGCACTAGCGCCAGATCCATGGCCGGCTCACTCAGGCGCAGCCCACCCGCAATATTGACATATGCATCGTAGCTGGAAAGGGGCAGATTCAGCCGTTTCTCCAACACTGCCATCAGAAGATTGACCCGATTGGCATCCATACCGGCAGCCGTCCGTCTGGGCAGCCCGAAATTCGTCTTGCAGACCAGCGCCTGAACCTCCAGGAGCATGGGCCTTGTCCCTTCCATGGTACAGGCAACTACGGAGCCGGAAGCACCTTCCGGCTTTCCGTTCAGCATATATTCTGAAGGATTCGTCACTTCCTTCAGACCGTCTTCCAGCATCTCAAACACACCGATCTCATTGGTGGAACCAAACCGGTTCTTCACTCCCCGGAGAATTCGGTAAGACGCATGACGGTCTCCTTCGAAGTAAAGCACTGTGTCCACCATATGCTCCAACACCCTTGGGCCCGCTACTGTTCCTTCCTTTGTCACGTGTCCAACAATAAAGACTGCAATCCCATGCTCCTTTGCCAGACGCATCAGCACGCCGGTGGCTTCCCGGACCTGAGACACGCTCCCGGGTGCAGATGAAAGCTCTTCCTGATACATAGTCTGAATGGAATCAATAATCAGTACCTCCGGTTTCTCCCGCAGGACCACTTCCTCAATATCAGACAGATTGGTCTCGCACATCAGTTTCAGTGAATCCTGAAACTCTCCGATCCGGGATGCACGAAGCTTAATCTGCTGCAGAGATTCCTCTCCGGATATATACAGAACCCCTGGGAGTCTCCCGGCAAGATTCTGGCAGACCTGAAGGAGCAGCGTGGATTTCCCGATGCCTGGATCTCCGCCCACGAGAATCAGAGAACCTGGAACAATCCCGCCGCCAAGTACCTGGTCCAGTTCCCTCATGCCGGTGGAAATCCGCTCTTTTTCTGCAAACTCAATATGGGACAGAGTAACCGGACCGCTCTTCGGATCTCCGGATCTCCGCCTGGCTGCCGCCATTCCCTTTGATTTAGAGGCCGCAGGCTCCTCCGCAAATGTATTCCACTGCCTGCACGCCGGACATTGCCCGGACCATTTGGCAGACTCATATCCGCAGTTCTGACAGAAGAAGACCATACTCCCTTTTTTCATGCCTGTTCCTCCGGTTTTACAAGAAGCCGGACCTTTTCATTCACGACCTTCACATCCACCTGACTGCCTTCCCGGATCTTTCCTGCCAGAATCTCGTCTGCCAGCACATCTTCCAGTTTGTTTTGAATGGCACGTTTCAGCGGACGTGCTCCGTACTTTGCATCATATCCGGTTTTGGCCACCCATTTTCTGACAGAATCTTTAAAAGAGACCTGAATCCCCATCTGACTCCGGCACCGCTGTTCCAGCTCATGCAGAAGCATACCGGCAATCCGTTCGATCTCTTCCTGCTGCAGTGCATGGAACACAATCGTCTCATCAATCCGGTTCAGAAATTCCGGCCGGAAAATCTGCTTTACCTCATTCATTACACCGTTCTTCATGAACTCATAATCCTGTTTTGCGTCTCCTGCAGATGCAAATCCCAACCTTTTAGGAGAGATGATCGCGCCGGCGCCGGCATTGGATGTCATGATGATCACAGTATTCTTAAAATCCGCCTTTCTCCCCTGGGAATCTGTAATATGACCATCATCCAGTACCTGCAGCAGAATGTTAAATACATCCGGATGAGCCTTCTCAATCTCATCGAACAAAATCACTGCATAAGGATTGCGACGTACCTTCTCGCTCAACTGTCCTCCATCATCATGTCCCACATACCCGGGAGGAGAACCAATCATCTTCGATACGCTGTGTTTCTCCATATATTCGGACATATCCACCCGAATCATGGCATCTTCTCTCCCGAACAATACTTCTGCCAGTGCTTTGGAAAGCTCCGTCTTACCAACCCCTGTGGGGCCGAGAAACAAAAATGACCCAATCGGCCGCCTGGGATCTTTCAGTCCCACCCGGCCGCGCTTCACTGCCCTGGCTACAGCGCTTACTGCTTCCTCCTGGCCCACAACTCTCTTGTGCAGCGTCTGCTCCAAACGACGCAGCCTCTGGGATTCTGCCTCCGCCAGACGCTGCACCGGGATCCTGGTCCACCTGGAGACTGTTGCGCTGATTTGCTCTTCTGTCACGATATTGGACACTTTCCTGCCCCTTTTATGCTCTCTGCCCTCCAGTTTTCCTTCCAGTTTCTTCACTTCCTGCCGGCAGATTCGGGCTTTCTCCAGATCGCCTTCTACCAGTGCCGCTTCCAGCCCTTCTTTCACCTGTACCAGCTCCTTCAGGAGATCAGAACGGGTATTACCGGGTGCATACTGTCCCATTCGCAGTCCGGCTGCTGCTTCATCCATCAGATCAATCGCTTTATCCGGCAGAAAGCGGTCATTGACATAACGTTCGGACAGCTTTGCAGCGGCCTCCAGGGCTCCATCTGTGATTTTTACCTGATGGTGCTGCTCATAATAAGGTCTCAGCCCTTTTAAAATCTCAATGGTTTGTTCCACATTGGCCTCTTCCACTGTAATCGGCTGAAACCTGCGTTCCAGCGCCGCATCCTTCTCGATATGCTTCCGATACTCTTCCAGAGTAGTGGCGCCGATGATCTGAATCTCTCCCCGTGCCATGGCCGGTTTCAGTATATTGGAGGCATCCATGGCTCCTTCCGCTCCTCCTGCCCCGATGATCATATGGAGTTCGTCAATAAACAATAGCACATCTCCTGACTGTCGGACTTCCTCAATCACATTTTTAATCCGTTCCTCGAACTCTCCCCGATACTTGGAGCCGGCCACCATGGCTGTCAGATCCAGGATGCAAAGTTTTTTACCGAGAATATTATCCGGCACCTGTCCGGAAGCAATCCTTGCCGCCAGTCCCTCCACGATAGCTGTCTTGCCCACACCAGGTTCTCCGATCAGGCATGGATTATTCTTCGTCCGGCGACTCAGCACCTGAAGCACCCGTTGAATCTCTTCCTCTCTGCCGATCACCGGATCCAGCTTGCCTTCTGCTGCCAGCTCCGTCAGGTTTCGGCTGTACTGTTCCAGTGTCTGTGTACCCCGCTGCCTGCCCTCTTCCCGGTACTCGGACGCCTTCTCTCCCATAGAGGCAATCAGCTCCGTGTAGAGCTCCCGCAGACGGACACTCATAGTATTCAGCAGCCGCGACCCTACACATTCCCCGTCTTTCAGAATCGCAATCAGGATATGCTCCGTTCCTACAAGCCGCTCCCGAAAACGCTTTGCTTCCATCTCTGCATCTTCCAGAATCTTCCTGGCCCTCGGCGTATAATCCCGCTTTCCTTCCGGCAGCTCTCCACCTTCCGGCGCAATCAACTGACGAATCATGTGAATCAGCGCTTCTTCCGTCACACCTGCGCCTTCCAATACCTGCCCGGCTGCACCAGAAGATACCTTCAAAAGTCCCACCAGAATATGTTCTGTCCCAATATAGGGATGTTTTAAATGAGCAGACACCTTTTTCGCCAGTTTCAGCGCCTGTTCTGCTTTCTCCGTATAAATCTGCATGTTCTCCTCCTACTCCCCATACTCTGCATAAATCTCGTCTATCAACTCGTGAACTTCTTCTCTTGTAATATTTTTACAGCTTCCTTTCGCAAGAATTACCAGGAGCTCATTTTTCATCTCATTCATTGCTTTCAGCTTATCTGCATCAACTGCGATCACTGCGCCGCACCTTCGGTCCAGACGGATATACCCCTCCTGTTTCAGAAGGCTGTAAGCTTTGTTAACTGTATGCATATTGATTCCGATCTCTTCCGCAAGCTGCCGGACGCTGGGCAGCGCATCTCCCTCCCGAAGCCTGGAAGAAGCTATCCCGATAATAATCTGATCGCAGAGCTGCACATAAAATGCTTTATCACTGTTAAAATCAATCTCCAGATACATAATGTCACCTGTCCTTTGTAAATACTGCCGCACGGCCCCTGATTGACCGCTACGGCTGCACATGTTATATATTTAGTATAGCAGTTTCCTTCTCTCTGGTCAACGCCAGATCCGGAACCTTCCTGCGCCTGTCCATACCTGCCGACCAAACACCAGTTTACACCAGAAGCCAAACTAAGTCCCTGACCGTCATTTACCCGAAAACAGGGCTCCCGCCTTCCGCGAAAACCCTGCCTAGCCTAATCGTCATTTTCCATTATATCCAGGTCAATGATCTCCAGATCAATCTCTTCGTCTTCGTCTTCCTCCTCGTCCGGCCCCTGGAAATCCATCTCGTTCTCTTCCAGATTTCCGGTTACAAACGCTTTGGAAGACTGCATATTTTCCTCACTGGGTCCATCTTCCTCTTCTTCCCGCTCCGGCATCTGCATCTTTCTCATACGCAGATACATCATCACAATCACATTCAGCAATATGATAATGAAGATTGTCATAAACATAATAATGTTGAGCCGTCTTCCCATATCCCGATTGTACTTCTGAAGCTGCTCGTTGCCGGAAGCACGTAGCCCCATCTCCTTCTCCTCCAGCTCCAGTATATAATTCTGCTCGCCCTGATAAGCCACATCATCGAAAAGCTGCAGGGAACCTGTATCATAATCATAACTGTACCAGGCCTTTTTTCCGTCCTGGTTGATTCCATAGATCAGGTACCGGTTTGTATCGTCCTGGATCTCATCCACGCCATCAATAATGACATGCTTCAGAGCCGGAAGCGTATATTTAGGCCCCCATCCCAGATCCACCGGTACATAACGGACCGGAACATGCACTCCCTCATCCGGCTCAATGAAGATCACATCTTCTGTCCCACTCTTCATCTGCACAAAAGGAATCACATTTCCGGTATCCGGATTATAGACAAAATCATCCCGGTAGCTTCCGTTGTCACTTCTGAGCCTGACCACATAGAGATCCAGTGTATTGTGCTTTAATACACGGCTTTCGATCCCCTGAATGTCCATATGAATCGTATCAAAACCTTCTATACTGTCCGGACGACGTACATAGAACGTTCTTTCATCAATCACGAAGCTTGCCCGCTCCTCATCGTCGCCTTCTTCTCCTTCGGAAGTCTCCTCCCCTTCTCCGCCTTCTGCCGCAGAATCTTCACCTTTCAGCACGTCAATCTCAGCCCCGTCCACCATGATGGTACAGGACAGGATGCTGATCTGTGTCTCTGCATCTTTTCTGCCTTTAAATCTCACGGAAAAAGAAGCTGTGGTATCCTCCGGCCTGCTGCTCAGCTGGACACTGCCGTTGCCGCCGCTTCCGGAGAAATTATTGCCGCCGCTTCCGGACATATACGTCAGAGCTTCCCGGTCATAGGAAAGCGTAAGTGTTACACTTTCAATCGCCTTATCATTTGTAATCGTATACTCAGCAGAGACTGTCTCATCCTCTTTCACAGTCAGCGAAGTATCCCCCTCCACGGAAGGCGCCGCCATGGCTGTCATACCGAAGAGAAGCAATAATCCTGCCAGAAGGATCCCTGTTATTCCGGACAAATAGTTTCTTTTACTCATAAAAATCTCTCTTTCCAGGTTTTTTCTGTCTTGAACCATTACAATAAGGCTTCTGTAAAGAAAAGTCAACTTATTTCACAAAACTTTCATCAATGGCTTTTCCAATATCGCTCCTGCAGTATTTATTGTCAAAATCCACCCATTTCACCGCTTCATAAGCATTGGCACGGGCTTCCTTCAGGTCTTTTCCGGTTGCCGTCACTCCGAGAACCCGTCCGCCATTTGTCACAAGTACGCCGTCCTCACGCCTGCTGGCCGCATGGAAGACATAATACCCTTCTTTCTCTTTAAATGTTTCAAGGCCACGGATCGCAAACCCTTTTTCATAGCTGACCGGATATCCTTTAGACGCCAGAACCACGCATACCGCCGCATTTTCTTCGAACTCAAGTTCGATTTTATCCAGAGTCCCGTCGATGCAGGCCTCAAAAACTTCCACAATATCGTTTTTCATACGGGGAAGCACCACCTGAGCCTCCGGATCACCAAAACGTGCGTTGAACTCCAGAACCTTCGGCCCTTTCTCCGTCAGCATAAGCCCGAAGAAAATAATGCCCTTAAACTCTCTGCCCTCTGCCGCCATGGCATCCACTGTCTTCTGATAAATATATTGTCTGCAGAAATCATCCACTTCATCCGTATAAAAAGGACTTGGGGAAAATGTTCCCATACCTCCGGTATTCAATCCCTGGTCGCCATCCAGCGCTCTCTTATGATCCTGGGCAGACGTCATGGTCCGGATGGTTTTTCCGTCCACAAAGCTTAAAACCGATACTTCCCGTCCCGTCATGAATTCTTCGATAACCATCTGATTTCCCGCTGCTCCGAACTTCTTGTCCATCATAATAGACTTGACGCCTTCTCTTGCCTCTTCCAGCGTATTGCAGATCAATACACCTTTTCCAAGAGCCAGTCCATCTGCTTTCAGAACCACCGGCAGCTCTGCTCCCTCCAGGTAAGCAAGGGCCTTCTCGGGGTCATCAAAATTCTCATATGCCGCCGTGGGGATCCCGTATTTCTTCATCAGATCTTTGGAAAACGCTTTGGATCCTTCCAAGATCGCCGCATTCTTCCTGGGACCGAATACCCGGATTCCTGCCGCCTCAAATACATCCACGATGCCGCCTACCAGCGGATCATCCATACCAATCACAGCCAGATCGATCTCTTTTTCCCTGGCAAATGCCGCCAGTTTCTCGAACTCCATCACTCCGATATCCACGCACTCCGCATATTCCTCGATACCGGCGTTGCCCGGTGCACAGTAGATTTTCTCCGTCTTCGGACTCTGTGCCAGTTTCCATGCGATGGCGTGTTCTCTGCCGCCGCCGCCTACGATCAATATCTTCATACCATCCTCCACCTACTGTATCTCTATGACCTTTCCGTCTGTTACCTGAATCTTTCCACTGGCGATCAGGTGGATCGCCCGGGGCATAATGACCCATTCCGCCTCTTCCATCACCCGTCTCTGCAGCAATTCCGGCGTATCTCCCTGCCGTACTTCCACTGCTTTCTGGAGAATAATCGGTCCCGTGTCGGTTCCGCTGTCCACAAAATGAACCGTCGCTCCGGTCACCTTCACCCCCCGCGCCAGCACACTCTCATGTACTTTCAGTCCATACTGATCTTTTCCGCAGAAAGACGGGATCAGGGACGGATGAATATTGATGATCCGGTTCTCATACCGCCGGACAATCTTCTCCGGAATCACCACCATGCAACCTGCCAGAACCACCAGATCCGCTCCGGACTCTTCCAGCACCCGCAAAAGTGCATCATGAAAAGCGTCTCTGTCTTCATAGTCCTTTGGACTGATACATTTTGCCGGAATCCCGGCTTTCTCTGCCCGTTTCAATGCAAAAGCATTTTTATTATTGCTGATCACAGTTTCTATACAGACATTTTGAATCCTTCCATCCTCTATGGCGTCTATAATCGCCTGCAGATTCGTCCCTCCGCCGGATACCATCACCGCAAGTTTCAGCATAAATCAACGCCTTTCTCTCCATTCTCAACGGAACCGACCACATAAGGAGTCTCTCCTGCCTTCCTGACAGCTTCCATGGTCTTCTCCGTATCCGAAGGATCCACTGCAAGTATCATTCCAAGCCCCATATTATAGGTATTATACATCATATCCTCTGCTATATTTCCTTCCTCCTGAAGCATCCGGAAGATCGGAAGTATAGGGTAACTGTTCTTCTTCACCACTGCCCGGACTCCTTCCGGAAGCATTCTTGGGATATTCTCATAAAAACCGCCGCCGGTAATATGACTGCAGCCCTTAATCAGAACTCCGGCTTCTTTCACTTCTCTGAGAGCCTTCACATAGATCTTAGTAGGCGTGATCAGGGCCTCTCCTAACGTGGCGCCGAGACTGTCATAATATGTATTCAATGCGTCTTCACTCATACGGAATACTTTACGCACCAGGGAAAATCCATTGCTGTGCACGCCGGAAGACGCGATCCCGATCAGCGTGTCCCCTGCTTTGATAGATGCCCCTGTGATCAGATCTTTCTCGTCCACCACTCCGACTGCAAAACCTGCCAGATCATACTCATCTTCCGGATAGAAGCCCGGCATCTCTGCCGTCTCTCCGCCGATCAAAGCAGCTCCTGACTGCCTGCAGCCTTCCGCCACGCCGCTTACGATGGTTGCGATCTTCTCCGGATAGTTTTTGCCACATGCAATATAATCCAGGAAGAACAGTGGTTCTCCCCCTGCACAGGCGATATCATTCACGCACATAGCCACACAGTCAATCCCCACTGTATCATGCCTGTCCATCAGGAACGCCAATTTCAGCTTGGTTCCCACACCGTCCGTGCCGGATACCAGCGTGGGCTTTTCCATATCTTTGAACGCACTCATGGAGAATGCGCCCGAGAATCCTCCCAGACCTCCCAGTACCTCCGGCCTCATGGTTGCCTTCACATGCTCCTTCATCAGTTCCACTGACCGATAACCGGCCTCAATATCAACACCTGCATTCTTATAATCCATTGTATGCCTCCTGTTTTCCTGCTTTATTTCATCTGCGACAGATACTCCCTGTATCCTAGTTTCTCAAGTTTCTCTGCTTTTCCTTCCACTTCTTCTTTCATCTCCACCGAATATGCTTTCAGCCGCTTCAAAAGTTCCGGGTCGGATGTGGCAAGGATCTTTGCCGCCAGAATCCCGGCATTTGCTCCGCCGTTGATGGCTACAGTGGCCACCGGGATACCGCTTGGCATCTGTACAATCGAATAAAGAGAATCCACGCCGCCCAGATCCGAGGTTTTCATAGGAATCCCGATCACCGGCATCGGAAAGATGGCCGCACACATGCCCGGCAAATGCGCCGCTTTGCCCGCTCCCGCGATAATCACTTTAAAGCCCTTCTCTTCTGCACTTCTGGCATACTCAAAAAACACGTCCGGTTCCCGGTGAGCAGAGATAATGGTCATCTCATAATCCACTCCCAGCTTCTCCAGCATATCTGCTGCCTTACTCATAACGGGCATATCTGAATCGCTGCCCATGACAATACCTACTTTTGCCATTTTGATTCTCCTTTGTCTTTATTAGTCCGCTGCCGGAACATATAAGCATCTTACAAGGGTGCTTACCTCTTGTCAAGACTGAACTGTCTCCTGTTCAAAAGGGACGTTCAATTCCTCTGTTCCAGGAAGTACAAACCTTCCGTCCCGAATCAGACAAGTTCGTCCGCCGCCTTCATGGAGCACCGCAATTTCCTTTAATTCATCATAAGGAATCGTGATATCCGTATGACAATTATAATATGCCTGACTCACATCCTCTTTCCTGAGCGCGGACCGCTCATTCTCCTTGGCAATCATCTGCTTGCCGTCCGGATTGCAGGTCACCACATCCTCTTCCCAGGAAAAGCAGGTATCCCCCACTGCAAAATGAGGCCCCATTTTTTCTGCGATCAGAATCGGAAGCCTGCTGCTGATCTCATACCGTCTTGCCGCCATATATGCGGCCGTATTCGTCCCTATGGCGAATTCACCCATGGGAAGCGTCTCATGATGCATTAATACATTTTCTCTGATGTAACGACGATTCTCCTCTTCCTCCCCGTAGTTGCCGCAGGTGTAATCTGCAATCATCCCGTCCCGGAATGTAAGTTCCAGATCTTTATAGAACAGTCCGTTCAGATAGACTCCTGTCACATGAAGCGTTCCGTTTGTTCCTGCCAGTTTCGGAGAAGTAAACACTTCCCCCACCGGAATATTGACATCCGCCACACAGTTTTCAAAGATGGTCTCTCTTTCCCGGTCCTGTACCGGGACCAGAGATACCTTCAGATCGGTCCGATTCCGGCCTTTTCCAAGTACCTGAACTGCTACTCCCGTATCCAGCACATCGACCAGGCGCTGCTGAATCCGCTGCCAGGTCATATAGTCCAGCGTATTGATCTTCACGGTCTCCTCAAAGATTTCTTCAAAGCGTTCCCCGATCTCCGGCACCGGAAATGCAATGATCGTAAAGCTCCTCTCGTCTCCCCTGATATATTCATTGGCCAGCTGCCCCATACGACTGTTCAGATAGACCTGAACCTCCTGCTGTTTTTCATCCAGCTTCAGCGCTTCCGGCTTCCTTTCCGGTTCAAAGGGAGTCTCTCCGAAAATCTCCATAACTGCAGGACCACCATGGACACCGGCAAGCTCTTTGTAAGCCTCATACGCCGTCTTCAGCACTCCGATCTTCCGTTCTGCAAAAGCCTTGTCCATAAAAAGCGCTGCATCACCCTTATGATCATATTCATACTGCCGGTTTGCAGGTGCGCCGTAATAACCGATCTTATTGGATTCACGCATATTGATCCGGCTGGCCGCTGCCCGGTAGATGATACTCTGCAGGCCCATTTCTTCAAAGTTCTTCACTGCCTGCCGGATAATCCGCTCAAATCCCAGGGAATACCGGATATTGACGGTCTTTTTCTTCTCCAGAGGCTTCTGGTTCACCAGAAAGCCCATTCGATAACCCTCCGTAAATACAGAGGCAATCTTTCGGATCTCTTCCTCCGGCAGCCCGGCCAGGTACCGGCTCGTCTGAAGCTCCATACTGGTAACATATTCTCCGAACTGATAGAGATACCGCGGGTCCTGCAGATCCGATTCCATAATCAGATCTCTTGCAAAAGTCAGGGACGGATCCAGCTGTTCCCTCACCCTTCCTGCCACCATTACGTCGCTGTAATCACTCATAAACCAGTACACATCTGACAGAAGCTGCTCCTTTCCCGGCAGAGTCCCGCCTTCAAATTCACTGTAAATCTGCAGAAAAAGCTCCATACAGATAAGCATCTCCTCTGTCCGTCCCTCATAAGCATAGACAATCATCCCCCGAAGCTCTGCATAGACAAAAGACAGAATCTGTCCATAAGCTTCCGTAAGCTCCTCCACTGCATAAGCCGGATTGGCATAGCTGCATGCGTAGGCCTCTCCTATAATATCCCCGTAGAGCCGGTCGTTCCACTCCTTCAGTTCTTCCAGAGAAGCACTTTTCAGCACTCCCTGTCCTGCCTTATCCCAGGCTTCAAGCATCAGCAGCAGAAAACCGGCAATCCTCCTGAAATAATCTCCCGGCTTTCCCTGCACTTCCGGTTCTCTGGCAATCTCCTGGATCCGTTCCTCTGCAAGCTGCCAGCGTTCTCTCCATATCTCTTCCATCTTTTCCTTCTTCCTGACGCATCTGCTGCGCCCTCCCGGCAATTTTGAAATAAACTTTCATCCTTTACCATCCTAATATATAGACACAGACAAATGCCGTCAGAAGCAGTCCGTTCAACGTACATCCGATATAGGGAAAGAGCTGATAAGTATCTTCTTCCAGCAGTCCCCGGATTCCCTGATACAGGCCTGCAAACGCCAGGAGAAGCGCCAGAAATCCCAGCACGGCAATTATCTTCCCCGCCTGCCCGTATTTCAGATAGGCCTCTGCCACCACCCCGCCGGTCAGACACAGAGCGATGCATCCAGTCACTGTAGAAACGATCCCCAGCCGTGACTGATTCTTGTCTGTAAATTTATAACGTCTTCTCATAAAGCCTCTTTTCTTCTGCAAAATACAAGTCTGTATACCCCATACCCGATACAGCCTCCAAGGGTATTCAGAATCATGTCATCCACATCACAGCTGCCTACTCTCAGGATCAACTGGGAGACTTCAATGAAAAGCGTCAGTTCAAAACTCAAAAGGACAGTCTTTAGAAATCCCGTCTTTTTCCTTCGTATTGCCGGAAGAAGCGCTCCAAACGGCACGAATCCAATCACATTGCCGATCAGGTTCCAGAATACCCGCCACGGACCGATCTGTCTGTGATATCTGATATAACGCTGAATCTCACGAAAAGGCACCAGATTGTAGCGGTAATCGCCCTCCAGCATCGAACGCCCCCACTCTTCTGCAAAAAACATCAGATATACCAGCAGAAGAAGATAGAGTCCAAAGAAAATGCGGCTTACAAGCCGGACATACTTTTCTGTCTCCTTTTTCACATAAAACTCCTTTTATTTTCATGCACAGGACACCCGAAAAACTTTCCTGTGTACAAAGAAACTGCCGCAGCATTCACCGCCTCCCGTCAGGCGACTCCTCTTACGGCAGTTCTGTTCCTGTCAGAACATCAGATCTGATTTTCCCTTCAGCAATCTGGAACCATTGATAATCATCAGAACTCCGGTTACGATTCCGGTTACCAGAACAATAATTCCCAAGGCCAGATCTCCTGCCCCTACATTCGCCATGGTCTTGTATATTTTCTCGTTGTTCATACTTGTTCCCCCTGTCTCACACCATACTGTCCATAGTATGCGTCAATAGCCGTTTTTAATGCATCATCAATGATAACTTTTCCTCTGTACGGACGGTTATACAGATGCTCCACTACCTCCGCCATGGTCACAATCGCCGTAGTCTCAAGACCATAGGTCTCA
Source organism: uncultured Lachnospiraceae bacterium (assembly GCA_910579225.1). Taxonomy (GTDB): domain Bacteria; phylum Bacillota; class Clostridia; order Lachnospirales; family Lachnospiraceae; genus Hominiventricola. The sequence continues at coordinate 113,748 of CAJTTI010000001.1, read as the reverse complement.
TGGATCTCCTGAAGAGCGCTCTTCTCCCCCTGTCCTCTCTCCATACGGTCTACGGATACCACCAGTCCCACCGGATGCACTTCTCCCTGTGCCCGAAGAATCGGCAAAGTCTCCTGGATAGATGTACCTGCCGTTGTTACATCCTCGATAATTACAATCCGGTCCCCGTTCCCCATGGGGCTTCCCAGCAAAATTCCCTTATCTCCGTGATCTTTCACTTCCTTACGATTGGAACAATAGCGGATGTCCTTCCCATATTGTTCACTGATGGCAATGGTTGCTGCCACCGTCAGCGGAATCCCTTTATACGCCGGCCCAAACAAAACGTCAAAATCCAGCCCAAAACGGTCGTGAATTGCCTTCGCATAATACCCGCCCAGTCTCCGAAGCTGCGCGCCCGTGCGGTAGAAACCGGTATTTACAAAGAACGGCGTCTTTCTGCCACTCTTGGTCACGAAATCGCCAAATTTCAGAACCTGGCAGTCAATCATAAATTCAATAAATTCCTGTTTATATTGTTCCATATGATGATTTTCTCCTGTTCTGCGGGCCCCACATCAGAATCCGGCCGCAAAATATTTTCCCCATTTTACCATGTCCGGTGACTCTTTTCAATCCTCTGCCTTATCTCACCACCCCCACCAGTTCACAAATATCCTCTACCTGGTATCGTTCCATATAAGCTTCAATTCCTTCTGCCACTTCCTTTGCCGCATAAGGATTTGCAAAATTCGCAGTTCCCACAGCCACAGCCGACGCACCTGCCAGAATAAATTCCATCGCGTCATCAGCACTGCAGATTCCGCCCATTCCGATAATCGGAAGTTTCACCGCATTTGCCGTCTGCCACACCATCCGGACTGCCACCGGCTTTACAGCCGGTCCGGACATCCCGCCTGTTCTGTTGGCAATAGCAAATGTCCTTCTGTGAATATCAATCTTCATACCTGTCAGCGTATTGATCAGCGACAACACATCTGCGCCACCGGCCTCCGCTGCCCTTGCCATCTCCGTAATATCTGTCACATTGGGACTCAGTTTCATAATGATCGGCTGTGCGGCGTATTTTTTCACTTCTCTTGTGATGCCCTCCAGCGCTTTTGGATTCTGCCCGAAAGCAATCCCTCCTTCTTTTACATTAGGGCAGGATACGTTGATCTCCAGAAGATCCACCGGTTCTGCGGACAGGCGCTCCACAACTTCGCAGTAGTCCTCCACGGTCTTCCCGCATACATTTACAATGATTTTTGTATCATATTGCTTCAGATACGGAATATCCCGTTCCACAAACACATCAATCCCCGGATTCTGCAGACCGATGGCATTGAGCATGCCGCTCCTGGTCTCTGCAATCCGGGGCACGGGATTGCCCGGCCATGGTACACTGGCCACTCCTTTGGTCACCACTGCCCCAAGCGCGCCCAGATCATAAAACTCGCTGTACTCTGCCCCGGAGCCAAAGGTTCCCGATGCAGTCATGACCGGATTCTTCAGTTCCACTCCGGCAATCGTTACTTTTGTACTCCTCACAGCTCCACCTCCGTACTTAAGAAGACCGGACCATCCTTGCATACCCTTTTATTGTGCACATGGGTATGGCTGTCCGTCTCCGCAGATCGGCACACACAGGCAAGACAGGCACCGATTCCGCAGGCCATCCGTTCTTCCATGGACAGATAGCATTCCATCCCCCGCCTGCTGGCATACTCTTTTACCGCCCGAAGCATGGACAGGGGACCGCAGGCATAGATGAGTTCCCCTGTCACGCCATTCTCCCGAACTGCGTCTAGAACATTGCCCCTGGTTCCGGCGCTTCCGTCTTCTGTGGCGATCAGAAGCCTCCCGTATCTTTCCAGTTCTTCCGTCAGGAAGAGTTCATCCCGGTATCCGGCGATGATCTGCACTTCGCCGTCCAGCTCTTTTGCCAGCTGTACCATGGGTGGGATCCCGATACCGCCGCCCATCAGGATCGCCTTTTTTTTCTTCAACGGAAAACCGTTGCCAAGGGGACCCAGGACCGGAAGCTTCTCTCCTGCTTTCATCCTGGAAAATTCTTCTGTCCCCTTCCCGGCGACTCTGTATACAATTCGTACACTCCCTTTTTTCCGGTCCAGCTCGCAGATGCTGATGGGTCTTGGGAGCATCCGGCTCTCATCCCGGCTGTATATTGACAGAAACTGTCCTGCCACCGCAGCCTCTGCAATCTGCTCTGTCTGAAGCCACATACTGTAGATACCTGCTGCAATCTCTCTTTGCTCGACCACTGTGGCGTATTCTCTCTTCTTCATCCTACCTTGCCTCCAGCGCCCCGCGGATATCCGCAATCATATCTTCCACTGCCGCACGGGAAGCATCCCCGAAATTCTCTTCTCCATATTTCGCGTAGGCTTCCTGTCTGTACGCCGCGATAATACCTCTGGAAGAATTCACGATGGCTCCCAGACCGTCTTCATTGAAGAAATGTACCAGATCTTTTCCTTTTCCTCCCTGTGCTCCGTAACCTGGAACCAGAATAAAGGATTTTGGCATCACCTTCCGGAGTGCTTTTCCCTGTTCCGGATATGTGGCACCTACCACTGCACCAATATAGCTGTAAGTATCCCCACAGTGATCCTCCCCCCATTCGGCCACTTTCTCTCCCACCAGTTCATACAATGGTTTTCCGCCGATCAGCTGATCCTGAAATTCCCCGCTGGAAGGATTAGAGGTTTTAACCAGAATAAACAGTCCTTTTTTCTCTTCTTTGCACACTTCGATAAAGGGTTTGACTCCGTCGGAGCCAAGGTACGGATTTACCGTGGCAAAATCCTCATCAAACCCTGCATAAGTCTTATTTCCCACCTGAACTTTTCCCAGATGCCCCACTGCATAAGCCGCAGAAGTTGAACCAATGTCCCCCCGCTTTACATCGCCGATTACGACCAGACCTTTTTCTCTGCAGTAGTCCACAGTCTTTTTATACGCCTTCATTCCTTCAATGCCAAACTGTTCATACATAGCGATCTGGGGTTTTACGGCGGGAATCAAGTCATAAGTCTTATCAACAATCTCTTTATTAAACTGCCAGATGGCTTCCGCCGCACCTTCAAGGGTCTCTCCGTATTCTGCATACGCTTTTTCCTGAATATGTCCCGGCACATACCCAAGCATGGGATCCAGCCCCACCACAATAGGAGCCTGTGTCTTCTGTATCTTCTCAATCAGCTTATTGATCATGTTCTGTCTCCTTTGACTTGTACATTTTCCCAATTATACTACAGTTGCGTTCCAAATACAACGTTCACAGGCAGTCTTTCTTCCGCCTGTCCTGCCTCTTCCCGAACAGCAGTAGGCGGAACCACGGAATCTGGTTAATGATCCAGATCGCAAAGGCCGTGATCAGGCTCATGGCTGCGAAAGCCGCCGCGCTGTAGAGCAGTCCCGCCGGACTCCAGAAGGCATACACGATTCCGGAACGGTTCAGGACCGTGGCAAACTGGTAATGAAGCACATAGATTTCCAGCGTATACTGCCCGAGGCGGGCCAACCAGGCCTTCACCCGCCCCCCTTTCCAGTCCAACACCATCTGTATAACTGCCAGACACCCCAGAAAAGAGGCAAGGGTTTGTACACCCAGCATCAGGACGCCAGTCACCGTCACCAGATCAAGGACTGCTGCCATTGCGAGGAAGAGAATGCCGCCTGCGTATGCAACTGCCCGTCGAAAACCATACGGAAACCATTTCCTCAATAGTTCCGGATACATGCCGCAGAAATATGCAGCCGTATAATAAGGCAGATAAGTGACCAGAAGAAACGGGCTTAAGAAAGTCACGCCTGCCGCGTACGCCAGAAGCACCAGGGCGCTGCTGCCAAGGAACATCAGCCAGAAGCCCCATGTATGTCCTGTCTTTGCCTGGACCAGTTGGGCTGTATACGCCATCCAGGTAAATAAAAACAAAACCATCAGAAACCAGAGTCCGCTGTCCAGCTGGAACAGAGTAACCCGAAGTGCATATGGCACACAGGTAATATGCTGCACTACAAGCCAGGAAAAGAACGGAAATAAATAGGCTGTCGCTCTCTTTTTCATCTGTTCTTTGTATTGCTCCAATGTCTGTATCCTGGTTCCGGAGCCCGCCAGATAACCGCTGATCAGGAAGAAAAGCGGCATCTGAAGAGATTTGATCACATCATAGAGCCAGGGATCCGTCATCTGATTGTGAACCTGTACATGCCCAAACATGACCAACAGAATCGCGATGCCTTTCAGGCAGTCCAGAGAATCATTCCGTGCCTTCATCTTATACCTCATTCCTGCCGTTTTTAAAATACATCCTTATGGACATCATCTGCTGAAGACGGCCGACTGCCAGGCCCGCCCCGGTCAGCAGCAGAAAGCTAAACAGTACCAGAGCTGCCTGTGTGAGTCCTCTGCCCAGATGCAGCATGCCGGCTCCGGTCCTGATAAACATGAACAGGAACATATGAAAGCACAAGACCCACAGGGTCTGCCGCCCCGCAAGAGAGATGGCTTTCATGACCGGCGGACATTTTCGTTCCATGCACATGCCCGCTGCAAAGACCAGCAAAGAACCGGAGGTCCCTGACGCCAGCGCCAGCAACATGCTGTGTCCATAGGTTCCGTTGGAGAGATTCATGACGCCGTTCAGCTTTGATGAAATCAGAAATACTGCCAGCAGAAGTCCCAGAAACCAGAGTTCTCCCAGGAGTCCTTCTCTCTTCTGCTCCCGAAGCGCCTCTCCTGCCGCGAAGTAACAGGCAAAAAAGGGAACTGCTTCCAGACTCCAGGGAAGCAAAAATCCGGTGCAATAATGCCACAATACCGATAAGGCAGCTCCAATAACCAACAGCAGATACTTCCTCCGGCTACGGCTGATGAATTCATACCAGATACAGACCAGGAACATGGCTGTCAGGAACCACAGAGGCGCATTCAGAATATTCAGAAGCACCGGATTCTTATCTGTATACAAGGAAGTATACATCTGATTCCGGGAATACAGAATTCCAAAAAGTGACAAGGGCTTCAGATCGAGAGGCCGCCCGGCCACTGCAGAGTCTTTCACCCAGAAAAAGAACCACAGAAACAAACTTGTACTAAAGTATGGGACCAACAGGCGGGCCGCCTTTTTCTTCACATAACCGCCAATGGGCTCTTCTCTCCGGACATGGTACGTATACCCCGCCGCCACAAAGAAGACAGGCATATAGAACATGCCCCCATAATACGTCACCGGCCCCAGGCTGCACTCCGCATGAACCAGAAGCACCACCAGGATCCCCAGAACTTTTCCAAAATCCAGCCAGCCCAGGCGTTCTTTTGTCTTATCCTTTTTTGAAGATGCGCGCAATCAGCATCTCTCCTTTCCTGCCTGCCGGTTCCACAAAGCAGACCGACAGCTCCGATAACACTGCCGTGACGCTCCCTGTCAGGACCAGGACCAGAAAGCAGGTCCCATTATACCCCAGGCGCTCCCGAAATGTCAGGAAAAACCATGCACCAAAGGTCGCAAGCACCGGAAAATGAATCAGGTACAGCGAATACGAGAGCCGTCCCAGGTACAAAAATCCGCTCATGGAGAAAAATCTCTGGAGCCATTCCAGATTCAGCACAGCAAATGTAAAGCATAAAACACCAAAGATATGATAGTAATTGACAAATACAAAAGGAAGAATGCCCCATATGGTCCCCTCGTATCCAAACCCGGCCGACGGGTAACACATAAAATAAAGCCCCAGTACACACAATCCCCACTGAAGTGGCGCACAGCCGCATATGCGTTTCCTCCAGGCCAGATCCATATGCATAAAATCGCAGAGCACATATCCCAGGAAAATACTTAAGAAATCCGTCCGCACAAGCAGAACCGCCAGTCCCCCGTAGATCAGCCATCGCATTTTCCAACGGCTCACCAAAAGCGCCAGTCCATAATCTAGATACGCCCCAAGAAAAAGTATCTGAAGCGTCCATACCACACCGTTATACGCATTGTGCCCGAATAAAAAGCATCCATACAGAGATTCTCTAAGCATTCCCCAAAAGGACGGTTCAAAGGCATTGAAAAATGCGAACCATTCTGTAGAACCCGCCACTGCCGCCGCCGGAACATTTCGATACAGTCCCAGATGCATGCAAAACCACACGGCTCCGTTGACCGCCAGCACCGGAGGCATCAGACGAAAATACCTCCTGGCTGCACTGCTGCACAGACGTTTTTTATCTCCGTTCAGGAAATAGTTTCTGCAGAGCAGATAGCCGCTCAGCACCAGAAACAGGCGTACCGCCGTATTTCCGTTAAAGAAGAGATTCAGTACCGACTTTCCGACGGCGATATCCAGGTTCCCGGGCAGATGGCAACTCTCCGGCTCATAGTGATACATTCCATAATAAAAAGCAAATATAAAATGTGTCAAAAACACGCACACACATCCAAATCCCTTTAGTCCGTCCAGATATGCCAGTTTTTCTGTCCGCATAAACCCTGCACTCCTGTATCTCTCATGATCCTCATTCCCAGGCGACTCATGATCAGCAACTGAATCACAGAGAAAACGGTCATGGGCATCATGGACTCACCATGAAAACATTCCTGATAGCCCGCAAAAGCAACGATCTGAAGCAGCATTGGCGTCAGAAATTCTGACGGCTCCAGCATAAAATAAAGAACTGCCAGAATGCAGTACAGATATCCATAGGACTGATCCATATACGGCAGGAAATATCCCGCTGCCAGTCCGAAGAACAGAAACAACCGCAGACACTGCACCATTTCTTTCCGGATATCAGCAGCCTGTCCTTCCTGGACGGACAGATCCGTCTCTCCCTGACAGAACAGCCAGACAGCGAAAATCATAAGTCCCAGTGTCAGGAAGAATCCCACCACTGCCAGAGGGTCAAAAAGCTGCTCCTGTACCGCTTCTTTCCCAAGAATCTCATAAATATTCGGCCAGTGAAACGTAACCAGCGTATACCTGGCCTGAAACCACGCACGGTATGCAGATAAGAAACGCGTACCCCCTGCAGCGGACAGTATCAGCAGTTGTTCCGCCTTCAGCCTCTCCTGTTTCCAGAGTACCATACAGGCAAACAAAAGTCCGATATACCGTACAGACCACAGCAAAAGCGCCGCCGTCAGAATCGTAAACATCCATGGATGTTCTTCTCCCTGCTTCCGCCCCAGAAATAAAAGCGCACACAGAAAGAACAGGGCCCCCAGGCAGGCATTCTGACGCAGAATCGTCCCCTCCGCCACAACCGTTGGCAGAATCAGAAGGATCCCATAGGTTCCAAGAGCTCTTCTCCGGCTATAGGTACAGCGCAGAATAAATACTGCCGCCATAACCGCCAGATACCATTCCGCCAGCAAGTACAGCCAATGAGGAAGTCCGGTCTCAAAAGGAGTCCGAAGCATACAGCCAACTCCTGTAATACAGACTGCCAGAAGCCCCTCCAGAAAATCAAACCGACATCTTCCAATCCGGAATTCACGGAACAGAAGTCCGCGGAGCAGATCATCTACATTCATCCCGGAATCCTCCTTTCTTCCATCTTATCCAGTTCCCCGCGGTCCTGCTCATATACCGGAAAGCGATACAGATCAAGACCAATCACAATCAGGAGTCCCAGCTGAATAAAGGCCAGGATCCCATAGTGTACATATGGCTCCTGATTCGTCAGATACTGGGCATATCCCACTACTGTCAGAAAACTGGCGGCAAGAAACAACCAGAACCGCCGGAGACGGATCATCACATAGATCAGCAGAAACGCGTCGGTCACGTACAGATAACGCTCGTGCATATGCGGAAGGAAATACGTGGTCAACATGCCCATAAATACAATTGACAGAATCACATATTCCTTTGTGACCCGCACCCTCTGATAAGCCATCCAGCACATGACCATCATCAGTATCCCCAGAATCAGGTACATACCTGCTCCCACATATTCGTCCAGAAAATAATTATTCCCAATAATCTGATAAATGTTCGGAAATTTAATCGACAGAGACCACCGGTCTTTGCTCCCCTGGAAAGCATAGATACCGAGAAGCTCCGAAAAAGGCCTTCCTGCCAGCCACGCCGGCAGGATCCCCAGAAGATACATGACCGGAATCGTTACAAAATGGCGAAGTTCCACCTTTCTCCTCACCCACAGGATCACCAGAAAAGGAAAGATAAAAAGCGTCTGAAGCTTTACCGCAAAAGCCGCCCCATAAAACCACATGCCTGTCCAGGTTCTGTTCTTCAGAAGAAAATACACGCTGCACAAGATCAGAAGGGTATAGATAATATCACACTGGGACCAGACCGCCGCATTCAGAATCACCGTGGGCAAAAATAAAAAAATACCGTAGGCGAATTGTGCCCGTTTCCGGTTCCCGGTACATTCCATAACGATTTCTGCGATCACCGCCGCCCCTGCAAATTCCAGCAGACAACAGAAACCTTTCAATGCAGTCATGGAATTGACAGGCAGAAGCGTAATGATATACAGAAGGTACATGACCGGAGGCGCATAGTCATAAAAATTGCCTGCAAGCGCCCCGAATCCCTTCGTCTTAAGCTCCAGAAGCCAGCTGCTCCAGAAGACGGTCCAGTCGTCCGACACGTAGGTCCGCACAGACACGCGCACAAGCACTGCCAACAATGTAAGCAGCCCCAGGAACAGATATTCCGACCGTTTTCCCTTATTCATCCACTCTCTGATATATTGATCCATGTACACTCCTATCTCAGTACTTTTTCAATGATATACTTGGGCCTTGCCTTGGTTTCCAGATAGATCTTTCCAATATATTCTCCAATTACCCCGATGGCAAGGAGCTGCAATCCTCCGATGGCCCAGATGGACACAATCAATGAAGTCCATCCGATGCTGGTATTTCCCAGAAAATGCTGTACCAGAGAATAGATCAGCATCAGGATACTGCATACAAAGATAAACATTCCAAGAAATACAATAAAGCGGATCGGCTTAATCGACAGGGAAGTGATCCCGTCCACTGCCAGCGCCAGCATCTTCTTCAGAGGATACTTGGATTCCCCCGCCAGGCGTTCATGGCGCTCATAGAACACCACGTCCGTCTTAAATCCGATCATCGGGACAATTCCCCGAAGGAACAGATTTACTTCCCGATAGTTCTCCATCTCTTCCAGGGCGCGCCTGCTCATCAACCGGTAGTCTGCATGATTGAAAACCACCTCGCCGCCCATCAGCGCAATCAGTTTGTAGAAACCTTCCGCTGTAAATTTCTTAAAAAAGGTATCCGTATCCCGGGCACTGCGTACCCCGTAGACGATCTCACAGCCTTCGTAATATTTCTCCACGAACTGATCAATCACGTCGATATCGTCCTGCAGGTCCGCATCCAAGGAAATGACCATATCCGCAGATTCCTTTGCAGTCATAAGCCCGCCCAGAAGCGCGTTCTGATGTCCCCGGTTTCGGGACAGCTTCACGCCCTGATAGATGGAATTCTGCCCATGCAGCTCTTCAATCATCTCCCAGGTCCGGTCTTTCGAACCATCGTTGACAAACATGATCCGGCTCTCCCGGGAGATCATCCCCCGTTCCATCAAACTCTCCATCTTCTGCAGAAGCCTTTTCGACGTCTCCGGCAAAACCTCCTGCTCGTTATAGCACGGGATTACCAGATACAGGATCTGTCCCTTTTCATTCCTCTTCTCCGCCATCTTTTTACTCTTCTTTCTGTTGTTCTCTTTGCTTTGCCTTCCTAAGCTCCGTCTCCAGTTCCTGCAATCGCTTTTCATTCAGTGCCACCATCTGATCCAGCGTCCGAACACTGTTGGACATCCGCGAAAGCGCCACCGTCAGAGAAAAAATAATCAGCAGAGAAAAGCAAAAACCCAGGAAAAAGATCATGTTCACCGGTGCATAGATCCCGAGGAAATCTGATACCACAATCAGAAACTTCGGTGCACAGTCAAAGATCAGAAGCGCACACAGCACCACCATCCAGGACAGGGCATATTTCAGTTCCAGACTTCTTCTGCGTATCATATTCACCAGAATCAGAAATACAATCAAAATCGCAATTCCAATTACAATCTGCAGCTTTACCGTCATCATAATTCTCTATCTCCTGAGTCTTTCCATCAGAATCGCCAGTGTCACCTTAACCATGTAGTAAACAGAACTCAGACCACCGATGGATGAGGTTCCTTCTTCTCTCTCTCTCATCACCACCGGCATCTCCGTCACTTTCTTTCCCATACGCAGGATCGCCATCACGCTCTCCGGTTCCGGGTAATCTTTGGGGTAATTCACAGCATAGATACGTATCACATCCCTGTTCACCATCCGCATGCCGGAAGTCGGGTCCGTCACCCGTTTCCCTGTCAGCAGCCACAGCAACGCAGAAAAATACCGGATCCCGAGCCGTCTAAGTCCGGAAGACTGAAATCCTTCTTTCTCGATAAAGCGGGAACCGATCACCATATCGCTGCCTGTCTCCAGAAGCTTCCCGGCCATCATCTCCAGATAAGCCGCGTCATGTTGTCCGTCTCCGTCAAACTGTACCGCCATATCATAGTCATATTGCCATGCATAGATATAACCGGTCTGCACGGCACCCCCGATTCCCAGGTTCACAGTAAGGTTGACATAATTCAGATCATATTTTTTACAAATGTCAAGTGTATCATCCGTAGAGCAATCATTGATCACCACATAATCAAAATCCGGTGCATGCTTCTTAATATCATCAACCGCCTTTAAAATGCTCTTGCATTCATTATAGGCAGGGATAATTACAAGCTTTTTCATACAATACTCCTTCATGTCCGGCTCTCTGCCAGCCGCAGCAGCCTATATACGATGCTATATTGTATCACAAACCGGAAATTTTTGCTACTTTTTTACAAATTGCAGCAGCACGCGCATGGTCCTGCACAGATCCGTGAACCACGCAAAGGGCACGTGATTCTCCCTGAGCGCCCGGTGGCCCTCTGCCAGCGACTGAAGATAAGCACTCAGACTGTTCGTGCTTGTCCCTCCATGGGACATATAGATTAGTATTTCCGGAAGATAGGAAAGTCTTACCTGTTTTCTGTATAAAATCCGCACCATAAATTCATAATCTGCCGCAATCCGGTAGTCGGTTCTGTACAGCCCGAACTGGTCATAGACTTCCCGCCGCAGGTACAAAGTAGGATGCCCGGGAAGCCAGCCGGTCCGGATACTTCCTTGTCCCTGGTGCCATTTGCGCACAATCCGTTCTCCATCCATATAGTAGAGATCGCCGTGGACCCCATCAGTCCCCTCTTCTTCCATGGCCTGTACCATTCGTCTGATCACATGCTCGTCGGCATAACGGTCAAAACAGCATCCCACAATCTCACCTGTGGCCAGCCGAATGCCTTTGTTGAGTGCGTCATAGATTCCCTGATCCGGTTCCGAGAGATAACGCACCTGTCCTGGCAGCCTCTTTTCCATCTGATGAATCAGCTCCATGGTCCCGTCTGTAGACCCTCCGTCCACAATAATATATTCCAGATTTTCATAGTCCTGTCTGGCCACCTGGTCCATAATACGTTCCAGGTTCCCCGCATCGTTATATGTGGTCGTAATAACCGACACTTTTGGTAATGTTCTCATCTATTCTCCCCGACCTGCCAATTGGTGATAAAGTTCCACATATTCCCGGAACCGGTCGTATTTCTCATATTGTTCTGCTCTTTTCAGACACGCCTCTGTGCTCTTCGGTTCTCTCTGCTCCTGAAGAACCGCCTGAAGAAGCGCCTCTTTGTCTCCTTTGGGAACTACCCTCCCGCAGTCTTCATTAAGGCTCTCCGGGCTTCCCCCCGTAGCGAATGTAATCACTGGTGTTCCGCAGGCCAGTGCTTCCAGATTCGTCGTCGGAAAGTTATCTTCCAGCGTCGCATTGACAAACACATCTGCCATGGAGTAATATTCCGCCAGTTCCTCCCCCGAAGCCGTTCTCGTAAAACCTGTGATCCTCTCCGGAAGTGTGCGGAGCTGTTTTCTGGAAAGACCAATCAGGATGATCTGAAAACCATCCGGAAGCCTGTCTGCCAGTTCTGTAAAATACGGAAGTCCTTTTCGCCTCTCCCACACATTTGCCACGCCCAGAATCACGAATGTTCCTTCCAGTCCCAGCTTCCTGCGCAGTCCCTTTTCCGTTGGGTGAAAAATCTTCCGGTCTATCCCGTTGGGAATCACTTTCACCGGGTAATCCTTCAGGAAAGACTGCTCCACTTCCTTCTGAAGCCACCGGGACGGAACTGCCACCGTCAGATCCGGCACATTGGTAAATGCCTTTTTCTTTCTCTCATAGTTACTCTCTGTCTGGTTCCTGAAGAGTGCATAAGGGTAAGTCCTTCGATACTCTCTGCATGTCCTGCATCCGGATTTCCAGCCCGTACAGGCCGTATAGTCATAAAACGCACAGTGCCCGGTATAGGGCCAGCAGTCATGCAGCGTCCAGACCACAGGTTTCCCCGCTCCTTTCAGGTAATCGAACAGGAGTTCCGTCTGCAGTATAAACCCATGGATATTCTGAAGGTGAATCACGTCAGGATCCCACTGCCGGATCTTCCGGATCAGCCTTCTTGTCTGTCCGGCAGAAGCAAAACCATGCTCGCCCCGGAAAAAGGTGGAAAGTACATGCAGAAGCATATCCGGTGCGGAACCGAAGCGGAAAGCCTGTACCCCCTCCGGAGCACCCTGCCTGCCATAGGCAATGAGACATTGATCCCCGTTTTGTTCCAGAGTATGATAGATGTCCGTCACGATACGGCCCACGCTGCCGCTGCCGCATACGGTACTGATCTGTAAAACTTTGATGCCCATGCGTTATACCCATCCGTTCGTTTTGAAATTGCAAAAGCATTGTCACTTGGGAGAATCACTGCCCCATGAGAAGGACCTCCCGTTGCTTCCCATTCGTTTCTATGTTATACTTTCCCCATGCTGTTTTGTCTATACAGCAGTAACAATCATATAAGCGAGGTATTTCAATGATCATCATACAACCTTCCGGCGGTTTATGCAATAGAATGCGTGTGATTAATTCCGGCTGGCGGCTGGCCAGAGAGCGGCAGGAGAAGCTTCTGGTGCTCTGGAACTGCAATGCAGAGCTGAATTGTCCCTTTGAAGATCTGTTCCGTCCGGTCCCGGAATTTCGGATTACCAGCATTCATTCCGTGGCAGATCCGCGCAAACTGTTCTACCAGAAGACTGCCCGCACTTATCTGACTAATGAGGAGCTGCTTGCGAACCGTACAGACAAAGGAAGCCTTGACAATAACTTTGTGAAGGGGCTAAAAGGAAATATTTATATTTTTACATGGGAATGGTTTTATCCGTCGGAAGATTATCATTTGTTTGTGCCTGCAGCAAACCTGCAGGCACGGATTGATGAGATGACTGCCCGCTTCCGGACTTCCTGCGTGGGCGTGCATATCCGCCGAACCGACAACCAGCCTGCCATCGGAAAGAGTTCTACGGAAGCATTCCTTGCCTCCATGAGGCTGGAGCTTGAAAAGGACCCGGACACCATGTTCTATCTGGCCACAGACGACAGAGAGGAAGAGACAAGACTCAGAGAAGTCTTTCCGGACAGGATTCTGTCCAATCAGAACCGCTGCCTGCGAAGAGACAGCCGCGAAGGGATGCAAGATGCGCTTCTGGATCTCTACTGTCTGGCATCCACCCGCAAGATTATAGGCAGCTACTTCAGTTCATTTACGGACATCGCCGCCGATATACGGGGAATCCCCCTCATAATCGCCGGGGAATAGGGAGTCTGCTGAATTCATGTCTGCCACCAACAAAACCCGCAAAAAACAGACGGGAAGCCTTTTCTTCATCTTCCCGTCTCTGCTGCAACTCTCAGTCGTCAAAATTCAAACACGGCGATTCCGTAAGGAGACAAGGGATATTCCACATAGAATTTCTGCCCGTCGCACTCGCCTTTCTTCGCCTCATATATTTCCGGTTTCTCCCGGCCGTTGCCGCCGAATTCTTTCGCATCTCCGTCCAGCACCAGCTTGTATTTCTTCTTCTTCGGAACACCTACCCAGTAGTCCGCGCGCTCCATGGGCGTGAAGTTGATGACAAACAGGAGATTCTTCCGCTTCGTCTTACTGTAACGGACAAAACTGAAGATGCTTCGGAAACAGTCATCTGCATTAATCCACTGAAAACCATCCCAGCTGTCATCCTGCTCATAGAGGCAGCGATATTTCTTATACATATGAAGCAGCGCCTTCATGAAATTCTGCATCTGCTGATGCGGCTCCTCTTTCAGAAGATACCAGTCCAGTTCTCTTGCTTCACTCCACTCCTGAATCTGTGCGAATTCATTGCCCATGAACAGGAGCTTCTTGCCCGGATGACCGAACATAAACGCATATCCGGCCCGCAGATTCGCGAATTTATCCACCAGATATCCCGGCATCTTATTCAGCATGGAACACTTCAAATGAACCACTTCGTCATGTGACAGAACCAGGATATAGTTTTCACTGCACGCATAACTCATGGCAAACGTCATCTTGTTGTGATTATCCCTGCGAAAATACGGATCCAGCTTCATATATTCCAGGAAATCATTCATCCAGCCCATATTCCACTTAAAGTGGAAACCAAGTCCGTCCTCTTCCGGATCTTTTGTCACTCCGGGCCATGCAGTGGATTCCTCCGCAATGATCATAGAACCGTCCTTGCGGCCACGAATAATGGAGTTCAAATGTTTGAAAAACCAGATAGCCTCCAGGTTCTGATTTCCGCCGTATTTGTTCGGCAGCCACTGACCGTCTCTCTTTCCATAGTCCAGATAGAGCATGGAAGCCACTGCATCCACGCGCAGCCCGTCAATGTGATAGTGCGTCAGCCAGTACAGCGCATTGGCGATCAGGAAATTGCGAACCTCTGATTTCTCATAATTGAAAATCTTCGTCCCCCAGTCCGGATGCTCTCCCCGACGGCTGTCCGGATGCTCAAAGAGCGGAGTTCCATCAAAATTCGCCAGACCATAACCGTCTCTTGGGAAATGCGCAGGCACCCAGTCCAGAATCACGCCGATATTATGTTTATGAAGATGGTCAATCAGGTACTGGAAATCTGCCGGCGTACCATGACGGGATGTGGGCGCAAAATACCCGGTCACCTGGTATCCCCAGGAGCCATCGAACGGATGTTCTGCAATTCCCATAAGCTCTACATGCGTATACCCCATCTCTTTGACATACTTTGTCAGTTCTACCGCAAATTCCCGGTAGTTATAGTAACCGTCCTCGTCTTCTTCATGGGCATGGCGTCTCCAGGAACCCGGATGCACTTCATAAATTGACATAGCTGCTTCCGGACCGTTCCAGTTCTTGCGCTTCTCCATCCATTTCTCATCATGCCAGGTAAAATGATCAATATCCGCCACAACAGAAGCATTGCCCGGACGCTTCTCTGCATAAAATGCAAAAGGATCTGCTTTATAGAGATACTCCCCAGTTCTGGTCTCAATCAGGTATTTGTACATGCTGCCTTCCTTCAGATCCGGTACAAACGCCTCATAGATACCCAGCGGCTCCAGACGGGTCATCTTGTATCCGTCCGAGCCCCAGCGGTTAAACTCTCCGACCACACGCACATCTTTCGCGTTTGGAGCCCATACAGCAAAATAAACTCCCTTCTCACCATTCACTTCTGCCGGATGAGCGCCCAGCTTCTTATAGATCTCATAGTGTGTACCCTGTCCGAAAAGGTACTGATCCATATCGGTCACTGCGCACCATGGGCGCTCTTCCACTGCTTTTTTTACTGTCTTCTTCCCCATAGGTCCTCTCCTCTATCCGAACAAAAAGATCCTGCCCGAATTCTTCTCTAATGATACGGTTATTTTATCACATTCTGCTGTATTTTCACACCCCAAAAATACATCTTTGTAGTGATTTTTACCAACCGGATTCGGAAATTCAAAGGACGCAGGTGCATCGTCGCAATTTACAGTCACTACGACTGCCTGATCTCCCAGAATCATGGCATACGCATACTGACGGTTCCGGAGATACAGCTCCCGGTATACACCGTCCGTCAGGCACGGACATTCTTTTTTCAAAGTTCCAAGCGCCTTCAGAAGTTTTGGCAGTTCTTTCACCGGCGCTTCTTTCTGAAGCCCCTCCAGTTCAAGGGCCGGACGCAGCGGATCGTCATTAGGGCCTTCTTTCCTTCCCTCCACACCCCATTCGCTTCCATAATAAACAGACGGAATCCCGGGAAGTGTATAGGCAAGCATCCACACCAGAGGCAGATGCTCTCTGTTATTTAATTTGGATGCAATCCGGTCCACATCATGATTGTCCACAAAGGAATACAGCTTCCTTCCCCGGTAAATCCCTCCGTTCGCATCAAACTGCCGGCGGATAGTATGTGCAATCTCAAAATAATTATGGTCATTATGTCCGGAGTACAAACCTTTGTGCAGCTCATAATTTGTCACGGAATGAAGAAGTCCCGGCTCTGTCCACCGACTGTAATCTCCGTGGATCACCTCGCCCATCAGCCAGAAATCTTCCTTCTCTGCTTCCGTCATACTGCGCATATCCCGCATAAACTGGAAGTCCAGACAGTCCGCACAGTCCAGGCGGATACCGTCGATATCAAATTCATGGATCCAGAACCGAATCACATCAAACAGATACTCCCGCACTCCCCCGTCATGAAGATTCAGATTTGCCAGCTCAAAACAGTTCCTCCACGCCTTATACCAGAATCCGTCGTTGTAATGAGTGTTTCCCTGGAAATTCAGTTCCTGATACCAACCACAGTAAGGAGAGCCTTCCCGGTTCTTCTGGATATCCTGAAACGCCCAGAACTCGCGTCCTGTGTGATTGAACACGCCATCCACCACAACTTTGATCTCATTCTTATGACAATATTCCACAAATTCTTTAAAATCCTGATTATCCCCCAGCCGTCTGTCCACCAGCTTGTAGTCCCTGGTATCATATCCGTGAGTCGAAGACTCAAATAAAGGCCCGATATAGATCGCCGTCACTCCAATCTCCTTCACATGATCCACCCACGGAATCAGCTTTCTCATACGGTGCTCTACCTCTGTCTGCTCATTTACCTTCGGCGCCCCCAGCATCCCCAACGGATACATATGATAAAACACCGCGTTCTCATACCATTTTCCCATGATGTTCTCCTATTAAAGTTCCGCTTCACCCCTCTCCGGGCTTCCGCTGTTTTAAAGTTTCATTCTGCTCACTTCCAGCAGTTTCTGCCGCATGGCATTTTCAATCTGCACAAGTTCCGTCTCAGCTTCCCTTCTCTTTCTGCGTCCATCCTCCTGGATCTGCATTACCTCATCCAATGTGGAGATCAGCGTCTCATTGGTCTTCTTCAGCGTCTCAATGTCCACAATTCCCCGTTCCGACTCCCTGGCAGTTGCAAGGGTCGCTATTTTCAGCGTCTCGGCATTCTTCCGCAGAAGCTCGTTGGTCATATCCGTCACTTCCCGCTGAGCCCTCGCCGCCTGGCTGGAATGCTCCACGCCAATAGCCAGAACCATCTGGCTTTTCCACAGAGGAATGGTATTCACCAGCGTGGACTGGATCTTCTCCGACATGACTGTATCATTATTCTGAATCAGGCGAATCTGGGGCGCCATCTGCATGGCCACAGTCCTGGTCAGTTCCAGGTCATGAATTTTTTTCTCAAAACGGTTGCACAGCTCTGCCATGTCCCTTGCCTTCTGGGTATCCTCCGGCAGGCCGCTTTCCTCTGCTCTTTTCAACAGTGCCGGGAGCTCCTTCATCTGTACTTCCCTGAGCTTTTGCTTTCCTGCCAGGATATACATGGATAACTCTTTATAATAATTCATATTCAGTTCATACATCTGATCCAACATAGCGGCATCTGTCAAAAGCTGCCTCTGATGCCCTTCGAGCACCTTGCAGATTCGATTCACATTCGTCTCTGCCTTTGCATAACGATTCCTTCTGCTGGCCAATTGATTGACATTCTTCCTGAAAAGCCCGAACAGCGTTTTCTCTTCCTCTTCATCAATGCTTTTCAGTTCCGTCACTACCATGGCAAGATCTTCGCCGATCTCTCCCAGATCCTTCGTCCGAACTTTTCCCAGAACCGTCTCCGAAAAATCCGCAATCTTCTTCTGAGCGCCTGCCCCATACTGCAGAACCACCTGTGAGCTGGTAATATCGATCTGTTCTGCAAACGCATCCACCTGTCTTTGCTCCTCCGGCGTCAGACGCACGCCTTCTTTCTCTGCCTCCCCCGGTGTATCCGGCCTGTCTGGCGTCTGCTCTTCCCCTGCAAAAGGTTCCAGCGTAAGCGACGGCGCTTTCTTCAACATTTCTTCCAGATCCTGACTCATCTTGTCTGACTCTCCCCTTCCTTCTCCGTCTGGACGAAGAAATTATTTTTTGTATAACCATCCTGGGCCAGAATAGTCTTTAACACTCTCGCATCAGCAGAAGCTTCAAACGCTTCCTCCTGATACAAATCTTCCAGAAGCTTCTCGAACGCCTCATTGATCGTATCCATCGTTTTCTCAATTTCTGCCTTTGCCGTCTCTATCTGGGGCCCATGGATATCTGCCCGCTCAAAATCCGTATAGGATTCCAGCAGCTTTACGGTTGTCGGAAGATAATAATCCATGAATTTTTGCATTTGCGGACATTTCTCCGGATGTTTCTTCAGTATCCCAAAGACACGCTGCAGAAGAGCATCCAGCCTGTACAGCTTACCAGATATCTTTTCTCCCGGAATCCCTGCATTCAGCTGTCTGAGCCTGTCCATCCAGTCCCTGCCCTCTCTCTCCATCTGCTTCTCTTCTGAACACATTGTTTCCTCTGCAGGTTCATTTTCTGTGCTTTGTGCTTCCTTCCACTGCTTCCAGACAGCCAGGTACTGCTCCCAGGTCTCGTCATCCAGCACGAACATCCGCCCCTTTTCATCCATGTGCCCTTGTGGAAAGATTCCTGCACGAAGCATTCCTTTTATATCTTTCTGTACTTTTGTCTCTGTCTGTCCTGAGAACATGGCAAGTTCCTGAACCTTTATATACCGTTCTCCACGCATCAAATCAAGGTAACGCCTCGCCCTCTTAATCCGGGACTGAATCGTATATCCCTTCTTCAGAAGCGTCGCAAATCCAAGCGCGAACAAAGCAAAGAAAGCTGTGATGACCGCCGTACTGTAATCGGGAGCTATCAAAAGACCCAGAAGCAGAAAACTGGTGATTATTCCAAAGATCCCCAGTCCTATGGAGCCGAATATCGTACAAAGAACGCCTCCCGCCTGCCCTCTTTTGTTGAGGTACTGCTTTGATAATTTTTTCACGATCTGTGCCCGCTGAATCTCCGGCTGCACAACTCTGGTCCGGTTTTCTGCATTCCACGTTTCGAACCGTTCCTGCACCTGTCCCGCCTGATGGCGAAATTCCTCCAGTGCGATCCCTGCCGTATCCTTCACGACCTCGCTGATTTGCCCGAAATCCCCCGTGTCCACTGCATCCTGAACGGCCGTTCGGACCCGTTCCCCAATTTCAAAGAGCTGCTGTCTTCTGTCCATACCATCATCCCTGTAACTGTTATCCTGCCCTGTCGCCTGCATATACTGCCCTGCAAAACAGCCGGTTTATCCTACAATAGGATACCACATTGCACGCGTCTTGACAATATCCCGTGGTTCTTGTCTTATAACAGACACAGTCAGGCAAAGGCTGTTGAAGGAATAGTGGACCAGAATGCAGCATTGGGAATTTCCGGAAGAAAAAGTGAAAAAATTAATAGGGATATTGCTTTGTCACAAATACACATTAATGTATATATTTTAATCTACAACATATAATATGTAGAATGTCAAGTCTTTTCTTTAGGTAATATTGGTGTTATAATTCAAATAATTCCAATGTCAAGACTTGACATTTTCCAGAAAATATGATAAGGACTACTTTTATATATAATACATAAGAGGAGGAACAGAATGCAAATAAAGGATGAATTATGCATGAAATTTCCTGCTGTATTAAAAGAGAAACTATTGAGGAGAGAGATTGAATTGCCTGACGCAACTCTGTTTGATTACGAACCCATATTGACATACAGAGCAGTTGAACGCAAAAAAGATGATTATAGATGCATACAATCAGATGATTTTAAATCATATTTTGAATTAAAGAAAACACCAAAAAACGCAAGAGGAATAAAAAAAGATCTGAGCAAGGATCCTCATTATTATGGAGTATCCAGTTTTTTGGACAGGAGAATAGTGGAACAAAAGATGCGGTTTCCAAATCCCCAAAAGAAAATGGCAGTAGGAACGGTACATAAAGAAGGAGGACCGCAGGAAACAAACGCTAAAGAGCAACATGTTTGTTGGTGGCTGTTTGAAAACGCTGATATAAGCAGTTTTAAGATCGAAGAGGGATAATACGATGGATAAAGAATTATGTTTTTTTGTTGAAGACAGTAAACTATATTTGGAACAGGTATTGGTTGATTATAATGATATACCGATCTTCTTTGTGTGCAAAGATAAGATGAAGTATTATGCGGTATTGTGTTCAGATATAGAGGAACTAAATTATATTGTTGTTAACCTTCCAGATATAGATTTATATAATTTATTGCATGGTAAATTATCTATGCGTAGTGTTTTCACAAACCAAAAAAGTTACTGGGAAATTATATCTGGAGATACAATCGAGTCAGATATAGTAATCCGCAAGTCCGTGGAGGAAATAAATTATTCTGTGTTACCAGAAGAAGGTGCATGCTTTGAAGTGTTAACAGATGACATATCATCATATATTCAAAACTTTGATAAAGAATTTTTGACAAAAGGAAACTTTAAAGTAATATCTGCAACCGATTTTAGCGAAAAAGTTCTATGTGAAGTTTATGATTGTAATCTCCAATTAATGAAACAATTTGTAGAGTCCTATAAAGGCCAGTCAAAACAGAAAATATCAATTGGCTTTGATAATAAAAATATTGATTATAAAGAGAGCATGTATGATATTTTAAAGCTTAATATGACAATATCAGAAAAAGAACATTCTGAAAAATGGAAGTCAACTGAGATGGAAATTTTAGCATATGCAGCATAGAGGTGAATTTATGCAGAACAAAGATAATATACACAGCGTTTTAAAATTGAAAAATCTTGTCTTTGACAAAATTGAGTTTAAAAGGACAGGTTTCCAAAATGATAAAGAACTCGAATTGAAAATACAGTCAAATATTTCTCAAAGGCAAGATGCTGAGATATATAAAATCACTTTAATTATGAATGGAAATAAACCAGACGAATATTCATTTGAAATTAGTCTAACAGGTTTTTTTACTATTGAGGATGACCCGAATATTACACAGGAACTAAAGAAAGATTTAGTTAGTAAAAATGCCATTGCAATTTTAATGCCATATTTAAGAAGTGAAGTTTCACTGTTGACTGCGCAGCCGGGGGTTGAATGTGTCGTATTACCCGCATTTAATATTAACAAGATGCTTGAAAAGCCAGACAGTTATTAGGTTTCTTTCTTCGAGAAGAACCAAACACAGATACGGCGGCAGTTTTTTAAAGAACTGCCGCCACTTTTTTGTGAACCAAAATCAAACATTCACATCATCTGAAGCCCCAAGAGGACTTTCTTTATTCTCCAAGATACGCCTTCTTTACCGACTCGTCATCCAGCAGCTCTTCTGCTTTGCCCGTCAGCACGATCTTTCCGGTCTCCAGTACATAACCGCGATCCGCAATGGAAAGCGCTTTCTTCGCGTTCTGTTCCACCAGAAGCACAGTAGTCCCTCCGGCGCTCACCTGCCTGATAATGTCAAAGATCTCATTGACAAAAATGGGCGACAGACCCATGGACGGCTCGTCCATCAGGATAATCCGCGGCTTGGACATCAGAGCACGACCCATGGCCAGCATCTGCTGTTCGCCTCCTGAGAGTGTGCCTGCCAGCTGATTCTTGCGTTCTTTTAACCTTGGAAATCTGGCATACACCATCTCCAGAGATTCCTCGATCTCCTCCTTGCTGCTCCGGGTGTAGGCGCCCAGCTTCAGATTCTGCAGAACGCTTAAAGAAGCAAATACTCGTCTTCCCTCTGGTACATGCGCCATACCACAAGACACGATCTTATGAGCCGGCATCTTCGTAATCTCTTTCCCTTCAAAGACAATAGTACCCTTTTTGGGCGCAATCAGCCCGGATATGGTATGAAGCGTTGTCGTCTTACCGGCTCCGTTGGCCCCGATCAGCGCAATCACCTCTCCCTCATTGACTTCGAAGGAAATTCCTTTAATGGCCTGGATCATCCCATAATAGACTTCCAGGTCCTTAATCTCCAGCATTGCCATCTGTTGTTCCCCCTATTCTCCCAGATATGCGGTGATAACCTTCGGATCCTTCAGCACTTCCGAAGTATCCCCACATGCCAGCACCTGTCCAAAGTTCAGTACGGTCAGTTTCTCGCAGATTCCTGCCACCAGCTTCATGTCATGTTCAATCAGCAGAATCGTCATATGGAATTCATCCCGTACAAAGCGGATGGTATCCATCAGCTCCTGGGTCTCATTGGGGTTCATACCGGCTGCCGGTTCGTCCAGCAACAGAAGCTTCGGATTCGTCGCAAGCGCCCGGGCTATCTCCAGCTTTCTCTGTTTTCCATAAGGAAGATTGGACGCCTGATAAGCCGCCTCTCCGTCCAGATCGAACACTTTCAAAAGTTCCATGGCACGCTCATCCATGGCGCGCTCCGCCTGATAATACCTGGGCAGGCGAAGAATACCTGTTACTGTAGAATAGATATATTCTTTCTGATTATGAAGTCCTGCTTTTACGTTATCCAGCACCGTCAGATCTGAGAACAGGCGAATGTTCTGAAAAGTCCTGGCAATGCCGTCTTTATTGATCTCGATTGTACTCTTCCCTGTGATATCTTCTCCATCCAGCAAGATTTTACCGTCTGTAGGTTTATAGACGCCAGTCAACATATTAAAGACGGTTGTCTTCCCTGCTCCGTTAGGACCGATCAGGCCATAGAGTTGGCCTTTCTTGATCTCCAGATGAAAATCGTCCACCGCGCGGAGTCCGCCGAAGGAGATACCCAGGTTCTTTACTTCCAATACCGACATGCCTATTGTACCTCCTTTTCTCTCTTATGAAACAGTTTTGCTGGAGAATACCGCTCCCGGAGCGCAATGGCGCCAGGACTCCAGGTAAAGATCATGGTTGCAATCAGGACAACCGCATAGATCAGCATCCGGTATTCATTCAGCGACCGCAGAAGCTCCGGCAGGAGCGTCAATACCACTGCCGCGATCATGGAACCGCGAATACTGCCAATCCCTCCCAGAACCACGAACACCAGAATCATAATGGACATATTATACCCGAAGTTCTTGGGCAATGCGGTTAAAGTAGACAGATTGTGCGCGTACAGCACGCCTGCAGCACCGGCAAGGGCGGCCGAGATACTGAACGCCAGAATCTTGTATTTCGTAATATTAATACCAATCGACTCCGCTGCAATCCGGTTATCACGGATGGACATAATAGCCCTTCCGGATCTGGAATGCACCAGGTTCGTGACAATAACCAGAGTAATTAGTACCAGAATCACTCCGATAGTAAAATTGGAATCTGTAGGAGTTCCTGTGATTCCCTGAGCACCTTTGATGATGATCTGGCCCTCCGGATCCATGTTCAGAGACATGGCATCTTTCATGGACAGATGAAAACCATTTTTGTCAAGTCCCAGATAGACGACATTGACCAGGTTCTTAATAATCTCGCCGAATGCGAGAGTCACAATGGCCAGATAATCTCCTCTGAGCCTCAGTACCGGGATACCAATCAGTACCCCGCAGACCCCTGCGCAGACTACTCCGACCAGCAGCGCCAGCCCGAACCGGAGCAGCGATACAGAGATGGCTTCCGCCGTACATTTGGAAAATACCGCACCGGCAAAAGCGCCCACACACATAAACCCTGCATGTCCCAGACTCAGCTCTCCCAGGATACCTACCGTCAGGTTCAAAGATACGGCGAGAATCACATATACGCACAGTGGGACCAGAATCCCTTTCAGGAGACTGGACATATGCCCACTCCTCATGAAAATTTCACAAAACAGATATGCAGCAACCACGATACCATATGTAATCAGGCTGCTTTTTGTCGTCTTTGATAATTTCTTCATCTCTTCTGCCTCCACCTACACCTTTTCCTGAATCTGCTTCCCCAGAAGCCCTGTGGGCTTCACCACAAGAACTATGATCAGAACGGCAAACACAATGGCATCCGCAAGCTGGGAAGAAATATATGCTTTCCCCAGAATCTCTATCACACCCAGCAGAATCCCGCCGATAAATGCGCCGGGTATGGAACCAATCCCGCCGAACACTGCCGCCACAAACGCCTTGATTCCCGGCATGGCTCCCGTATAAGGAGTCAGCGAAGGATATGCGGAACACAGAAGGACGCCTGCAATAGCTGCCAGAGCCGAACCGATGGCAAATGTCAGAGCAATCGTCCCATTGACATTGATCCCCATCAACTGAGCTGCGCCTCCGTCCTCCGAAACCGCCAGCATGGCATGTCCCGCCTTGGAATATTTCATAAATGTCATCAGGCAGATCATAATCACGATACAGGCAGCGACCGTTACCATGGTCTCCCCCGAGATATTCAGCTGACCCCCTGCCAGCTGCAGAGGCTGCATCTTCACAACCGAAGAAAAGGATTTGGTATTGGCGCCGAAGATCAGGAGCGCTACATTCTGCAGAAAATAGCTTGCCCCGATAGCTGTGATCAGAACTGCCAGCTTGGAAGCGTGCCGAAGAGGCTTATACGCCACGCGTTCTATGGTCATTCCCAGCACCGTACAGACAATCACGGAAAGCAGGATGGACAGGGGGACTGGCAGTCCCATACTGTTGATCGCCACAAACGCCACATAACTCCCGATCATGATGACATCACCGTGAGCAAAATTCAGCATCTTGGCGATTCCATACACCATCGTATATCCCAATGCAATAATCGCATAAACGCTGCCCAGGCTGATACCATTTAACAGATAGGATACGAAATTCATCTCATTCAACTCCTCTTTTATCGTAATCTGACAGTCTGTACCAGACGGAGGTTCGACCGCCTTATCCGCACAGTATATCATAAATTAAATATCAACACAAGCAGACAATGCCGGTTTTCCTGATTTTCGGACAAAAAAGAAGCGTCCCTAAATGGAACGCCTCTGTTCATACATTTATTCTCCATAAAATGGAAGACCTTATTTACATTGCCTTATATGCGCCGTCTGCAATCTCAACTGCCTTTGGCTCTTTGCTCGGCTCGCCGTCTGCGGACCAGGTGATTCCCTCGCCGGTCAGCCCGTTAACCGTAATCTCCGTCATAGCTGTCTTCATCGCCTCACACATATCGGATGCGCTCATATCTGCAGTGATTCCTGCCTTTTCAGCAGCTGCCTTGATAATATAGATTGCATCATATGCGTCTGCCGCGAACTGGTTCGGAACATCACCGAATTTCTCCTGATACGTAGTTACAAATTTCTTGGTCGCTTCATCGTCTGCATCTGCTGCAAACGGAGTCAGAAGCATCACGCCCTCTGCCAGGGAAGTGTCGAAATTCTCTACCGCCAGAAGTCCGTCCAGACCGTCGCATCCGAAGAAAATCGGGTCGAACGTCATACTAGATGCCTGGGTCAGGATAATAGAAGCCTCCGTGTAATAGATCGGAAGGAATACCAGCTCCGCGCCTGCCTCATTAGCCTTCTGAAGCTGTACGGAGAAATCCGTCTTGCTGTCAGCAGTAAATGCTTCAGCTGCTACAATCTCAATTCCCTGATTGGCAGCCTCTGCTGCAAAAGTCTCATAAATACCTGTGGAATATACGTCGGAACTGTCGTAAATCACAGCCACTTTCGTTGCAATTTTATTCTCTCCGATATACTGTGCAGATGCGGCTCCCTGGTTCGGGTCGGAGAAGCATACACGGAATGCATTCGGCTGTGCTATACTTTCCACTGCAGATCCGGACGGAGTCAGCTGGAACATATTGTCTTCTGCGCTTTTAGCCACTACCGCAGTACAGGGAGTGGAAGTAACTGTTCCCATCAGCATCTGCATTCCCCAGTCTTTCAGGGTATTATATGCATTGACAGATTTCTCTGCATCATGCTCGTCATCTTCAAACTGGAATTCCACCTGCATGCCATTGATACCGCCTGCCGCATTAATCTCATCCACCGCGAGATTTGCCGCATTCATAACTGCCAGGCCGTACACTGCCGCACCACCAGTGGTGGGGCCGATACCGCCGATCTTCAGGACGCCGCCTTCTGCCGGAGCTGCCTGCGCGTCATCGTCCTCTGCTGCTCCTTCTGGTGTTTCTGCAGCCGTATTGCTGTCATTTGTTGCTGGTGTCTCGTTGGGACTTCCGCATGCTGCCACGGAAAAAGCAAGTGCACCTGCCATTGCAAGGCAAAGTAACTTTTTCATAATCATTTCCTCCTCTTTATCTCTAAATTAAATATCCGACACATTTTGCTGTGTCGGATATCATGATAAACATTGAAATTCTATTTGTCAATTCATTTTTTAAGTTTTCATAAATTTTACACAAATTACAGAACTTTGGGAGCCGCTACCAGTAACGTCTGATGCAGCGGACACTTCTGGAATACATACTGCTTACCCGTATCCCATATCTCTCTGTACTGGCATGTACGATCATCCCGTTTCCCACATAGATTCCCACATGTCCATAATAGCAGACCACGTCTCCGGGCTGCTTGTCCGCATCGCTGACTTCCCTGCCCCCGCCTGCCAGAGAGCCGGACTGTCTGGGCACCGAGATCCCAAAGTGGGCATGTACCAGATTCACAAACCCAGAGCAGTCTGTTCCGTTGGTCAGGCTGTTTCCGCCAAACACATAAGGACACCCGATAAACTGCTGTCCATAAGAAGCAATGGCGCTTCCAAGCCCACTGCCGCCGCCAGATGAGGAACCGCCGGACGTGCCATTGCTGCCGGATGAAGAACTGCCGGACGAACCATTACTGCCGGATGAGGAACTGCCCGAGCTGCTGCCGCCGGATGAGGAGCCGCCGGACGAATTGCTCTGATTGTTCTGGGAATTCTTCGCTGCTCTCGCCGCCGCTGCCGCCGCCCTCGCCGCCTCTTCCTGAAGCTTTTTAATCTGAGCGTTCTGTTCTTTGATTCTCTGCTGATATTCACTGACTTTTGCTCTCGCTGCGCTCAGCTGGCTGTCAAAATTCGCTATTTCGCTTCTCTTCCTGGCTATCACAGCTTCCAGGTTCGCCTTCTCTTCCTCCAGCTGCGCTTCCATCTCCAAAAGCTCTTCCTTCTCTTCCGCCAGTTGGTTCTGCAGATCAATCACTGCCTGCTTTGCCGCTTTATACGCATCCAAAAGCCGATTGTCATATTCCTGCAGCTCTCCGGCATAATCTACTTTATTCATCAAATCTGCCACACTGTCGGATGTCAGAAGCATCTCCATATAGCTGGCGCTGCCGGACTCATAAAGGTACTGAATCCGAAGTTTCATAGCCTCATACTGCCGTTCTTCGGTTGCCTTCGCCTCTTCGTAGGCGATCTCCGCTTCCTGTATCTGGACCTCTTTATCTGCCAGGTCGCCTTCCAGCACCTCAATATTCAGAAGGGTCTCTGTCAGCTCGTCGTTCAGACTGTTCACCTCGCTGCTGAGCGCACTTTTCTTTCCTTCCAGACCGCTGATCTGCGACTGTATATTTTTCAATTCTTTTTCATTCTGCGACTTCTGGTTCTGTATGCTTTTGATACTTGTAGCCGATGCTGAGATCCCGGTCAACCACACAACTGCCACCAGAAGAAAGCACCCTGTTCTTTTCCACCTCATCCGTTTAACCTCCGATTTCAGGATAGCACAAAACGGAGGCATTTTCAACTGCTTATTCATACCGAAGGGCTTCGATGGGATTTAATTTTGCCGCCTTATTGGCTGGATAATATCCGAAGAAAACTCCAATAAACACCGAAAAGCTGACAGACAGAACAATACCGCTGACAGACGGGCGGACAGCATATCCCATCAGGTTCGTGACGACGGACGCCACGCCGACCCCCGCAATAATTCCAATCACACCGCCTATCATACACAGTACGATTGCTTCCATGATAAACTGAAACCTTATAAAACCGTTCGTGGCCCCCAGGGCTTTTCTGGTTCCAATCTCTCTGGTACGTTCTGTGATAGATACCAGCATGATATTCATCACACCGATACCGCCCACCAGAAGGGAAATACCTGCAATCGCAGCAATGGCAAGCGAAACTGTGGAAAGCATCTCCGTCATGCTTTTTATGACAGATTCCATGCTCATGGCACTGATCTCAAAGCTGTCGTTGTCCCTGTAATACCGTCCATTCATATAATCTTCGATCTTTGTACACAGCTCTGCCGCGCTTATATCCTTTGCAGTCAGAACGGTAAACTGACTGTAACCGGCCCTGTTATGGGTCTGGTCTCTGGCTGTCTGAATAGGAAGATACATGGAAGTCTGTGTATCCTGTTCCGAACTGCTGACAAATTCCATACCGGCATTCTCATATTGATAGACCCCAACCACCGTATAGGTGTAGTAGCGATTATTGAACAGCACATCCACAGACTGTCCAATGGCTTTCCCTGTATCCCCACCAAACAGATTGTTCACAAACAGATCCGATACCATAACCACCCGGCGGGCCTCCTGCTGATCTCTGTCCGACAGTTTCCGTCCGGCCAGAAGCGTAAGGTTCTCATTTTCCAAATTCTCATCATTGACTCCCACTGCATTTACATAAGCATAGAGTTCCCCTTTCCGGGCGGTGCCGGTCCCTATATTTTCCGACAGTGCATAACCAGTAACCGCCTCCGGGAAACGTATTTTCAGATCCTCCAGCATCTTTTCTGTCACCAGATCTTCTTCTGTGGTTTCCGTCATCCGGGGACCAAAAGAAAAAGTCATACCGCTTCCCGTGACGGATGTGGTTGTACTCTTCTGCTGTAGTCCCACTGTAATATGATTGGCCCCCATGGACGCCATGGATTCTGTCACAGAACTGCTGATGGAATCTCCCAGAGTCATAATGGCAATCACCGACGCAATCCCGATGATAATTCCCAGCATAGTCAGAAGAGAACGCATTTTGTTAGAACGAAGCCCGCTCAGTGCCAGCAAAATGTTTTCCCAGATCAACATCCGTTTCCCCTCCTTTCTTCCACGATCTCCCCATCTCTCAAGGTTACAATCCGTCCCGTCTCCTCCGCCAGTTCCTGAGAATGTGTGATCAGAATAATGGTCTTCCCCTTCTCCTGGTTCAGCCTGTGGAAAAGATCCATAATCCTGCGCCCTGTCTTCGAATCCAACGCCCCTGTAGGCTCGTCGGCCAGAATAATTGCAGGATTATTCGCCATCGCCCTTGCAATCGCCACACGTTGTTTCTGACCACCGGACAATTCATCCGGATTATGGCTGATACGTTCCTCCATCCCCACCATGTTAAGAAGTTCCTGTGCACGCCTGTTGCGTTCCTTTCTGCTGATTCCTGCATAGAGCATGGGCAACTCCACATTCTTCAAAGCACTGGTTCGGCTGATCAGATTGTAGGTCTGGAATACAAAGCCTATTTTCTGATTACGTATCAGGGACAGTTCCCGATCTTTCGCATTTGCCACATCCATTCCATCCAGAAGATACCCCCCTTCTGTAGGCCGGTCCAGAATACCGATAATATTCATCATTGTGGTTTTACCTGAACCTGAAGAACCCACAATAGAGAGAAATTCCCCCTCTTTTACTTCCAGATCAATCCCATGTAAAATCTCCAGCTCATTGGGCTTCCCAATATAAAATCTCTTGACAATTCTCTGAAGACGAATGATCGTTTTCTTTTCTTCTATCTGCATTAAAAACCTCCCGGTCCGGCCCCCGGATTCCTTCCCGGTCCTCCCGACGGTCCTTCCATACCGCCCGATGATCCGCCACCCATGGGGATCACCATCTCTGCCTCTTCATCAGAACCCTCCTGCACTCCATCTGAACGTATCATGGGTACGGAATAATAAACCATTGTATCTTCAGAAATCCCCTCCCCGGATATTTCTACATGATAATCTCCCTGCATTCCCAGAGTCACCGGAACAGACACTTTCTCTCCATCCTGGTCCACATACACATAAGAATTACTTTCCCCGTCCGTCTGTACACAGTCATAGGGAACTGTCAACACATCATAAGCTGCATCCAGTATGATACTGGCTTTCGCTGTCATGCCAATCCTCAGGTCTGTACTGGCGTCATCCAGACGGATCTCTATGTCATATGCAGAACTCCCTGTATTAGACGAAGTTACCGTTGGCGATACAAATGAAACTTTTGCCGGAAGTTCTCCGTCTCCCAATGCCTCCACAATTACCGCCGCCGCCATGTCTGTGCTGATCTTGCTGATGTCATATTCATCCACACTTGCAGCCACAACAAAATGCTCATTATTGGCTATACTGAACAACGTATTTCCTTCCCCCATATAAGTATCCCCTGCATCCACGTGAACAGCGGTAATCACTCCAGAAATGGGCGCTGTCACTGTACAGCTCTCAATCTGTTCCTGATAATTCTCAATAGTCTGCTGACTGCTGTCATTGGAATAGTTATGCTCCATCTGAGCTTTTTCCAGGCTGTCTTCAGCAGACGCAATACTGCGGTCATTCTTCTTCTGTGCATCCGCAAGCGCCTCCGCTGCCGTCTTATAGGTATCTGCCGCCCTTTCCTCTGCTTCTGCCGCTGCAGTATATTCCTGATGGGCTTCTGTATAAGCTCTTTGTGCTTCCGCGTAGGCTGTCTCCAGTTCCTGATATGCCGCGACCGCCTCCTGCGTACCAGGATCGGTTTCACTGCCTTCCGGCGCCACAGGCTTTTCTGCAGCTGCCAGCGCCTTTTCTGTCTCACCCAGACGTTCCTCCCGCCTCTTCAGGCGGTCCGCCGCATCTTCTAGAGCTCCCTCTGCTTCCTGAAGCTTTTCTTTTGCCTCCGTCTCACTCCTTACCGCACGGTTATACTCCTCTGTTCCATCCTCTACAGCCTCTGTGTAACTCTCTGACGCAGTCTCTATGGATTTGTTCTCATTGTATTCACTGAGCGCCTGCCGGTTCTGTGCCTCCTGCAGGTTCAATTCCAGACTGGAAGAGTCCAACACCACCATCACGTCGCCCGCATGAACATAATCTCCTACTTTGCAGTTCACCTCAAGAACCTTCACATCCTTCGCATTGGCAGATACATCCCTCGCATCTGCGCTTTTGATGGTTCCTGTCACACTGATCGAATTAATCACATTTTGCCTTGCAACCTGCACGGTCTCCACCGGCAGAATATCCTCCTTTACAGTCCTAGTCTGCCCCTGCCCGTTCACCCAGACAGCTGTCAGACAGCCTGCGGCTGCTACTGCCGCCGCACCGATTATCAACTTCCGCTTCTTCACCATATCCTCCTTGTTTCTATTCCAGTTCCGCTTCTGACCTTCGACTCCCCCTCAGACTGGAAGCATTTCCGGACGCTTCCCGTCCCGAAATCCTTCCGGGGTTTTCTACGGGCATCCGCTGTTTCCAGTTCCGCTTCTGACCTTCGACTCCCCTCGCACTGGAAGCATTTCCGGCCATGTTCTTCGCCGATTGTATTCTACTGGAAATATGTGTAAGAAACTTGATAAGTCTGTGTCGATCCTGTGTTCAGAATGTGAAAATAAAGTGAATTTCCAGACCTACAGATATAGGAGAGCAGAAATCTGCCCAAGAAAAACCGTTTAGGGAAAAGCAATCTTTTACCCTAAACGGCATCTATCAGCTATCTGTAACCGATGTAGCATCATCCTGATAAACAAACAATATCTCCGTGATCCCTTCCGTCTCCAGCCACTGTACAATGTCCGTCCGGAAATAACGCGGATCAATTACCGTTATTTTCTGGTAATGAAGTGCCAGATACGGGATCAGGCAGTTCGCGAAAGAATCTTTTAAGACCGCCAGATGCCCTTCCGGTTGTCCGGTCTCAATCTGGAGAACCGGATGGTTTCCATCAAGGAAATAACGGTAGGCGTCTTCTGACTGTAGAAGCTCCGGCTGATACAACCCGCTCAAACTCGAATCTCCCAGATCATAAGTCACCGTACATACGACGTTGGGCCTGTAAACTTCTATAGCATCTGCTTTACGGGCGTAATGCAGCCTTGCATAATGTGTGCCCAGAAAATCCTCTCTTACCACCTCATACTTCATATCGTCCAGAGGAGCCGGTATCAATCCTCTTCTCTCCGCCCATGCTTCGTATGCATAATAGGCTCCAAGCATGGTCCAGTGATGGTCCGTCCGGTAATAAATATATTTTTCCCTGTTTGCGTACAGATTTTTCCATACCAGATCTTCTTCTGTTGGAAATGAAAGTCCCCGGGGCAGGTGATCTGTCAGCACGCTTCCGGCGGCAGGTGCTTTGATGCAGCTCACCGCATCGCTCCCATACTGTGCGATCAGCTTCTGTTCCAGGCGTTCCCAGTCAGCAGTCCTCGTATTTTCCGAGAAGAGATAACCGTCCTTTCCAAGAAAGATCCCATGAATCTCTTTTTTTCCAAGGAAAATCTCACATCTGGTTTTCAGGCTGACCCACCAGTCTCTTGCTGGAAACTGATCTGTAAGCCATGTTTCATATGCAGTCCCATAGCTCCCGTCCAGAATATTCTCCGAAACAGGGGAGGGCCTCTGGGCCAGCATACGCTTCTCCCAATCCGAATAAAGTCTGTCTTCGCTTAGAAAGTCTGCCAGCCACATACCATATAACGTCGCCAGGAATAATATACAGCAGAAAATTTCTTTTTTTATCTTTTTCATTTTGTGTAAGCGGGACAATACAAAACTCCTCTCAGAATCTGAAATACAAAAACGGATTATAGGATGCATCCACAAGATAGGCAACAGATAAAAAGAAAGACAATGCCCACACGCCCGGCCGCCCGGCCAGCTTCTTTCCCGCACCGACAGCTCCCAGGATACAGATCGCCAGCAGTAATCCATAATTGGACAAAAGCCATATGCTTTGCCCATTCCAGAGGCAAGAAGCATTCCCCCAGAGTGCAGATATCCATGCCAGTCCTTTTCCCAGATCCTCCAGAGCAAAGATGGTCATTCCCATCAATACCGCCATCATAGCATAGAGGTGCCCAAATACTGCCGGGAGGCGCGTCAGCCGCTTCAGCAGAAATACTTTTTCCAGAATTAAAAGAATCCCGAAGTAAAGTCCCCAGACAAGAAAATTAAACCCTTTCCCATGCCAGATCCCAGTCAGTGCCCATACGACCAGAAGATTGCGAATCTGAACGGAAATCCCTTTCCGGTTACCACCCAGAGGAATATATACATAATCCCGGAACCACTGTCCCAGAGAGATATGCCACCTTCTCCAGAACTCCGTGATACTCCGGGCACAGTACGGATAATCAAAATTCTCCTTCAGGTGAAACCCGATCATTTGAGCCAGACCAATTGCCATATCTGAATAGCCTGAAAAATCAAAATAAAGCTGCAGCGCATAGGCCGCGCTCCCAATCCAGGCAGTCAGGACGCTCATTTGCCCTCCGGGCATCTGCCGGGCCGCTTCCCATAGGAGTCCAATTTGGTTGGCCAGCAATACTTTCTTTCCCAGGCCCACGCAAAACCGCCCGATGCCTTCATATCCGTCTTTTAAGTCCAGCCTCCGCTTCTCCAGCTCAGCTGCCACATCTTTGTACTTTACAATAGGACCTGCAATCAGCTGAGGAAACATGGAGACGTATGCTCCAAATGCCGTCAGACTTTTCTGCGGCGGAACTTCTCCCCGATAAACATCTATCGTATATGACATAGTCTGAAAAGTATAGAAAGAAATTCCGATCGGAAGCGGAAGAAGCCCGGAATATTTAAATACCCCAAGCAAAGACAAATTGACAAGGACGGACTCTACGAGCACCGCCCTTGACAGGCCTGACCGCCCCTCTCTCTTCGCATATCCCAATATGCGCCCGTTTGCATAGTCCAGAAACGTTGAGAAAAGCATCAGGCCAATATAAACTGGTTCCCCCCAGGCATAGAAGATAAGACTTGCTGCAAAAAGCGCCAGGTTTCTGTATCTGTGAGGGGTCAACAGGTAGACTGTCAGAAATATTGGCAGAAACCGACAGATAAAAATCAGACTGGAAAATACCATAATCTATTCTGCCAGTTCACCTTCAATTACAGCCAGCGCACGCTCATTCACTTTCTGACATGCTTCAATTGCCGCTTCGTTGTTATCTTCTATATTCTCCATAGAACCACCCAGCTGCACAAAACATACATAATTGCCATAAGTACGAATCTGCGCTGCCTGAATCTTCGGAACATTCATCGGATACTGGAAAGTATCCTGAACCATAGATTCTTTATACGTATTCAGCGCATTTTCCACGTCTTCCTGACGTTCCTTTGCTGCCTTTACAATAATCAGCGCATCCACATTGGCAGAGATCATCGGCGTCTGTCCATAGAATTCGTCATACATCTCCGTCGATATCCCGTACCAGTCATCCAAAAGTTCCGCAGACAGCTCTGTATCCGGCCAATATTCGTCTCCAAGTTCTGATGCAACTGCTTCCACCAGCCCCTTTACAGACACGTCATCCCGATATCCGGCGCCAGCATCCCCTGTTGAATCTTCGCCTTTACTGCATCCCGCCAGCAAAAACAGCGTTGTCAATACAGCTACCCATTTCTTTTTCATGTCTTCACCTCACTACCTGTTTTCTCTTCTGCAGGCAATCCCGCCCTGAGAGCTCCACCTAAGGAAAATCACCTCAGCGGCCTCATCCTGATTATAGTCTCTCAAATTTCCATGCAATTATTCCGAAATCTTTCCGCTTCTCTGCGGCAGACATGTTCCAGCAATCCAATATCTGCATCCAACGCTTCCAGTACCAGCTCCTGAAGTTCTAAGTTCTGCATCCATTTCTCCACAGATAAAATCCGCCACAGCATACATCTGCAACACTGCTTCAGCCTTTGCACATCAAATACCGTCAGATCACCTTTTTTCATACTTACATGGAGTGCTCCTACTATATCACGTATTACAAAAGATTTCAACGACTCCCGCCTTATTTCTGCAGATTCCGTTTCTGCTGCAAAGCAGTAGAACAAAAAAGGAAGAAAAAGAATCAGCCCTGTCTCTTCCAGATTCCATGCTGAACGGTCGCTGACAGTGATATCATAGATTGGCAGAATGATCTGTTCATGTCCTGAAAATTCCAGAACCGTACAATAAGCTCCCCTTGTGTTTTTCCCATAACAAGTAGGTCCTGGCTCCTGTATCTGCAGCGCTGTATGCCCCACAGCATCTTCATAATGAAAGAGACAGCCCTTGTCCTCCGCACGAATCTGTAAACAGCCGTCAAACCGGCGCATCCGAAATTCATAACGGTTTGCACACCCGACCATCAGACATATGCTGATGATCTCTGTTTCTTTCCACTCCTTTCGCACATATTCCATATCCCCATATTCTGTCCCGAAAAGATGGTTCACCATCCGGATCAGGGCATGGTCCGAAAGATGAAATATCTTTTTCATCATCCATGCATCCGTATCCAAGTACATATGCATTCTCCTTTCATCCTCAAACCAGGCATACGAACCTTGCTTATTATATTAGAACCAGGAATATTCATCGCGATTTTATACTTATTTAAACTATTCATCAGCCATAAAATACAATTATTAAACTGTAATGTCAATAAAAGTATGCTTATTGGACTGCTGATGTTCAACATAAGATATGATATGACTTCAGAGAAAAGATTTATTACCTTAGACACTTACAGCATATAAGATTCGGACATTTCTGTCAAGAAAAAAGACACATCCCGAAGAATGTGCCATAGCCTGTATTACAAGGCCTTTAAAAAAGTGACAATCCGCTCCAGAGCCTGCTCTTCATCTTCCCCATAACATTCGACTGTCACCTCATCGCCCGGACATACCGGAAACGCCAGCAGGCTCATCAGACTTTTGCAGTTCATTGTATGTTCACCGCAGGTCATCATGACATGAGAACTGCATTTATTCGCTTCGCTGACCAGTTTCCCGGCCGGGCGAAGGTGCAGCCCATTTTCATTCTCAATTGTCACACTCTCTTTCACCACAAAAATCACCCCTCTCCTTCTCTATGTATTGCCTGCTTCATTCTTTCTTACAGCCCCAATTTCCGTAAGGCAGATGCAGACTAACAATGAGAAACTGCTCAAAAACCATACTACAGCTTTAATCCCGCACTACTCATTGCTTATTTGGAGTATACCACAAAAAAAGGGCTGTATACACAGCCCTTTAAAAAAATTAACATATTGTTCACAAACACTTGATATTTTTCAGCCCAATCATAAAAATAATCTTTTTAGCCGCCGGTAAAGCTTTGAACCCTTAGGAATCCCGTCCGCCTTACGCAAACGGATTTTCCGTCGGATAGCGCACGCCTGCCGGCTGATTGTAACCGATCTCGTCCACATTCACACCGATATATTTAAAAACTTCATACAGCGCCTTTCCATGATGTCCGAATGCAACCGCACCATGATGCGGATAATTGCCTTCAATCAGCACATGGCGGTAAAATCTCTTCATCTCCGGAATCGCAAAGATACCAATACCTCCGAAGGAGCGGGTTGCAACCGGGAGAATCTCACCATTTGCCACATACGCACGCAGTTTATTATCCGCCGTGCTCTGCAGCCGGAAGAAGGTAATATCGCCCGGAGCGATATCGCCCTCCAACGTTCCCTGAGTCACTTCTTCCGGCAGGCTTCTTGCCATGATCAACTGATACTTCATCTGGCAGAAAGACAGCTTCTTTGTATTGGTATTGCCGCAATGGAATCCCATGAACACGTCGTTGCTGGTATAATTATAGCTGTCCTTGATATCCTCATTGTAGATATCGTATGGCACTGTATTGTTGATATCCAGCAGCGTCACTGCATCCTCGCTGACACAAGCGCCAATAAACTCACTTAAGCAGCCGTAGATATCCACTTCGCAGGATACAGGAATCCCGCGGCCGGTCAGCCGGCTGTTCACATAACAGGGGACGAAACCGAACTGTGTCTGGAATGCAGGCCAGCATTTTCCGGCAATAGCCACATATTTCCGATAACCCTTGTGCGCCTCGATCCAATCCAGAAGCGTCAGCTCATACTGAGCCAGTCTCGGAAGAATCTCCGGTTTCATATTGCCTTTTCCAAGCTCTGCTTCCATATCTGCAACCACTTCCGGAATCCGCGGATCTCCATCGTGTTTGTTGAATGCTTCAAACAAATCCAGCTCCGAGTTCTCCTCAATCTCCACACCCAGATTGTAAAGCTGTTTGATCGGCGCATTGCATGCCAGGAAATTCAGCGGACGCGGACCAAAACTGATAATCTTCAGGTCCGACAGGCCAATAACTGCCCTTGCAATTGGAAGGAATTCATGAATCATATCTGCACACTCTTCGGCAGTTCCCACCGGATACTCCGGAATATATGCACGGATATTTCTCAGCGCCAGATTATAGCTCGCGTTCAGCATACCACAGTAAGCGTCTCCACGACCCTGAATCAGATTGTCACCGGATTCCTCGGCTGCCGCCACAAACATCTTCGGTCCGTCAAAATGCTTTGCCAGAAGAGTCTCGGAAATCTCCGGTCCAAAATTGCCCAGGTAGACTACCAGAGCATTGCAGCCTGCTGCTTTGATGTCCTCCAACGCCTGCACCATATGTATCTCGCTCTCCACAATACATACCGGACATTCATAGATGTCTGCGCCGTCATATTTTGCCTGGTATGCCTCTACCAGTGCTTTTCTCCTGTTCA
Source organism: uncultured Lachnospiraceae bacterium (assembly GCA_910579225.1). GTDB lineage: Bacteria > Bacillota > Clostridia > Lachnospirales > Lachnospiraceae > Hominiventricola. The sequence goes on along the minus strand of CAJTTI010000001.1, from coordinate 75,746 downwards.
CAGACAGAAACTCTGGAAAACAGTCGCGGCTCACTGCCACGATACCTACTTTTACCTTTGGAATGTTATTCATGATATCCTCCTGTTATGATTTCACTTCAGCCTTTTTACATAAGCTTCTGATGTTTAATAGTTTCTGTAAAAGCCCTTCTGTTTTCCGGGCTTTTGCTGTTTTGGACATTTCTCCAATCTCCATAAACAAATCTTTTTTATTTTATCACTTCAAACAATGATTTGCAAGCCGGATAGATTTTTTGGAACCGCCGGTAGCGCTCTTCATATTTTGCTGCAATTTTGGGATCCGGCTCAATGGTATCAACCACTTTTACAAGTTTTTCTGCTGCCTCTTTTACATTTCTGTACTCTCCACAGGCCACTGCGGCCAGCATGGCTGCACCCAATGCAGGCCCTTCTTCGCTTTCTATCATATCCACTTTAATGTTCATAACATTGGCTATGATCTGCCGCCAGAGAAGACTTCTGGCACCGCCGCCGCAGATTCTGGTTCGTTCTGCCTGAATCCCCAGAGATTTTGCCACTTCGAAAGAATCTCTGAGAGCAAATGCCACGCCTTCCAGCACCGCCTGCGTCATATCCGCACGAGTTGTATCCATAGTCATGCCGATGAAAGTTCCTCTCGCATTGGGATCATTATGCGGCGAACGTTCCCCCATCAGATATGGCAGAAAGTACACATGATTCTCTCCCAGTTCCTCAATGGTATTCTGTTCTGTTTCATATTCTTTGGTTCCGAGAATTTCATCCATCCACCATTTGTTGCAGGAAGCCGCACTCAGCATGCAGCCCATCAGATGATAATATCCATCTGCATGGGCAAAGGCATGCAGTGCATTGTTTCTGTCCACTCCAAACTGTTTTGACGAGATAAAAACAGTCCCGCTAGTCCCAAGAGAAAGGTTACACATACCATCTCCAACTGTTCCGGTTCCCACAGCTGCTGCTGCATTGTCCCCGGCTCCTGCCGCCACTTTAACTGTCACCGGAATCTCCAGTTCGGCGGCAATCTCAGGCAGCACCGTACCAACCACCTCATAAGACTCATGGATCTTTGCCAACTGTTCTTCCTGAATCCCGCAGATCTTAAGCATCTCTTTGGACCAGCAGCGGTTCTTTACGTCGAAAAGCAGCATACCAGACGCGTCTGAGACATCCGTACAATGCACGCCGGTCAATCGGTAAGCAATATAATCTTTTGGAAGCATAATTTTCCGGATCCTGGCAAAATTTTCGGGCTCCTTGTTCCTCACCCACAGAATCTTCGGCGCGGTAAATCCAGTAAAGGAAATATTCGCCGTATATTCAGACAGCTTTTCTTTGCCTACCATATGATTCAGATAATCACATTCTTCATATGTACGGCCATCATTCCACAAAATCGCCGGGCGAATCACCTGGTCTTCTTCATCCAGAATCACAAGTCCGTGCATCTGTCCGCCAAAACTGATGCCTGCAACTTTGCTCCTGTCCTGACCCGATAGCAGTTCCTTCAGTCCTTCCATCGTCTCTTTGAACCAGTCCCCCGGGTTCTGTTCTGACCAGCCTGGATGCGGAAAACAGATGGTATATTCACGGGATACAATTTTCTGGATTTTCCCGTCTCCGTTCATCAAAAGCAATTTTACAGCAGAGGTTCCCAAATCCACTCCTATATATAACATATATGTCTCCTTTTCACGCAACTACTTCCATGCTTGTGTACATTTCTTTTATATTACCGCTTTGACTAATATTTTTCAACGAATTCAAAAGCTGTGCACTTACCTAATCACTTCTGCCGGAAGAACATTACTACATAGAACATCCTATCAGAATTCGTGAAAATATATAAAAAAGTACTGCTGCAAACTGCACTGTCGATGGTGCGTTTTGCAGCAGTTCCTTTTTCATCCAAATATATGCAGATACCCGGCTGCGATACCGGCCAGGGCCGAAGCCGCGATGTATACCACCGGATGCCGGTTCCATTTCTTAATGGCCAGATAAAGTACCACAGACAGCATGATACCAAACCAGTTGAACGCTCCTGCCGGATCTGACGAAAGCCTGGTCACATGAACCAGGGTAGCGAGCACTACGGAAAATCCAGCCGCAGCGATCAGCCCTGTGGAGGCAGGCCGGAGGCCATAGAAAATATGTTGTACCAGATTGCTCTCCTTAAACTTCTCCAGCACTTTAGAAACTAATATAATAACAATAATAGAAGGCGCGATCAATCCCAGAGTTGCAACAACTCCTCCGGTCACCCCACAGGCGTGAAATCCTGCGTAAGTTGCCGCATTAACCCCAATAGGCCCCGGTGTGGATTCCGAGATGGCAATCAGGTCCATCAGATCCTGCTGCGTATACCAGCCGGTCGTCTGTCCGATCTCCTGAAGGAAAGGAAGGGTCGCAAGCCCACCGCCGATGGCGAACAATCCTGCCTTAAAAAATTCGCAAAACAATCGGATCAGTATCATTTCTCTGCCTCCTTCTTCCCATTGCCTCCATGCAGAACAACTCCCGCTGCACCGGCGATCACCACATACACAATCGGAGAGACCGAAAACAGTTCCGGATAAAAACTTTGTCCCACGGAAAACCCTGCAGACACCAGAAATACCAACAGAAAAATGACTGTAGTCGGCTGATCAATCACCGACTTCTTCCAGAGCTTCTGCACTGCATTGAAGATCAGCACACAGACACAGACCCGGATCCCTTCAAACGCATACTGAACTACTTTTAAATCTGCAAAATTAGTCAGGCACGCTGCAATAACGGTTATAATTACAATAGATGGAAATACAACGCCCAACGTGGCAAAGATTCCTCCAATAATTCCTGCCTGCCGGCATCCAATGAAAGTTGCTGTATTTACTGCAATAATTCCAGGCGTACACTGACCGATAGCATAATAATCCGCCAGTTCCTCTTCCGTTGCCCAGTGGCGCTTCTCCACTACTTCCCGCTGCAGCATGGGCAGCATGGCATATCCGCCTCCAAAAGTCAAACCCCCAATACGGGCAAAGGTCAGAAACATATCCCATAGTATTTTCATTCTCTTCTGCTCCTTTTTCAGTTCTTACCCCATACAGTATACTCTCTCTCCCTCTCATTGGCAAACAGAATCTACTGAGCATCCAGCTCAATCTCCACATAGTCCCCCAGAGCATGAGGAACCTCCATACAAATCCATACTTTCCCATCTGAAATATAGGAATAACCATACGGCGCATTTCCATTCTCTGTATAATCATATCCTTCCAGAGAGCGGGCCAGTGCTTCCGGGCTCTCATAAATCACCGGCAGCCGCTCCTGAAAATACGGAGCCAGCGATTCTTCCACATAATACCCCACTCCTGCAAACATATTTTCTGCAAGCTTTTCCACATCCACATGATCTGCAAGACGAATGCTTTCACCGGTATTCAGATCAATATTATAGGTATACTTGAAACTGCTTGGGTGCGCTGCATCTTCTCCATAAAAAGATCCGTTCATCAGTATGGAAAGCACATCTTTTGTCATGGTTTTCACTTCATAGGTAACCTCATATGTTCCGCTGGCGTCCCATGCATCCATGGCCCGCTCCTCAGTCCCCAAAAAGATACGATTCCATTTGCCCTGTATGTTTTCATCTTCAAGACCTTCGATCTGGGGACAGGAGATTCTGATATCCCCCTCCGAGAGGACCATCTCCTTGACACGGTAAGACCCCTCCGTGTACGCGTACATTTCCAGGTATTCTTCATAGACTTCATGGCTGGTCTTCAGCACCTTCCCCTCTGCTGTAATCATCAGAAGGTCGCACTGATAACAGTCCAAAAACGTATTGACCAGGCTCCCCATCACAATAGATTCCCCCGCCGATCCCAGCCGGTTCAGATAATCTGCAAATGCCTGATTCATATCCAGCATAGCTACCTGATCCCCTCCGTGCATGCCAAAGGTCAGGCTCTTCAGCTTTACTGTCTCATCCATATTCAGAGCAGCTGCCAGTTCTGTCATGACAACCTGCTCCGTTACTTCTTCCACATAGACGGTCCTCTGTACAATATGTTCTGCCTCTTCATCACCGCTGTACACATGTAGGGCCGTTCCCTCTACGGTCTGTTCTGCCACTGGCGGCACGGCTTCCTCCACAGGTTTCACCGCTTCCTTCGTCTCAGTCAGAAGCTCTGAGCCCGTCTCCTTTCTCCCGCACCCGCTTATGTACAGACACAATATCAAAACAAATAAAAATCCCTGCCTTTTTTTCATAGATGATCACATCCCCCATCTCAGTATATGAGTTTTATTTGATGATTATAGCAGGAAATTATTGAATAACTGTTACAAAGATTTTACGTTTTCATGGTCCTCAGTGTCCCCTTTTCCTCCGGAAAGGCTTTTCGAACCAGCGCTTCACCACAATCTGAATCTCATCCGTAGCAGGATCGACAGGCTCTGTCAGTATGGTAGCCATTCCCGCCCGGTTTGCTCCCCATATATCCGTGAAAATCTGATCCCCGAGGAACAGGATCCGCCCGGGAGCCAGGTTCATCTTCTTAATTGCACTCTCATAACCCTTTTTTTTAGGTTTTCCTGCCTTATATACATAATCTGTCCGTAACGTTTCCGCAAAGGGCTTTACCCTTCTCTCACCATTGTTGGATATCAGCATGGTTTGAAAACCCAGGCCGTGAAGCCGTTTAAATAGGCGCATAGCCTGTGTATCCGCCGGCGCTCCATGGGGCACCAGTGTATTGTCTATATCAAATATGACCCCCTCATACTGCCTGGCCAGCCCTTCCCAGTTAAGCTCATACACAGAATCTGTCACATCATCCGGATACAGTTCGTCCAAAAATACCATATTGATTCCTCTCTTTCCTACATTCATAAATTGTTCACTTTTCTTTAAAAAAAGGTTTACTTAATGCACATGATTCCTTCATTTCTTCTGCATATAATAAAATCATCAACAACAGAGGCCAGTCAGCTAATACTTTTAAATAAACTTTTTCATAATAATGCCGGGTGAACAGCACCCGGCATCCTCCCTTTTCCGGGACATTATCACAAAAAATATTTTCATATAATAAAGAAAGGGATGCCAGAGAACTTCCCGCTCGCTTTCGCATCCCTCTAAATCTCTATTGCCGTGAATCCTGCCGCTATTCTCCAGAATTCTATCTGGTTTCTGCAGTAAAGTTTACAAAAAAGGTATCCCCAGTCGTATTGTCTGAGAATTCCTCCATATAGGAAATGGACAGATCTACTTTTCCTTCCGGAACCTCAAAAATCAGGAGACCTGTTTTGGACTCTCCTTTTGCCAGTGCATAAATCGCCGGAAGCTGATCCGCGGAAACAGTGTCAAGACCTTCTTCTGTCCCGTTCCAGGTAATCGGCATACTGTAGTCGTCCTCGCCTTCTCCGCCCCACTGTGCCTGGAAATCCGTATCATACATCTCGATCTCTTCGTCAAAGGTATTCTTGATCGTTACTTCAGCTACCAGAAGCTGATTTCCCTCTGCCGGCTGATAGCCTTCGTATTCCGCACACACATACGCACTGTTCACCTTATAGCTGAAAAAGTACGTTTTCATCGTAGCGCCGAACCCGTCTTTTTTGCCGCACCCCGCCATAGAGAGCACCAGCAGCATCGTCATTAATACAGGAACAATTTTCTTCATATTCTTCTCCTCCATTCTCCGTCCCGTATACTGTCCTGTGCCCTCATGGCCCTGAATATCTGAAGACACAGAAAAACCGTCTTTAGTTTACCACTTACAGACCGGAAAGTCAAATCTCTAATCCGGAAAATTGTTGATTCTCAGGGGGTTCGGTAGTATACTTATATACATATGAACAACCAATACAGAAACATACGGAGGATATCACCGCACATGCGCAGAACCATCATCCTGTTAATCGTTTTATGTTGTATTCTTCTTGGCGGCTGCGGAAATAAAGACTCAGGAACACATGCGGACCACGGCAGCACAGCATCAGGCCCGGCTGCAGCAGGTACATCCGAAAGCACTGATACCATTGCTGCCCGCGATAATACGCCCACTGTTCTGGTCCCGTCGGCTGACGGCACAGAATCCTACGGTTCCGATACCGTCAGCATAGATATTTCCAACACCTCTGAAGGGTATGTCATGGTCCAGTATACAGGCAACAATCCAAAGGTAAAGCTGCAGGTAGGTACTCCCGGCGGGGATACCTACACTTATCTTTTGTCCCAGGACAGGCTGTATGAAGCATTTCCTCTGTCAGGAGGAAACGGACCATATACATTTACAGTGTTGGAAAATGTGGAAGGAGATATGTATTCGGTCGCTTTTGATCAGAACGCCGAGGTTCAGATCAAAGATGAATTTCTGCCCTTCCTGTATCCTAACCAGTATGTGGATTTTGCATCAGATTCCACTGCTGTTGCAAAAGGCAAAGAACTGGCCGCAGGGGCAGGTTCCGAACTGGAAGTAATTACAAATATCTATCATTTTGTCACCGAAAATATCGTGTATGACACAGACAAAGCTTCCAGTGTGGAATATGGATATCTGCCGGATATTGACGAGACTTTGAGTACCCAAAAAGGAATCTGTTTTGATTATGCAGCTCTGACCGCCGCCATGCTTCGCTCCCAGCGCATTCCCACGAGACTGGAAGTTGGATATGCTGGAGACGCCTACCATGCCTGGATCAGCTGCTATGTGGAAGAAATCGGCTGGATTGACGACATTATAGAATTTGACGGTTCTTCCTGGAGCCTTATGGATCCCACATTTGCCGCAAGCACCAGCAGCCGCGACCTGAAAAAGTTCATCGGCGATGGCAGCAACTATGTTGTTAAATATTACTATTGAAATAGAAAGGAGCTTATATGGCACAGAACATTTTTACCCCATTATCCAACATGGAGATCTCCGCCTTCTGCTCCCAGATGGCAATGATTCTTCGTTCTGGTATCTTCCCCATGGAAGGTATCGCCATTATGCTGGAAGATGCAAAGGATGCAGAAGAGTATGCCCTTTTAACCCAGATTGATGATACGCTCCAGTCCACTGGACGTCTTTATGAAGCTCTGGAAGAGACCCAGGCATTTCCGGAATACATGATTCAGATGATCCGTATCGGAGAAAACACCGGTAAACTGGACGATGTCATGGAAGCCCTGGCTGTTTATTACGAAAGGGAAGCTTCCATCGCTCAGGCTATTAAAAATGCACTCACATATCCCCTGATCATGGTTTTCATGATGCTGCTGGTGATCCTGGTGCTGATTACAAAAGTTATGCCTGTATTCAACCAGATTTTTATTCAGCTTGGCAGTGAGATGACCGGGTTCTCCGGAGCCCTTCTGCGTTTTGGAACAGTCATCAACCGTTATTCCCTCTTTCTCGTTCTGCTGACTGCAGCATTTGCAGTTGTTGTTCTGTATATGGCAAAGACCACGAACGGAAGAAAGCAGTTTTACAGACTGGCCATGCGCTTTTCTTTTACCAGAACTTTTATGGAGAAGATCGCAGCATGCCGGTTTGCGAGTGGTATGTATCTGACTCTGTGTAGTGGTATGAGTCCGGAGGAATGTCTGGAGCTGACATCCAGGCTGGTTACCTATGACCACTTTGCAGAGAAGATCCGTCTCTGCAAAGAATCTCTGGAAAAAGGTCAGGAGCTGTACAAAGCATTGTCTGCCGCAGATGTTTTCACCGGAATCTACGCACGTATGGCTTCCATTGGAGACCGCACCGGAGTGCTGGATGAAGTCATGCAGAATATTGCAGATCAGTATCAGGAAGAGATTGATCAGAGATTTACCAGTCTGCTGGCTGCCCTGGAACCTACCCTAGTAATTATTCTGTCCCTGGTTGTTGGTATGATTCTGTTATCTGTCATGCTTCCGCTTATGGGAATCATGTCAAGCCTGTAAGAAGATGGGAGAATATATATGAAACACCGTTTTGAAACAGAGAAGCATCGCTCCGGTTCCCAGAATCTGGCCATTTCCGTCATCTGTTTTGTCCTGATCCTGTCCCTCTTCCTTCTGGGTGTCCGGATTGTAGAGAGACGGACGGATGCTCAGGCAATGGAGACTCTCGAACAGGCAGTCAGTCGGGGAATTGTCCACTGCTATGCCATGGAAGGCGCTTATCCGGAAAGTCTGCAATACCTGAAGGATCACTATGGCCTTATATATGATGAAGACCGGTTCTTCGTAGACTACCAGGTACTGGGCAGCAATCTCATCCCTGATGTGACCATTATAGACAGGAGGTATCGCCCATGAGATTTCAGGCACGGAACAGACATGTAATCGATCTCATCTTTCCGATCGCGTTATTCTTCGTCTTTGCAGTCTCTGCACTGAGTATCCTGATCCTGGCTGCAGATACCTATGCTTCCACCACAGGCCAACTCAGAATCAACGATGAGAACCGTACTGCCCTGTCCTACATTACAGAAAAAATACGTCAGAATGATACCAGAGGGGCTGTCTACGTATCCTCCATAGACGGAATCGACTGTCTTGCCATGTCTTATGACTACAACGAAGTTCCCTGTACTACCTATATCTATGAATATAAAGGTATGCTCAAAGAACTCTTTATCAATGACGGCGTTACGGTCTCTCTGGAAAACGGCAGAAATATTATGGAGCTGGCAGCTCTGTCCATTGAACAGCCGGAAGAACACCTCTTTCGCTTAACTGCCACAGACAGCAAAGGCAACAAAAGCTCCCTGATTGCATCGGAAAGGAGTGTCCCATGAAGAAAATACCTGCCAGCCGTTCCAATCTGCTCTTGATGGAGATGATCATCTCTGTGCTGCTTTTCTCCTTTGCAAGCGCCGTATGCCTTCAGATCTTCGTAAAGGCGAGTCTTCTCAGTAAAGATACGGCAGAACTGGATGCCGTTGTGCGGTATGCCAGTTCTGCTGCAGAAATATTAAGCCAACCTGAACATACCATAGAGCATTTTAAAACATTCTATCCGGAAGCCTCTGTGGAAGAGCAGGAAGCATATCTCTGGTTCGATGAAGTGTTTAATATCTGCACCAGAGAAGAAGCCGCTTATGAGATGCAGGCAGCCTCCTCCCCCAAAGATGGCCATACGACGATCTGGTCCGTCATTATCCGCAGGAGCAACTCTCTGGAGGAATTGTATCGCCTGGAAGGCACGGCATACCGACAGCATACCCTGCTGGAAGATCAGTAGAAAGGAGTTTTTCAGATATGAGAACGAAGATCCGAAAATATTCCTGTCCTGTCATCAACACAGGTTCCATATCGCTTCTCGTAACCTTTATTGTTCTGTGTCTCTCCATATTTGCCGCTCTTTCTCTGTCCGGGGCTCTCAGAGAATACCAGTACAGTCAGCGAATCGCACAGCACAATACAGACTACTATCTGGCAGTTGATACTGCCACTGATATGCTCAGGAGCATTGACAATATTCTGAGCAGCGCCTATTCCCAGGACCCGGAGCACTACTATGAGACTGCCAGGGAACAGCTCGCTCCAATTGTAGATGCGACAGAGAATTTTACATCCGGTCATCCTTCTGTCATCTATGAAGTCTCCATCGGAAGCTCCCAGGCACTGAGAGTAGTGCTGGCCCTGAATCCACCCGGCCAGATGCAGGAAGGCTATTACCGAATCACTTCATGGCAGGAGGTTACAACTACACAGTGGGACGGCGACGACAGCCTGAACCTTATGACATTCTAAAAAACCTCTGTCAGAGAGGGCACTGCAAAACTGTAAATCAATGGAACGATCAATCAGGAGGTATATTTTATGAATCATGCAAAAGAACTGCTTGAAAAAGCTGTCAGTCAGAAAGCATCGGATATATTTATTGTAACAGGGCTACCCGCTTCTATGCGTGTGAACCATACCCTGGTAAGGGTAGACGAAGAACGGCTTATGCCGGCAGACACAGAACAGGTAATTAAGGAGATTTATGCGCTTGCTGAAAGATCCATGGATCAGCTTCTCGCAACCGGAGACGATGACTTCTCTTTCCCGATTCCAGGTGTCTCCAGATTCCGTGCAAGTGCATACAAACAGAGAGGCTCCCTTTCCATCGTCATCCGTCTGATCGCCACTTCACTTCCGGATCCCGAGTCCATCGGTATCCCCAAAAGTATCATATCACTTGGTCGTTTTTCCAAGGGCCTGGTACTGGTAACCGGTCCTGCAGGAAGCGGAAAGTCCACCACTCTTGCCTGCATCATCGACCAGATCAACCAGACACAAGAAAAACATATTATCACGCTGGAAGATCCGCTGGAATTTTTGCACAGACATAATAAGAGCATTGTCAGCCAGAGAGAGATCAACACGGATACAGAGAACTACGAGACTGCCCTGCGTGCTGCCCTGCGTCAGAGTCCGGATGTGATTCTTCTGGGAGAGATGCGCGATTATGAAACCATGCAGGCCGCTGTAACTGCCGCTGAAACCGGCCATCTGGTCTTCTCCACCTTGCACACCACCGGCAGTGCCAAAGCTGTCGACCGGATTATTGATGTCTTTCCTCCCAGTCAGCAACGGCAGATTGCAGATCAGCTTTCCATGGTTCTGCAGGCAGTCGTCTCTCAGCAGCTGATTCCCACGGTTCAGAACACTCTGACCCCTGCTTTTGAACTTATGACTGCCACACCGGACATCCGGAGTATGATCCGGGGCAAAAAGATCCCCCAGATCGACGGCCGGATCTACTCGTCTCCTGACACCAGCGGAGACATGTTCTCCATGGACAACAGTTTGTTAAAGCTGTACGAGGAGGGACTGATCACCAGAGATACAGCTCTGGAACATGCTACTGTACCAAGGCTTCTGGCCCCAAAGCTCCAGTAAAGCACAGGGGCTGCCAATTTGCGGCAGCCCCTGTTTTTTCAGAGTTTCCTGTACCCTGCTTCTGTCAGAACTTTTGATCTTATTTGTTGTATTTCGCCTCAATATCGCAGATTTTCTGGACCCGCTCCGCATGTCTGCCTCCTTCAAACTCCGTATCGAAAAAGGCATCCAGTATCATCTTCGCCATCTCGTTTCCAACTACACGGGCTCCCATGGCGATAATCTGCGCTGCATTGTGCTTTGCAGCCATGGTGGCAGAATATGGTTCACTGCAGACTGCTGCACGAATACCCGGCACCTTATTGGCCGCCAGAGAGATTCCGATCCCTGTTCCGCAGATCAGCACTCCTTTCTGTACCTCATCTGCTTTTACAGCCTCAGCTACCTTCAGCCCCTGATCCGGATAGTCAATCCGTACAGACGCATCATACGCGCCGTAATCCACGCATTCGTACCCTTTTTCCGTCATATACGCCATCAACTCCTTCTTCAGGTCAATCGCTGTATGATCACATCCAAATCCAACTTTCATATAATAATTCCTCCAAATAAAAACAGAACCTTTTATTACGGTATCCAGTATAGCAAAAATACACAGATTTTTCCATACGAAATTTTGAAGTTTTAGAAAATTGACAATAACATTCGTCAACGGTCAACCCGTATCTTCAATGCCTTTTGATAATTTTGTATCACCGCCGACTTCCATTCTCCGCCAAATTCCCCGTCCAGTGTCCATGGAAGCGACTCTGCTGCTTCCACCTGGAGACAGGACGTGCGAAAGGAATACATGTATTTGGAATCAATCTCTTTCAGAATGATTGCCCCAAGAATCTCCTGAAGCTCCACCGGATTCTTTGGCGATCTGATAAAAGTCACCTCAAAAACTCCGTCATCAAACTGTACTTTTCTTCCAATAATGCTTTTAAACCCACCAACCGACCTGGAATTGGTCACCATGCCAAAGATAAAGTCTCCTTCTGCCTGGAGTTCCTCACTGTGAATCTGCATGTGATAGGACGGAATATTAGTAAGGCGTTTTACTCCTTCCAGCAGATAAGCCATATGCCCAAGCACATTCTTTACATTCTGCTTTGTGGAATACGCCACGTCTGTAAAGATCCCAAACGCTGCAATATAGACAAAATGCTCCTGATTAAAAGTTCCCATATCACATGGGAAATCCATACCTTCCACTGCAATCCTGGCTGCTTTCAACATATCTCTTGGAATCTTCAGGCTCCGTGCAAAGTCATTCACTGTACCAGACGGAATATAGCCTATGGGAATTTTCTTCTCCCGGCACATCATTCCCTGGACCACTTCGTCCATCGTACCGTCTCCCCCGCTGCATACCACCAGGTCATAGTCATCAGAAAGCATCTCCACCTGCTTTACAGCGTCTTTCTTCTCTTTGGTTGGATATACTGTAAGCTCATAACCCGCATTGGAAAATATCTGCAAAATCGCTGAAAGTTTCGTCCGTATCTGCTCCCGTCCTGAATGCGGATTATATATAAAATACAGTTTTTTTCTTTCTCCCATTCTGTACCTCCAGACATCCCATACCGTCAGAACTGCGGACTGCCCGCTTTTCCGGCAAATATCAATGAATCAACGCTCCCAATAACCCATAGGAAACAATCGACATAATCACAGTAGCCATAACGATACCTAACAGCACTGCCGGAAACGCTTTCTTGAATTTGATCCCCAACAGAGACGCAATCAGAGATCCCGTCCATGCTCCGGTTCCCGGAAGCGGAATTCCCACAAACAATACCAGGCCCCAGAACTCGTACTTCTCAATCTGATCACTCTTGCCCATGGCTTTGCTCTCCAGCTTTTCCACCATGGGGCGGAACGTTTTCGTCTGTTTCAGCCAATTGAAGATCGGTGTGATCAGAAGCAAAATAAAGGGCACTGGAATAATATTGCCAATAACACAGAACCAGATGGCTTTCACAATCTCAATGTCCAAAACGGAAGCCGCCAGAAGCCCCCCTCGAAGCTCCAGAATCGGAACCATGGAGATAACAAATACGATCATTTCTTTGGAAACCCTGCCTCCAAGCACTTCCATAAACCAGGTTACTAAACTTTCCATATTGTATATCCTTTCTACTTTGCCTTATAACACCTCAAAAACGCATAAAGCACTTCCATCTGCTCCTCTGTCCCAACCGTTACCCGCAGATAATCCCGGAGCCGGGGCGCATCAAAATAACGCACATAAATATCTTCCTGTTTCAATGCCTTATAAAGCTCTTCTGCCTGGTGTTCCGGGTGTGTGATAAATAAAAAATTCGTTCTGGAATCAAGTACCTGAAACCCCAGCGCTGCCAGCTGCTTTTTCGCCTGCTCTCTGGTTCTTATGATTTTCGCCGTTGTCTCCTTAAAATACGCCTCATCCCGCACTGCCTCCACTCCCAGGCGTAAGGTAAGGCGGCTCATGGTATAGGAGTTAAACGAATATTTCACATCATTCAAATAACGAATTAAAAGCGGACTTCCGATTGCAAATCCAATCCGCGCCCCGGCCATGGATCGGGATTTGGAAAAAGTCTGTACCACCAGAAGATTCTCATATTGTTCCACCAGATCCAGAACAGATTCTGCACCGAAGTCTACATAGGCTTCATCCACAATCACTACGTTGTCCGAATTATACCGTACAATCTCCTCCACCTCGGAATGCCCAAGTGCAAGAGAAGTAGGTGCATTGGGATTTGGAAAGATAATTCCGCCGTTCTCCTGAAAATAATCCTCTTTTACAATCCGAAAACACCCATCCAGCGCCGGCGTCTTATAAGGAATCCGAAATTCCTCCGCCCATACCGGATAAAAAGAATAGGTAACATCCGGGAAAAGCACCGGCTTCTCTGAGTTGAAAAAAGTCATAAAAGCCAGGGCCAGCACATCATCGGAACCCACTCCCACAAATACCTGTTCCGGCTCCACATGGTAGCATGCAGCGATTGCGTCCACCAGCAAGGAAGCCTTCGGATCCGGATACAGTCTGAGACAGTCCGGGTCAAATTTCTCCAACACATTCCTGACCCCTGGCGCTGGCGGATAGGGATTCTCATTGGTATTCAGTTTAATCATCTTCGGTCTGTTCGGCTGGTCACCCGGCGTGTAGGGAGTTACCTTCCGAACATTTGCTTCCCAGGCTCTCATACGCTCTCCCCTCTCAGAACAGCAGTTCCTTTCTCCACCATGAATACCGGATGATAGGACAGCTTTGCCTTCCGGAGCCCTTCCTCTCCCGTATCGTCTTCCCGATTTACATAAAGGTACTGTGACACTTCATGTTCCAGGAACTGCTGATTGATCATTGGATAGGCTCCCCGGATATCCGAATAGGCTTTCTCAATATGCACTACAAATGTATCTTCTGATACAGGCTCCCCAAGGGTAAAGGCCACCACCTCTCCGCCTGCTCTGAGAACGCCGCCCCGAAGCTCAAGCTCTTTCTGGAGCCTCAGAGAATTCAATGCCACACACATCTCCTTATTCTTCTCCGGATCCCCTTCACAGCCGTTAAATTCCCTCCATCGAAGCGCCATCTGAAAGCACTCTTCTACATTGTCATCCGTAAGCGGTTCATAGCTCCAGTCCGGATGGGCCGCTTTAAACTGATTGATATGATTTTTCTTGCCATGATATTTCTTGCCGGACAAGCGAATCAGTTTCTCCGTCTCGTAGACATAATCCTCCACATCCCTGGGCCACGTAATCTCGAATCTTCCAGGAAAGTTCCGTTCCAGCTCTTCATATTCTCCCTTGCTCAGTCCGTGAAACTGAAACGGATACTCCTGCTTTCTGCCTTCCTCCAGCAGCCTCTCCACCGCTGCTTTCCGGTCCCCGTTCCCGGTCGGATAAGTGTAGGAATGCTTTCTGTTAAATTCACTCCTGAACACTACGGTCCCTTCCACCTTGGCCCACACCAGGTTATAAAATCTTGCCCACAGATAAATATTGGCAAATGTCCTCTCGCACCCCCGAAGTCCCTGGCCCTTCAGACAGGAAAGAATTTCCTGGCGGTCTTCCAGTTCCGGTCTCTTAAATGGTATCTCCATCATGCTCCATACTCCTGTGAAAACTTATACGGGGCTGCATCTTCATGGCAGCCCCGCCTTTCTTTTACTGTTCAGTCAAAAAGTTTTTCTTTATAAACACCTGCCGCAATCAGTTCTGCAAAAGAACGGATAACCGCCGGTTTGTCTTCTTTGTAGGTAACGCCGAACCACTTATCACCAGACTCCAGAACCGTCACATTTGCTTTTCCTTCCTGAATCAGTTCGTCAATAATCGTCGGTATCAGATATTCCCCTTTTGCAGGATCCCCAAGTTCCTTCAGGAAATCAGCAAATCCCTTTTCCAGCACCGGGAAAATCTCCGGCGTCAGCCCCCACATATTCATGGACACCGGACAACGTTCATCCACCGGGTTCCGGGTTCCGTCCTCCAGCTGAATCGCCGCTCCGTCTTCTGTCCGGATAATATTCTTTGTCTCAGTCACCCCGGTCAGGTGCCCCTCCTCGTCCACACTGCATATACCTCTGGTCACTCCGCCGTTATCGCTTAAAGTGTTGCCCAGCTGAAAACCTGCCATACAGAATTCCATACGGCCTTCTGATTTGTGCCCCTGTACCAGATAGTCGTGAACTTTTACAAATGCTTCCTTGCCATAATAATCATCTGCGTTAATGACTGCAAAAGGCTCTCTCACCAGCTCTTTACAGCACAGAATCGCCTGGCCGGTGCCCCAGGGCTTTACGCGTCCCTCAGGCTTCGTGTATCCCTCCGGAAGATCGTCCATCTCCTGAAATGCATAAGCAACTTCCACCCGTTTCTCCATCCGGTCGCCGATAACTTCCCTGAAATCTTTCTCCAGATCTTTCCGAATAATAAACACGACCTTGTCAAATCCTGCCTCTACAGCATCATGAATGGAGTAATCAATGATAATTTCCCCGGATGGCCCGACGGGTTCCAACTGTTTGATTCCCCCGCCAAAACGGCTGCCAATCCCCGCCGCCATGACCACCAGCGTTGTCTTTTCCATGTTACCCTCCTGTGTATTTTTGTCATTTTATCTGTAACTCTGTCCTGCATACAAGACATCCCTGTCCACGCAGGGTTACATCACCTGTTTCATGGTATCAATTACCTTAGATACATATTTTTCGCAAAGTTCCTGGGTTGTCGCTTCCACCATAACCCTTAAGACTGGTTCCGTACCACTCTCACGCACAAGAATCCTGCCATCGGTCCCCAGAGCTTCCTCCACTTCCCGGATGGAAGCAGTCACTTCCGGATGCTCCAGCACCGCTTTTTTGTCAGTCACCCGAAGGTTCTGAAGAAGCTGCGGATAAATCTTCACTTCAGAGGCAAGCGAACCAAGCGTGGTTTTCTTCTCCAGAATCACTTCCATGATCTTAAGAGAAGTCAGGATGCCGTCTCCGGTCGTCGCATGCTTGCTGAATATAATATGCCCCGATTGCTCTCCGCCTAAACGGTATCCATTTTCCATCATATTTTCAAAGACATATTTGTCTCCAACTTTTGTCTTCTGATAATTCAGGCCGATCTTGTCGCATGCTTTATACAATCCTATATTGGACATAATCGTTGTAACGATCATATCATCTTTCAGCTGCCCAAGCTCCTTCATATATTTTCCGCAAATATACAGAATCAGATCGCCATCCACCACATTGCCATGCTCATCTACTGCAAGACAGCGGTCTGCGTCTCCGTCATAAGCGAACCCCACATCCAGTCCCTTTTCTTTCACAAATGCCTGAAGCGCTTCAATATGCGTGGAACCGCAGTTCTCATTAATATTCGTACCATCCGGGTCATTGTGGATCACATACGTCTTGGCCCCCAAGGCATCAAACACACTCTTGGCAATGGCTGATGCACTTCCGTTGGAGCAGTCCAGACCCACCCGCATGGTTTTAAAAGATCTGGTGGGCAGAGAAATCAGATAGCCGATATAGCGGTTCCGCCCCGCTGAAAAGTCCACTGTACGTCCAATCTGCTCCTTTACAGCCAGCGGAATCTCTTCTGAACATCCATCAATATAAGCTTCAATCTTCTCTTCCACAGAAGCCTCCAGCTTATATCCCATACTGTTGATCACTTTAATTCCGTTATCATAAAACGGATTATGGCTGGCGGAGATCATGATTCCGCAGTCAAAACCTTCCGTACGTACCACATAGGACACGCTCGGTGTTGTAGTCACATGCAGAAGATACACATCTGCTCCGGAAGCCGTAAGCCCCGCCACCAGAGAATACTCAAACATATAGCTGGATCTTCTGGTGTCCTTTCCAATCACAACCTGTGCCTTATGCTCCCGGCCGTAATACCATCCAAGAAAACGACCCACTTTAAAAGCATGCTCCACTGTCAGATTCACATTGGCTTCACCCCGGAAACCATCTGTTCCAAAATATTTTCCCATATTCTATCCTCCCGTTCCTGTCGGTTCTGAAAATCAACAGGCTCACTCTATTATACGCACATCAAATGGCAATTTCAACCATCAACTGTTCAGTTGACTTAACTTCATCGCCTGATCGGCTGCAATACAGGCATCTAAGATCTCCTGAATATCTCCGTTCATGATTTTATCCAGTTTATACAAGGTGAGATTGATCCGGTGATCGGTCACACGGCCCTGAGGAAAATTATAGGTCCGAATCTTCTCCGAGCGGTCTCCGGTTCCAATCTGACTCCTCCTTGCCTCCGCCTCTGCATCATGGGCTTTCTGACATTCCATGTCATATAATTTTGCACGCAGCAGCGCAAAGGCCTTTGCCTTATTTTGCAACTGGGATTTCTCTGTCTGGCTGTAGACTACAATTCCCGTAGGATAATGGGTCAAACGTACGGCAGAATCCGTTGTATTAACACACTGTCCGCCGTTGCCGGACGCACGCATGACATCAATGCGGATATCTTTTTCATCAATCTGCACATCCACTTCTTCCGCCTCCGGCATCACAGCCACAGTAATCGTAGAAGTATGGATCCTTCCACCCGACTCGGTCTCCGGCACACGCTGCACCCGGTGCACGCCGGATTCATATTTCATAACGGAATACGCTCCCTGCCCGTTGATCATGAACGTCGCACTCTTCATGCCTCCGATCCCAATCTCATCCGCCTCCATCATCTCCACTTTCCAGCGACGGGCCTCTGCATAATGAGCGTACATCCGGTAGATTTCCGCCGCAAACAATGCCGCCTCATCTCCCCCTGCGCCGGCGCGAATCTCTACAATTACATTTTTATCGTCATTGGGATCTTTTGGCAAGAGCAGGATCTTCATCTGCCGCTCCAACTCCGTGATCCGCCTGCGGGCCTCAGAGAGTTCCTCCTTCAGCATTTCCCGCATCTCTTCGTCCGATTCTCCTTCCAGCATCCCAAGACTGTCTTCCGCCGTCTCACGGCATTTCTTATATTCCACATAGGCATCCACCAGAGGCTGCAGTTCCGCCTGTTCCTTCATCAGCTTTCGAAAACGATTCTGATCGTTGACCACGGACGGCTCTGTCAGCTCATTCGTAATCTCTTCATAACGCCTTACCAGATCTTCTAATCGGTCAAACATCTTTTTCCTCCATACTAATCTATGTCTTCAGGCTTCCATATACTACACGATCATGCCCCGACAGATCCTTCTTCACCGAAATATCGGTAAATGATTTCTCCATCAGCTCTGTAACCGCATCCGCCTGATCATAACCAATCTCCAAAAACAGCCTGCCGCCCGGTTTCAGGTGGACCGGACTCTGTTCTGTAATCTCCCTGTAATAATACAGCCCGTCCTCTCTTCCATCCAGCGCCAGCCTCGGTTCATGTTCCCTTACTTCTTCCATCAATGTATCAATAACTCTGGAAGGAATATATGGTGGGTTCGATATAATACAGTCATAAGTCCCTTTTATCTGATCAAAGAGATCACTCTGCAGCAATTCTGCCCGGACTCCAAGACATATCCGGTTCTGTTCTGCAACCTGGAGCGCCGGTCCCGACACATCTGCACCGGTGCCTTTCACATTCTGCACCAGCTTCAGAATACTCAGCAGAATACAGCCTGAGCCGGTACACAGATCCAGTATCTCCATACCAGGATGAATATATTTTACTGCTTCCTCAACCAGCGTCTCTGTATCCTGCCGGGGAATCAGTACCTGTTCATTTACATAAAACGAATATCCCATGAATTCCTGAGTACCGGTCAGATACTGCAGCGGAATACGACTGCATCTTTTGCGAAGCAACTCATGGTATCGGGTTTCTTCACTATTCTCAACTCTGCGGTCCGAATGCAGGAATAAATCATTTCTCGTACAGCTGGTCACATGCTCCAGCAGATACCAGGCATCCAGTTCCCATTCTTCGATCTGTGCAGTCCGGAGGACCTCTTTTCCACTTTTATAAAGCTCCAGTAATGTCATTCTTCCCCGTCTGCTTCCTCATCTTCCTCTTCATCATCATGTCGCCTGTATCCCTGGAATTCCTTCCAGTCAAAAACTGCTTCCACAGCTGCAATGGCGACTTCAATCATATCATCTTCCGGCTCCTTTGTAGTCAGCATCTGCATCCCTTTTCCCGGAAGACTTAAGATCCGGACCAGCAGATTCTCACTTCTGCCTGCCAGACGGATAAACTCGTAGGATACGCCTGCAATGACCGGAATCAGCAAAAGTCGGAACAACACTCTGAGAGCAGGAGAATCCACACGGATAAAGATAAAAAAGATAATACTGATCACCATGACGATAAACAGAAAACTGGTCCCGCATCTTGCATGGTAGCGGGAACTTTTGCGGACATTTTTTACATTCAGTTCTCTTCCCCGCTCCACACAGTTAATACATTTATGCTCCGCCCCGTGATACATATACACCCTTTTAATGTCTTTCATGGATGAGATCAGCACTACATAGAACACAAATAACCCCAGGCGGATCGCTCCCTCTATCACCGCCAGCAGCGTATTGCTCACAATATAATCACGGAAAAAACCGGAAATAAAATACGGCAGCACCATGAAGATCCCAACCGCCATCACAACGGAAAAAGCCACCGTACAGCCCATGACCACTTTCTCCGCCTTCTCTCCGAATATATTCAGCAGAAAACGCTCGAAGCCTCCCGGCTTTTCCTCCTCTTCCTCTTCATAAAAACTGGCTGAATATGTCAGAGTCTCCATTCCGAGCATCAGTGAATCTATAAAATTTACTACACCGCGGATCAGCGGAAGCTTCGCCCAGACTCTGCCTCTCCCGATTCCTTCATGCTCACCGGTATGAACCTCAATCTCTCCATCCGGTTTTCTCACAGCCACAGAGTACCGGTTCTTGTTTTTCATCATGATTCCTTCGAGTACTGCCTGTCCCCCGATTCCTGATGGTTTCACACTTTCACATCCTTTTATCGTATATTAAAAATAGGTTGAGATTACGCATAACCCCAACCTGTCTTCCACGCAAGTTTATTTGCTGATACCATATTTCCGATTGAACTTATCAATACGTCCACGAGCCACCGCTGCTTTCTGCTGTCCTGTGTAGAATGAGTGGCATTTGGAACAGATTTCTACGTGAATATCCTGTTTGGTAGATCCTGTCACAAAAGTGTTGCCGCAGTTGCAGGTTACTGTTGCCTGATAATAATTCGGATGGATTCCTTCTTTCATATTTTCACCTCTTTCATTCATTCGTGAACTTCTGGTCTTTCCCAATTCCCGGCCAATGCCGCTCCGTTCGATCCACGGCAAGCTATCCCGGACTATCCCCACAAGTCCCTGTGGTTCTTTGATATAACAGCTTTTTGATTATAGCATACGGACATACAAGATGCAAGTTTTTCTTAGAAAAATCTCATCTTTTTCGCATTCTGAACAAACTCTTCATTGTTCCTGGTTCTGGTGAACAGGTTCAGAATCGTCTCCACCGCATCGTCCGCTTTCATACCATTCAGTCCTTTCCGGACATTATCCATGGCCTGCTGTTCCTCCTCATTCAGCAAAAGGTCTTCCCTTCTTGTGCTGGATTTCGGAATATCAATAGCCGGAAACACCCGCTTTTCCGCCACCTTGCGGTCAAGCACCAGTTCCATATTGCCGGTACTTTTGAATTCCTCGTAGACCACATCATCCATCTTGCTTCCCGTATCCACAAGAGCAGTTGCCAGAATCGTCAGGCTTCCCCCTTCACGCATATTTCTGGCCGCACCGAAAAAGCGCTTGGGCATATGAAGAGCTGCCGGGTCCAGGCCGCCGGACAAGGTACGTCCGCTGGGCGGAACAATCAGGTTATAAGCCCTGGCCAGACGAGTGATGCTGTCCAGAAGAATCGCCACATCCTTTCCGCTTTCCACCAATCGTTTTGCACGCTCAATCACCATCTCCGACACTCTCTTATGACGCTCTGCCAACTCGTCGAAGGTCGAATACACCACTTCCACATTCCTGCCCTCAATGGCTTCCTTTACATCCGTCACTTCTTCCGGACGTTCATCAATCAGTAGAATAATCAGATACATTTCCGGATTGTTCTTCGTGATGGATTTCGCCACATCTTTTAAAAGAGTCGTCTTGCCTGCTTTGGGCGGAGAGACGATCATCCCGCGCTGTCCCTTCCCAATGGGGGCAATCTCATCTACAATCCGCATGGCAATGCTGCCGCCCGTCCGTTCCATCCGGATCCGTTCGTTTGGAAAAATCGGCGTCAAATCTTCAAAATTAGGTCTCTTGGCATTCATTTCCGGATGAAGTCCATTCACGCTCTTCACATATAAAAGTGCACAGAACTTTTCCTTTTCCGTCTTCACCTTCGTGTTGCCGGCCACAATATCTCCTGTCTTCAGATTAAATCTGCGAATCTGCGAAGGCGACACATATACGTCGTTCTCTCCCGGCAGATAATGATCACTTCTGATAAATCCAAAGCCGTCTGTCATCACTTCCAGAATGCCCTGGATCGTCTGTCCGCTGTCAAGTTGTTCCATGTCCGACACAGACTTCCCGTTCTCAGCAGCCTGCGTCTTCACCATCTCTGCAGCAGCACTTCTTTCATCCTCCGCAAGCATCGCTTCTATTACCGCATCCTTTCTCATGGCAGAAGTCCCTTTTATCCCACGGTTTTTAGCCACATCACGCAGCACTGCAAGCGACAAGGACTCATACTTTTCTCTCATATTATTGTCCATATATTCCTCCTAAATTGTTCTCTTTGTTCATTCCTGTTCTATAACACTGGGGAAAGAGTCTGCCAGATCCGGCAGAACGTTTTCGAACTATAAACAGTATACTCCCTTTGTCCTGAAATGAAAAGGGAAATTTTTCTTAACTTGATTTTTGCCGGCCCCTGTGATAGATTGATCATATGATATTATGGAATGATAAACCGTATCACTCGCTCGACTACGAATTGAAAAAGCGTTATGGAGAAAAAGTCTACCGGCTTGCGCTCAATGCCGGCATGACCTGTCCCAACAGAGACGGCCGGATTGGAACCGGCGGATGTATCTTCTGTAGTGCCGGCGGATCCGGCGACTTTGCCGCCGATTCCGCTCTTTCCATACATGGACAGATTGAGCAAGCCCGAATACGTCTGCAGAACAAACGCCCGGTCAACCGCTATATTGCTTACTTTCAGGCATATACCAATACCTATGCCCCTGTATCCTACCTGCGCTCTGTCTTTACAGAAGCGATTCTCCATCCGGATATTGCTCTTTTGTCCATTGCCACCAGACCAGATTGTCTGGAGCCGCCGGTCCTTGACCTTCTGACAGAACTGAATCAGATTAAGCCTGTATGGATTGAGCTGGGTCTTCAGACCATGCACGAAAATACAGCAGCATTCATACGCAGAGGTTATTCCCTCTCCACTTTCGAAGATGCAGTAAGGCGCCTTCGGGACCGGGGAATTGAGGTCATCACCCATGTAATCCTTGGCCTTCCCGGAGAAGACCGTGACCGGATGCTTGAGACCATCCGCTACCTGAACACCCGGGATATTCAAGGAATAAAACTGCAGCTGCTGCATATCCTGAAAGGGACAGACCTGGCTGCACACTATGAGCAGCAACCATTTGAGGTCTTCACCCTGGAATCCTATGTCCGGATGATCCTGTCCTGCACAGAGATTCTGCGCCCGGATATCGTGATCCATCGCCTGACCGGAGACGGCCCCGGGAACCTGCTGATCGCCCCTCTCTGGAGCCGCTCCAAGAGGCACGTCCTTAATGCAATCCATCAGGCCTTCCGCTCTCAAAACACCTGGCAGGGAAAGTATTTCCAGTGAAGCGGCATCTCCTGCTCCTGCGGTGCATTAATTAATTGAAAGGAATTCACCATCCCATGTCCGATACACTGACTCTGTACAAACTGATTATCCTGAAAATGCTCGCCCAGATTGATTCGCCTCTGAGCAACTCCCAGATCTCAGAATTTATTCTCGAAAAAGAATATACGAATTATTTCACCCTTCAGCAAGTATTATCCGAAATGGAAGAAACCGGGCTTGTGACCATATCAAACAACCACAACAGCTCTATCTATCACATTACCGAGGCCGGCACAGACACTTTGCACTACTTTGGCGACAAGATTTCTGACGCTATCTGTCAGGATATCCTGGAATACCTGGAAAAACACCATGCAGATATCCGCGACGCCCTTTCCACTACCGCTGATTATTTCCCCGGGAACGGACAGGATTACCTGGTCCGCTGTCAGGTACGGGAACAAGATTCTACATTGATTGATCTGACACTCTCCGTTCCTTCAGAAAAGCAGGCAATCTCCATGTGCAACCACTGGAAGGCGAAGAGTCAGAAAGTCTATGCCTACCTGATGGAGCAGCTTTTATAGCGCTCTGGCACTCCTCATGTCTCTTCTTCGTTTCGCCATCTTTGAATCATCTCTGTTAGCTCACGCACATTACCAATTACATGTTCGAATGCTCCCGCTTCATAGAACTGCATTACAATCAGCCCTGCAGGGACTGCAATAATCATTCCCAGAAGCCCGGAACACCGGTATCCGATAAACAGCAGAAACAGAGTGGTCAATGTATCCACCCCAATACTGTCTCCTACCATCTTGGGCTGAATGAGCTGCCTGGTCAGCTGCGTCACTGCATACAGAACCAAAAGCCCGGCCGCCCGGGGAACTGCATCGCTCAGCGCGCAGAACAACGCCCAGGGGAGCAGCGCCGTACCCGTGCCAAGCATCGGAAGAAAATCCATCAGCGCAATGAGCGCCGCCCACAATACCGCATACTCAATCCGCATAATCAGAAATCCTACCGCCAGAATTACCCCCACAACTCCCATAATCTTAAACTGTGCACGAAAATATCCGCCCACTGCATATTTCATATTCTCCCATACCATCCGGAGTTCTCTTCTTCTCTTCTCTGGTATGATCTTTCTCCCGATCCCGTGGACCCTCTCCCTCTGTGCAATAAAGAAATATGCGAATAAAAGCGAGAAAATAAAGGAGATCAGAAACGAAGGAATCTTTCCCGCCGCGTTCCCCGCCGCTTCCACCGTGCCCCCGCCGAGACTGCTCACAAGACGTCCCAGAAAATCCGTAAAGTTCCCCGTGGAATCGGCAATCTTTTCTCTCATTTCCGGCGGCATTCTCGAAGTCACACTTTGAAGATTCTCTGCTATCCGGTCAAGCCCCTGCACCAGTATCTGATAATAGGCCGGAAGCCGTTCTGCCAGCTCTCCCGCTTCTCTCCAGATCCACAGCACAGCATAATAGCAGGCCAGAACAACGAAGAAAATCGTGCCGAAAATAATACCAAACGAACTGTGCCTTCTCACAATATGAAGATGTCTTTCCAGAAAATGCACAAGCGGATTGGCCATCTGCGCAATCAGCCAGCCGATAATAACCGGAAGGAAAAAGCGTACCAGAGCTGGTCCTGCCAGAATCAAAAACAGGACCTCCAATACAAATATTCCAATATTCAGAAGATTCTTTCTGACCTTTTGTGCTTCTGCTCTCTCTTTCCCCGGCTCTTCGCTCATACTTTTATTTCCTCCGCAAACCCGTCGATGATCTCCCAGATCTCATCCCGTCCCTGCTTTGTTTCTGCCGAAAACGGAATGATCTTTGTACCTGCAGTAACCTTCAACCCGTCACGTAACAGCTTCAGCTGCTTAGATATCTGACTTCTCTTGATTTTGTCCAGTTTTGTGGCAATAATGATCGGTTCATATCCCTGATAGAGTATCCAGTTGCACATGTCCCTGTCGTTAGCAGACGGTTCATGGCGGATGTCAATCAGCAAAAACACTGCCTTCAGCTGTCCGGACCCATGGAGATAACGCTCTATCATCTTCCCCCACTTCTCCCTGATCTCCTGACTGATCTTTGCATATCCGTACCCTGGCAGGTCCACCAGATATACCTCGTCATTGACATTATAAAAATTGATGGTCTGGGTCTTTCCCGGCTGAGCGGAGGTTCTTGCCAAAGCCTTGCGATTCAAAAGCCCATTGATCAGCGAAGATTTTCCCACATTGGATTTCCCGGCAAATGCCACCTCCGGCCTGCTGTTTTCCGGAAGTCTGCTTGTAATTCCGCAGACTGTCTCAAGCTCAACTTTTCTGATTACCATATCTACCTCTTATACAAATGCATGGGCGATCACTTCCTCCATGCCCTCCGCATAGATGAATTCCAGTCCTCCTGTGATCTCCTTCGACAGTTCCTCTACGTCTCTTTTGTTCTTCTTTGGAACAATGACCGTTTTCATGCCCGCACTCCCTGCCGCCAGAAGTTTTTCTTTCAGTCCCCCTATCGGAAGCACCCTGCCCCGGAGCGTAATCTCCCCGGTCATAGCCACGTCCGCACGAACCGGCTTTTCCAGCACGGCGGAAAGCATGGCCGTTGCCATGGTAATCCCGGCGGAGGGTCCATCCTTGGGCACCGCCCCTTCCGGAATATGGATGTGTATATCGTGTTCCTGAAAGTAATCCTTTTCCAGACCATACTCCGAACTGATGGAACGAATATAGCTGATTCCTGCCCTTGCAGACTCCTGCATCACATCCCCCATCTGTCCGGTCAGCTCAAGATTGCCCTTTCCGGGCATCAGGTTTACTTCAATCTCCAGAGTGTCTCCCCCCACACTGGTCCACGCAAGACCCCGAACAATACCAATTTCATCTTTGTCATTGCGCTCCTGGAATTCATAAATGGTTTTCCCCAGATACTTTTCCAGATTTTTATCAGTAACACGCACTCGTTTTTTATTCTCCTCCAGTATCTCTCTGTCCGCTTTTCTGCAGACCGAAGCAATCTTTCGTTCCAGATTTCTCACTCCGGCCTCTCTGGTATACTGATGGATCATCTTCCCCAGTGCTTTTTCCGAGATCTGAAGCTGACTTTTCTTAAGACCATGTCTCTGCATCTGCTTTGGAAGCAGGTGATCCATGGCAATATGCAGTTTTTCATTCTCTGTGTAGCTGCTAACTTCTATGATCTCCATACGGTCCAGAAGCGGGCGGGGAATCGTCTGTGTATCATTGGCGGTACACAGGAACATTACCTCAGACAGATCCACCGGAAGCTCCACATAATGATCCCTGAATTTTACATTTTGTTCGCTGTCCAGCACTTCCAGGAGCGCCGAGAACGTATCTCCTCTGTGGTCACTGCTGACTTTATCAATCTCATCCATAACCATCAGCGGATTTTTCACGCCTGCATGGCGGATTCCATCCACAATCCTGCCTGGCATAGCCCCGATATAAGTTCTGCGATGTCCCCGAATCTCAGCCTCATCATGAACTCCTCCCAGACAGATCCGGACATATTTTTTATTCAATGCATGAGCAATCGAACGGGCTACAGAAGTTTTGCCGGTGCCGGGAGGACCAACCAGACAGAGAATCGGGCTCTCCCCGCCATCCAACATCTTTCTGACAGCAAGAAATTCCAGGATCCGCTCTTTTACCTTCTCCAGACCATAGTGTTCTTTTTCCAGAATTGCTTTTGCATCTTTCAGGTTCAGACGATCTTCGCTTCTTTTGTCCCAGGGAAGATCCAGAAGCGTCTCAATATATCCCCGGATAACAGAAGCCTCCGCGGAATTAGAACCCGCATTCAGAAATCTCTGAATCTCCTTCTCAATTCGCGCTTTTACCTCCTGGGACGCATCCAGCGCTTCCACCGCTTTGCGAAACTGCGCCGCTTCCGCCCCCGGACCTTCATCCCCCAATTCTTCACGAATTACTTTCATCTGTTCTCTTAAAATATAGTCTTTCTGATTTTTGTCCACACGCGCTTTAACTTTCTCCTGAATTCCCCGACGAAATTTCTCAATCTCGATCTCATTGTTCAGCATCACGCAGAGCATCTCATAGCTATCTGCCAGAGACTCTGCCTCCAGCAGCTTCTGTTGCTGCTCCCAGGAAAAAGGCGTATGTATCATCACCTGTACCATCAGGCTCTCCAGTTCCCTGCTGTCTGTAACCTGACGCAGCATATCCTTTCCTATTTTGTTATTTCCCTCTCCATATACGAGGAAAATCTCCTTCAGATTCCGGTACATGGCTTCTTTTCCGCTGTTCGGCAGGCTTCCAAAGTCTTCCGGATCCTGTCGTACAACCGTACCTGTCAGATATTCCTCCTCTTCCAGATGAAGAAGCCTTGCACTGTAAAGCCCTTCCACCAACACTCGCAAAATATGATGAGGCATCTTTACAATCTGCTTAATCTCTCCCACTGTCCCTACAGAGAAAAGTTTCTCCCGGGACGGCTCCTCGTCCTCTGGGTCTCTCTGTGCCACAATAAAAAGTTTTTGTTCCTCCTTTAACGCTTGCTCCACCGCATGTACAGACCTGGGACGGCTCACATCAAAATGAGTAATCATCCCTGGAAGTACCGCCATCCCCCGCAAAGCTATAACAGGAATCTTTATCTCTGAATTTCCCATGGTTCCTCCGATTTCGAGTTCCGCTTCGCCCTTCACAACCCCTATCAGTCTGGAAGTATTTCCGGCCGGCTACACGTCCTGAAATCCTTCCGGCGGTTGTACAGGGCTTCGCTGTTTTCGAGTTCCGCTTCGCCCTTCACAACCCCTATCAGTCTGGAAGTATTTCCGGGGGGGGGTACAGGGCTTCGCTGTTTTCGTGCAAAAAGGGACCCTCCGTTTTAGTAAGGTCCCTCGTCTTTATTTCCTCGTTATGACTGGCTTTCCCGTTCCTGCTACAGCCTCCTGCGTGATTCGGCAGTTTTTGATGCTGTCATCTGACGGAATCGTAAACATCAGGTCCATCATAGTCTCCTCCATAATAGACCGCAGACCTCTCGCGCCGGTCTTGCGTGATATCGTCTTCTCTGCGATTGCTTCCACAGCTTCCTTGTCGAACTCCAGTTCCACTCCATCCAGATCAAACAGTTTTTGATACTGACGGACAATTGAATTCTTTGGTTCCACAAGAATCCTCACCATATCATCTCTGGTCAGCGGATTCAGGGACACTGCAATGGGCACACGCCCCATAAATTCCGGAATCATACCATACTTAATAAAGTCTTCCGGAAGTGCATTACGCAAAAGTTCTCCCACATTCTCCCGCCGTTTATCGCGTATGTCTGCATTAAAACCAATGGAACCGCGGTCCAGGCGGGTCTCAATAATCTTATCCAGCCCCTCAAATGCACCGCCGCAGATAAACAAAATGTTCGTCGTATCAATTTGCAGAAGTTCCTGATGAGGATGTTTTCTACCTCCCTGGGGAGGAACAGAAGCGACTGTCCCCTCTACAATCTTAAGCAGAGCCTGCTGCACGCCCTCACCGGATACATCTCTGGTGATGGACGGATTCTCAGACTTTCTGGTAACCTTATCAATCTCATCAATATAGATGATACCCTTCTGGGCACGTTCAATATCATAATCTGCTGCCTGGATAATCTTCAGAAGGATATTCTCCACATCTTCACCCACATATCCTGCCTCCGTCAGCGTTGTCGCATCCGCAATCGCAAACGGTACATTCAGGATCCTTGCCAGTGTCTGTGCAAGTAATGTTTTACCGGAACCCGTGGGCCCGAGTAGCAAAACATTACTTTTCTGAAGCTCCACATCCAGATCCGGCTCTGCCAGAATCCTCTTATAATGATTATACACTGCAACAGAAAGCGCTTTTTTCGCGTTCTCCTGCCCGATGACATAATCATCCAGGAAATGTTTGATCTCCTCCGGCTTCAACAGATTGATCTCATCTTCCTCAAAGGCGCTTACATCTTCTGCAAGCTCCTCCTCTATGATCTCGGAGCAGAGTTCCACGCATGCATCGCAGATATACACTCCGTTCGGTCCTTTCAGAAGCTTTAAGACCTGACTTTCCGTCTTACCGCAAAAAGAACATCTGATTTCATTTCTAGCCATGTAATTCTCCCTCAATGCCTTATCATTATATGGTCGATCAATCCATAATCCTTTGCTTCATCGGCTGTCATATAATTATCGCGTTCTGTATCCTTCTGTATTACTTCCAGCGGTTGTCCTGTACGTTCTGCCAGAATCGAATTCAACTTCTCCCTCGTACGGAGAATATGCTTTGCAGCGATCTCAATCTCCGTCGCTTGTCCTTTTGCCCCGCCCAGCGGCTGATGGATCATGATCTCCGCATTGGGAAGTGCAAAACGTTTTCCCTTTGCCCCTCCTGCAAGAAGGAACGCTCCCATACTGGCCGCCATGCCGATACAGATGGTAGACACATCGCATTTAATGTAATTCATCGTGTCAAAAATTGCCATCCCGGCTGTAACAGAACCTCCTGGGCTGTTAATATACAGATTAATATCCTTCCCCGGATCTTCAGACTCCAGAAACAGAAGCTGTGCCACTACCAGACTGGCAGTCGTCTCATTTACTTCTTCTCCAAGAAAGATAATTCTCTCTTTTAAAAGTCTGGAATATATGTCGTAACTTCTCTCTCCTCTGCTGGTCTGTTCAATGACATAAGGTATTAATGCCATAGTATAGTCCTCCTCCTAATATTGAACTCTCTCGATGACAAAGGACACAGCCTCGCCGTGTCCTCTTTGACCCGACAGGGCCTGATGCCCCACGAAATCTCCCTGTAAAATCTTTCCTGGAGTCACATACTGTTCTTACAAAGTTCCGATAATCAAGCTTCAACCGCCGCATCTCTTACAAGCTCAATCGCTTTACGGATTGCAAGATCTTTCTTCATTTCTTCCAACTGATACTCTCCAAAGAGCTCTTTTACTTTCTCAACTTCCATCTTATACATGTCAGCCATCTTCTGCATCTCAGCATCTACATCTTCCTGGGAAGCTTCCAGATTCTCAGCCTTCGCAACCGCCTCAAGCACCAGCCTGCTCTGGATATTCTTCATGGCACTGGGCCGCATCTGCTCCCGATACTTCTCCTCCGTCATACCGCTGAACTGGAAATACTGTTCAAGAGACAGTCCCTGTGCCTGCATTCTCTGGCCAAAGTCCTCCATAAGCTGTTCTGTCTGAAAATCGACCATTGCTTCCGGGATCTCCATCTGTGCGCCTTCGATAATCTTCTCGATTACTGCATCTTCTTTTACCTTTTTGGCGTCTTCTTCTTTGTCTTTCAGAAGTCTTGCCTTGATATCAGCTTTATATTCATCCAGTGTTTCAAATTCTGATACTTCCTGAGCAAACTCGTCATCCACTTCCGGAAGTTCCTTTACCCGGATGGAATTTATACGGCATTTAAAGACTGCTGCCTTACCTGCCAGATCTTTCGCATGATATTCCTCCGGAAATGTCACATTCACTTCCAGTTCTTTATCTGCCTCTGCGCCCACAAGCTGCTCCTCAAATCCGGGGATAAACGCACCGGAACCGATGGTCAGCTCATAATTCTCTCCTTTTCCGCCTTCAAAAGGAACTCCGTCAACAAAACCTTCAAAGTCCAGAGAAACCATATCTCCGTCGGCCACTGCCCGGTCTTCTACGGTAATATTTCTCGCATTTGCTTCTCTTTCCTTTGTAATTTCTGCTTCCACTTCTTCATCAAGCACTTCAACCGGAGCCTTCTCAACCTGGATTCCCTTATAATCTCCCAGCGTTACTTCCGGCTTCACTGCCACTTCTGCCGTAAAGATCATGGGCTTTCCGCTCTCCATCTGTACAATATCTATCTTCGGACGGGACACCAGTTCCTCTCCGCATTCATCCGCAGCATCCCCGTATGCCTTCGGAAGCAGCTGATCAATTGCATCATTATAAAATACTTCTTTTCCATACATTTTCTCAATCAGCTGACGCGGCGCCTTTCCTTTGCGGAATCCCGGAATATTGATATTCTTTCTCATCTTCTGATATACGCTCTGAATGGCCTTCTCCACATTCTCTGCAGGAACCTCAATGGTCAGCTTTGCCATGTTTTTCTCTAACTTCTCTACCTGTACGCTCATGATTATGAATATATCCTCCTTGTATTTATATCTCAGTATTCCCTGATTTACATACTCATAGACATTTTAAGAGTATATCACAAAAAAATGAGACTGTCTAGCCCGACAGCCTCATTGTTTTTGTTATTTTTCTGTTTTTTCCTTACTGACCGGAGGACATCTGCTGTTCCTGCTTCATGATCATCTTCTTGACCATTTCGCCGCCGATAGAACCTGCCTGTCTGCTGGTCAGATCGCCGTTGTAACCGTCTTTCAGCGGAACACCAAGTTCGCTGGCAACTTCCTCTTTAAAACGGTTCATAGCTGCTTTTGCTTCCGGTACTGCCATATTGTTGGTTCCGGATGTGCTGTTCTGATTTGCCATGTTAATCACCTCCATGCCCATAGTATCCGCCAAAACAAAATGAGCATACTGGAAGTTTCTGTCATACATGCCCGTACAGGATTCCTTTTTTAATCTCCTTTGCTTTTTCTTCTGACACCAGCTGCTCTGTCAGTGCCAGGGCAAACGGAATCGCTGTACCCATTCCGCGGCTGGTTGTCACATTTCCGTCCACAGCCACTGTGTCATATACGACTTCCGCACCTGAAAGCCGCTCCTCAAAACCCGGATAGCAGGCTGCCTTTTTTCCTTTCAAAAGCCCCAGGTCGCCCAGTACACTGGGTGCCGCGCAGATCGCCGCCACCTTTTTTCCTTCTCTATAAAATTGCTTCAGAAGTTCCGTAAGCACTTCACAGTTCCCCAGATTCCGCGTGCCCGGCATTCCCCCCGGAAGTACCAGAAGCTCAGTCCCGGAAAAATCTGCCTCTTTGATGCAGATATCTGCCTCCACAGGAATCTTATGGCTTCCTGTCACCATACGGTCTTCACTGACAGACACCGTCTGCGTGTCCACGCCCGCCCGGCGCAGAATGTCCACCACCGTCAGGCCTTCAATCTCTTCAAATCCCTCTGCAAAAAATACACATACTCTGCTCATATGTCCTCCTATTTACAGTTCGCATCTGCCCTTCTCCATCCCCCGTTCTGTAAGGATTTCCACCCGCTCAGATGCTGTTTTACAGTCCCGCATCTGCCCTTTCTCCATCCCCTGTTCTGTAAGGACTACCGGCCGTCTTCTGCGTCCCGAAATACTTCCGGGCCTCCGCCCGCTCAGATGCTGTTTCTATCATATCATTTTTCTTTGGAATATGCTATACTGATTGTAATAATGGAATATCAAATAACTGCACACCGCCGGCAGGCAGTGCCTTTGAAAATGGAGTATCAATCATGAAAAACTACGAAATCGAACGCAAATATCTGGTCCTGACTCCTCCGGAGAATCTTGATGTCTATCCCTTCCATGATATTGAACAGGGATACCTGTGTACCAGTCCTGTGGTCCGTATCCGGCGGCAGGATAACGAATATTTTCTGACCTACAAATCTAAAGGTCTGATGGTCCGGGAAGAATACAACCTTCCATTGACAGAAGAAGCATACCTGCATCTTCGTACCAAAATTGACGGCCTTCTGATCAGCAAACGCCGCTATCTGATTCCTTACGGTTCTTATACAATTGAACTGGACTGCTTCAGAAACCCCAGAGAAGGACTTCTTCTGGCCGAGGTGGAATTTCAAAGTGAAGAAGAGGCCCTTGCATTTTCGGCTCCAGACTGGTTTGAAGAGGATGTAACCTGCTCTTCTGTCTATCACAACAGCAATCTAAGTTCTCTTTAGTCTTTTTTTAATCTCCTCCAGCATCTCTTCCTGCGTCCTGGCATCTTCCGGTTTTTCCACACGCAGGAAGAAAAGCCTAATCAGTCTTAATTGTATCCGCAACCAAATTGCTATTTTCCTGCTTCTTTTCATTTTTTATTCTCCTTCTGAACGGACCCCCTCCCCTTTTCATTGTATCCGAATTGTTTACATAAAATCAACTATTATTTTCTATATTTTATGCTGTTAGTTCTTTAATTCCATGTTTTGTTGCATTATCACAAGAAAAAACGGGAACTTGTTATAATATCCCCGAAAAAGAGGTGTATTATGACCAGTTATAACATTGGAAAGACTTTGAAAGAACTTCGCAACCATCGCGGAATGACACAGGAAGCCATCAGTAAAGAATTGAATATTTCCAGGCAAACCTATTCCTATTATGAGACCGGACAGCGGCTGCCGGATCTGGAAATGGCCTGCAGACTTGCAGCTTATCATAAAATCACTCTGGATCAGCTGGTAATCACCGGCCTCCATCCTACAGGAGTCGATCCATTCGCCACTCTTCCGGAAGAATATCGGCAGCTTCTGTACGCTTACCACAGGCTGCCGATGGAAAAACAGAAAAATTTAATGGAATACATTGAATTTCTGAACAGATAACAACTACATCTCAACCTTTATATACAATCTTCCCCCCACAGATTGTATAATAAATCTTCCCCGGAAGCTCCCAGCCGGTGAATGGACTATTGGATGACTTTGAGATAAAATGATCTGCCCTCCAATATTCTTTCTCGGAAAAGATAACCAGATCTGCCGGTGCATCTTCTGCAATACTCCCGGGAATCATCCGGTAAAATTTAGCCGGATTCCTGCTCATAAGCGCCATCAACTCCAGAAGCGTCAGATACCCTGGTTCTACCAGAGAGCGAATTCCAAGACCGAGAGAAGTCTCAAGACCGATGATTCCGCTGGGCGCCTGGGAAAGCGGCATCGCCTTTTCTTCTGCGCTGTGAGGCGCATGATCTGTCACTATCATATCAATCGTCCCGTCCTGAAGTCCATTTATGATCGCCTGCCTGTCCTCTTCTGTGCGAACAGGAGGATTCATCCTGGCATTTGCGCCATATTGAAGCACCGCTTCTTCTGTAAGTGTAAAATGATGAGGAGTTGCTTCTGCATGAATATCCGCTCCCATCTGCTTTGCCGTCCGAATCAGCTCCACAGAATGTTTTGAACTGATATGCTGAATACAGACTGACGCTCCCGTATGAAGCGCCAGCATACAGTCCCTGGCCACCATCACATCCTCCGCCTCCCGCGGTGCTCCT
Source organism: uncultured Lachnospiraceae bacterium (assembly GCA_910579225.1). Classification (GTDB taxonomy): domain Bacteria; phylum Bacillota; class Clostridia; order Lachnospirales; family Lachnospiraceae; genus Hominiventricola. Next base: position 41,365 of record CAJTTI010000001.1, on the reverse strand, counting down.
CCATATCCCAACTGCCGGGACACTCTGCCCTGATGTACCCCCGGTTCCAGGATCAGAAGAGGGTCTTCTTCATGCAGGCTTACAGGCAGATCCAGTTCCTTCGCCTTTTTCATTGCATCCAGCAAAAGCCGTTCATTCATCAAAGGAATCCCGTCATCTGTAAAGCCGGCGGCTCCTGCATCCGCCAGGACCTCCATATCAACCAGTTCCTCTCCCTTCAGTCCTTTACTGACTGCTGCCGCCTGAAGGACATGGATATCTGCACTTTCTCCCTTTTTCTGTACATACCGAAGTATTTCCGGGCAGTCAACCGCAGGTTTTGTATTCGCCATACAAACCACTGTAGTAAAACCTCCTTTTGCCGCCGCTTTGGCTCCTGTCAGAATATCTTCCTTATAAGTAAATCCCGGATCCCGAAAGTGCACATGCACATCCATTAGCCCCGGCGCCACCACAAGCCCCGATGCATCAATTACCTGCGCATCCGGAGCGGACAGATCCGGTCCAACGCTTAAGATTGACGTACCTTCCAAAAGAACATCCATGTTCTCATTGATTCCGCTTACCGGATCCACCACTCTCCCATTTTGTATCAATATCATATTTTTCTCCTGTTCCGGGGCCAGATCATATGCCGCCTGCTTTTTATTGTTTTTATCATACTATGAATCCGGAAAGCTGCGCAAGCCCTCCCGCAAGTATTGTCCGTCCCGAAAACAGCAAATCACCCACATGGCGAAAGCAGGTTTGCAGCGCATATTGCAAATAACCGACAGCTGTTTTATAATCAAACACATAATCAGAAGTTTTACCATCTGGCACAGGAGGAATTATTTTATGGAAATAAATAAGGTTCAGCAGTTACATCGTGAAAAACAGAATTATGTTTCCCAAAAACCGCAATCTGTAAAGAGCGAGAAAGAAGAGCGTCCCTTTGTCAGAAGAGACTCATTGGAATCTGCCTCTGCCATGGATTCCGGCATACGGTTAAGCGGAAATCTTCCCGAGAACAAGCAACTGGATCTGTATGAGCCAAGCCGGGAAGATGGTATTGACTGGGACTATGTGTCATTCAGGATGAGCAGCAGCGTTTCACTCGAAGCTGGAAATCAGATCATGCGACATGTCAACAGCGCAGTCTCAGTCTATGTGACAACAAAGGCCCGACTAGAAGAGCATTATGCTGGTCAGGAGGAGATTCTGTCCCAGAAAACCGAAAAGTTAGACCATATGTTTGAACAGTTTAAACAGCGAACAGTCAATTCCTGGCAGCAAAGCGTGGGCGAATTTTATGAACAGCTGGGGAATAAAGGGATAAAAGACCGTATGGGTGCCAATCTTTCTGCTGCTATTGACCAGCAGGCAAACGACATGGAAGCCGCAGTGAAAGCAGGGCGCTTTGACGAGGCAAAGGAAAATTCCTGGCAGCTTCTGGAAATTGCACTTGACGTCAGCAGCCTGGAGGAAGAACAGAACGGAACTATATTCCATCATCCTGTGCAGGAAGGGGAAGATTACTATAGCTTGAATGATCTGCAAGCGGCAGGGACAGCAGCGAAAGAGGCTTCGGCCATAAAAGCAAAGATCCTGAACCTGAGCCGTGACGAAAACCTGGAAATTCAAATGACACTCCAACACAGAAAACTGTTGGATTTACTGGAACATCTGACAGCAGGCAAAGAGATGAACAGCATTATCCGACAGTCGATGAAAACGTTTATGGGGCATATTTCTGACAGCATATCCGGCAAACAGGGGGAGCAGAATGAGCGGCCAACAAAGCGTCCGGCATCTTCCTTTTCCGTTTATGCATAGCTAAACCTTTCAGACAAAGGCATTATAAAAAATATAACATACAGCAAGGAACATCGCCATGAAAAAATTATGTCTACTGACCCTGACCCTCAGCCTTCTGCTGACTGGCTGTGCCAAAACTCCTGATTGGTTCAACGATTTGATCACCCCCGGCCACGAGTCCGCCCTGGAGAACACCGGAACGCAGGAACAGGAAGATATATCTTCTGCCGGCGTTCCGGAGGCCGAAGAAGCGGCCTCCCGTCAGAAACATCAGGAATCTTCAGGAATCCCGGAAATTCTTGATACGGAACTGTCTCAGGGACCGGCTGAATCTCAGAACGCAGAATCAGAACAGATGACTGCAATTGCCCGTGAGATTGTCACCTCTTCCATGACCGAATATGAGAAAGTGAAAGCTATCCATGATTATCTGGTCGTTCATGTAAATTATGATTACGACAACCTGGCAGCCGGCACACTTCCGGATACCGCCTTTACAGCAGAAGGTGCGCTTCTTCTGCACTCCGCAGTCTGTGAAGGTTATGCCAAAGCATTTTCTCTGCTCTGCAGGGAAGCAGGTATTGAGGAGCAGCTGATCTACGGCACCGCAGATGACGGCACCGGTGTCCAGACCCATGCGTGGAATCAGGTCCTGGTTGATGGGGAATGGTACAATATAGATGTCACCTGGGATGATCCCCTTCTAAACGGCCAGGCAGTTACAGACGGCTCCAACATGATCTATGAATATTTTCTGGTGCCGGATACAACGCTTTCAGGAAATCATACGGCAGATCCGGAACAGACTCCCCATGTCTGTTCTTCCGGACGTTTTCTGGAAGAAAACCGGCAAATGACCATCCAGCCTTACCTCCAGAGCCCCTACACCTTTACGGATTCTGATGCCGAGATTCAAAATGCTGTTGAACAATATCTCTCTGACCATACCCATACCTTTCAGCTGGTCTGTGACGTTACATCCAATACCCCTGAAGAACGTTCCGAATTCGTTCTGAATACAGTAAAAGACACCATGATGTCCAGAGAAGAGTACGGGCAGATATCCGTAGAGACCCAATATGGAGTCGCTGATTATGCCATCATTGCTGTAAATATCACCCAATAGGCTATGCCGCCTGAATATCCTTTTTCTTCAGATACCAGATACCTGACATTGTAAATAAAAGCAAGAATATCAGAAAGCTTATGATAAATCCGGCGACATTTTCCATCATGTTTTCACTTCTGTTGGCATTCATGCCCATCAGCATCAGGGAATAAGGCCAGCAGAGCCCCAGACCGCCGTTACTTAGAAGGAACCCCATAACGCTTCCCACCAATGCCAGAGCAACAGGAACTGCAAAGCTTCGAATCACCATGGAGAAAACCATCTGCAATGCAGCAATTCCCATTCCGCCAATACTTCCTCTTAACAGCCAGATCAGAATCTCCAGCGGAGGCCATCCGGGAAGCCCCACCACTCTCCCGGTCACCAGAAACAGAACCCACATCCAGAGCTGCAGAAAAACCGTGCACCCCAGCGCCAGACATAATTTTGACAAAAATACATCTCTGACAGGCACCGGCATGGTCATCAGCTGATTCCAATTATGATTTAAATGTTCCACACGCCAGCTGTAGGAACAGTATAATGCAATCAAGGGCGCATAAAAAAAATTAGAATAAAACAATGAACACTGAGTCCACAGTGAATACCATTCCGACTGCAGAACTTCCAGGTTCTGCACATAATTACCTGCACCCATAAAAGCCGGAAGTATCGGAATCACCAGGAAAACCAGCCACAGATACGAATGCCTCAGTTTCTTTTGCTCTATCCTCACACATGTTAAAAGCATCTTATATCTCCTTTCTCAGAAAAAGTACTTTTCCAGTCCCATACCCGACAGCCAGCAATCCCAGCAGCAGACAAAAAGACAGTACATCAAAAGGTGCATCATAATAAGTCACAATCCTGGTATCCGGATCCCATACATTGCGGATGAAGCAAAGCTCGGAATAGTACCCCCACAGAAAACATTTCTTCAAAATCCCGTCCCGAAAAAACCAGGAGAACAACCCCACAAAAGAACCGAAGATCCCTGCTGCCAGCGGAAGAATCTGATTTTCAAAGAAAAACGACAATACCACCTGAAAAATAAGTATCGCCAGGCTTACTATATACACCTGCGCTATAAAATACAAAAGCTGTGCCGGATCAAGAGGGCTTGTAAAACTGCTGATTTTACTTTGTATGAATATAAAAACGGTCTCTGCCGCCACAAACAGTGCCAGATAAAATGCTCCGGTCAAAACTTTCATATCAAACAGACGTCCCTTCTCCTCCATAGTACACAGAAGTTTCATCGTGCTGCTCTTAACCTCTGCATCGCACAGACGGCTGGCCAACATGGCAATCATTGCAGGCATCAGAATTGTATCCATCATCGGAATCTGAAAAAACATCATGCGGAATCCATCCGCCGCCTGTTCTTTTGGAATATCTCCCATCACCCACAGAGTCCACAGCACAATCAACGCCAGAAACGCCAGAAGCATCCATCCGATTCCACGGTATTTCACTTTTATCCATTCTGTCTTCCACTCTTTCCACATTACAGGCTCACCTGCTTTCCCGTCAGTTTCAGGAAAATATCCTCCAGACTCTTCTGGCATTCCATCACTCTTGTAATCTGTGCACCGTTCCCTGCAAGAATTGCCACCAGCTTTGCAATCTGTTCTTCTGTCCGATCCTCGAATACCAGTTCTCCTTCATTTAGTTCGCAGACTTCTCCTTGTTCCTCGAGAATCCGTATGGCTGTTCCAGGATTCAGTACATGGATATGAATACTCCCCCTAGCCCTGTGGTGCAGTTTCTTCAGACTCCCCTGATAGATCATTTTTCCTTTATCAATAATCCCAACATCCGTTGCCATTTGATCAATCTCGCCCAGCAGATGGCTCGATACCATGACTGTCATACCATAATGTCCCGGCAGCTCCGAGATCAGCTCCCTCATTTCCTGGATTCCTGCCGGATCCAGTCCATTGGTCGGCTCATCAAGAAGCAAAAGCTTCGGACGGCCGAGAAGAGCCGCAGCCAGTCCCAGACGCTGTTTCATCCCCAGAGAATATTCCCTCACTTTTTTCTTCTGTTGTCCCTCCAGCCGAACAATACGCAGAACTTCGTCGATCTCTTTCTTTGGCACCTGCTTTAATGTCTGTACAATCTCCAGATTCTCTCTTCCGCTCAAATGCCCATAATAGGAAGGAGATTCAATCAGAGAACCGGTAGCTTTCAGCAGTTCAAGTCGGTTGTTTTCCTGAAGCTCCTTCTCAAACAACAAAATATCACCCTGGGACGGCTTCACCAGCCCCAGAAGCATCTTCATGGTCGTGGATTTCCCCGCTCCATTCGGTCCAAGGAATCCATATACACATCCCGGACGAACCTTCAGATTCAAATTCTTCACAGAATATTTCCCCTTGTACTGCTTTCCAAGACCGCTGGTCTCAATCATATAGTTCATATTCGGTTCCGCCTTTCTTTTTATTTAGAGTTCCGCATCTGCCTTCGACAGGCCCCTGGTCTGGAAGAATTTTCTGCCGCTTCGCGACTTAAAATCCTTCCGGGCCTTTCTCCGGCGGATGCTGTATTTTTGAGTTCCGCATCTGCCTTCATCATACTTCCTTCCTCTTACTAAAGCATGAAGTCTTCCTTACATTTTCCTTAACTTTCGTATAATTGGCTGAAATTCCGGTGAAAACCATATATAATAGGAGACAAAAGAAAGGACTGCTGACATGAATCACCTCTATGAAGCCAGAATCCTGCTGATCGATGACAATTTGGATATTCTGGAAATGCTCAAAAATATACTGATCCGTCGGGGTTTCCTCTCCATACGGACTGCTTCGAACTGTGAAAAGGCCCGGGAAATTTTCCATCTTTATGCACCGGAACTGATCATATTGGATATTATGCTGCCTGACGGAGACGGTTTCTCCCTGATGCGGGATTTTCGTCTGGTCTCCGACGTCCCGGTCCTTTTCCTCTCCGCCAAAGACGAAGACAATGACCGTCTCCTGGGACTTGGGCTTGGCGCAGACGATTATATTACCAAACCATTTCTGCCGGATGAACTGGTGCTGCGCCTGACTGCCATTCTGAAGCGAACTTATTTCTCCAGATTCAGCCAGGAACCGGACTGCTCCCGGCTGGTACTTGGGAACCGCACAGTTCTGTTGGAAAGCGGCACTATCCTGACCGCCCGGGGCGAAGAGCTCTCCCTGACGGCCAAAGAACTGGCGCTTCTGAAAAAACTATATGAGAACCGGGGAAATATCGTTACCTTTGACGCCTTATCTGACGCTGTATGGGGTGAGAATTATTTTGGATATGAGAATACATTGATGGTTCATATCCGAAGACTGCGGGAAAAGATCGAAGAGACACCCTCTTCTCCTGTATGGCTCCTAACTGTCCGGGGACTGGGCTACAAACTGCTGAAAGGGGGCTGACTGCCCATGAAAAACCTCTCTAAAATCATCTCCCGTTATTTGCTTTCTGCAGTGCTGATGCTTTTTATCACTTTGTTTTTGAATGTCTTCCTCTATGTAGTCAGCGGCTTTCAGGTCATCAGAGCCACCAAACATAATGTCTCTAATTCCAGAATCATAGAGGAAGAACTGACGCAAGACGCCGGCAGTCCTGTCCTGTCAGAAGCCGGATATGATTATCTGAGTCAGAATTATGTATGGGCCATGATTCTTGATGACGATGGGCAGGTTGCCTGGAACTGGCAACTTCCAGTACACCTTCATCATGCCTATACTCCCAACCAGATTGCTGCTTTCAGTAAATGGTATCTGGATGACTATCCGATCACCGAGCGTGTCACAGATTACGGCCTTCTGGTTCTCGCACAGGAGAAATACACTATCTGGAAACAAAACTTCAGCGATCCGGTGTGGCGCATCAAATACATTTCCCATATGATTCCGATCACTCTGGCTGTCAATCTCTTCCTGATCTTTTTGATGGTTCTCTTCTTTGGCTTTCGCTTTTACCGCTCTCTGCGGATACTGGTAGACGGCATTCAGAATCTGTCCGAGCAGAAGCCGATCCGCCTTCCGGAAAAAGGCATGACCGAACTCCTTGCCAGACAACTGAATCAGACTTCTGCTCTGCTGATCGAACAGCGCCAACGCCTGGATCAGCGGGATGATGCCCGTACTGCCTGGATCAGCGGCGTCTCCCATGATATCCGTACACCCCTTTCCCTGATCATGGGATATGCCAGCGACCTGAAAAAAGATCCCTCCCTGTCCCGGGAACAACGGCGTCTGGCAGAGATCATGGAACATCAAAGCCTCCAGATTAAACGCCTGATTGAAGACCTGAATCTGACTTCCAGACTGGAATATCATATGCAGCCCCTGCGGATTACCGGCCTGAAACCTTCCCGGCTTCTCCGGACGTTGATCAGCGATCTCTACAATCAGGGACTTTCATCCGTCCATGACATTGACCTCTATATTGCTCCCGAAGTGGAACAGCTCACAGTTACAGGCGATCTTTCCCTTTTGACCCGGGCCTTTTCCAACCTGATTCAGAACAGTATCCGGCACAATCCGGAGGGGTGCACCGTAACTGTCACTGCCTGTCTCCAGGAAAACGGGAAGATTTCCTTTCAAATCTCTGACAGTGGATGCGGCATTCCTGATGTTGTAATCCGTGCTCTTACCAGCTCCCTCCCGGACTCACAGAAAGCCCCGCATATCATGGGACTCCGGATTGCATGGCAGATCTTCCATGCACATGGGTGGGAGATGGCCTTCACGGACGCAAATACGATCCATATTACAGGGAACGCCCCCGCCTGACGTAATAAGAAAATTCTTCAGAAACTCTTCAAAAAAATATAAAGAAAATCTTCAGTTTCTTCTGGTATATTCGTATTTATAACAACATTCATTCAACGGAAAACTTCCCTGATATGGATGAAATCCAGACAAAGGAGAAATGAGATGTATTTAACAAGATTTTGGGGTATCGGCATGGATTGTCTGTCCAGCATGCTCCTTCTGACCCCGGCAGTTCTTTTGAGCCTGAGATTATCCGGCAGGAGACTTTTAAGCCTCCATACGCCGTTTTTACTACTCTATATCTGTACATTGACAGGAATCTATTCTGTGACCGGTATTCCGGATATCAAAGACTGTGGTCTGGACTTTACTTTCAATTTCATTCCTATGGCAGATATTCTGAGCAGTCCCATGCAGTATCTGCTTAACATTCTTTTATTTCTCCCTGTAGGATTTCTGCTTCCGCTGCTTTTTGACGAATACAGGGACTGGAAGCATGTGTTAGGATTCTGCTGTTTTCTAACAGTATTTATCGAAATTGCACAGGTGTTTACATTCCGCACAACGGATATTGACGACCTGATCACCAATCTCCTTGGAGCAGGGATCGGATACTTGCTGGTTCGTCTGGCAGAGAAAACCCTGCGGCTGCACCTTCCCTTTAATATTGAAAATGATTATGAAGAACAGCATGGGCAGTGGGGATATCTGATCCTTTTATTTCTGCAGCAATTTTTTCTGCAGCCGTACTGGTCTGCCTTCTTCTGGGATACGCTCCTTTCATAATTCACACCTGTCAGCCAGCGCGCAGCCGATATACCCTTGCTCCGTTTCTCACCGCCTGCTCTATTGCTGAGAAAATCCCAGCAGTCACGTAATAGAGTCCCACTGCCGCCGGCAGAGGAAGACAAATCAGAAAAATCATTACAACAGAAGACAGTACCATCCCTTTCGGTGCTTTAGGAATGTTCAGTTCTCTGAAAAACCTCAGGTACGGATAGAGCTGCGGAAGAAGCTGCATTGCTGCGGACAGGGCCGGCAGGATTCCGTACGGATCCCTGGCCAGAAGCGAGACGACCCAGGGACACAATCTGCTGCCCACAGGAGCCCCGGTCAGTACAGTACGATACAGACCAGTCAACACCGGAAGCGTCAGAAACAGAACCAGACAGCTTCCCACACCTCCTGCCTGCTGCGCTTCCACCCTCTTCCTCTGCCTCGCATACAGAGGCAGAAGACAAAGCTTTACGAATACGGTCAGGCAGACAATGGCGGCTCCGTAATCTCCCGTACAACTGTAAAACACCTCCAGCAACTTTCCAAATATCATAACCACCTGATTCATCTTTCTTCCTCCTCTTCTCTCTTACGTCCTCTCCGAAACCAGAAAAAACCAAGACCAAGACCCAAAAAATACAGCATCCAGAACCCGATCACACTTCGTCCAAGTACCCCTCCGCCTGCCAGAACCGAAGAAACTGCTGCCATCAGAAGCGCCAGAATAACCAATAGTACCAGTGTTGTCACCACACCTTTTTTCCTGAAAAACCTTCCCATATATGGATCATAGCGAAATGAAGCCAGTTTTGAATATTCTGCCAGGTCTTCCAAAATTTCTCCCACAGCTGCAAATTTCTTTCCATTTTCTTCTTCTGTGTGAATATAATTCAGCCACTGATCCACATCCAACTCCTGAAGCGGTTCTTTCTCCTTCAGGATCCTGCAAAGTTCCAGAGACCCCATCAGCATCTCCACCTGTTCTTTCAGTTCGATCTCCTGACGCTTCAGTAATTCCCCATACTCCGCCTGTCCCTCATACATCAGGTAAATACTTTCTACCGATATTCCCAGTCTCCGAAGCAACATGATCTCTTTTAACCGCCTTACCTCCTCCTCTTCGTATTCCCGATACTGACTTTCCTGCCTCCTCTTCGGACACAGCAGGCCTTTCTTTTCATAAAACCGTATATTACTGGCAGACAGCCCCGTTTTTTTCCCAATCTCTCCAATTTTCATGATTTTTGTTCTCCTTTCGGCCGTTTCTCACATCTGATACCTCTATCATGAACCCTGAATCAGGGTGAGAGTCAATAGAAAAATGATATTTTCTTCAAAAAATATATCTTGAAACTTTCTTAAGATTCTCTTAATACTATTGACAATACTATATTATACAAAATATAATATTATAAAATCACACAGTAAGTTATCAATCAGCATTTGCCAAAGTATGAGGAGGACAACATGGTATTTAACACAGGCGCGGCGCTCCTGGATGCTATTGTACTGGCTGTCGTTTCCATGGATGCAGAAGGAACCTACGGATATAAAATTACCCAGGATGTCCGGCAGGTGATCGAGATCTCGGAATCCACCCTGTATCCAGTCCTGCGCAGGCTTCTGAAGGATGGATGTCTGGAAGTATATGACATGGAATACGGGGGCAGGAACCGCAGATATTATAAAATTACAGACGCAGGAACCGCCCAGTTAAATCTGTACATTGCAGAATGGCAGACTTATGCAGCAAAAATCACCAATATATTTACAGGGAGAGGGAATTATGAATAGGATTCAATTTATGGAAATGCTGGAACGGCTTCTCAAGGACCTCCCGGAAAACGAGCGGCAGGAAGCTGTCCAGTATTATAATGACTATTTTGATGATGCAGGTCCGGAAAATGAAGCGCAGGTCATAGGCGAGCTTGGAAGCCCTGCTCAGGTGGCCAGAACCATCCGGGAAGGCATGTCTGAGAACGGCGAATATACAGAACGTGGATACGAAGACGCACGTTTCCGGGATTCGCAGGAACTTTCTTCAGACTGCTGTGAAGAAACACTGGCAGGCACATCACAGAAAAAGAAGGAACATAACCCCTGGAAACTTCTGTCCATCCTTTTGCTCTGCCTGCTGCTCCTGCCAGTCATCGTTCCGCTGTGCATGATACCGCTCATCATCGTCGCTGCCGTACTGATCGGCATTGTTGGCATGTTCATCGGAATCGGCGTAGCCGCTGTTGTACTTCCCTTTACCGGTATCATAATGATCGGTTCAGGATTCTACAACTTGTTCTTCAGCCCTGGTATCGGCGTTACACTGGGCGGCGTCGGATGCCTGCTTCTTTCCTTCGGTATCCTCGTCTTCCTGTTGGCCATCTGGGTCTTCAAAACGCTGATTCCGCTTTGCATCCGATGTATCGTGGCCCTTATCCGCTATCCTTTAAGAAAGGCAGGTGTTGTAAAATGAGACCCTTATTTAAAATCTGCATTGCTGCCAGCGTGGTTCTGTTCCTGTTCGGAATCACAGGAGTTGGCGTCGGCCTGGCAATGGGTGTGACCCCTTCAGACCTTATGTATGCAGAACACTGGCCCGGAAGACTCTTTCTCCAATCGTCCCGGCCCAATGCCTCTGAAGCGCAGATGGAAGCGGAAACTTACCCTCTGTCCGAGCCTGTACCATCCATACCGGAAGAACTGCAGGAGCTTTCCGGAAATAACCTTTCCGGGGCGGAAGAATATTACGAATTCTGGGACGTCGACAGCCTGACCATGGATCTTGGCCTGTGTGATCTCCATATCTACCAGCATCCAAATGACCATATCGCCATTGCTGCCGATAACACAAAGAATTATTTCCGATGCAGCCAGGAAGACCATACCCTGATTCTCGAAGATATCCGACCTGCTTCTGCCATCGGCAGCAATATGAATCAGGCACTTATTCTGGATCTGTATCTGCCCGAACTGCAGTATCAGAAGATCAGCCTGGATCTTGGCGTCGGAGATATCACCTTAGTTCGCTTATCGGTCGATGAACTGAATATTGACAGCGGTACAGGAGATATCTCTATTGGAACTCTGACCTGCCAGGAACTGGATGTGGACACTGGCGCAGGAGAATTCACGGCAGATTTTATCCAGGCTTTTGAGTCTGCAGATATTGCCATTGGAGCCGGAAGCATTACCGTCTCAAAATATGCCGGAAATGCTCTGAATCTGGACTGCGCTGTCGGCAATGCAGAAATTACAGCTGCCGGAAGGGAGACGGATTATAATTACCAGCTGGAAGCTGCCCTTGGAAACATCTATCTGGATCATCATCTGTATGATTTTTCGGAACCTCACCACGGCGTCCATCATGATGAAGGCTCCCTTCTGGACATCCATCATGATGCTGACCGGGAGATTCAGATCTCATGCGGATTAGGAAATGCAGAATTAAATTTTACGGAGGAATCATATTATAATGGAGAAAACGAATAAAAGACTTATCAAATCAACATCAGATCGGATGATCAGCGGCGTATGTGCAGGAATCGCCGAATATTTCAATCTTGATCCTACACTGATCCGGCTTCTGTGGGCCATCCTGACCTTCTGTGGAGTTGGCAGTGGCATCATCCTCTACATCATTGCCGCCGTCATTGTACCGGAGGAATAAAAAAACTCTTTCCTTTTCCAGAAAGCCGCATTATAATAGAGACGACTTATAAAACAGTTCCGCTAACATACGTCGGAACAGCAGCACTTTATCAGGAGGATCATTTATGGGCGGCTTTTTTGGAGTTGCGTCAAAGAATGACTGTATCTTTGACCTTTTTTTTGGAACAGACTATCATTCTCATCTTGGCACAAGACGCGGAGGGTTGGCTGTATATGGCAAGGAGGGATTTGACCGTGCCATTCATAACATAGAAAACGCACCTTTTCGTACCAAGTTTGATAAGGATATGAGACAGATGAAAGGATATCTGGGAATCGGATGTATCTCTGATTATGAACCGCAGCCCCTGATCATCCGTTCTCATCATGGCACATATGCCATTACTACTGTAGGAAAAATTAACAATACCGAAGAAATCACAAATCTGATCTATCAGAACGGCAATACTCATTTTCTGGAAATGAGCGGAGGAGACATCAATCCCACAGAACTGGTCGCTGCCGTTATCAACCAAAAGGAAAATCTGATCGACGGCATCCGCTATGCCCAGGAACTGATCGACGGTTCCATGACTCTGATGCTTATGACACCCAAAGGAATCTATGCCGCCAGAGACCGTATGGGCCGCACCCCGGTCATCATCGGCAAAAAGGAAGACGCTTACTGCATCACCTTTGAGAGCTATGCCTATCTTAATCTGGGTTATGAAGACTACAAAGAACTGGGCGCCGGAGAGATTGTCGTCGTCACACCGGAAGAAGTCCGGACCCTGGCCGCTCCCAACAAAGACATGAAAATCTGCACATTTCTCTGGGTCTACTATGGGTATCCTTCCAGTTCCTACGAAGGTGTCAATGTAGAACAGATGCGCTATAACTGCGGAGCAAAGATGGCTGCCAGGGACAAGTCCCATCCGGATATTGTGGCTGGTGTCCCTGACTCCGGCACAGCGCACGCTGTCGGCTATGCCAATCAGTCAGGCATCCCATTTTCAAGACCTTTTGTAAAATATACGCCTACCTGGCCCCGCTCCTTTATGCCTACAGTCCAGAATAAGCGGAATCTGATCGCAAAGATGAAACTGCTCCCGATTCACCAGCTCATCAAAGGTAAAAGCCTCCTCCTGATTGATGATTCCATCGTCAGAGGTACTCAGCTTCGCGAAACAACCGAATTCCTGTATCAGAGCGGCGCCACGGAAGTTCATATCCGTCCGGCTTGTCCGCCGCTGATTTATGGATGCAAATATTTGAATTTTTCACGCTCCGGTTCTGATATGGATCTGATTTCCAGAAGGATCATCTCCCGGCTTGAAGGTACAGAAGATGTTCCGGACGAAATTTTAAAAGAATATGCGGATCCCAATTCGGAGAAATACGCAGTCATGGTAGAGGAAGCACGTAAAGAGCTGAACTTTACCTCCCTGCAGTACAACCGTCTGGATGACCTGCTGGACTCCATCGGCATTGAACCCTGCAAACTTTGTACCTACTGCTGGAACGGCCAGGAGTAGCCTGTACAAAGACTGCTGCAATACTCCTCGTCCCGGCCCCTCAGCAATGCTATATGGATTGCTGAGGCCGGGACAGAGGCGTCTCTTGCGGCAGTCTTATTCTTTATATCTGATCGCGACCCGGTCGTCCAGCTCTTCGGTCGTCCCTACAATCAACTCTGTCTCCCGGTCAATTACACCTTCTTCAATCGCTGCATAACTGTCATTCCGGTCCAGAACTTTTACATAAATTTGCTCTGCCACCAGCTCCGTCCCCAGGATTCCGGCACGCTCACTTACAATATATACGAATTCCCGCTGATTAGAATCCACATGCAGAGCATTCAGAGGAATGCAGCAGGAAAAGGTTTCTGACTGCGCCTTCACCTGGAAGCTTCCGCTCTGTCCGATGGTGCCTGTACCGTCCGGAAGAAACACACGGGCATCATAAAGCTCCGGATTCATATCATTCTCCGCCACATAATCTACTTTCAGTTCCTTTGCCCCGGAACTACCCAGGACAAGTTCTGCCGTATCACCCTGATTGACATATTTTTTCTGTTCTTTACTGAGAGAAACCTGAAACTGCATGGAGCTGGTCAGATCCGCATAGACCAGCGCTGCACCGTCTCCTACCCGTTCTCCCGGACTCACCTGAATCCTGGTAACTATACCCTCTGCTTCCGGATATACCTGTCCGGAAGCATCCTGTACCTTTTTGTAAGCTGACAGTTCTGTCTGCAGAGAGGACAGCTCCAGCCTCATAACCTCCAGACTGCTGTCTGTATCCGCTGCCTGTTCCGTATCCTCCACCTTACGCTCTTCTTCCAGCAAGACGTTGGATCTGGATTTTTCCGCCTCCTCAAGAGCCCTTCTGGCTGCTTCCACCTCGTCTTTTAAAGATTCTTTTTTCGAATTCCATGCAGATTCTTCAGCGTCTTCTGCACTGAAATCCGGCTTTTGCACCGGATTTTTCATATGTGCTTCATAAGCGGCAGCGGCAGTTTCCCACTGTTTCCCGGCCTCCTCTGCAACCCGGCGTGCTTCCTGCAACGCCTGTTCCTCTGCTGCCTCCTGTTTCTCTTCAGAATCTCCCGCTTCCCCCTCTCCTGCGTCTTCGGACGACTCTGAAGACGGAACCTCTGGTAATTCCGGATTCGGGGATACCCCGGAAGCTTCTAATCTCTTTACTTCCTCCAGTGCATCATCATATCTCTTCTTCGCATCTTCCAAAATTTTCTGAAGTTCTGTTCCTTTATTTACCCACTCCTCATAGGCCTCCTGCTGTGCTTTCCGCTCTTCTTCCGGAGTCGTCTGTACCCCATGGTCTTTGTGATCATCATAGGCATCTTCCGCATCTTCCAGATCTTCCCGGGCCCGGGCAAGAGATTCTCCCGACTGGGCATCCGCCCTGGCATAATCTTCCAGGGCCCTTTCATTCTCTGTCTTTTGTCTCTGTGTGTCCAGGCTTCTGTTCTGTTCCATGGACGCAATCTGAAGCTGGCACTTTTTAATCTCCAGCTCTTTTTCCTGTATCTTCTGCTTTAAATCCTCCATGTCCAGATCAAACAGCAGCGTTTCCGGCATCACATGGTCTCCGACATTGGCATAAACAGTGCGGACCCGAAGTCCCGCCAGCGCTGTCACTGCGTATTCCCTGCCCGGATGTACAATTCCTTCTGCTTTCACTGTATGGTCCAGCGCCATCCTGCGGGGCGTATCCACTGTCACCTGAGGAAGCTTTGATGCATAGACCGCCCGGGATACCAGCGTACACACAAACATAAAAGCAAGAAAAGCGCCGAATCCCATCAATATCTTCTTCTGCCTGTTCCAAAACCCCATCTCTTTCTCACTCCTTTAAAGCAGATGCCACAATCCCCTGCTCCAGATATTCCCGTCCTGACAGGAAAACAAAGACTGCCGGAATCAATGTAATGACGGAGGCCACAAAAGAATACCCCGCCTGCTCCAGACTAATTTCCGGCAGATACAAAGACAATGGCCACAGAGACTGATCTTCCAGAAATGCCAGAGGCTGTTCAATCAGATTCCAGTATTCCAGATATCCCAGTACTGCCGCAGACAGAATTCCTCCGGATGCCAGTGGAAGCCCAAGCCTTGCAAAGATCGTCCATTCCCCCGCCCCGTCAATACGCGCCGCTTCCATCAGTCCTTTGGGAAGATCACAAAAGCCTCTGTATATCAGAAATACCGGAAACGTGGAAAAAACTGCCGGCAGAATCACCGCCCCATGTGTATTCAGCAGCGACAGCCGATTCAGTACCAGATAACTGGACAACATGGTCACCTGGAACGGCATCAGCATCAATACAATATACATGGTAAACAAGAACTTTCGGAAGCGGAACGGGTATACGGCAAACGCCCATGCTGCCGGAACCGCAATAAACAGCTGTCCTGTCAGGATCCACATAACAATCTTCATGGAATTCCAGAAGACTATAAAAAACTGAGGCGTCTGGAACAGGATCTTCCTGTAGTGCTCAAAAGTTGGATAGAGCGGGAAAAATCTCCATGTGATCAGGTTTTCTCCATCTGTCATCAAAGGCAGCAGACTTTCCCCAAGCTCATAACGACTCATCACAGAACCACTGGCAAGAAACAAAAGGGGCGCACAGAAAACTGCCCCAAGGAACAGAAGCGATAGTTTAACTGCTGCTTTTTGCACAGAATATTTTATTTTCATGGTCTCTCCGATATTTATAATTTCCTTCTTCTTGTTACATGTCCTCATGATCCCATAACCTCTGCAGAATGAGAATCACCGCGAAAAGCACTGTGCCTGCACAGACTGCCGCAGCCGCCATCTTATCCAGTTCCAGATTCACAAACCAGTTATTGAACAGATGCTGCAGCAGGTACATGCTCTCATGAGGGTAGGACCCGGCTACCAGATAGGCTTCCCGAAACACTTTGAAAGAGTTCAGAAATGACAGAATCGTAATGGTGTACAACGAACCCTTCAGATTCGGAAAGATTACGTGCCAGAAGCACTGGCGCTCCGTGGCCCCGTCAACTCTGGATGCCTCAGTCAGATCTGCAGACACGGAAAAGATTCCTGCCAGCCACAGTACCATTGTATAACCCAGATTTTTCCAGATATAACTAAATACCAGAACCCAGAAAGCTATACCGGTTCCCATATAGTCCATGGGCTGTCCTTCTCTCAGTATCCCTGCTCCCACCATCCATCCGTTCAGGAATCCCTGCCTGGAAAAGAACATTTTCCATATCAGAACCACTGTAGCTGCAGGCATGGCAAGTGGAAAAAGAAACAGAGATTTGATCAGCTGCATCTCTTTCAGACGGCTCAGCTGTACAGACAGAAAAAGTCCGCTTCCAATCAAAAGCGGCAGGCAGACCAGAGTAAAACGCACTGTATTCTTCACTGCCAGCTGAAAAGCCTGATTGGCAAAAATAATCTGATAATTGTGCAGACCCGCCCATTCCTCTGTCACAGCCGTCAGGAACGAACGCCTTATCACATCCAGAAACGGAATCAGTACAAAAACTGATACCCCAAGAAAACTAGGCAACAGAAACCAGAACCAGGCATTCTTATTCTGCCAGATAGATTGCTGCCTTTTTAACAATTTCCGCCGCGCCTTCCTCTGCATCCTTTTCGCCCTCCAGCACCTGAACCCCCGTTTCGTACACCAATTCACACAGATATTCGTCTGCCTTTACAGATGTCTGCAGATTTTCCATATACTCTGTAAACTGCTTCCTCTCCTCCTGATCTGGCCAATATAAGAAAAGTTCCTGCTCACTTCCGTCATTTGTCTGAAGAATCATGCTGCCATTATCTGAATTTTCTTCCCATGCTTCAAACTGTACATCATATGCCGCCCGGTTCACCGGATAACCCTCATAGATCTTCTCCTGCATATCCGTTTTAAACATCATCTGTACGAATTCCTCTGCTGCTTCCGGCTCTCCGCTCCCGGAACTGATCCCCACCATGGCAACCGGAAGAAACGGATTCTGACTCTGACCATTCAGGAGCCGGTAAGCCAGCGTCTCATCCGTCCGCAGTACAGACGTCACATTTTCCAGACAAAGCTGGATATTTTCCACATAACCGCCGGCAACAGATGCCTGGCCGGACGGAAGATCCAGCACATTATCACAAATCTCCATCCGACTCTGCACAGAATCCACTCCATAGAAGGCAAGTTCTGCCTCTTCCTTCTGCCGCCTTTCCACCTGATCTGCCTGCGCTCCTGCAAGCTCTGCGTCATAGATGCGCTTTGTCAGATGCAGAAATTCCGTTACTGCATCTTCATCCACCTGCCCTTCCAGATCCAGCCACGCAGAAGAAGATACCATTCCAAACAAATGAAGCAGTGTTTCCGGGTCATAGACGCCCAGAAATGCACCTTCCGGATGCTGCATCCGAAACCGTTCCGCCTCTGCTGCAATACTTTCCAGATCATTCATTCCTGCAATTGTCTCCCGATCCCCTGCCAGAAGCGGCACACGGATACATATGGGCATGGCATAAATCGCCCCGTTTTCGTCTGTACAGCTTTCCACCACATTGGGAAACAGGGTATCCCCTTCCCCAAGATTGTCTAATATCGGACGAATATCCTGCAGCATCCCTTTCTCCTGATAAGTTCCTGCTGGAAGACCATCCAGAATCAGCACATCCGGTCCGTCTCCTGCCAGCATCTGAGTGTTCAGACGCTTCAGCGCATCTTCCGCTGTCAGGCTTCCATCTCCGCTCAACCCTACCTCATAACGAACATACATGTCTGTATGCATCTTCTTATAAGCCGTCACAGCCTGACGGATACTCCGGTTATCCTGCAGACTATAGATCCGGAGCTCTCTGTCCGGCATAGACGCAATCTCTTCATTATACGTATAGCGTACCAGCCCTGCAGAAGGTGCAAACGCCACCAGAAATTCCTGATCTGCCAGTACCTTCATCCGGTAGATCGAAGTGGGCGAATCTCCCAGTGTGCTGAGCGCTCCGTCAATCACCTGTTCCATCACGCTCCCGCCCAGCACATGCCGGTACATCCCTTCCCTGCAGGCAAGGTAAATCACATTTTCTTCTCCGCTTCCTGTCACTGCCAGCGGATACCCTCCACTTGTCCAGGAGACTGTCCCATCTGCAAGCACCCGACGGATACACGCATCCACCGTATCATCCTGAGGAAGCAGCATCTCCTTCTTAAGATCATAGAGATACAACCGGTCACTGCCCACTGCCATCAATGTCTCTCCTGTAAAATCCATGTACCCCACTGCATGTTCTGCCATAAACAGCTCTCGGAAACTCTCTTTTTCCACATCTATTTCATAGATTTTTCCCTGCATATCCGCCGCAAAGAGCCTTCCGTCATCATGAAATACAAAAGACTGAATACAGGTTCCATCTTCCTGACAAAACCCAAAATCCACGATCTTTATGGTTCCTTCCGGCATAACGAAGACGCAGTAATTCCCTTCCCAGTCCTCCGGCACCGGTTCCTTACAGGCATCCCTGACCTGTTCTGACATCTCTCCGGAGCAGGACGCAGCCACAGTCCCATCCGGTCCCACCACAGCCGTCAGACAATACACCCCTTCCAGCATGGAAAACCAGTCTGTCTCTTCTTTCTGCCATGTCTGCCCCCCGTCTGTGGACCGATAGAGGCCATTTAGAAAACTGATCACCGTACAGCTCCCGTCGTCCAGCCATCTGACACCCCCATTCCGGTTGATCTCTTCCGGCATCTCATATACAGTCTCCATATATCTTCCCATTCCCCCGGGAACTGACGCCGTTTGCCCGTTTCCCCGGTTCTCTTCTCCTGTTTCCGGACTGTTTCCACATCCCGCCAGCAACAATGACACGCACAGAAACACACCGGCTCTCACTCTTAACCTACCCATTGTTCCCTCTCCTTCTTTTACGCTGTAACCGCATACGGCTTCCGTTCATCAAATACCATATACCTCTGCCGATCTTTGCGATTCGGCAGAGGAGTACCTCGCATTTACTCTGCCAGATAGATTGCAACTTTTTTCACAATCTCTGCCGCGGCGTCTTCCGGGCTGACGCTTCCATTTACCGCTTTTTGTCCTACTTCATATACCACCTCTTCAATCACTGCATCTCCGGCACATACCGCGGAAGCTGACTGCACCATATGTTTCAGTTCCTCGAAGTCCTCTTCCGTAATCCACTGAATATTCAGGTGAAAGCTTTCTCCGTCCGGGCCGGAAATCCCGATACTGATTCCCATATCCTCTTCTCTCGGATTTTCCTTCAACTGCTCAAAAGATGCCATATTTACAGGGAATCCAGTCGGCACTTCTACATCCTGCAATTCTCTTCCATACAGAAAACGGAAAAAAGTCAGTGCAAGTTCGCTTTCCTTAGAACCCGGGCAGATACCAATCATCCCTTTTGGAATAAACCCATTTTGGATCTGTCCCTGCCAGACGCTATAACCAAAATTTTCTTCCTGGTTCTTCAGTGTACTGATCATATTAAAGTCACCATCCATCATATGAGCAACTCCCAATGCAAGTTTCTGCTCTTTCATAGCCACATTCAGCCCTCCTGAAGACGCAGTTGCAAAATACTCCAGAGCGCCGCTCCAGTTTTTGCTTCTTTCGTAGCTTACTTTACGCTCTGCCAACTCTTCTTCCCCGACCCCGGCAATCTCTGCCTGATAGATTCTCCTGGCCTGCCGCAGGAAATCTGTCAGCTTTTCCTGATCAATCGAACCGGTTTTCGAGTCTGTCCATGCACCCGAACAATTGATTCCCAACGTCCGCAGCACCTTGTCTTCCGTATAAAGCCCGGTCAGAGCGCCCTGAGGATTGGAACTTCTAAGTTCTTCCACTGCATCTGCAAGCGTTGTCAAATCCACTGCCTTTTCCATTGCCTTCTGATCTCCTGCCAAAAGCGGAAGGCGGAACCGGATCGGAAGATACCAAAGCTTCCCGTCTTCCCTGCAGGCCTCTACTATGTTCGGAAACAGTTCATTTTCCCCGCTCAGGCTCTTCACAACCTCACTCAGCTCCATAAGCACCCCCTTCTCTTCATATGAATGTCTGGGAAGCCCGTCCAGAACCAGCAGGTCCGGCCCGGAACCTGACATCATCCTCGTATTCAGATTTTTAATTGCATCTTCTGAAGTCATACCACTTCCCGTATTCATGCCGATCTCATATCGGACATAGCTCTCCGGATGCTGCTTCTGGAACAGACTGACCGCCCTCCGTATAGCATAATTCTCTGTCAGGCTGTAGATACTGACCTGCTGCTCCGGTACGGTTGGAATATTCGGGTCGTAGACATAGCGATACATCTTTCCATTCGTATAAAGTATCACAAATTCATTATCAGGCAGAACTGCTATCCCGGCCAGAGACATCATGGGATCCCCTATGGAACTTAGACTTCCCTCCACAATCTGTTCCACCGCAGTACCGCCGATGGCATGGCGGTACAGTCCGCTGCTGCACGCAAAATAAACCGCATCCTCCTGCTCGCTCCGGGCCATAACCACTGTATAGGAGCCTGCATTTCCCCCGATATCTTCCCCAACATTTTCCATAATAAAATCCTGGAGAACCCGGTCACCGTCTGACAGTATTTCATTTTCCATGTCATAAAATAAAAGCCCCCTGGAAGTAATATCAATCATATACTGGTCTGTAAAACACACATAATTTGACAATCCTTCTGCCGCGAATATCTGCCTGGCTGCTCCGCCCGCCGGATCCATCTCATATACCCGCCCGTCCATGGTATATCCATAGAGCCGGCTGTCCTTCCCAAACCAGAACTGATGAATCGAACCATTTTCCTCTGGTGATTCCAGCACCGTCTGGTTCCCATCTGGGGCTACATAGAGATATTTTGGATGGAATCCTTCATCGGAAGTTTCCTCTGTCTCCTCTGACGGCGGGCTGTAAATAATCGCCACTGCACCATTGGGCGCTATTGCCATATGGGAGATATAGGCCATCTGGAGTTCCTTGAGCCATGGAGCCTCTTTTCTGCTCCAGCTCTCTCCCTGATCTTCAGAAAGATACATTCCTGCTTTCTGCTCAATCAGTGCAAGTTCCCCCGTATCCAGCTTTTGCAGACACATGGTCGGATAATTGCTCCCTGTCATCTCTTCCGGCAGCATGATTTCCTCCTCCAGATATCGCCCCATGGCTTGCTCTTTGTCTTCATTTCCTTCTTCCTGTGTCAGCACTTCATCCGTACCTGCCCTGTTCCCCTGATCAGCAGGTATATTTTCTTTTTTCCCGCATCCCTGCAGGCAAATCACCGCTCCTATCAGCAGACAGGATACCAGTTGTCTGAATCTTCTACTCATTTTTAAACATCCTCTCCTTTTCCTCATTCACTAAATACACTCTCTGCTTTCCAGCATACCAGAGAACTCTCTAATTTTTCTCTAATTTTCTTTATAGCTTCCCCGGTTTTTCTTATCATACCAGATAAATCTCTAAGCTTTCTCTAAATACAGATTTTCCGTATTTCTGTTTATAAAATTGTATACGGAATTATCAGGCAGTAACTTACAGAATTTTTAGAGATTTCTTAAAGATTTCCATGTTAAAATCGTATATAATAAGAATAGTTACCATAAGGGAGAGAGGAAGAACTATGCGAATTTTACTTGTGGAAGATGATGAAAAGCTGAATCATTCTCTTGTGTTCCAGCTGGAAAAAGAAGGTTTTCATATGGATACCTGCCGGGATGGGGAAGAAGCGCTTTATTATATCGAAGAACATATTCATGATCTGATCCTGCTGGATCGGATGCTCCCGCATATCAACGGTACGACGGTCCTGAAACAGATGCGTTCCAAAGGAAACCAAACTCCTGTGATCCTGATCACTGCCCTGGGTACCCTTGATGATAAAGTGACAGGCCTGGATCTGGGAGCAGACGATTATCTGGTTAAGCCGTTCGCTTTTGAAGAACTGATGGCCCGGATCCGCTGTGTGACCCGCCGTCCCCGTAAGCTTCAGATGAGCGAACAGCTTACTCTTGGAAATATCATCTATCATGCAGATGAGAATACTTTGACCGGACCTGCCGGTTCCTGCAGTATGTCCGGACGGGAGGGCGCGCTTCTGGAGGTATTCCTGCGCAACCCCGGGCAGACGCTGTCCCGTATGATTCTCTTAACAAAAGTATGGGGGCCGGAAAGCGATGTAGAAGAAGGAAATCTGGATAATTATATCCATTTTCTGAGAAGACGTTTAAAAACCATCGGAAGTTCCGTTCGGATACAGACCGTTCGGGGAATCGGTTACCGGATCGAACAGGTCTGAAGGAGGACCCTATATGTTTCAGAAAGTCCATATTCGTCTTGCCTCCCTGTGCACCGGTATCACTGCTTTCATTCTGTTTGTCATGTCCTGTGGTTATCTGTATATCTCGGAACAGGGCCTGAAAAACAACAGCTTTACTTCCTTTCAAAACGATATGAATACCCTGGTCAGCAACCTGGAGCTTCAAACAATCATCACTCATGAATGGCTGACCAGTGTGGAAGACAATGGAAAATACCTGATTAACGTGATAGATAATGGTGTCCCTTTTCTGTACAATGAGAGAAATACGCCGGAGCAAAAGGAACTGTTTCAGACTGCATGGAATTATTATGAACGTCACTTTGAGATTTCATCTGTACTTCAGGGGCTAAATACTTATCATCTGGAATACCGTTTTTCCTCTGCCGGAAAACCGGGCAGCGATTATTATGCCTGCGTCGTCACATCTGAACGGACAGGCGGTACCTTTCAGGTCATTATTCTGTGCTCCATGGAACCTCTGCTCCTGCAGATCCGAACGCAGAGAATTCTTTTCTTCTCCCTGGCACTGCTTGCATTTATTGCTCTGGCATTGTTCTCCTGGTATTTTACCAAACAGATCCTGAAGCCGCTGGAAGAAAATCAGAAACGTCAGAATCAGTTCATTGCCTCCGCTTCCCACGAACTGCGCACTCCTCTGGCAGTGATTCTGTCCTGTGCCTCAGCTTCAACACGGGCATCAGAGGAAGAGCGGATACATTTTCTGGATTCCATCCAGGCAGAAGGACTCCGTATGTCCGGACTCATTGATGATATGCTTCTTCTCACCAAAGCAGACAACTACCGCTGGACCATCTGCAAAGAGCCCGCCGAACTGGACACGCTTCTTCTGGACCTCTTTGAAACATTTGAAGCCACCGCCAGAGAAAAATCCATCCGACTTCTGATCCGACTTCCGGAAGAAGCTGTTCCGCCGGTCTCCTGCGATCCAAAACGAATCCGGCAGGTACTGACTATTCTCCTGCACAATGCCATCAGCTATACTCCGAGAGCCGGAACCATTCAGCTTTCTCTCTCATACGACGGAAAAAATACCCGACTGACCGTGTCTGACAACGGCATCGGAATACCAGACGAAGAAAAAGAACGAATCTTTGAGCGTTTCTATCGTTCTGATCAGTCCCGAAGTGAAAAAGGCCATTTCGGACTTGGACTTTGTATTGCCTCAGAGATTGTCCACGCCCATCATGGACAGATCCTGGTGACAGATACCCCGGAAGGCGGAAGTACATTTACCGTAGTGCTGTAGCATAATTGCAAACTGTTCAGAAACTCAGCAGCCTTTCTGCCAGACTGTCCTTTCCCAGTATTCCATATCCCCACTGCTCGCCCAGAATCCTGCACATATGCTTATAATTTCCCACCGGTGTCAGACAAGTCCCGGAACCGTTATAACGTTCCACCTCTTCGTCCACCAGTGCCAACAGTTCTCTCGCCACCGTATCACAATTATGCGTATAGATCTGATACCTGGGAAGATCTGTTTTCAGAAAATATTCCATCTCCGCTTCTGCCTCCCGGCGCAGTTCCTCTTCCGGGCTTTGCAATGCTGCGTACAACCGTTCATATTCATTACCTGCTTCCACATAATACCCGGCCGCTCTTTTGATCTGATTCTGCTGTTCCTCTGAGATACAGCGGTATAATATACGGTCAAAGTTTCCGCATTCTTCATGGTCTTCTGTCTCCAGATTGCCGGTTTGCAGCAGTTCCTGTACGTCCTGCGGTTCCAGTGTATATCTCATCATTTTTCCAACTCCTGCCTTACCCGCCAGACACCAGAACAGATTGTACTGCATACCATTATAACTGTATACAACTCCGGATCCATCCGGTTCTGTCAGCAGCAGCGCACAATGGCCAAGCCCTTTCATCCCATCCAGATTCAGCAGATAACAGACTTTCCTGCTGTCCTCTGAACCCCCGCACACTCGTTCCTGCGGTGGCCAAAAGAGCCATGCACATTTTATACTCATATAAAGTATCAGGAACAGCACCATCAGAAGCTGATATCTTCTTCTTTTCATCATTCCACCTGTCAGATCTTTCACTCCAGATAAGTGGTAATCTGACCCTCATCTCCTTAAAATAAAAGCCATACACTCAGATTTATGGCAAACATGTAAAGAAACCGAAACCATAAATGTTCTTTTCTGCATCCCTGCAACAGATTGCGAATTCGCCGTTCCGTATGGGATTTTCCGAAACACAGAGCCGGGAATCCGCTTTGTGACGCAGACAATTCCAGAAGAATCTCTGAATAAATCTTCTTCTCCTGTCCTGCGCATTCTTCCAACACCGCCTCGTCGCAGTACATCTCCATATCCTCCCACATCCTGCAAGCACTGTACCATACCAGCGGATTCCACCAGTGTAAGCAAAGAGTCACCATAGCCGCAGCGCTTATCCATGGATCCCCATGCCGGATATGCATCTTTTCATGCTGTACCACATACCACTGCTTCGTCCCTTCCAGCCCGTACGGAATATAGATACGGGGATGGATAAGCCCCATTACAAATGCAGAAGAGCTCCCTTCGCACCGCCATATATTCTTCGTCTCCCGGACCGCAAGTCTCACCTGGCTCCTGGTCTTCCAGTATTGAGACATAAACATTCCCGCCACCGCAAATACCCCCAGAAAATACAAAACTTTAAGCACTGCTGTCACATCTGCAGGCAGTATGTTTCCTGTAAATCCTGCCAGCAATATGGGCCGGATACTGAAGGGTCCATTTAAAAATACAGGAACCCATAACCTCGCAGCAACCAGAACCCACAGACTGTAACTGAATAATTTTGAGTACTTTCGGATAACCCTTCTTACTACCAAAACATACAAAATCAGCATGCATGAATAAAGATTCATCTTCCATAAGGCTTCTGCCATTTCTTCCCTCCCCCTTTCCTTTTCCATTCGCAGTCTTTCTGCTCTTACTCCTGCGCCTCATCAATGATTCTCCGAATCCGCGCCACCTCTTCTCCGGACAATTTTCTGTCTTTTAAAAATGCTGCAAAGAAAGCCGGAATGTTTCCCTGACAGGTACGCTCCAGCAGTTCATCCCCTGCCTGACGGTCCACCACATCCTTCTTTACTAATGATTCCACAATCGTTTTCTCGTTCTTCACAATTCCCTTTTCTGACAATTTTCGGATCACCGTATAGGTTGTGGATTTTTTCCAGCCCAGCCGCTCGCTGCATAACCTCACCAATTCTGAACTTGGCACCGGCTCATGTTCCCACAGGACCATAAGAAACCGGTACTCTCCCTCAAATATTTTCTCCATATCCTGCCTCCTTCCAAATCCATTTTTATAGGTACTGATTTGTCTTTTTACACATATTTTACCTGGTTTATCACGATAAACCTTTCTTTTAGTCTATCATGATAAACCAAACATGTCAACTCTTATATTCGGCTCCGACAATAAAATCGCTTTGCTTTTACCTAACATTCTGTTTACTACACGGCCAGGGTCATGCTAAAATACAGAAAAGCAGTTTTGTTCCAAGCGATGTGGTCCTCCACTATATCTAAAAACAAAAAGAGGTGAAAAGACATGAAGGAAACATACTACGAAGAGCAGCTTATAAAAGATCAGAAATTTCAAAATATCACAAAGGAACATTGCAAATTCATTGATTTTAGTTTTGAAAACTGTACCTTTGAGGACTGCAGTATTGTCCGCTGCATGTTTGTAAACTGCAGCTTTTACAACTGCAATGTAATCAGTCTAAACGCTCAGTCAAACAGGCAAGATTTTCCTATCCGGAGGTCACCAGTTTGTTAAACTCTCTGGATATCATCATTGACTGACCACTTTTAAATATCATAAGGTCCAAACATTATTCTTAATGATGGTTTCTTTTTTACGCAGATTATTTTCTCCATTTTTTAATCCTCCCGATCATGCCAAATAATATGATTCCAATCACTTCTCCAAGAGCATTTCCTGCAAATCCCCGCAGATGGAGAACATCATTCCACACATAATCTCCTGTAATCAGCCTTGTAACATAGTTTCCTATGATTGCCGCTGCCAGAAACAATACGATACAATCCCAGATATTCCATTTTAGGAATGTCCTTGTCAGCACCGGAATCCAGAAAGCAAAGAGCCATAACAACAGAATAGGTAAACCATAACGGAAAAGCCAGATTGTCCCCGTTCCCATAAGATAATATCTGGCAATCTGTATGGCAGAAAGCAGACAAAACGTTCCAACGCTTATAACTGCCATTACCATGCAGCCTTTATTCTTTTGGCTGGTTGAAAGAACATATATAAAGGCATCTGCAAATAAACAAGCGCTTCCCACAATCAAAGACCATGTAATTCCTTTGTTTACTGCCAAATCCACAATCATACAGACAAGTACTGCAATAAAGCTAAGACCGCCTAATCCATACAGCAAATACATTTTCTTTGTTTTTTTCAAAAATCTTCTGACATCTGAAACCTCTGTCGGCGTCGTTTCCATTTCCAGATGAAAAGCCATATTGTAATACAACTCTTTACAACCTGTGCAATACTCCAAATGATTTTCTATACTTTTTTTGGAAACCTCACTTACTATTCCGTCCACATATAGAGGAAGCAAATCTTTTACAATCTCACAAGCTAATTCTCTTTCCATTCTTTCATTCCTTTCATTATTTTTTGTTTTCCTCTGTAATAAGTTACCCTCGCCCAATTTTCCGTTTTTCTCAAAATAGTAGCAATTTCAGAAAATCGTAATTCTCCTGCCAACCGCAAATACATAACTTCTCTTGTTATATCATCTAAGTTGTGCATAAGGCGAAAAATTTCTATTTTTTCCAGATTATCCATACTTCTGTTTTCAACATTTTCCTTGGAAGGTATCATATCGTCCAGCGGGACGGTTTTGCGCCTGCTTCTTTTTTCAAGTTCCTTATACCATAAGTTCTTGGCAATCCCATACAGCCAGACGGAAACTTTACAATCTCCCCTAAATTTTTCAATCCCTTTGACTGCCTGAAAGAATGTTTCCTGCGTCAATTCCTCGGCCAGCCCAATGTCTTGCGTTAACCCGCACAGATATTTATATATCATTGCGGCATTTTCCCGGTATATTTCATCAATTTTTTCTTTATCCATATCAGCACCTCATATAGTTAGTTCCTCTTAAGTGCGGTTTGTTACAAACATTTTCAATTTTTTTGTTTTGCTTTTCTGAAACGCAATGAATGGTCTCCATATGAGAAATCACCTCCTATTGCTTCTGCTTATAAAATACATATAACCAGAAAAAGCACCAGCCATTTTTTGGCCGATGCCTTTCATGCGCTCCCTCTGTTCTTTTTTGGAAAAGCAGAACAAAGCTCTTGAACTGCTTTATATCGTTTCTTCCTTGTTATCTCTCTTGGTCCTCAAAAAAACTGATTCTTCCGGACACTCCATATAACGCAGCCATTGTTCAGGAAGTTTATCAGAAAAAAGCGAAACCATTCCGCCCACAATGGCACATATGGTATCTCTGTCTCCCAAAGCTGAAACTGCCGTCCACAATGCTTCCTCTACCGAAATATAAAAATATGCAGCACACCAAAGACAAAACGGAACGGTATCCTGTGCCGTCCCTCCATATCCCCGATGCCAGTCCAGCGCATAATTCTCTGCGAAAACTCTGCCCAAAACAATCGCCTAACGCGATACCATTCAATGCACGTTTTGCATATTTTATTCTATCTCCCAATTCCATCTATTAATCACTCCTAAAACACAGGTTTCTGATTGAACATAGTAATTATAATCTATTTTCAACAAGTACACAATTCCGAAAAGGGAGTAAAATTATTAAAACTATCAATTGTGAACCCTTCTGATTTTGCTAAAATAAAAACTTCTTACATATTCATAATTTCTCCGAAAGACATATAAACTTTGAGGCAGAAAAGGTCGAGGATGGAAGTTTTATTCCCTCTGCCATTAAAACATCCTTTAAAAACTCCCTGCCCGATCACAAGTTGGGCGTATGCATGAAAGCAGGGGAGTTGCAGGAGAAATTTTTAAAGGATATGGGCCGCTTTTCGTTAGAGAAAGAACACTGACATGCAATTGAAACACTCTCAAAAGGTGAAAAAGATTGCCGCAAAACTTTTTTAAATCGAACCCCGTGATATATGATAAACTTCCAGCACATCAATTAAGATTATTGACCATCCGACGAAATATAAATATAGAAGAAAGGGGAATTTTATGGGAATCAAGATGATTACTTCATTAAATATTTACACAAAAAATATGGAAATGGCCGCACGGTGGCAGGAAAGACAGGTAAAGGGAGACTATGCTCCGGATATGTCTGGATTTGTGGACCATTCTTTTCAGAATAAAGTGGAAGAGGACAATCAACTGCCTAAACGTTCCGATCAGATGGAGATGGACATTGAGATAAAACTGAATACCGGGAAAAAGCTTACCGCCGAAGAAATGGTATATTTGAAAACATATGACCCGACTACTTACCAGAAAGCCAAGACGATTCTACAGGAACGAAAAACTTATGAGAAAGCATTGGAATCCTGCCAGACTAAAGATGAGGTGGAGCAGCTGAAAGCCAGATACGCATCAGCGGCTGTGGAGCGGATTCGATCAATCCGGAAAACTCCCGGCATTTCCAGTAAGAAAAAACGGGAGCTTCTTAAAATGGAACACATGAGAGCAGCAGCTCTTGACGACGGTATGCACGAATATGTCAAAAGCCAGGAATATAAAATGCTTCCCGCAGAGACGAAGAAACAGGAAGAAGGAGACATGGAAGGAAACGAAAAAAACGGTCCTGGGTTAACCATAAAATCCCTTCAAGATAAAAAAGCCAGTCAGAGCAAATCAGCAGAAACGTATGAAGTAGCAGAAAAGGATACGGAGAAGAAGAAAAAAAGCGCTGCAAAAGAAGTACCTGCAGACGACGCCGAGGAAGAAGGAAGCATCATGAAGGCCATTTTAGACGAAGAGGCCAGATGGTCCAAAGAAGACGAAGAAAATGCTGCCTCAGGCAATGCACCGGCGGAAGAAACTTTTGCCAGTTACCGGATAAACCAGGCAAAAGCCGCGTACTTTGACACTCAGGTATATACAGTTTACAAAGGTGCTGCAAGGGTTGACGTTAAGAGATAAGGACGTATAGATGTAATGTCACTGCATCAAATACAGATGCTTTTTACTCTGTTTTCAGCGCCTTTGGCTGGTCGATATCAATCCCTGATATCATCCGGTCAAACTCCCGCCAGGAAAGGTTCCTGACCTCCGACTGTTTCCCTGGCCATTGATAGCGACCATGCACAGACACGCGCTTATAGATCAAAGCAAAGCCGTCCGGTTCCCGGAACAAAGCTTTGATCCTGTCCCGTCTTCCACAGAAAAGAAAGAGAGCATTGGATGAGTGTTCCGGTCACCGGGACCGGAGCAGCCTCTTTTCGTCAGGAACTATAATACAAACTCCCCGGATTCCATTCTTCCTTTAAACGGAACTTCCCGAACCGTCTTTTCCCATATTAACCTGCGTCCATCTCTGGTCCATATATGGTTCTTCCCTTCATAGATTGTCAAATAATCCCCCCGCATTAAGGCATCTAATTCCCGCTGTTCAGTATTTCGGATTTTATCCCTCTGGTCTAATTCATTTTCTATTGAATAGCGCACCTTTTCAAATTTGTATGGGGCTGTTGCCTGATATACCGTATACTTACCTTGATCCTTTTGGGAAACATGCAGACATTTATCTTTATGATAATTCTCATTAATACCCGTAATGGCAACCGGTACACGCAATCTTATGACAAGCCTCCTGTCCCCTGTAGTAAATACATAAGTTCCATCATCATGTGTAAACCTTTTATTTGCCTCAAAATCACATTGGGATCTGGCAAAAGCAGTCAGAGTTTCATCTAAACCATACTTTAATCCAGAGTTAACAATCCTCATCACATACACATCATACCGATACATTCTTTGGTATGCACAACCACTGTACTCAGTTACTGTTACAATACCTGCATGTTCATCCCATGCCAGCTCTTTATCTAATAATTCTTTCTTATGATATTTTACTGCATATTTCAGCCAGCACCTGTCATAATCCGGATTTTTAGGCAATGCTTTTATAATATTTTCAATATCCAGTTGCTTCTCATATGCCGTCTTTATGATTTGCATCGGCTCTGCCATAGCGGGTTTAGCATCTTCTTCATCATTCCAAAAGTAATATTCCTCATTCCAAACATGCGACTTGCCGCACTTTTGATTGATATCGTCTGCCGGCATAAGACAATTGCTGCCGCCAAACCCTGACGCAACCGCATACAATTCCCTCCATGTCAAATCATTTTCTGAAACCATAAAATATTTCTTTGCAATCTTTATGTATTCCTGGAGTTTTTGGAAGCTGCCAGAACCTTCCCAATAACCTGAAAGGTAAAGCAGATACTGTATTTTTCTCCTGCGGGACTGCTCTTCCAATTGATCAAAGTATTTCCAAGAAAGATTCTCTGTTTTCACAATGTCTGTCTTTATTTTCTGTTCCTTAAACCTGACGCTAAGATCTGTTAAAATCCCGGAATATTTATCCCTTATCTTTACTATATCTGTAAAGTCCAGATTGTGAAAATACTCGAACACATCTTCACAGTCTGCAAAAGCTTCTGCAAAATGACGGATGCACTCCAGATAGTCTCCTGACCAGCTCTCATGCCCCAGATTTCTGAGCACATAATCATATTTCTGTAAATGTTCTTCTGTTATATTGAAGCCTTTCCTGGTAATATACAGCACTGCTGCAACTGAAGGTTTATTATTCTCCGCATAAAAAGAACCTCCGGGGGCAAATACCCTTTTTATAGGCTCATACCCGCATTCCTTTTGGAAGTAACAAAACGTCGCCCTCACCATATGAAAGTACTGCCGGAAGAACTTCTTTTCATTGCCGTCAAGTTCTTTTTGGCTATACTCATATATTTTATTTACAAAATCGGAATCAGCCTCTATCATCATTCCAGTTTTTTTATACAGCTGCAAGTTTAAATTATATAAATTTTTAAAACAGTCCAGGCTTTTCCGATTGATTTCCTCTGTTTTCCCTTTCAGATTAGTGCTGCTGCAGTCATTATATAAAACATCCATATATGCACTGTCGTATTCTTTTACTATATCAAAAGACTCATCCAATTGCCCCTCGATACTGTCAATCATAGCTTTCAGGTTTTCAAACGGCTCCAAAGCTTTTCCCCTAGCATTCATCCGTATATAACTCTTTGCCGCTTTTTCTTCTGCGCCGCTTCCCTCCTCCACAATATGGTGAAACGTAATTGCTCCACATTCCAGTCGGCCATAATACCTTGCTGCATTTCTCCTAAAATCCTGATCCGCAGATAAATCACCGAGAAATGTCAATACGCTGTCTACAGTGGGATCGTACCCCCACTCCACCTGGAACCAGGGCTGCTTTTCGATCTCTTCCCTAAGATTTACACTTCCCTTTGCAAGGTCTTTTAACTTTGTATCGGACTGCTTCATCAATGCAAAGAATTCTGCTGCTGAATTCCTGGTCATATAGCTAAATCCTTTTAAATTAGAAAATTCATGGAACTTGCCGCAATTACAAGCCAAAAACCAATGCAACAGATAGAGTGTTGTCAAACGCTGCTGTCCATCCACAGGATAAAAAATACCATGTGCAACCGTCCCATAGACAAAATTAAAATCCATTACCGCGTTTCCCTCTAAACAGGCCTTGATGTCTTTGATCAGATTTTTCCTTATCTCCCTGGACTTTTCATCCTTCCTTCCATGGGCATAATCCCTCTGTATGATTGGTATACGGATCTCATATATTTCCAGCAGACTAAGCAATGTATCTATTTTATCATTCATTTCCTGCTCCCTCACTTTCCCCCAAAAATCCTGAAATGGTTCTAATCATATCTTTAAGATATTTCAATCTGCTGTTGGGCAGCCAATATTTCGCTGCATTCCTTTCCTGGGTATACTGGTCTGTAAATACAAGCAGTGTCCCAATGGGAACAAACTGGCCGCTTTTATAAAATTCATATACAATTTTTTTCTTTTCACAGTACGCTTTATCACTGACCAATTGGTTTTGCCCTCTGCTGTCTATATTATTCTCAATTCCGCCCCTTTGATTACTCCCAGTTAAGAGCGTCATATTCCCCATACTGTTATCCTTCATCAATTCCTGAAAGTTTTTCTTGAAAAATTCATCTATTTTTTTCTCAAGGGTGATCCTGTTTAACTCTAACGCCGCAAAAATAAACCTGTCATTTACGCCGTCAAAAATCTCTGATATATCCTTTAATTCCCTTATATTATCTGCTGTCCGCTTATAAACTGCCCCTTCCAACTTACTTTGGTAATGGTCCCTTATAGTTTCCAGCAGAACCATATAATTCGTTCTTCCTTCTTCGTCCCCCTCAAACAGCCATTCCGTCCAGTGATCTTTGTTTTCCAGATACTCTTTACAGGTATAGGTAAATTCTGCCGATGTAAATTCAATATCTGGTAAAACTGCTGTTATTATTGTTGCCTCACAATTTTCCAGGAAAGTAAAGTCAATATTTTCAACAAAATGAAAATTGCCTTCAAAACTGCTGACATATTGATATGCAAGTAATTTCTTTAATTCTCCTTCTTCCCTGAAGATTCTCCCAATCTCACTGATTTTCTTGCAGCACTCCCTCAAATACTCTGCCTCTCTTTTGGCCCTGAGCGCACGGGCAAAGCTCACATTTCTTCCATTTCCATCTGAAGAACGGTTTGCATCAATAAAGAAATCCCTGATTTCTTCATCTATAGTATCTGACGACAAATCCAGTACATATCCATTGCCTTCATGGGTAAATTCAATCCTATCGCCAGTATCAAATAAATATTTCACATAATTCATATAATCGTCTCCGCAAAGGATATCCAAAACCTCTCTACAGTCCAACATAGCCTGCAATCCTTTTATATTTACCTCAGTCTTAACATTGCTGGCAAAAATATGCTCCCGCTCCCATTTATTCCTGGCATTCTCCAGAAAATTGAATCTTTCTCCCGTTCCTTTGGAGGAAGAAAGCAGCGCTATATTGTACACCAGTAAGACTTTTATGATATCAGAAGATTTCCCTTCATTATACCTAATGCCCTTTATCGTCCTCTCGATGTCACTTCCTTTTTGAAAGACTTGGTACCGTACAATTTTTTTTAACGCATCCTCTCTTTCATCCCTTGGCAGGTTCAGCACATTGCTAAGCTCATGGTAAACATACAGATACGTTTCATA
Source organism: uncultured Lachnospiraceae bacterium (assembly GCA_910579225.1). Classification (GTDB taxonomy): domain Bacteria; phylum Bacillota; class Clostridia; order Lachnospirales; family Lachnospiraceae; genus Hominiventricola. The sequence goes on along the minus strand of CAJTTI010000001.1, from coordinate 7,092 downwards.
ATTATCTTTCTCATATTCATCTACATTTTCTGATCTTCTATTGCACAAGTTTATGTATAACCCTGCTGTATTATAAATCCTGCTGTCCCCGGAATACAGTTCTTTTAAACCAGAGAATATCTTTCCTACCCTGCGCCAGCACTGCTCCATAACGGCTTCTGTTTCGGATGAATCGCTCAGTTTGCTATTGATCCATGATTCTACTTCATTAAAAATATATTTATCGGAAGCATTTAAATTCCTCCAGCTAATATAATCCTCTACGCATTTATCCTGATTGGTTTCCAGCCAATGCTCCATAATAAGAAAATCAAAGATAACATCAATCCGTGTGCTGTATTGCCTGGAAGCTGTCTCATACTGATTCATATGGGGAACAAATGCCCAAAACTCCGGTTCATGCAATTTATTCTCAATTTCATCCCATTTTTCCGATATCACAATCTGCTTGTCCTTCACAAAAGGAGAATTATAATTAGACGGATTCATAAAGAGAGCTTTTATCAGTTCCGCATTTGTCAATTCTATCTTACCCGTATTAAAGTTTGCAAACACCTTTTGCGGATCAGCATGGTCCTTTACTTCATACCAGATAAACTGCGTATTTTTGCACAGAACGTCATCAAGGTAATCTGCATATTTTTTTCTGACTTTATCATCCTCAAATTTCTTCAACTGTTCATCAAAATAACTTTTAGAAACATCAAACGCCTGCTGCATATGATCATAATCTATATTTTCACCCTGCGGTTTTTTCTCCATTCCATAGAGGTATTGAAGAAAAATCTTGCTCGTCTGTCTTGATTCATAAGAAATCCCAACGGTCTCTTTTCTTACTAATGTCAATACTTCTTGGCTGTTTTTTGAAACCAATGTTTCCAGGCTTTTCTTTAATGCGGCACGGATAATAGCAATTGTCGTTAAACGCTGCTGTCCGTCAATCACGTCATAGGCGCCCTTTGACTCCATTACAACCAACGGCTGAATGCAATAGGGGCATTTGGGAATAGAAAATATAGATACTTCTTTTTGCCAATCAAAAGCTACGGCATAAAAAATATTGTATGCACTATTTTCATTCAGATAATCATCTTTACCAGATTCATACAACCTGCCTTCATATATATCTTCCAGCAATTTTTTAACATTGTCTCCGGTCCAGCGGTAACCCCTCTGGTATTTTGGAATATGGTATTTCTTCTTTAAAATCTCTTCTACATATTGATGTCCATTCTCCATATTATTTCCCCTTCTCTATTTGTAATATTATAATCATAACCCCCGATTCCTGATGTCCAATCCCTGCCATCCTTTCCATATGATTTTACCTGATCTCTCCTTCCCAGTATAATGGATTTTCTTTGATAACACAAATATTTATTATGCCCATCATTGCCACAAAACTTTTACTGGCATACTTATATTGACATTTACAGTATTCCTCTCTATAATATATATTACATCCGTAAGATTTAATGGAGGTTCAAAAATGAAGGCACTGCCGCAGATTTCAGAAGCAGAATTTGAAGTGATGAAAGTCATATGGAAACACGCACCAATTAGTACCAATGAGATAACGGATAAATTAACGCAGACCACTAAATGGAGCCCTAAAACAATACAGACTTTAATCAAACGTCTTGTGACAAAAGGGGCGCTTTCTTATGAAAAACAAAGCAGAGTATTTGTTTACACTCCTCTGATAGATGAAAAAGAATATATCGGGCAGGAGAGCCATTCTTTTCTTGAACGTTACTATGACGGGGATATTACCGCCATGCTTTCCGCCTATATTGAAGATGACAAGCTCTCTGAATCAGAAATAGACATCTTGCACTCGCTTCTCCTCAGAAAAGCAAAAACCAGGAGGGATTAGCATGGCAGATTTCGGAATACGTTTTTTTCTTTGCAATATTTTAATTTGCGCCATAATCGCCATACTTCTTATGATAAAACAGGTATTGAGAAATCATCTGACCAGCCGGATGCAGTTCAATTTATGGTTCCTGTTGCTTGGGCTGCTGACAGTTCCATTTATCCCTATCCGCCTGACTCCATTTTCATTGCTTGACAAGTGGAAAAACGCTGTATCACCCAACACGGGAACAGTTACGGAAACAGCAGTAAATGTGAGTGCGTCTGGCGCCACAAGACAGATAAATGATTTTGCACTGTCTGTAAGCGGCAAAACGCCATCTATTATTGGACTCATACTGTTCGGAATATGGCTGGTCGGCATCTTTGCAATGTTTCTGTTAGTAATCAGATCGAAAGCCCGCCTGAACAATTTGAAAAAATCTGCGCTCCCTTTGCAAAGCAGGGAAGTCCGTATGTTATATGGCAACTGTCTGAGCGAGCTGAAGATAAAACGGGACATACCTGTTTACAGCACCGCTTTTTTGAAATCCCCTATCATTGTAGGATTATTCAGACCTTGTATTTATCTGCCAATCCACCTGATCTCGGACTTCCATATGAATTCCGAAGAACATAAAAAGATACCCGGAAAGTGTTTCAACGCTGCGGATATGCGATACATGCTGTTGCATGAATTACAGCATTACAAACACAAGGATGCCATTGCAGGCTATCTTATGAACTTTTTTGGTATGTTGTACTGGTTTAACCCTTTGGTATGGTATGCACTGAAAGAAATGCGCAATGACAGGGAAGTTGCCTGTGATACTTCTGTCCTGAAGATCCTTAACGAAAACGACTATGAAGATTATGGCAATACCCTAATAAATTTTGCAGAAAAAGTTTCACTGACGCCCTTCCCCTTTGCCGCCGGAATCAGCGGAACCATGAAACAGATGCAGAAAAGAATCATCAATATTTCCTCTTATCAAAAACCTTCTGTCTGTAGGAGAATAAAGGGAGCCGGAGTTTTTGCCATCATTGCAGTTATACTTTGGGGGCTTACCCCGATGCTCTCCACCTATGCGGTGGAACAAAGTTATTATAACTGGAACGTATCCCCCGAAAAAATTGACTTAATCGACTTATCTGCATATTTTACTGAATATAAGGGAAGTTTTGTCCTGTATGACTTGAAAAACGATGCATGGAGCATTTATGACATGGAGCATGCCACTTTACAAACAGCGCCAGATTCTACATACAAAATATATGACGCACTGTTTGGATTGGAAGCGGGCATTATCACACCGGAGGATTCCTTCATGGTATGGAATGGAGCAGATTACCCATTTGAATCATGGAACGCTGATCAGGACTTGTATTCTGCAATGCAGTCCTCCGTCAACTGGTACTTTCAGGAAATAGACGGACAACTTGGCACATCTGCCCTTGGCAGTTACATTAAGGAAATAGGATATGGAAATGAAACTATAAATTCGGACCTTTCCTCTTATTGGATGCAGTCCGCACTAAAAATTTCCCCGGTGGAGCAGGTTGAGCTTTTGACAGACTTATACAGCAATGACTTTGGCTTTACCCAGGAAAATGTAAATGCAGTAAAGAATTCCATCTGCCTTTTTTCATCTGAAAATGAAAGTTTTTACGGGAAGACCGGAACCGGGCGGATAAATGACAATGACATAAATGGTTGGTTTATCGGCTACATAGAAACCACTGACGGCACATACTTTTTTGCCACCAATATCCAGTCCGCAGAAAATGCCACAGGCAGCCAAGCATCAGAAATCTCATTCTCCGTCTTATCCGATATGGGTATATGGGAAGAGTAAAATCTCTGATTTTTGAATATCCATTGAAATAAATAATACTCCTTTTTAAGTCTCCCATGTAAAATACAGGTTACTTAAAAAGGAGTATTATTTCTCCCATGATTCAGTTATTGTCTTTCAAATAATTACAGATATTTTCAATCGTCATGTCTTTACCCAATATATGCTGTTCAACGTCTGTCATTACATCCTCCGCAAGATAAAATTCATTTTCCCCGGCCAAAAATATTCTGAGAGCCGGACGTGGAATCATACCTGTTGGTCCTGCTCCGGAAACATAATTGAATATAATAACTCAAACTTCCCACACCGGTTGGTGTGCTGAACCTTGAAAAATCAATACTTTAGTCCATAAAAAAGGCACAAACCTGTACTTGATGGTATAATTGAATTGCGAATAACAATCACACAGCAAGGAGATTTATGCCATGTCAAGTATACCACAAAATGCCGAAAACGGGAATCAGATTTCTAACTCTGTCACGAATTTTATGAACCAATTCCAAATTGGGAAACTTCTTTTCAAATGTAATGCCGGAAAAGCAAAAGGGATTCCGGTAATCGAAGTGTTCCGATACCTGTTCTGCCTCATTTTCTCGGATCGAAGCATGTATATGCAGCGGAAAACGGGCATATTTGATGGTTCGTTCTGCAAGAACACCGTTTATCGCTTTCTCAATAATGCGAAGATTAACTGGTCTCGGTTCACAACCCTGCTTTCAAGCCGGATCATTAACGATTTCATGAAGCCGCTTACGGATGAGATCCGCAAAGATGTCTTCATTATTGATGACAGCCTGTTTGACCGTTCCCGTTCAAAGAAAACGGAACTTCTGGCGAGAGTCTTTGACCACTGCTCTATGAAGTACAGGAGTGGTTACCGTATGCTGACACTTGGATGGTCCGATGGGAACTCCTTTGTTCCGATCAACCACTGCCTTCTGTCGGCAGCCGATGATAAAAATCTGCTCTGCAAAGCTGCAGACTTCGATGGACGTTCTCTTGCCGGAAAAAGGCGGAAAGAATCCAGACGAAAAGCAACGGAAGTCTTGATTGACCTGATCAAAGCGGCACAATTATCCGGAGTTTCTGCAAAATATGTGCTGTTCGACAGTTGGTTTTCATCCCCGAAGATCATTACTGCATTAAGGACAGACTGCGGATTAGACACAATCGCAATGGTTAAGAAAAGCAGTAAGATCAAATATGACTATCAGGGCGGCAAATTCAATATCAAAGAAATTTATAAACAGTGCAAAAAACGCAGAGGCCGCTCCAAGTACCTGCTTTCTGTCGATGTAACCATTGGTGATGAGGCAATTCCGGCAAAAATCGTCTGTGTCCGGAATAAAAGCAAGAAAAAAGACTGGCTTGCCATCATCAGCACGGACACAGCTATCTCAGCGGAAGAAATCATCCGTATTTATGGGAAACGCTGGGATATAGAGGTGTTTTTCAAGACCTGTAAATCCTGTCTGCATCTGGTAAAGGAGTGCCGGAGTCTGTCCTATGATGCCTTGACTGCTCATGTATCCATTATTTTTGCACGATATATGATGCTTGCAGTTACGCAGCGAAGCAATACCGATGAGAAAACGATTTGTGAACTGTTTTTCCGTCTCATGGATGAACTGGATGACATCACTTTCAGTCAATCCATGAGGATTATCATAGATGCACTAATGGATGTCGTTATGGAATATTTCCACATCACAGAACAGCAGCTTGAGGAATTCACCGCCAGCTTTGTTCAGAGACTGCCAAAATACATGCAGCAAGCATTGGAGTACGGTCCAGCGGCTGCCTGATTGCTATTTTACAAGCTAAAGTATTGATTTTTCAAGGAGCAAATCCCATTTTTAATGTGGGAAGTTTGAGTTATATATATTAAATTGATAATCATGTGCTGCATATATCTCAAACAACAATATATCATCAGAATTTAATTTTAAAGATACATTTTCATTTTGTGGTATCTGTCCAAAACGATTAATAATCTGATTAATTTCATTTATTCCAAAATTTTCTTTTTGCCGTTTCTGTGCTTTAATATATCTCAACATTTCTACCAATGCTCTTTGGATATTGCCAGAAACATATTGTCCCTTTTCACTATCATATTCCAAATAAACACCAGAATTAATCGCTGCTGTTATCATATCTATTGATAATAAACTCCCTTGTAAAATCCCACATACCGCAAACTCCCTTAGTAATGCTAGTTCATTATATTTTAAATGATATTCTTTTCCCATCTGTTCTGGTAACTTATTTCTTGCCAACGTTGCCAGTCTATAAGCTGGGAATATTTTTCCATCTGAAAACGAAGTGCTTATTCTTGCCAAATTTTCTGATATCTCTTGTATTAAGATATTATTCCATTTTTTCACATCTATATCCCATGGAGCATTTAATTCAACTTTCAGAACATCAACAATATCTTCAAAATTATTAAAAATATTAATCCAATTTCTTTTTGGGTAATCCTGCCCCTTCTTTATAGCTTGGCGCATCTCATCTATCTTCGATACCTCCTCTATAAAATTAAAAATCAATTCTGAATTTTTTATTATAGTACTTGATTGCTTTGTAATCGTTTCAATCCCTTCTCTTTTATCTTGTAACTCCTCATCTAACAAAATTTCTTTTTCAATATATTTTTTTAATGCGTTCCTATCAGCTTTTATATCCCATATACTTTGTCTTACAAAAATAATTATCCTTTTTATAATTCCTTGTTCTGCAAGTTTACATGCATATCGATATTCCATTTGTGTAATAGTTATCTTCGGGTTAGTTGAATACATCCCTCCTGCTCTTGAGCCAATAAAAAGAATATAATAATCACATTCCCTTATTGAATCTAAACATGCCTGGTATGAATTTTGAGAAGAATCTTTTCCAAAATCATTTCGCTCTGACATCCTTACCTCAAATCCTATACCAGATAACCAATATTTTAATGCGGATCTTAAATCTTTAAAATCATAAATAGTAGAGCTAACAAAAATCCTAGGTTTCCTCATCATTACCTCCATATTGTTTTATTTGAAGAAATTTGGGTTGTTTTTTCGTTTGCCAATCTTCATGATCTAGAATTTAACAACTATATATCGCAGTATCAGGAATATATAAATTCATTTATTAGATTGGCGAAAAAGGTGATCATCCCTGACCACCTTTTCTGCCTTCCATTAAACACTCATCTTTTCACTTTTCTGAAGCTTCTCCAGAACCATGTCCGCTCCCTGTCTGGTGTCCTCAATGATCTCTTTTGGAGTCATCTGGACATGACGCAGAGAATTATATTCCCGGATCTTCCGAATATCCTCCAGATTAAAATCCTTACTGACTATCGGTTTCGTCATCATCCTCATCATCT